>NZ_JBWKLE010000024.1:0-89403 GCF_056430495.1 Streptomyces sp. NPDC045967 | reverse complement strand
GGCGCGTACGAGCCCTACCCCTGCCAGCGGCCCGGCGGCTCCCGCTTTCCCCCCCCCCCCCCCCCCTCCCCCCTCCCCCCCCCCCCTCCCCCCCCCCCCCCCCCCCCCCCCCCCCCCACCCCCCCCCCCCCCCCCCCCCCCCCCCCCCCCCCCCCCCCCCCCACCGCCGTACGCGGTTTCAGTGGGCCGGGACCGGTTCCGGGACGGCCGCCCCGCGCCGGGCGCCGAGGTGGTTGAAGCCGAGGTTGAGCAGGATGGCCACCACGCAGCCGGTGCTGATGCCGGAGTCCAGGACGACCAGGAGGTCCTTCGGGAAGGCGTGGTAGAAGCCCGGGGCGGCGATGGGGATGAGGCCGATGCCGACGGAGGCCGCGACGATCAGGGCGTTCTCGCCCTTCTCCATGGCCGCGCCGGCCAGGGTCTGGATGCCGCTGGCCGCGACCGAGCCGAAGAGCACGATCCCGGCGCCGCCGAGGACGGGCAGCGGGACCACGCCGATGACGGAGGCGGCCATGGGGCACAGGCCGAGCAGGATCAGGATGCCGCCGCCGGCGGCGACCACGAACCGGCTGCGCACCTTGGTCATGGCCACCAGCCCGATGTTCTGGGCGAAGGCGCTGCACATGAAGCCGTTGAACAGCGGGCTGATCGCGCTGCCCAGGGTGTCGGCCCGCAGGCCGCCCTCGATGGTCTTCTCGTCCGCCGGACGGCCGACGATCTTGCCCAGGGCGAGGATGTCGGCGGTCGACTCGGTCATGCAGACGAGCATGACGATGCACATCGAGATGATCGCGGCGACCTGGAAGTGCGGGGCGCCGAAGTGGAAGGGGGTCGGGAAGCCGACCACCGAGGCGTCCTTGACGGCGTCGAAACTGGTCATGCCGAGCGGCAGGGCGATCAGTGTGCCGGCGACGAGACCGAGCAGGATGGCGATCTGCTGGAGGAAGCCGCGCAGGAACTTGCGCATCAGCAGCACGATGATCAGGGTGGCGGCGGCCATGCCGATGTTCTTCATCGAGCCGTAGTCGGCGGCGGTGCTGTTCCCGCCCTGCGACCAGTTGAAGGCGACGGGCAGGAGGGAGACGCCGATCAGGGTGATGACCGTGCCCGTCACGACCGGCGGGAAGAAGCGGACGAGCTTGCCGAAGTAGGGGGCGGCGAAGAAGCCGAGGACTCCGGCGACGATGATCGCGCCGAAGATGATCGGTATCGCGTCGTCCCCCTCCCCCTTGCCGATCGCGATCATCGGGGTCACACCGGCGAAGGAGACGCCGTTGACGAAGGGGAGTTTGGCGCCGATCTTCCAGAACCCGAGGGTCTGGAGAAGGGTCGCGAGGCCCGCTGTGAACAGCGAGGCACCCATCAGAAAGGCGGTCTCGGTGGCCGACAGGCCGACAGCCGGGCCGACGATCATGGGCGGGGCCACGACACCCGCGTACATGGCGGCCACGTGCTGGAGACCGCTGGTGAACATCTTCAGGGGCGGCAGGGTCTCGTCGACGGGGTGTTTCTCCCCGGAGGAGACCTGCGGTACTGCGACTGCGTCTTTGCGAAACCTGGGCGACTGGGCCACGGCTTCCTCCGGTCGGGTAACACGTCGGCAGGGACGTGGGTGTCTTGGAGGTGGTGCGAAAGCGGTGCGAGTCGAGCCTGTTTGGAGTTGTGGGTGGTGCGCGTGCTTGTCCCTACAAGGAGTGCGGAACCGATTCGCCCGAAACCGTCCGCGTGCGTGGTGCGTGGTGCGTGGTGAGAACCCAGTGGCGCGGTTCACCGCTCCCGGGGGCGCCGTCGGTGGTCCTCAGGCGCTTCCCGGGAACGGCGGCCGCGGACCCCGCTCGGGTCCGCGGCCGCCGGCCGGGGGCCGTCCCCCCCGGCCGGACTTCTTTTCCGTACCTCCCGGCGGTGGCCGGAGGAGGGGTCAGCCCTGCGCGGAGATCCGCGCCAGGCGCTGGGCCTCTTCCCGCGTGGACACCGCGATGGCGTCCTCGTCGGCGAAGAGCAGTCGGTTGTTCTCCACGATCTGCTTGCCGTTGACGAACGAGGCGGTCACCGGGGCGGCCGCGCCGAAGACCAGCGCGGTGACCGGGTCGGCGATCGAGGAGTGCAGGAGCGTGCTCAGGTTCCACAGGACCAGGTCGGCGCACTTGCCGACCTCGAGGGAGCCGATGTTGTCGGCGCGGCCGAGGACCTGGGCGCCACCGTACGTACCCAGGCGCAGGGCCTGGCGCGCGTTCAGGGCGCGCTCGCGGTGGACCGGGTTCAGCCGGTTGATCAGGAGCGCGTTGCGCAGCTCGGTGTGCAGTTCACCGGACTCGTTGGAGGCGGTGCCGTCCACGCCGAGGCCGACCGGGACGCCTGCGGCGAGCATGTCCGGGACGCGGGCGATGCCGGCGGCCAGCCGGGCGTTGGAGGACGGGCAGTGCGCGACACCGGTCTTGGTGCGGGCGAACGCGGCGATGTCGGAGTCGTTCATGTGGACGCTGTGCGCCATCCACACGTCCTCGCCGAGCCAGCCGGTCGACTCGAAGTAGTCGGTCGGGCCCATGCCGAACAGTTCCTTGCAGAACTGCTCTTCCTCGACGGTCTCGGAGCCGTGCGTGTGCATGCGCACACCCAGGCGGCGCGCCAGTTCGGCGCCCTGCTTCAGCAGCTCGGTGGAGACCGAGAAGGGGGAGCAGGGGGCGACGGCGACCTGCGTCATCGAGTCGAAGGACGCGTCGTGGTGCTTCTTGACGGTCGCCTCGGTGTCGGCGAGCGCACCCTCGAGGGTCTCGACGGCGTGGTCCGGCGGCAGGCCGCCGTCCTTGACGCTGCGGTCCATCGAGCCGCGGGCGAGGGTGAACCGTACGCCCATCTCGGACGCGGCCCGGATGATCGAGCCGGACAGGTCGCCGGAGCCCTTGGGGAACACGTAGTGGTGGTCCATGGCGGTGGTGACGCCGCCCTTGGCCAACGCCGCGAGGGAGCCCTGCGCCGCCGTGTACGTCATCTGCTCGTCGATGCGCGCCCACGTCGGGTACAGCGCGACGAGCCAGTTGAAGAGGTTGTGGTCGGTGGCCAGACCACGCGTGATCCACTGGTAGAAGTGGTGGTGGGTGTTGACCAGGCCGGGGGTGACGAGGTGACCCGTGCCGTCGATGCGGCGGACCACGTTCTCGAGGTTCTCGGGGGCTTTGCCCGCACCGATCGACTCGATCTTGTTGCCGGCGACGACCACGTGGCCCGAGGCGTACTCGGTGTCGTTCGCGTCGACGGTCGCGATCGCACAGTTCTCGATGACAATGCGCTCGACCGCGCTGTCAAGGGCTGCCGATGCTGCCATGGGACTTCCTCGTGCTTTCAGTGGCGGTGCGGGCACGGCAGGGCCCAGGAGATTTGAGTGCCGGAGCCGGGGCCTGGACAGCTGACAGTACTGCTGCCCCGAGTGGTGCGTCCGGGTGCCGATTCGGGAAGCTGAAGGTGTGTCGCCCGTCCCGGGGCCACTGCGGAGCCCCGGGACACGCGTGCCGCGTCAGAGGTTGGTCATGTCCACGGGGATACGGGCGTCGACGCCGTCCCGCAGAACAGTGGCCTCGATCAGCCCGTACGGGCGGTCCGCGGCGAAGTAGACCTCGTTGTCGTTCTTGAGGCCGAAGGGCTCGAGGTCGACGAGGAAGTGGTGCTTGTTCGGGAGCGAGAAGCGGACCTCGTCGATCTCCGAACGGTGGTTGATGATGCGCGAACCCATCTGGTAGAGGGTCTGCTGCAGCGACAGGGAGTAGGTCTCCGCGAAGGCCTGGAGCATGTGCTTCCTGGTCTCGGCGTAGGACCGCTCCCAGTTCGGCATCCGCTGCTCGTCGTCCGACCAGTTGAAGCGCCAGCGAGCCGACACCTGGGTGGCCAGGATCCGGTCGTAGGCCTCCTTCAGCGTCGTGTACTTGTCCTTCACGTAACCCCAGAACTCGGAGTTCGTGGAGTTCATGACGACCAGGTCCTTGAGGCCGGAGATGACCTCCCAGTTGGTGCCGTCGTACGTGATCTGGGTGACGCGGGTCTCCATGCCCTGGCGGACGAAGGAGTGGTTCACCTCGTCGGAGCCGATGAACTTGGAGTTGGCGTCCGAGGTGGCGATCCGGTCCCAGGCGTACTCCTCGATCCGGATGCGCGCGCGCTGGATCGGCTCCTGGCTGTTCACGAACCAGCGGGCCAGGTGGATGCCGAACTGCTCGGCGGACTCGATGCCGTACTCCTTGGCGAACGCGTACACCGTGTTCTTGGTGGTGTCCGTCGGCAGGACGTTGGCGTTCGAGCCGGAGTAGTGGACGTCGTCCATGTCGCCGGAGAGGGCGACCGAGACGTTGAGGTCCTTGATGTGGTGGGTGTCGCCGTCCCGCGTGATCTTGACGACGCGGTTCTCTGCCTTGCCGTACTGGTTCTGGCCCAGAATCGTGGCCATGCTAGCTCCCTCGGTAAACGGAGTAGCCGAACGGGTTGAGCAGCAGCGGTACGTGGTAGTGCTCGCCCGGGTTCACCGCGAACGTGATGGTGACCTCGGGGAAGAACGTAGCGCTGTCCCTTACGCGGGGGGCGTCCTGCTGCGCCTCGGCTTGCTTCTTGGAGAAGTACGTCTCGGTCTCGAAGTCGAGACGCACGTGGGTGGTGCCCTCCGGCAGCGCCGGCAGGTCCTTGCAACGCCCGTCGGCGTCGGTGGCGGAGCCGCCCAGGGCCGCCCACGCGCCGTCCAGCCCGGTGCGGGCCGACAGCGAGATGGCGACGGACTCGGCGGGCTTGCCGATGCTGGTGTCCAGGATGTGCGTGGACACCGACGCGGTGGTCGCGGTGCTCATGGTCACTCTCCTTATGCTGCGTGCTCGGCCAGGCGGGTCAGCCGGATGTTGTTGATCTTGACGAGCTCACCGCGGGCGATCTCCCGCTCCTGCTCCGGCGAGTTGTCGATCCGGACCTTGACCGCGTCCCGCATGAACTCACCGGTCGCACCGGTGGCGCAGATGAGGAAGACGTGGCCGAACTTCTCCTGGTAGGCCAGGTTCAGTTCCAGGAGCTCGTTCTTGAGCTCCTCCGAGGCACCGGCCATGCCGCGCTGCTCGCGGGCGGAGGTCGGGTCTCCCGGCTTCGGCCGGCCGATCGGCGCGTGGCCTCCCATCGCCTCGCCCAGGTCGGCCGCGGTGAGTTCCGCCATGGCGGACTCGTTGGCGGCGAACAGGGACGCGGCGGTGGCGAAGGGGCGCTGGGCGAGCAGTCTGCCCACCCACGCCGAGCTGGCGCACACCTCGTGCAGCTCGGCCGCGGCCGCGCTGTCGTCCAAGGCGTTGAACCGGGTGAGACCCGGGGTCGGACTCGAAGTCACGGTAGGCCTCCGTGGCCTGTTGTTGCTTTGACGGGCTGCGCATAGCTAACGCCCTCGACAACACCGCGTCAACACTTTGTTGAAACTTCCCGTACACAAAAGCCGCCGCCCGGATGAATGGGGCGGCGGCTGGTCACCGTACGTCAGGCAGCGTTCACGCGGGGCGTCACTCTTGGGCGGTTTTGTTGGGATTTTCCCTGTTCAGGTAGTTGTACACCGTGAAGCGGCTTACCCCCAGGGCCGCCGCGACCGTTTCCACGCCGTGGCGCACGGAGAAAGCCCCCCGCGCCTCCAGTATCCGCACGACGTCCTGCTTGGCCTTCCGCTCGAGCCGGGCCAACGGGACGCCGTGCCGCCGCTCCAGCGCGGCCAGGATGTGGTCCAGCGAGTCGGACAGCTGGGGCAGGCGCACGGCCAGCAGGTCCTCCCCCTCCCAGCTGAGCACGACGTCGTCGGGCTGGGCGAGGGCGGGGTCCATCAGCTCGCCGCCCATCGCGTCCACCAGGGGCTTGACGGCGGTCACGAACGGGTGGTCGCGGGGCTCGGTCACGGCGTGTCCTCTCCGAGGACGTTGACCTGGAGCGAGACGCGCGTGGCCCCGGCCTCCAGGGAACCGCGCAGCAGCGCGCTCACCGCCGCGAGCACCCGGCCGGCCTCACCTTCCGCGGTGTTGCCGAACGGGCCGACGTCCACCGCGTCCAGCTGGGCCTTCTGGATCACCTCGCGAGCGGCCACGGCATGGGCAGGGGCCTCTTCGAGGTCGAAGGGCTCGGTCGTGAACTCCACTCTCAATCGCACGCCCGCCAAGCTACCTGGCAGTCGGGACTTTTCGGGAGCCCGTACTTGACAGCCGCGCGAACCTCCATGCAGTCTTCCATCAAGCAGAAACTAACTTCCGCAATACGGAAGGAGCGCACACCCCTCATGGGATACACGGACCAGCGCTTCGATGTAAACCTTTCGATCCTCTTCACGGAACTCCCGCTCCTGGAGCGTCCCGCGGCCGCCGCCGCGGCGGGCTTCACCGCGGTCGAGCTGTGGTGGCCCTGGATCGAGACCCCCACTCCCGCGCAGGAGGAGCTCGACGCCCTCAAGAAGGCTCTTGAGGACGCCGGCACCCAGCTGGTGGGGCTGAACTTCTACGCCGGGCAGCTGCCGGGCCCGGACCGCGGTGCGGTCTCGGTACCCGGCGCGGAGTCGGACCGGTTCAACGCCAACATCGACGTGGCGGCCGACTTCGCCGCCTCGGTCGGCTGCAAGGCGCTCAACGCCCTGTACGGCAACCGCGTCGAAGGCGTGGACCCTGCCGTCCAGGACGAGCTCGCCCTGAAGAACCTGGTCACCGCGGCCCGGGCCGCGGACCGCGTCGGCGCGATCCTCCTGATCGAGACCCTCAACAAGCCCGAGTCGCCGCTCTACCCGCTGGTGAGCGCCCCGGCCGGCATCGAGATCGTGGACAAGGTGAACGAGGCCACCGGTCTCGGGAACGCCAAGTTCCTGCTCGACCTCTACCACCTGGCGATGAACGATGAGGACCTCTCCGAGGTCATCGAAAAGTACGCCGCCAAGACCGGTCACGTCCAGATCGCGGACAAGCCCGGACGCGGTGCCCCCGGCACCGGCGAGCTTCCCCTCGAGGACCTGCTCGACCAGCTGAAGAAGGCCGGATATCAGGGCTACGTGGGCCTGGAGTACAAGGCCGCCGACGCCGCCGCGTCCTTCGAGTGGCTGCCGGCCGGGGCCCGCGCCGTCCAGTAGGCGGACCAAGTCCAGGCGATCAGCCAGGCACCTCACGCACTTTTCGTACAAAGCATTAAGAGAAGGACCCTCATCATGAGCACCCTCCCCAAGATTGCCTGGATCGGTCTCGGAATCATGGGCTCCCCCATGGCCGAGAACCTCCTGAAGGCCGGCTACCCGGTCACCGGCTTCACCCTGGAGCAGGACAAGCTGGACCGCCTGGCCGCCGCCGGCGGCACCGCGGCCGGCTCGATCGCCGAGGCCGTCAAGGACGCCGACGTCGTCATCACGATGGTGCCCGCCTCCCCCCAGGTCGAGGCCATCGCCTACGGCGAGGACGGCATTCTCGAGAACGCCAAGTCCGGTGCGCTGATCATCGACATGTCGTCGATCACCCCGCAAACCTCGGTCGACCTCGCGAAGAACGCCGCCGAGAAGGGCCTGCGCGTCCTCGACGCCCCGGTCTCCGGCGGCGAGGCCGGCGCCATCGAGGCCGTCCTGTCGATCATGGTGGGTGGCGAGCAGGCCGACTTCGACGCGGCGCTGCCGATCCTCGAGGCCCTCGGCAAGGTCATCGTCCTGTGCGGCCCGCACGGCTCCGGCCAGACGGTGAAGGCGGCCAACCAGCTGATCGTCGCGGTCAACATCCAGGCGTGCGCCGAGGCCGTGGTCTTCCTCGAGAAGTCCGGCGTGAACCTCCAGGCCGCCCTGGACGTCCTCAACGGCGGTCTGGCCGGCTCCACGGTCCTGACCCGCAAGAAGGACAACTTCCTGAACCGCGACTTCAAGCCCGGCTTCCGGATCGACCTGCACCACAAGGACATGGGCATCGTCACCGACGCCGCCCGCAACGTCGGTGCCGCCCTTCCGGTCGGCGCGGTCGTCGCCCAGCTGGTCGCCTCGCTGCGCGCCCAGGGCGACGGCGGCCTGGACCACTCCGCCCTGCTCCGCGCCGTCGAGCGTCTCTCCGGCGCCCAGCTCTAACCGGGCCGAGCACCTCCCCCGTCGGCGGGGGACCTGAGTCTCCGGATGGCGCCGGTGCTGACACCTGTCCTGTCGCGCCCAAGTGCCGGCGTCGTCCGGATCACCTCTCCCAACTTCGTTCAACAAACTGTTGACGTTTAGTTCTCGCCGAAATTAGGCTGTTCCGCATGACGGAAGACGCTTTCCGTCAGCAGTTACCCGTACGGAAGGTCACCATGTCGAAGCGCACGCTGACGACCGAGTCCGGCGCCCCGGTCGCCGACAATCAGAACTCCGCCACCGCCGGCGTCGGTGGCCCGCTCCTGGTCCAGGACCAGCAGCTGCTCGAGAAGCTTGCCCGCTTCAACCGGGAGCGCATCCCGGAGCGCGTGGTGCACGCCCGCGGCTCCGCCGCGTACGGCTACTTCGAGGTGACCGACGACGTCACCGCGTACACCAGCGCCGCGTTCCTGAACAAGGTCGGCAAGAAGACCGAGACCTTCCTGCGCTTCTCCACCGTGGCCGACTCGCTGGGCGGCGCGGACGCGGTCCGCGACCCGCGCGGCTTCGCGCTCAAGTTCTACACCGAAGAGGGCAACTACGACCTCGTCGGCAACAACACCCCGGTGTTCTTCATCAAGGACCCGATCAAGTTCCCCGACTTCATCCACTCCCAGAAGCGCGACCCCTTCACGGGCAAGCAGGAGCCGGACAACGTCTGGGACTTCTGGGCGCACGCCCCCGAGGCGACGCACCAGATCACCTGGCTGATGGGTGACCGCGGCATCCCGGCGTCCTACCGCCACATGAACGGCTACGGCTCCCACACCTACCAGTGGACCAACGCCCAGGGCGAGGCCTTCTTCGTCAAGTACCACTTCAAGACGAACCAGGGCATCCGCTGCCTGTCCTCCGAGCAGGCCGCCGAGGTCGTCGGCAGCGACGCCAACTCGCACCAGACCGACCTGCTCCAGGCCATCGAGCGCGGTGTGAACCCGAGCTGGACCCTCTACGTCCAGATCATGCCCGCCGCCGAGGCCGCGGACTACCGCTTCAACCCGTTCGACCTCACCAAGGTGTGGCCGCACGCGGACTACCCGCTGCAGCGCGTGGGCCGCCTGGTCCTCGACCGCAACCCGGACAACGTCTTCGCCGAGGTCGAGCAGTCGGCCTTCTCCCCTAACAACTTCGTCCCGGGCATCACCGCCTCGCCGGACAAGATGCTCCAGGGCCGCCTCTTCGCGTACGCCGACGCCCAGCGCTACCGCCTCGGCGTGAACCACACCCAGCTGCCGGTGAACGCCCCCAAGGCGGCGAAGGCCGACAACTACGGCCGCGACGGTGTCATGGCGCTGCGCAACGGCTCGCGCCACGACAAGAACTACGAGCCCAACTCCTACCAGGGTCCGGCCGAGACCGGTCTGGCGCTCGGCGCCCCGAGGGCCGTGTCCGGCTACACGGGCACCCACGAGGCCCCGGCCCACACCAAGGACGACGACTTCTTCCAGGCCGGTGAGCTCTACCGCCTGATGTCGGAGGCCGAGAAGCAGCGCCTGGTGGCGAACATCGCCGGCGGTCTGTCCCAGGTCACCCTGGAGGACGTCATCGAGAAGAACCTGGCTCACTTCCACGCCGCCGACGCCGACTACGGCAAGCGCGTCGAGGAGGCCGTCCGCGCCCTGCGCGACGCCTGAGCCGACCAGTTGTACCGGGGGCCTGACGGGAGGTCGGGCCCCGGGTGCTGAGCCCGAACCGCGGACCCGGATGAGGGGTGGTACGCGGTGAGGGCAGGACGAGGACCGTGGCGGGCGTGCGAGCCAGTGCGGTGGTAATGGGTTCCGAGGCCCGTCTCTTGACCTGAGGGAGACGATGCCGGAGTTCTCGTCGCCGCCCGCCACGGTCCCAGCCACTCCTCTCCCGTACAGGGGTCACGCACAGAGCCCCCTGCGCGGGAAGAGGAGCCTCCTACTCCGCCCGGCGGTGCGAACGTCCTGTCGCGCCAGCCTCGCTCCGTCGGGCGGTATCAAACCAGAGCGCCGAGTCACGGACGGTCCCGTGACTCGGCGCTTTGTCGTTCCCCGCCGAGGGTGGCCTGCGGCGGCTGGGTGCGGGCCGGGCCTTCCTCGTCCACGGTCTGGGCGGCGGCTCCTGCTGCCCCGGCCCCGCTCGACGCGCGCGACCACTCGCGCGACCACTCGCGCGACCACTCCACCCGGGCCTGCCGTCGCCCGGCGCACGCGCCGCACCCGGCTGTTCGGCGTCGAGCTGCCCGGCCGGGACCGGTCCGGGCCGGGCCGGGCCGGGCCGGGCCGGGCCGGGCCGGTGCGGGAGCCGGACCGTCGTCGGCCGTGCGGAAGGGGGCGCGGCGGGCGCCTGTCCTGCCACGGCTCGTTGGGCCTGCTGGCGCGGGCGCGACGCCTGAGCGGGGGCGACACCGGAGCGGGCCCCTCACGCGGGAGCGACACCGGAGCGGGGCGCCTGGCGCGGGAGCGACGCCGCCGCCGATGCCGGTCACGGGGTGAGGGACCGGCCTCGAAGGAAGCCGGGTACCGTCGACGCGCAGCGGCGGCCGGCGGCGGCCTCGGGCCTTTCCCCCTGACGGTCCAGCGGGCCGGCCTCGGGGCCGGGTTGGGCCGTATGCCCGGCGTCTGCCTCGACGGCCCCCGTCCGGCGCGTCCTGGTCGGCTCGCCCGTCGTGCCCGGTCCGGGTGCCACCGGCGAGGGCGTCCGTGGTGCCGGGACGCCGAAGACCCCCGTTCCCTCCGCGAGGAGGGGCCGGGGGTCTTCGGGTGGTGCGGGGGCGGCGGTCAGACCTTGAGGGGCTTGATCGCGGTCGGGGCGTGGCCCCGCTCCGTCGCGAGCTCCTCGAACTCCGTCACGTCGCTCATGTCGACCGTCTTGCTCATCGAGATGTTGGTGACGCGCTCCAGGATGGCCTCGACGACGACCGGGACCTGGAACTCCTGGGCCAGCTTCTTGGCCTGCTCGAAGGCGGCGCCCAGCCCATCGGGGTCGGTGACGCGGATGGCCTTGACACCCAGGCCCTCGGCGACCTTCACGTGGTCGACGCCGTAGACGCCGAGCTCCGGGGTGTTGATGTTCTCGAATTCGAGGTTGACCTCGAAGTTGATGCCGAGGCCGCCCTGCGCCTGACGGATCAGCCCCAGGTAGGCGTTGTTCACCAGGACGTGGACGTAGGGGACCTTGTGCTGCGCGGCGACCGCGAGCTCCTCGATCATGAACTGGAAGTCGTAGTCGCCGGAGAGCGCGACGATCGGGGTCTCGGGGTCCGCGGTGGCGGCACCGATCGCGGCCGGGATGGTCCAGCCGAGCGGGCCGGCCTGGCCGCAGTTGATCCAGTGGCGCGGCTTGAAGACGTGCAGCATCTGCGCGCCGGCGATCTGGGAGAGGCCGATGGTGGTGACGTAACGCGTCTCCGGGCCGAAGGCCTTGTTCATCTCCTCGTAGACGCGCTGCGGCTTCATCGGGATGTTGTCGAAGTGCGTGCGGCGCTGGAGGGTGGCCTTGCGCTCCTGGCCCGAGGCGGCCCAGGCGGAGAAGTCCGGCAGCCTGCCCTCGGCCTTGAGCTCCTTGGCGACCTCGATGAAGAGCTCCAGGGCGGCCTTGGCGTCGGAGGCGATGCCGAAGTCGGGCGCGAAGATCTTGCCGATCTGGGTGGGCTCGATGTCGACGTGGACGAACTTGCGGTCGCCGAGGTACGCGTCGAGGTTGTAGCCGGTGTGGCGGTTGGCCCAGCGGTTGCCGATGCCGAGGACGAAGTCCGACTCCAAGAACGTCGCGTTACCGTAGCGGTGCGAGGTCTGGACACCGACCATGCCCGCGCTCAGCTCGTGGTCGTCGGGGATGACACCCCAGCCCATGAGGGTGGAGATGACCGGCACACCGGTCAGCTCGGCGAACTCGACCAGCAGGTCGGAGGCGTCGGCGTTGATGATGCCGCCACCGGCGACGATGAGCGGACGCTCGGACTCCAGCAGCAACTGGATGGCCTTGGCGGCCTGCGCGCGGGAGGCCCGCGGCTTGTAGACCGGCAGCGGCTGGTAGGTCTCCGGGTCGAACTCGATCTCGGTCAGCTGGACGTCGATCGGCAGGTCGATCAGGACCGGGCCGGGGCGGCCGGAGCGCATCAGGTGGAAGGCCTCCTGGAACACGCCGGGAACCTGGGCTGCCTCCAGGACGGTCGTGGCCTTCTTGGTGACCGGCTTGGCGATCGAGGCGATGTCGACGGCCTGGAAGTCCTCCTTGTGGAGCTTCGAGACCGGAGCCTGACCGGTGATGCACAGGATCGGGATCGAGTCCGCGATCGCGGAGTACAGGCCGGTGATCATGTCGGTGCCGGCGGGGCCGGACGTACCGATGCAGACACCGATGTTGCCCGCCTTGGCCCGCGTGTACCCCTCGGCCATGTGCGAGGCGCCCTCGACGTGGCGGGCCAGCGTGTGGTTGATGCCGCCCACGTTCTTGAGCTCGCGGTAGAACGGGTTGATCGCTGCGCCGGGCACGCCGAAGGCTTGCGAAACGCCCTCGAGCTTGAGGATCTCCACTGCAGCGGCGGCGGCTGTCATACGGGGCATCGAGTTCTCCTGCGGGTCCGACGGTCAGGCTTTTCCGTAATCCGGAAGTATTGTTCTGCTATACGGAACAAGCTAGGCGGCGACTTCTCCCACGTCAAGGCGGTACGGCACCCCGGATGCCACCAAATGCCGCGTCTCGCTCGGCGACTTGTACAAATGGCGGGTGTTGGCGCACGGACCGTCGCGCGTGGTGGAGCATGGACGTACGCACAGCGACGGAGGGGGTCCAGGTCTCATGGCGGAAGCGGTACCGGTGCGCTGCCCGGCGTGCCTGCGCGAGAACGGCTACACCGTCCCGGTCTATCCCTGCGCGTGCGGGAGCCCGGTGCGCCCGCCGCTGGACCTCGCCGCGCCGCCCGACCCGTTGACCCACCGGACCTGGTCGGAGACCTGGGTGGCGGTGCGCTGCGAGTCCTGCGGGCGGGAGAGCGAGTGGCCCCATCCGGAGGTGGGCTGCGCCTCCTGCGGCACGGTGGTGCGGATTCCGGTGCACCCGTTGGATCCGGAGCCCGCACGGAATCCGGCGGGCGGGCGGCCCGGTGCCGCGGGCGGGAAACCGGAGTCCGGCTCCGGCCCGCGGACCGGTTCCGGCCCTCGCGCCGGCACGCGGCCGAAGGCGGCTACCGGGCCGGGATCGGGTAGGGCCGGTGGTACCCCGGGACCGGCCGCGGCGGCGGGTGCGGCGGCGGCCTCCGGCGCGGAGGCGGCCGCCGGGGACGGTGCGGGGTCCACCGCGGAGCGGGGCGAGCGTTCCGGCGGGGGTGCGGGGCCCGGCGGCCGCCAGGACGCTCCGCGCGGGCAGGCCGCCGCGCAGGAGCCACCGCCGGCTGCCCTGCCGGTGCCGCGCCCCGCGTTCCGGCCGGTGACGATCCGTACGACGCGGGACGCGGTGGCCACCGCCGCGCTCTACCTGCGCTGGCTCGGTTTCCAGGACGTGCGCCAGCCCGACGGGCGCCCGATCCCCTCGGCGGCCGTGGACCTGCGGGCCCCGGGGTTGGTGGCGCAGGTGGACCCGACCACGGCGCCCGCCGGACTGCGGGCCGTGGAGTGCGTCTGGCTGAACGGACTGACCGCTTCCGCGACCAGCGTCTACTTCTCCCTCGCCGGGTACACCGAGGACGCCCGCACCCGGGCCGACGACCTGGGGATACCGCTGTTCGTCATGGACCTCACGGGCATGCCGCAGCCGGTCAACGACCCGGCGGACGAACTGGTCGACATGGGCGCGTAGCCGGGGGGCCGGCGTGGCCGGGGCCCGGGATGATCCGACAGACACCGCCTAAGCTCGGGGGCGTTATCCGCTTCCTGCCAGGAGAGCCCGATGAGCCTGTACGACATCCCGCTGACCACCCTGTCCGACGAGCCGACCAGCCTCGGGGCCCACAAGGGCAAGGCGATCCTGCTCGTGAACACCGCCTCGCAGTGCGGGCTCACCCCGCAGTACTCGGGCCTCGCCCGGCTGCAGTTCGCTTACCAGGACAAGGGTTTCACCGTCATAGGCGTGCCCTGCAACCAGTTCGGCGGGCAGGAGCCCGGCACCGCCGAGGACATCCAGACCTTCTGCGCGGCCGGCTTCGGCGTCACCTTCCCGATCCTGGAGAAGTCCGAGGTCAACGGCGAGAACCGGCACCCCCTCTACCAGGAGCTGGTGAAGACCCCGGACGCCGAGGGCGAGGCGGGGGACATCCAGTGGAACTTCGAGAAGTTCCTGATCTCCCCCGCCGGCGAGGTCGTGGCGCGCTTCCGCCCGCGCACCGAGCCGGAGTCCCCCGAGGTCATCGCCGCGATCGAGGCGCACCTGCCCGGCTGAGGCCCGGCTCCGGGGGCGGTCCTCGCCGCCCTCGGCCCGCCCCGCCCTAGGCCCCGCCCGCCCTCGGTGCGCCCCGCCGCCGGGCGTCAGCCGAGGTCGGCCTCGTCGTACTCCACCGTCCCGCCGGCCGCCGTGAGCTCCCGCAGCTCCACCCGGCGGATCTTGCCGGACACCGTCTTCGGCAGCTCGCCGAACTCGATGCGCCGGATCCGCTTGTAGGGGGACAGCACCGCGCGGGAGTGCTCGAACAGGGCCCGGGCCGTCTCCGGCCCGGGCTCCCAGCCCGCCGCGAGGGTGACGTACGCCTTCGGCACGGCCAGCCGCAGGGCGTCCGGGGCGGGCACCACGGCGGCCTCGGCGACGGCCTCGTGCTCCAGCAGGGCGCTCTCCAGCTCGAACGGGCTGATCTTGTAGTCCGATGCCTTGAAGACGTCGTCGGACCGTCCGACATAGGTCAGGTGGCCGTCGGCGTCGCGCGAGGCGATGTCGCCGGTGCGGTAGAGCCCGTCGGCCATGGCCTCGGCGGTGCGCTCCGGGTCGTCGCGGTAGCCGGTGGTGACGCCGGCGGGCTTGACGCGCAGGTCGACGCAGATCTCGCCCTCGTCGGGGGACTCCTTGCCCGTGACGGGGTCCAGCAGGACGATCTCGTAGCCGGGGGCGGGGCGGCCCATCGAGCCGGGCTTCACGGGCATGCCGGGGAAGTTGCCGATCTGGAGGGTGGTCTCGGTCTGGCCGAAGCCGTCCCGGATGGTGACGCCCCAGGCCCGGCGGACCTTCTCGATGACCTCCGGATTGAGCGGCTCGCCCGCCGCGAGGGCCTCGCGCGGCGGAGTGGCGAGCCTGCTGAGGTCGGACTGGATCAGCATGCGCCACACCGTGGGCGGCGCGCAGAAGGTGGTCACCCCGTGCCGGTCCATCTGGTCCATCAGCCGCTCGGCGTCGAAGCGGGTGTAGTTGTGGACGAAGACGGTGGCCCCGGCGTTCCAGGGGGCGAAGAGGTTGGACCAGGCGTGCTTGGCCCAGCCGGGGGAGGCGATGTTGAGGTGCACGTCCCCGGGGCGCAGCCCGAGCCAGTACATGGTCGACAGGTGCCCGATGGGGTACGAGGCGTGCGTGTGCTCCACGAGCTTGGGGCGGGCCGTGGTACCGGAGGTGAAGTACAGCATCAGCGGGTCGGTGGCGAGGGTCTCGCCGTCGGGGGTGAAGGCGCCCGGGGCGGTGTACGCGGCCTCGTCCATGCCGGCCAGCCGCCGCCAGCCGTCCGGGACCTCCGGGCCGGCGGCGATCCGGGTGTAAGCGCCCGGTACGTCGTCGAACTTGCCGGTGTCCGCGGCCCGCGCGACGACGTGCCGGACGTGGCCGCGCTCGACGCGGTCGCGCAGGTCGGCCGGGCCGAGCAGCGGGGTGGCGGGGATGACGACGGCGCGCAGCTTCATCGCGCCGAGCACGACCTCCCACAGCTCGCGCTGGTTGCCGAGCATGACCAGCATCCGGTCGCCGGCCGCGACGCCCTGCTCGCGCAGCCAGGCGGCGGCCGCGTCCGACCGTGCGGACAGCTCCTGGAAGGACAGGGACTGGCTGCTGCCGTCCTCCTCGACGATGCGCAGGGCGTCGGCGGCGTTCCCGGCGGCGATGTGGTCGAACCAGTCCAGTGCCCAATTGAAGCGGTGGGGGCGGGGCCAGGTGAATCCGGCGCGCGCGCCCTCGTAGTCGCCGCGGCGTTCCAGCAGGAAGTCCCGCGCGGCCAGGAACTGGGCCGCCGCGCTGATCTCGGTGTTCGGGCTGCTCTCGGTCGTCATGCCAGGCATCGTGCCGCCTGGGGCGGGCCGACCACCAGCGCTTGTCAGCCGTGGATTGACGCGAAGCGGACGGAGACCTTGCCGGGGTCTCGGCGTCCGTCGGAACCGCCGGGTCCGCCGGGTTCCCCGAGCGCGGCGACCATCGCTTCGCCCTCGGCGGCGATCTCCTCCCGGCGCGCCGCGGAGGTCTCCTCGAAGAGCTGGACGGTGAGGGTGTTCCCGTCCTGCTTCCAGAGACCGGCGAGGAATCCGTCGACGAGCAGGGTCCGGTGGGCCTGGTTGCCGCTCCAGGTACGGCCCTTGGCCTCGGGTGCGATCACGCGGGTGCGGTCGGCGTGGGAGAGCAGCAGGTTGTCGAACTCGGGCAGGAAGCGGGGCGGGGCCGGGGTGCCGCCGTCCGGGCGGGGCGCGTCGGGCAGGTCGAAGAGCTCGACGCCGCCCGGGTCCTGGAAGACGGCGAGCCCGGGACGCAGCCGTTCGAAGGCCTCCCGCAACCGGGTCAGCCCCGCCCACACCTGCATGTCCTTCACGGAGGCGGGACCGAAGGCCGCGAGGTAGCGCAGCACCACCTCGTCCACGGGCCGCGCCGCCGCGGCGGGCCGCCCGAGCCAGTTCTCCACGGTGGTGAGCCGGACCTGCCCGCTGCGGCCCCAGACGCCCCGGGGCGTGACCTGGACCAGCGGCAGCCGGCACCGGGCGGCGACGGAGAGGGACTGCGGATCGGCTTCGGGCCATTCCTTGAGCAGTTCCTCGCGGAGCTCGGCCATGGTGCGCGGCGCGCTGTCGACGAAGGCCCGCGCGAGCTCGGAGAGCCGGTCCAGATCGACCCCGGCGAGTCCCTTGCGGAACTGGTGCACCTCGCGGTCGCGGGCGGGCTGGACCAGGGGCCGCAGGGACAGGGCGTCTGCGGCGGTGTGCGTGTGGATCGTCGACCGCAGGGTGACCATCCGGACCACCTGCCGCGACTCCATCAGCCCGGCCAGCTCACCGGGACGGAAGCCGGCCAGGCGGGCATGGAGCTGGAAGTAGGGGGGCTTCACGTTCTGCGCCTGCAGCCCGAGGAGGTGCCCGACGGCGTCCAGCGCGGACATCTCGGCACGACTGAGCAGAAGCTGACGGGCGAGCGTGGCACGGTTGAGCTCACGCGCGCCGAGCACGGGGTGCGATGTCCTGAGGGCCATACCGGCAACCTAACCCCCGTTGCGGACACCTACGGTCCTCAACTCCCCTCTTGCGCGGGAAGCGTCAGCACGCGCACTACCCCATCAGGCGTCACAGCGCTCAGGCGGGCAGTGGTGGCAGGGACGGCTCGTGCAGCCACGTGGTGAAGAGGGTGTCCAGGGGGGTGGTCGTGTAGCGGGACGCGTGGGTGGTGAAGGTGGCCGTGGTGGCCACGCCGTGGCGGTGCGCGCCGGTCCATTCGCGCAGCATGCGGAAGAAGGCGGTGTCGCCCAGGGCCCGGCGGACCGCGTGTACGGCCAGGCCGCCGCGCTGGTAGAGGCGGTCGTCGAACATCAGCTTGCGGCCCGGGTCGGACAGCCTCAGGTCCTGCGGCTGCGTGGCCAGCAGCCGGTGCGCGGCGGCGGCCAGTTCGTGCGCGGTGCGGCCGCCGGAGCGTTCCGACCAGAGCCATTCGGCGTACTTCGCGAAGCCCTCGTTCAGCCAGATGTGCCGCCAGTCGGCGATGGTCACGCTGTTGCCGAACCACTGGTGCGCCAGTTCGTGGGCGATGAGCCGCTCCGACCCGCGGGCGCCGTCCACGTGGTTGACGCCGAACAGGGACAGGCCCTGGGCCTCCACGGGGACGTCGAGTTCCTCGTCGGCGACGACCACCGCGTACTCGCCGAAGGGGTAGGGTCCGAACAGTTCCTCGAACAGCCGCATCATGGCGGGCTGGCGGGCGAAGTCGCGGGAGAACTCGGGCAGCAGGTGCGTCGGCACGTGGGCGCTCTGCGGGACGCCGGCGGGGCCCGGGTCGGCCAGCAGCACCGTCTGGTACATGCCGATGGACAGCCCGACCAGGTAGCTGGGGGTCGGCGCGGACTGCTCGTACACCCACGTGGTGGTGCTGGCCTTGGTGGTGCGGGTGAGCAGGCGGCCGCCCGCGGCCACCGTGTACGCGGACGGGGTGTTCACGGAGATCAGGTACGAGGCCTTGTCGGCGGGCCGGTCGTTGCACGGGTACCAGGACGGCGCGCCGACGGGCTGGCTGGCCACCAGCGCGCCGTCGGTCAGCTCCTCCCAGCCGATGCCGCCCCAGGGGCTGCGCACCGGCTTGGGGTTGCCGGCCCAGTGCACCTCGACGGTGAAGGCGGCGCCGGCGGGCAGGGGCTTGGCCGGGCGGATGCGGAGCCGGCCGCCCCGGTGCGTGTAGTGCGGGGCCCGGCCGTCGACCAGGACCCGGCCTATCTTGAACTCGGCCAGGTTCAGGTGGAATTCGCCGAGCGGCGCCCGCCCGGCGATGGCGCTGAGCCGGGCCGTGCCGGCCAGCCGGTTGGGCCCGGGCCGGTAGTCCAGGGCGAGTTCGTACCGGTGCACGCGGTAGCGGGGGTCGCCATTGGCCGGGAAGTACGGGTCCGCTGCCGCTGTGTGCTGGCCGTTCACTGCCGCTTCCGTTCTGGCCCCGTCAGGACCGCCACGCCTCGATCGGATTGCCCAGCCAGCGGGAGTCGGCGGGCACGGATTCCCCGGCCATCACCAGCGAGGCGGGACCCAGGGTGCTGCGTGCCCCGACGGTGCTCCCGGGCAGGACGATTCCGCCCGGGCCCAGGGTGGCGCCCTCACGGAGGACCACAGTATCCGTCCGCAAGATCCGGTCGTGGAAGAGGTGCGTCTGCAACACGCATCCTCGGTTCACGCTGACCGCGTCGCCCAGCTCCACCAGGTCCGTTTCCGGCAGCCAGTAGCTCTCGCACCACACGCCGCGGCCGATCCGGGCACCCAGCGCGCGCAGCCACAGGGCCATCAGCGGTGTCCCGGGCACCGATCCGGCGAGCCACGGCACGGCCAGTACCTCGACGAAGGTGTCGGCCAGTTCGTTGCGCCAGACGAAACCGCTCCACAGCGGGTGCTCGCCGGTCCGGTGACGGCCCACCAGGAGCCACTTCGCGGCGACCGCGATCAGGCACGCGGCCGCGCCGGCCGTGAGCAGGACCGCCCCCGACAGCAGGGCGGCCACCGGGGCCCCCACGCCGTCCGCCGTGGCCGGCGCGCAGAGCGCGGCGGCCGTCAGTACGGCCAGCGCGGCCGAGCAGAAGACGGGGGCGAGCCGGCACAGCTCCACCAGTCCGCGCGCCCACAGCAGCCGGCGCGGCGGGTCGTAGGTCCGGCTCTGGTCGGCGGCGGCCGCGGAGCGCGGCAGCCTGACCGGCGGCAGGCCCAGGTAGGAACGGCCCTTCTTGGCCTTCTTCGGCGTGGCGGACAGCACCCCGACCAGGCCGCCGTCGGGGACGCTGCGGCCCGGCGCGGTCATGCCCGAGTTGCCGAGGAAGGCCCGGCGGCCGATTTCGGAGGGCCCGATCCGCATCCAGCCGCCGCCCAGTTCGTAGGGGGCGGTCAGGGTGTCGTCGGCGAGGAACGCGCCCTCCCCGACGGTGGTGAGGCTCGGCAGGGCCAGCACGGTGGACACCTCCGCGCCCCGGCCGATCTTCATGCCGAGCAGCCGCAGCCACACCGGCGTGATCAAGCCGGCGTACAGCGGGAAGAGCGTCTCGCGGGCCGCGTCCATCAGCCGGGTCACGGTCCATGCCTGCCAGCCGATCCTGCTGTGCGTCGGATGGTCGCCGGTGCGCAGGCCGAGACTGAGCAGGCGTACCGAGGCCAGCAGGAGCAGTGCGTACGCGCAGCCGTACACGAGCGCTCCGGGCACCACGGCCAGCAGTGCTCCGCGCAGGGCGGCGCCGAGCCCGGCGTCGGAGGGGACGAACAGGCCGGCCACGAGCAGGGCGGGCAGGGCGGCGAGTACGGGCAGGGCGGTCAGGCCGAATCCGGTCACCGCGTACATGGCCCGCCAGTGGACGGGGCGCGGCGGGCGCTGCGCGGGCCGGTCGTGCTTGGCCCTGCCGAGCTTGCCGGCGGGCGCTCCGGCCCAGCGCTGGCCGGTCGGGACCTGCCCGGACACGGCGGAGCCGGGGGCCACCTCGGCCCGCTTGCCGACCCGGGCACCGGGGAAGAGCAGGCTGCGGGTGCCGACGACGGCGCCGGCCCCCACCCTGACAGGGCCGATCTCCAGCCGGTCCCCGTCCAGCCAGTGGCCGCAGAGGTCGACCTCGGCCTCCACGGCGCAGCCGCGGCCGAGCTTGAGCATGCCGGTGACCGGCGGCAGGGAGTGCAGGTCGACCTCGGGGCCGATCCGGGCACCCAGCGCGCGCCCGTAGCGCTCCAGCCAGGGGCCCGTGAGCGAGGTCGCGCCGGAGAACTCGGCGAGCCGCTCGGCCGTCCACAGCCGCAGGTGGACGCCGCCGCCGCGCGGGTGGCGTCCCGGCGTCACCCCGCGCAGCAGCAGGCGGGCGCCGCCCGCCGCGATGGCGATGCGGCCGGGCGGGCTGTAGAGCAGTGCCGCGCCCGCGGCGACGAGCCACCAGGAGGCGGTGGGCGCCCACGGGTAGGGCCCGAACCGGTGCAGGACGTTGCCCAGGGCCAGCAGCGCCACCGTCCGGCGCAGGCCGACCAGGGTGAACAGGGGCAGCAGGAGGAGCGACTGGATCACTTGGGCGCGCAGCGGGACGGGCTCGACGGTGCGGGCCGCGCCGTCGTCGCGTACGGACTTCTCCAGCCGCCGGGCCAGCTTGCGCAGGGTGGGCTGCTGGTAGATGTCGAGGACGGCCGCGTGCGGGTAGCGGGCGCGCAGCCGGGTGGTGAGCTGGGCGGCGGCGAGGCTGTTGCCCCCGATGGCGAAGAAGTCGTCGGCGGGGCCGGCGACGGCCACGCCGAGGGTCTCGGTCCACTGCTCGGCGAGCCATGCCTCGGTGCCGTAGAGCTGCTCGGCGGGGCCGGCGGTCTCCAGGTCGGGCAGGGGCCAGGGCAGGGCGTCGCGGTCGACCTTGCCCGAGGTGCGGGTCGGCAGCTCCGCGACCGGCGCCAGGAGCGGTACGAGGGCGGCGGGGAGTTCGGCGCGCAGCCGCCGGGTGGCCTCCGCCCGGTCCCAGCCCTCCTGGGTGACCAGGTAGCCGACGAGGAGCTGGTTGCCGCTGCGCGCGGTGCGTACGGCGGACGCGGCGCCGGCCACATGGGGCAGGGACTGGAGCGCGGCGTCGACCTCGCCGAGCTCGATGCGCCGGCCACCGAGCTTGATCTGCTCGTCGCCCCGGCCGAGGAAGACCAGCCCTTCCGGTTCGGCGCGGACGAGGTCGCCGCTGCGGTAGGCGCGCTGCCAGCCGAGCGCTTCCAGCGGGGCGTACTTCTCGGCGTCCTTCCCGGGGTCGAGGTAGCGGGCGAGGCCGACGCCGCCGATGACCAGCTGGCCGCTGCCGCCCATCGGGACCGGCTCACCGGACTCGTCGACCACCGCGAGGTCCCAGCCGTTCAGCGGGAGGCCGATCCGGACCGGCTCCTCACCGGTCAGCAGCGAGGCGCAGGCGACGACGGTGGCCTCGGTGGGGCCGTACGTGTTCCAGACCTCGCGGCCTTCGGTGACCAGGCGCCCCGCGAGCTCGGGCGGGCACGCCTCACCGCCGAAGATCAGCAGCCGGACCTCGGCCAGGGCCTCGGGCTCCCAGAGCGCGGCCAGGGTCGGCACCGTGGAGACCACGGTGATCTCCTGCTCCACCAGCCAGGGGCCGAGGTCGGCGCCGCCGCGCACCTGGGAGCGGGGCACGGGGACCAGGCAGGCGCCGTGGCGCCAGGCCAGCCACATCTCCTCGCAGGAGGCGTCGAAGGCGACGGAGAGGCCGGCCATGACCCGGTCGCCCGGCCCGATCGGCTCCTCGGCGAGGAAGAGCGCGGCCTCGGCGTCCACGAAGGCGGCGGCGCTGCGGTGGCTGACGGCGACGCCCTTGGGCTTGCCGGTGGAGCCGGAGGTGAAGATGACCCAGGCGTCGTCTCCGGGGCCGGGCCGGACCGCGGGGGCTCCCTGGGCCCCGGGGGCGGGGGCCGCAGCCGGGGCTCCGGTGACGTCGATGCGCCGTCCCGCGCCCAGCACCGCCCGCACCGCGGCCTCGCCGAAGACGAGCGCCGCGCGTTCGTCCGGGTCCTCCGCGTCGACCGGCACGTAGGCGGCGCCCGAGGCGAGCACGGCGAGGACCGCCACGTACAGCTCGTTCGTCCCGGACGGCACGCGGACGCCGACCCGGTCACCGAGCCCCACCCCGGCCGCCGCCAGGGCCCGCCGCCCGCGCTCGACCTCGGCGGCCAGCGCCCGGTACGTCAGCCGGGTGGCGCCGTCGTCCAGGGCCGGCTCGTCGGGGTACGCCCGTACGGACGCCTCGAAGACGTCCAGGAGGGTGCGCGGCGGGGCCGCGGGCCCGGCGGTGAACCGGGCGGATTTGCCGGGCTCCTCGAGTGGTCGCGCATCGGACCCCGACCCGTCGTCGAGCAGGGTGCTGTCGCCGCGCTCCGGTGTGGCTGCCATCGGCCCTCGCGTCTCGTTCCCGGGAGGGTCCCGGGTCGCCGGCGGAGCCCGGGAGGTGCCCGGGTTGTTCCGGTGCGGCGCCGAACAACCCGCCATTGTAGGCGGCGTCGAGAGTTTTCGCGTCGAAGCCTCGGGCGTGGCCGGGCAGGATCACCTGCCCCGACCTCCCTTCCCGCCCGCCCCCGGTTCAGCTCAGCTGCCGCCGCACCAGCTCGTGGAACAGGCCCGTGGGGTCGGCGAGGAGGTCCGCCGGGCGGCCCTCCTGCACGACGCGGCCGTCCGCCAGGGCGATCACCCGGTCCGCGTCCATGATCGTGGAGAGCCGGTGGGCGATCACGACGCGGGTGGCGCGCAGCGCCCGGGTGGACTCGATCACCACGCGCTGCGCCTCGTTGTCGAGGGCGCTGGTGGCCTCGTCGAAGAACAGGATCCGCGGCTTGCGGATCAGGGCCTGCGCGATCATCAGCCGCTGGCGCTGGCCGCCCGAGACGGTGCCGCCGCCGTCGGAGAGCATCGTGTGCATGCCCATGGGCATGGCCTTGATGTCCTCGGCCAGCCCGGCCATCGCGGCGGCCTCCCATGCCTCCTCCGGGGAGAACGTCCCGGCGCCGCGGATGCAGTCCAGGATCGAGCCGGTGAAAGGCTGCGCGTTCTGCAGCACGACGCCGCACTGGCGGCGCACGGCCGCCGGGTCGAGCGCCGCCAGGTCCTGGCCGTCGTACAGGACGCTGCCGGTGGCGGGCTTGTCGAAGCCGATGAGCAGCCGCAGCAGGGTCGACTTGCCGCAGCCGCTGGCCCCGACGACGGCGACGAACTCCCCCGGCCGCACCCGGAAGTCGATGCCGTCGAGGACGAGCGGGCCGTCCTCGGTGTAGCGGAAGGACAGGTTCTTCGCTTCGAGCGCGCCGGTCAGCGCGCCCGGCCGGATGCCCGCGCGGCCCGCTTCGACGGGCGCCTCGAGCAGCGGCTGGACCTGCTCGAACATCGGCAGCACCGCGGCGACCGAGAGGAGCGCTCCGGTCAGCTGGGTGACCGAGGACATCAGCAGGGTCACGGCGGTGCTGAAGGTGAGGAACTCGGCGGCGGTCATGCTGCCGCGGGCCGGCCCGGCCAGCAGCGCGAACATCACCAGCGTGCACAGCGGCAGGTACACGGCGCCCAGCACGGTGGTCACGTTCTGGATCCGGCCGATGCGCTGGTGCAGCTCCCTGGTACGGGCGAACTCCCGGGCCCAGGCGGCGTAGGCGAAGCTCTCGGCCGCGGCGACGCGCAGTTTGGGCAGGCCGCGCAGGGTCTGGAACGCCTGGTTGTCGAGCCGGTTGCCGAGCTCGACCAGCCGCCGCTGGTAGCGCAGCTGCCACAGTCCCAGGCCCAGGAAGACCGCCGCCGCGACGGCGAGCACGGCCAGCGCCGCCATCGCCAGCGGCACGCTGTAGAGGAGCAGCAGGACCAGGTTCGTCGCGGCGACCGCGAGCGCCTGGACGCAGACCGCGCCGGTCCCGGAGACCACGCCGCGGATGGCGCTGATCCCGCCGGCCGCCGCCGCCAGTTCGCCGGTGGAGCGGCCGGTGAAGAACGTGGCCGGCAGCCGCAGCAGCCTGTCCCAGACCGCCGGCTGCACCGTGGCCTCGAGGCGGCCCTCCAGGCGCAGGACGGACAGGTTCTGCAGCAGCATGAACGCGGCCGCGACGACGGCGGCCGCGATCAGGGCGAGCGCCGTCTGCGCGATGAGGCCGGTCTGGGCCTGCGGGACGTACCGGCCGAGCACCCGGCCGGTGGCGACGGGCACCAGGGCGCCCAGGAGTACGGCGACCAGCCCGCCCAGGGCCATGGCGCGCAGTTCCGGTCCCGTGCCGCGCAGGGCGAAGCGGAGGAGGGCGACCGGGCCGACCCGCCCGTCGGGCAGGGGCCGGTAGAACATGACGGCGCGCGGTTCGAGGGCCGCCGCACCGGCTCGGTCGAGGCGTTCGCGCCGGCCGGTGGCCGGGTCGAGCGCCACGTAGCGGCCGCGCCGCCACAGCAGGGCGACCGGGGCGCCGTCCTCCTCCCGGCGGCCCACCAGGGGCCCGGAGTTCTCGCGCCACCAGCGCCCGGCGAGGCGGACCGCGCGGGTGCGCACGCGGGAGGCGAGCGCGATGCGTTCGACGGGGTCGGCGCGCTCGTCGTCCGCGCCCGGCCCGTCCGGTTCGGACAGCACGATGCGGGCCTCGCGGGCCACCAGGCGGCACACGGCGAGGGTCGTGTCGGCGCCCGCGCCCCGGTGGCGGGCGGTGCGGGCGCCGCCGCTGCCGATGGCGGCCAGCAAGGTCCGGTCGGCCTGGGTGCGGGCCGCCCGGCCGGCCTCGACGCCCGCCGCCATCCGGTCCTCCTGGGCGCGTTCGAGCTCCTGGATCGAGCGGTCCAGTGCGTACAGCAGCCGGTACTGCTGGTCGACCATGCCCTGCCACATCGCCGGGTCGAGCAGGAGGGTGCCGGGCGCGCCGTGCTCGTACACGGCCCCGTACCGCACGCCGCCCGGCGTGACCCGCATCCACAGGATGTCCTCGTCGGCCGCGTCCTGCCGGGTGTCGGCGCCGCCGGCCGGCGCCGCCTGGTAGAGCGCGCGCAGGCCGCGGCCGATGCCGCGGGCGAAGGCGTCCTCGAGGGGGCTGGGGTGCGCCGCCGGCGCACCGTACTCCCCGTGGCCGGCCCACCCGTGCGGGGAGGGCGCGCCGTGGTCCGGGGCGGGCAGTTCGCGCAGCTCGACGCGGCGCAGCAGGCACCCGTGCAGGGGTCGGGCGACAAGCGTGTGCTCGGGCCCGCCGACGGGCCCCTGCAGCAGGGTGCCCTCGCCCAGGCGGCCGAGGAAGTGCCAGTGCCCGGCCTGCTCCGCGTCCACGGCGAAGAGGTCCAGCTCGCCGTGGACGACGAGCCACAGCACCAGGGGGCCTTCCAGGGACAGGCTGCGCAGGCCCGTGCAGTCGACGGGCGAGCCCAGGTGGCCCAGGGCCGCGACGACCGGGTCGCAGGGTGCGCCGGAGCCCGGTGCGGCCGGTGGGGTGCCCGGCGTGCCCTGCGGGGTGCCCGGTGCGGCCGGTGGGCCGCCCCAGGGTGCGGCCGGGGTCGACGGCCCGTGCGCGTACGGCATGTCAGTGCTCCTTGATCAGGGCCGCGTACCGGCCCCCCGCGGCGAGCAGGTCCTCGTGCCGGCCGCGCTCGACCACGGTGCCCCGGTCGAGGACGACGATCTCGTCGCTGTCGCGCACGGTGCTCAGCCGGTGGGCGATGACCACGCAGGCGCAGCCGCGGCGCCTCAGGTTGTCGATGACCGTCCGCTCGGTCACCGCGTCCAGCGCGCTGGTCACCTCGTCGAGGACCATGACGGCGGGGCGCCGCACCAGCGCGCGGGCGATCTCCAGCCGCTGGCGCTGGCCGCCGGAGAAGTTGCGGCCGTCCTGTTCGACGCGGCTGTGGATGCCGCCCGGGCGGCGGGCGACCACCTCGTGGACGGCGGCGTCCCGCAGGGCGTCGATGACGGCTTCGTCGGGGATGCTGGGGTCCCACAGCGTGACGTTGTCACGGACGGTCCCCTCGAAGAGGAACACGTCCTGGTCGACGAAGGAGACGGAGGCGGCGAGCGCGCCGCGCGGGATGTCCTCCAGCCGCATCCCGTCGATGCGGATGGCGCCCCGCCAGGGGGTGTGCAGGCCGGACAGCAGCCGTGACACGGTCGACTTGCCGCTGCCGGAGCCGCCCACGAGCGCCACCTGCTGCCCGGGGCCCACCGTGAGCGAGAAGTCCTCGAGCAGCGGGGCGTCCAGCGGGCTGTAGCCGAAGGTGACGCGGTCCAGTTCCACGTGGCCCTTGAGCCGGCGGGTGCCGGCGGCGGGCTCGCGGCGGGAGAAGACCGGGTCGACGGGGAAGTTCTCGACGTCCTTGAGGCGGGCGACGTCGGCCGCGAAGTCCTGGATCCGCCCGGCGACTCCGCCCAGCCGTGAGATCGGTGCGGTGAAACCGGTCACCAGGGCCTGGAAGGCGACGAGCAGGCCGACGGAGAGGTGCCCCTCCACCGCCCGCAGACCTCCGATCAGCAGGATCAGCGCGCTGTTGAGGGCCGCGAGGGTCGGCGCGACGATCGCCAGCCACGCGCCGGGCACGCCGAGCCGCTGCTGGACGTCGAGGGTGAGCGCGTGCTGTCCGGCCCAGCGGCGGAAGAAGCCGTCCTCCCCGCCGGTCGCCTTCATCGTCTCGATGAGCTGGAGCCCGCCGTAGGAGGTGCTGGTCAGCCGGGCGCTCTCGGCGCGCAGCTTGCGGGTGCCGGTGGCCCGGATCCGGATCACCAGGCGCAGGGCCGCCACGTTGAGCAGGGCGATGAGTACGCCGACGAGGGTGAGCTGGGGGTCGTAGGACCAGAGCAGCACGGCGTACAGCAGGACCACCACGGCGTCCACGCCGGCGGCGGCCAGGTCCCGGGCGAGGGTCTCGGCGACCGCGTCGTTGGACCGCAGCCGTTGCACCAGGTCGGCCGGACTGCGCTGGGAGTAGAAGGTGACCGGGAGGCGCAGCAGGTGCCGCAGGAAGCGTGCGCTGCCCAGGGTGGAGGAGATGATCCGGCCGCGCAGCAGGTTGGCCTGCTGCAGCCCGGTGAGCACGGCGGTGAGCACCAGGGTGACCGCCATGGCCGCGAACAGCACGCCGAGCGCCGAGGTCTGCTCGCCGATGAGGAACATGTCGATGTACGTGCGGCTGAGCGCCGGGACCGAGGCTCCGACGGCCACCAGCAGGAGGCTGGAGACGACGGCGGCGGCCATGGTGCCCGAGGTGCCGCGCAGCCGGGCCGGGACGGCGCCCAGCACCCCGGGCCTGCGGCCGCCGCGGCGGAAGCCCTCGCCGGGTTCGAAGGTGAGCACGACCCCGGTGAAGCTGGTGTCGAACTCCTCCATGGGCACGAACCGGCGGCCCTTGGCGGGGTCGTTGACGTAGACGCCCCGGCGGCCGAAGCGGCGGCCCGTGCCGTCGTAGACGACGTAGTGGTTGAACTCCCAGAAGAGCACGGCCGGGGCGCGTACCTCGGCGAGCGCGGCCAGGTCCATCTGCATGCCCTTGGCACTGAGCCCGTAGCCGCGGGCCGCCTTGAGGAGGTTGCTGGCGCGCGAGCCGTCGCGGGAGACGCCGCAGCCGATGCGCAGCTCCTCCAGGGGGACGTGGCGGCCGTGGTGGGCGAGCACCATGGCCAGGGCGGCGGCTCCGCACTCCACGGCCTCCATCTGGAGCACGGTGGGGGTGCGGACCGGCCTCGGCGTCCGCCCGCCGGTGGCCTTGCGCGCCCTGGGCGCCTTGCGGCTCGCCGGCGCCTTGCGGCCCGAGGCGGCCGTGCGGTCCGCGGGCGCGTCGTGGTCCGCGGGTGCGGGGGCGGACCTGCGGCGGGAGGGTTTCGGGGCGGCCCGGTGCGGTGCGGTCACGGCAGCAGCCAGTCGACGGGGCGCTGCGCGGCGAGGTGGACGGCGCCGGTGACGGGGGTGGCGGATTCGACGGCGTACGGGGGCCCGTCCGTGGAGGACCAGCGGTAGCCGGACGCGGTGGCGGTGGAGCGCTCCAGCTCCACCAGGACCGCGACCGGGTTGCCCTGCCGGGCGAACCGTTCGGCCAGGCCCTTGTCCCCGAGGAAGCCGCCGATCTGCGCGGGTGTCTGGGGCGTGCGCCCGACCGCGGTGACGCGACCGCGCAGGACGCCGAACTTCCGCTGGGGGACGGACTGGACGGTGAGGTCGACGGAGGCGCCCACGGCGATCGACGCGCCGCCGGACCCCGGCACGTACAGCACGGCCACCAGGGGCTCGTCCGGGTCCTTCACGTGCTCCAGGGTCGCCACGTCGGCGCCGGTGGTGACGACCGAGCCCACCCGGGCGGCCAGTGCCGTCAGCCGGCCGCCGCTGACCGCGCGCACCGGCCGGTCGCCCTGCTCCGTGCGGACGGTGAGCAGGGGGGCGCCGGCGGGCAGCAGCCGGCCCTCCTCGGCGAGGACCCCGGTCACCTGGCCCGCGACGGGGCTCTGGAGCACGTAGCTGCCCTCGGCGCGGGTGAGGACGCCGGGCGCGCTGAGGTGGGAGGACACGGTGCCGGTCACGGCCCAGAAGGCCGCCGCGGCCATGACGAGGACGGTGACGGCCAGGACGAGCCTGCCCTGCGGGCGGGCGAAGCGTACGGGGAGGTCGAGTTCCTCGGGTGATTGCAGCCTGGAAAGGGCCTTCTGGCGAAACTGCACGACCATTCCTTCAACTGCTCTGGTCCGGTGGCGCCGGATCAGTCGTTATTCGTTCGGCCCGCATTTCGCCCCGGCCGCTATTCGGTCGGCATAGGGGTCCGGTCGCATGCGTGCGGCGGGAGATCGCGCCGCGGACGCGTTCGCCGGGCCGCGCGCGGGCGCCCCCGCAGGAACCCCGGAGCCGTGGGGGACGCTCCGGGGTCCGTGCGGTACCGGCTCAGATACCCGCGCGGCCGAGGTTCACGGAGACACCGGTGACGCCGGAGACCAGCCCGGGGACGCCCGCGACGAGACCCTGCGCGGCCTGGACGGTGTCGAGCGAGCCCACGAGACCCACCACGCTGTTGACGTCACCGGTCACGGCGCCGGCCAGGCCGCCGGAGATGCTGATGACACCGCCGGAGACGGCGTCCAGCTCGGTGTCGTCGATCTCACGGGTCTCGATGTTGTCACGCATGATGCGCACCTTTCGATTGCAGGGGGAACTCGGCCGCATTCCTTCCGGCGGCCGCAGCGGGCTCGATGAAAGCACGCGAACGGGCGGCCGGGCCAATCCCGTTGACGCCCTTTCACCGGCCGGGAAGTTCCCTTTACGGCGGGTGTGACGCTTCGTTCACCGAATGGTCACAGCTTCTTTGCGAGATCGGGTAACGGAAATCGGAGCGATGGAGTCCGCCGAGCCGATATCGGGCGAACCCCCATCAACCGCATGGGACATGTGCGACATCCCGCCCACCGGTGAACGCGGCCGGACCCGCTCGCGCACACCGTGTGCAGATTTTCGTCAGGCGGGACCGGGCAGTACCTGCTCCGCCCAGATCACCTTGCCCTCCGGTGTGTAGCGGGTGCCCCAGTGCTCGCTGAGCTGCGCGACCAGGAACAGTCCGCGCCCGCCCTCGTCGGTGGTCGCGGCGTAGCGCAGGTGCGGTGCCGTGCTGCTGCCGTCCCAGACCTCGCAGGTCAGCGTGTGGTCGTGCAGCAGCCTCACCCGGACCGGCGCGCGGCCGTGGCGCAGGGCGTTGGTGACCAGTTCGCTCAGGATCAGTTCCGTGGCGAAGCCGAGTTCTCCGAGGCCCCACTCCTCGAGCTTGGCCGCGGCGGCGTTCCGTACGGGGCCGACGGCGCTCGGGTCGGGGGGCACGTCCCACTGCGCGACCCGGTCCGGGCCGAGGGTGCGCGTCCGGGCCACCAGCAGCGCCACGTCGTCGCCGGGCCGTTCGGGCAGCAGGCTCTCCAGTACGGCCTGGCAGCTTTCGCGCGGGTCCCGGCCGGGATGGCTCAGCGCCGTGCGCAGCGTCTCCATGCCCTCGGCGATGTCCCGGGACCGCTCCTCGACCAGCCCGTCCGTGTACAGGACGAGCTGACTGCCCTCCTCCAGGTACAGCTCCGCCGTCTCGAAGGGCATGCCGCCCAGGCCCAGCGGGGGTCCCGTCGGCAGTTCCACGATGTGCGCCGTGCCCTCGGGGGTGACCATCAGGGGCGGCAGGTGCCCGGCCCGTGCCATGGTGCAGCGCTGGGACACCGGGTCGTACACCGCGTACAGGCAGGTCGCGCCCAGCACGCCGTTGTCGCCGCCGCCGTCCCCGACGTCGTCGTGGTCGATGCGCTGGACGAGGTCGTCCAGGCGGGCCAGGAGGTCGTCGGGCGGCAGGTCGAGGGAGGAGAAGTTGTGCACGGCCGTGCGCAGCCGCCCCATGGTGGCCGCGGCGTGCAGGCCGTGGCCGACGACGTCGCCGACGACCAGGGCGACCCGGCTGCCGGGCAGCGGGATCACGTCGAACCAGTCGCCGCCCACCCCGGACTGTGCGGGCAGGTAGAAGTGCGCCACGTCCACGGCGCTCTGCTCGGGCAGGGCCCGCGGCAGGAGGCTGCGCTGGAGGGTCTCGGCGAGGGCGTGCTCACGGGTGTAGCGGCGGGCGTTGTCCATGCTGACGGCCGCGCGGGCGACGAGCTCCTCGGCCAGGGACAGGTCGTCCTCGTCGAAGGGCTCCGGCTTCTCCGACCGCCAGAAGTTGACCACGCCCAGGACGACGCCCCGGGCCGTCAGCGGGGCCGCGATGAGCGAGTGGATGCCGTACTCCACGATGGCCCGGGCGCGCGGCGGGTCCTGGGCCTGCCAGCCCGGCGCGTGGGCCAGGTCGGGGACGATTTCGGCCTGCCCGGTGCCGTAGCCGCGGGCCTGGGGGGTGGACGGCAGGAAGTCGATCAGCCGGCCGCGGGGGTAGAGGGGGTGGTCGGACCGGATGCCGCCGACCGCCGTCCGCCGCATGTCGGCGCCCGGGCCGGGCTCGTCGCCGTCGAGCACCCCGTCGGCGAGGTCGACGGTGACGAAGTCCGCGAACCGGGGGACGGTGACGGCGGCGAGTTCCTCGGCGGTCCGCTCCACGTCGAGGGTGGTGCCGATGTCGACCCCGGCGTCGTAGAGCAGCCTGAGGCGTCTGCGGGCGGTCTCGGCCCGGCTGGTCAGCAGCCGCATCTCGGTGGAGTCCCGGATGGTGACCGCGGTGCCCTCCGCCCGGCCGCCCCGGGTGTGGGTGGGCCGCTGGTTGACCACGAGCAGCCGGTCCCCGGTCTCCAGCACCTCGTCGGTGGCCACCCGGCCGGACAGCAGCAGGTCCGCCATCGGGCGGTCCAGGCCCGGGACGTCGCCGATGCGGCGGCCCTCGGCGTCCTCGGGGAGTCCGAGCAGCCGTTTGGCCTCGTCGTTCGCCAGCAGCAGCCGTCCGTCACCGTCGGTGATGAGCACCCCTTCGCGCACGGAGTGGAGCACCGCGTCGTGGTGCTCGTACATGCGGGTCATCTCCTGCGTGCCGAGACCGTGCGTCTGGCGGCGCAGCCGCCGGCTGATCAGCGCGGTGCCGCCGGTGGCCAGGGCCAGGCCGGTGGCGATGGCGAGCAGGATGACGGGGAGCTGGCGGTCGACGACACCGGTGACGTTCTTCACGGTCAGGCCCGCCGAGACCAGGGCGACGACCTTGCCGTCCGGCGCGGTGACCGGCACGACCGCCTGGATCTCCTTGCCGAGCGGTCCCTGCACGCTCTCGGTGTGGACCTGGCCGGCGAGGGAGGGCTCGATGGTGCCGACGAAGCGTTTGCCGATGAGGTCGGGCTGGGGGTGGCTGTAGCGGATGCCCTCGGTGTCCATCACGACGATGAAGTCCACCCCCGCGTCCTTGCGGGTGGCCTCGGCGAGCGGCTGCAGGATCGCCGACGGATCGGACGTCCGCAGCGCGTCCTGCAACCCCAGCGAGTGCGCGAACGTCTGGGCGACGGCCACCGACCGGGAGCGCGCTTCCCGGTCGATGTCGTGTCGCGACTGGAGCAGCAGGGCCAGCAGCGCGCCGGCGGCGAGCAACACCACGATCGCCACCTGGAGGACGAACACCTGTCCGGCGACGCTTCTGGTTCGGCTGCCTAGGGGTGACCGCACCGACGTGCCCGGCACGGGTGGCGAGGAAGGGTCACGATCCCAGTTGTAGCACCTTGCGGCCCCGCGTACCCCCGAAGCGCACCGGACGGACCCGGACGGTCACCCGGCGGGCACCGCCGCGGGGCCGACCGCGGGCACCGCGGAGGGGGCGGGAGCGGCGGCGGACCCCGTGGCGGGGCCGGTCGCGGAGCCCCGGGCCGGGGCGGCGGCGGATCCCGGGCCGGGGGCGGGCGTGGCGGGGGCGGGCGTGGCGGCCGGGCCGGTCGGCTGGGCCTCCGGCGTGCAGGTGACCTCGTCGCGCGGGGTGTAGTGGGTCGCGAACTCCTCGCGCTTGACCTCCCGGCCGCCCTGCACGAAGACGCGCCCGACGGTGACGTCGAAGCCCTCGAGCGGGGTCTGGGCCTCGCAGGCGGGACCGGTGCCCGTCCGTTTGCCGGGCTGCGTGACATGGGTGCGCGGGCCCTTGGTCGCCCGTATCTCGTCGTACTTCTTCGTGCCGAGGAGGGTGATGGTCAGCGAGGTGTCGCTGGAGCGGGCCTGGATGTAGAGCGGGTGCCCGGAGTCGTTGATCCAGCGCAGGTCGAGGGTGCCCCAGGCAACGGTGGCCTCCCGGCCCTCGGGGTAGCGCTCGATGTAGAAGGAGTGGGCGCCGTGCTCGACGGGCTTCAGACCGGCGAAGAAGACGGCGTTGTACATCGTGGTGGCGACCGCCGAGACGCCGCCGCCGGGCGACTTCACGTACTGCCCGTCGTTGATCATGATGCCGTCGACGAAGCCGTTCTCCGGGGTGCGCTCACCGACCGTGCGGTTGAAGCTCCACTCCTGCCCCGGCATGACCACCGAGCCGTTGATGAGCTCCACGGCCCGCCCGATGTTGGTGCTGCGGTAGGGGGCGGCCGGGAAGTCGACGGTGAAGGAGGAGACCTTCTCCTTGATGCCGAGCCGCCGCGCCTCGGCGCTCGTGAGGTCGGGCTGCACCTCGACGGTGGGGACCTCGGCGCTGCGGGCGGCGCCGGAGCGGGTGAGCAGCGGCAGCACCGCCTTGCCGAGGGCCGCCTGGGTGACGCGGCGCCCCGCACTGCCGGGGTCCCCGAGGACCACGCGGCCGTCCGCGCCCACCCCGAGCTCGGCGTCGCGGGGGATCCGGGTGGCCTCCTCGATCGGGCGGGCCACGGCGGGGTCGGCGAGCAGGCCCTTGGCGTCGAGCGAGGGGACGAGACGGCTCGTGCCGTCGGCGGTCATGCTCAGGTGCTCGCCGAGGACGGCGGCGCTGACGGGTATGCGCGTGCCGTCGACGGTGAGCGTGACGGGACCCGACATCGCGGGCCGCGCGAACTGCCGCATGGCCCGGCCGGTCTCCTCTGCCCCGATCCGCGGCTGCGTGCGCTCGGCGGGCAGCTCGACGGGACCGGCGCCCGGACGCAGGTACGCCGCCCGCAGGGTCTCCAGGGCCCGGTCCTCGGCCAGGGCGAGGCCCGGCCGGGGCTCGACGGCCTTCGCCGCACCCTTCTCGAAGGTGACCGCTCCCTCGCGGACCGCCTGCTCGGTGGCCGCGCCGATCCGGTCGAGCGCGGCGCGCCCGGTCCGCTCGTCCAGGCGGACCACGGGTTCCACCTGCCGCTCACCGGGGGACAGCAGCCCGCCGATGACGGCGACCGGTCCGTATCCGGTGTGCGCGGCCTTGTCGAGGGTCGCCTCGGTGTCGAGGGACAGCCCGAGCGCGGCCGGCGCGGCCCGCTCCACGTGGTCGCCGACCTTCACCACCAGCGGCGCCGCGGCGCCCGGCCCGAAGGCACCCGCCAGCGCTTGCCGCGCCTCGGCGCGGTCCATGCCGCCGATGTCCACACCGCGCACGTGCGTGCCCGGGGCGATGTCCCCGCCCGCCACCAGCCCGGTGACGTAGAGGCCGCCCAGGCCGAGTGCGACGGCCCCGCCCGCCACGGGCAGGGCTCTGCGCCAGTTGCCGGTCCAGCTGCCTGTGCGTCCCATGTCTCTCCCGGCCGGTGTACGACGATTCCGGGAAGCAATGATTCATGGAAAACGCCCGCTTTGGGGATGGATGTAACCATTCTCACGAAACGGACATCGCGGGGCGGCGGTCACTCGTAGCGGTACAGCAGCGACTCCCGCTCGCTCGTGCGGATCTGCTCGATGGCCGCCTCCGGCAGACCCAGGTGGGAGCGGGTGACCTCGGCGGAGCTGGGGACGGCGTCCGGCGCGAGCCACTGCTCGGGCTTCCAGGCACCGCCGCGCAGGAATGCCTTCGGGCAGTGCTGGTACACCTCCTGCGTCTCCACCACGATCGCGCTGCGCGGCGGCTTGCCGACGGCGGTCAGCCGCTCCAGCAGGGCGGGGTCGGCCGAGACGCAGGCCCTGCCGTTGACGCGCAGGGTGGTGGCGCGACCGGGGATGACGAAGATCAGGCCCGCCCGGCCCGTCTCCACGATGTTGTGGCTGCTGTCGAGCCGCTTGTTGCCGGTGGCGTCGGGCACGGCGAGGGTGAACTCGTCCAGGACGGACACGAACCCGGCCGGTCCGCCCCGGGGGGTCACGTCGCAGTGGCCGGCGGCGTCCGCGCTGGCTATGAACACCAGCGAAGAGCCCTCGATCACGGCGCGTGCGGCGGCGTGCAGCCGGTCCACGGCCTTGCGGCGGACCAGTTCGCTGGGCTCCTCGTAGAGCGCCCGCAGCTGGGCGGTGTCCCGGAGGGCGCCGGCGTTCAGGTCGTCGAACATGCGGCCGCTGCGCGGCGTGGTGGTCGTCACGGCCAGGCAATCTATCCGACCCTTCCGCCGGCGCGCCCGCCCCGCGATCGGCGGCCGTCGGCGGGTTCGGGCGCCTGAAACCCGATCGGATGTCCGGCGTAAGTAGGGACGACCACCGCGCCCACCCGGCGCGGACCTGCGGTGAAGACGCGGACGAGGAGCACGATGAGAGTCCCGATGCCGGCCCGACGCGGCCCCGTGGAACTGGCGGCCCTGGTGAACTGGCGAGCGGGCACCGGCCCGGCAGCTGGAGGACTCGCACTCGGCCTAGCGGGAGCGCGCCCGTCGCGGGAACGATGCGCCATCGCAGGAACGATGCGCCGTCCGGGAGCCGCTGTGAGGATGGACACCTCCGGACGGGGCAACCCCGCCCCCGGTCTCGCCATCGAAGGAGGAGCCGGAGGCGTCTGCGGGGTGGGGGAAGAGATGTTCAGCACGGTGCACGCACGGGCCGTACGGGTCTGCGTGCTGGTCGGCGTCCTCGGCGCGCTCGTCGTCGTGGGCGCGGGGTACCTGTGGGAGCTGCGCGGCATGGTCGCGAGCCGCACCGGCGGGGACGCCGAACGGGGTGTCTACCAGCAGGACCCCGAGCGGGCCGACCGGACGGCGGCCGCCGTGCTGGACGGGATCGTCCGCGAGGGCCCGCCCGCCCCGATGGGCGGCAGGGCCTCCGCCGGAACCGGCACGGACGCCGGCACCGACGCCGGCAACGCAGGAGGAGGCGGCGGGGACGCGGTGGACTGGCGGGTCGGCGGGTGGCGGCCCTCGGACCCCCTGGAGGCGCGGCCGGTGCCGGCCGAGCCCGCCGTCGGGGCGCTCTTCTCCCCCGGCGCCGACGGAGACCCGGACCACCACTGCTCGGCCGGCGTGGTCCACTCCCCCCGGGGCGACCTGATCGTCACCGCCGCCCACTGCGTGCACTCCGGCGGCTTCCGCACCAACCTGGCCTTCGCCCCCGGCTACCAGGACGGCGTGGCCCCGTACGGCATCTGGGTGCCCACCCGGATCGAGGTGGACCCGCGCTGGACGCAGGACCAGGACCCCGACCACGACGTCGCCTTCATCCGCTTGCGCCGCCCCGGCTACCCGGGCCAGCGGCTGGAGGACTTCACCGGCTCCCTCACGATCGCCTTCCGGCCCGAACTCCCGGCCCCGGCCCGGCTCGTGGGCTACCCCAACGCCGCCGAGCAGCCGCTGGACTGCCGCAGCACCGCCCGCTCCGCCGGCCCGGCGCAGCTGCGGTTCGACTGCGCCGACGTATCCAACGGCACCAGCGGCGGTCCGGTGCTGACCGACGGGCGCACGCTGATCGGGGTGGTCGGCGGGCGCGATGGCGGGGGCGACGAGACGACCTCCTACAGCAGCTACTTCGGTGACGCCGTCCGGGCCCTGTACTAACGCGCCACAGCACTAGACCCTGTCGTCAAAGTCCCGCCCGGCCCGCGCTACTTCGACGACGGGACCTAGCCGGCCGGCACGCCTGAGGCGGCGCCCTCCGGCGGGCCGTGGTGGGCCGGGTAGGCAGGGGTCGGCGGGGAGGCCGGTGTGCGCCACTGGGACAGGACGCGCAGCACCGTGGACGGGCCGAGCAGGGTGTGGGGCGGAGTCGACAGCGACAGGACACCGAAGAACCGGCCGGCGATGGCCGGATCGGTGTTGGCACCCACCATCACCCGTGCCATGTACCGCTGCAGGACCCGCGTGGCCCGGTCCGCCGGCGGGCCCTCCGTCCCCGGGTACCTCAGGTCCTCGCTGGTGGCGATCTGCCAGGCCGCCTGGGCCGCCGCCGACGTACGGCGCTGGATCCGCCCGGCGGCCGCGGGCACGGCCGCGGGGTCCATGCCGCGGATCTCCCGGCGCAGGGCGTCCGCCGCCAGTGCGGCCACCGTCATCCCGTGCCCGTACACGGGGTTGAACCGGCAGGCGGCGTCGCCGAGGACGACGAAACCCGCCGGGCTCCGGTTGAGCCGCTCGTAGTGGCGCCACTCGTTGGCGGTGCCCCGGAAGCCGGTCGGCGACGACAGCGGGACCGCCCCGCGCAGGGCGTCGTACATGGCCGGACTGCGCAGGCTCCGGGCGAACCCGAGGAACTGCTCGTCCCCGGTGGGCGGGGCGTGCTCGCCGTTGCCGATCAACGTGGCCAGCCAGCGTCCCCCGTCCACGGGGACGAGCACGCCCCCGCGCGGGCTGTCCGGCCGGCCCTGCACGTACAGGCCGTGCCAGCGCCGCGCGGGGTCGGGCGGAATCGTGAAGTACCGGCTGGAATAGCCCAGGTGCGAGTCGTACCGGGTGGTTTCGGGCGCGGGATGGCCGAGGGCGGCGAGCCAGGCCGGGGCCTTGGAGGTGCGTCCGGTCGCGTCGACGGTGAACGCCGCCGCCAGCGGTTCGGCGCCGCGCAGCCGAACGCCGGTCACGGAGCGGCCGTCCGGACCGCCGACGAGTCCGGTGACCGGGCAGCCGTCCCGGACGCGTACGCGCCGGTCGCGCAGCACCTCCGCGCGAACCGTCCAGTCGAGCAGCTCCCGGCTCGCGAGCAGGATCCGCGCGCCGCGGATCGGGCGGAACCAGTCGGCGGGGCTCAGCCAGAGGAAGTCCTTCGGCGACTCCAGCAGTGCGGCCCCGCCCGCGAGCAGCTTCTCGGTGATCCCCGGCAGCAGGTCCTCGATCACCTCCACACCGCGCGACCACAGCACGTGCGCGTGCCGGGACTGCGGTACGCCGGGCCGGAACGCCGGCCCGTCGGCGGGCAGTTCGTCCCGCTCCACCACGGTCACGCGCGCGAACCGCTCCGCGAGCACCCGCGCCGCGAGCAGCCCGGCCAGGCCGGCGCCGAGGACCACCGCGTGGTCGCGGGAGGGTTCTGGGTGGTTGTCCGGAGTGTCGTCCATGGCAGCGAGTGTCGGGGGCCGGGCGCGCCGGGGTCAGGTCCCGCCCGGGGCGCCCGGAGGCGTACCGGGGGCGGACGGGGGCGCGCCCGGGCGGCGGGGCGGGTGCGCCCGGGAAGAGGGGGTGTCCGGACCGGCGTCCGCGCAGGCCAGTAGGCTGCGTTCGGCCCGTTCCCGCATTCCTGTTCCCGTACCCGCCCCCTACCGACCCCCGATCCCGCCCACGGTCCCGCTTCCGGTGCCGTCCGCACGCCCGTGCCCGTGCCCCCTGTCAGTTCCCGTCACCGTTCCGAGGTATCGCGCAGTGAGCTCCGCACCGCCCCCCGCCCCCGTCACGGTCGTCGGCCTCGGCGCCGACGGCTGGGCCGGGCTCGCCGCGCCCGCGCGGTCCGCCCTGGCCTCCGCCGAGGTGCTGATCGGCGGGCCGCGCCAGCTGGACCTGCTGCCGGCCGGCCCGTGCCCCGGTGAACGGGTCGCCTGGCCGAGCCCCCTGCGGCCGGCCGTGCCGAAGCTGATGGCCGAGCACGCGGGCCGCCGGATCGCGGTGCTGGCCAGCGGCGACCCGATGTTCTACGGAATCGGCCGCGCCCTCGCCCAGGAGCTCGGCCCGGACGCCCTGGCGGTCCACCCGCACCCCTCGTCCGTCTCCTACGCCTGCGCCCGGCTGGGCTGGCCGGTGGAGGAGACCGAGGTGGTCACCGTCGTCGGCCGCCCGGTGGCCCGGCTGGCGGCCGCCCTGTACGAGGGGCGGCGGGTGCTGGTGCTCAGCGCCGGGGCGGGCTCGCCGGGCGAGATCGCCGCCCTGCTGCGTGAACGGGGCTTCGGTCCGAGCCGGATACGGGTGCTGGAGCAGCTCGGCTCCGAACACGAGGACGCGCACGAGGGCCTCGCCGACGGCTGGGACCGCCCGCCGGGCGACCCGCTGAACGTGGTGGCCGTGGACTGCCGCCGGGACCCGGCCCACCCGGCGCCGCGGCTCGGCGCGACCGCCGGCCTGCCGGACGGCGCGTACGAGCACGACGGGCAGCTGACCAAGCGCCGGGTGCGCGCCGCGACCCTGTGCGCGCTTGCCCCGGCCCCGGGCGAGCTGCTGTGGGACATCGGCGGAGGCTCCGGTTCCATCGGCATCGAGTGGATGCGTACGCACCCCTCCTGCCGGGCGGTCGCCGTGGAGCGCGTCCCGGAACGGGCGGCCCGCATCAGCCGCAACGCTGCGGCGCTCGGCGTGCCCGGCCTGCGTGTGGTGCTGGGCGCCGCCCCCGACGCGCTCGACGGACTGCCCGCTCCCGACGCGGTGTTCATCGGCGGCGGGCTGACCGCGCCGGGACTGCTGGACGCGGCCTGGGCGGCGCTGGCCCCCGGCGGCCGGCTGGTGGTCAACACGGTCACCCTGGAGTCGGAGGCGGTCCTCACCGACCGCTACCGGCGCCACGGAGGCGAACTGGTGAAGCTGTCGGTCGCGCACGCGGTGCCGGTCGGCGGGTTCACGGGCTGGCGGCAGGCCATGCCGGTGACCCAGTGGTCGGTGACCAAGCCGGTGAGCGAACCGGTGACGGAACCGGCGACCGAACCGGTGCCGGAATCGGTGACCCGACCGCCGACGAAGGCGACGAACGAGAAGGATCAAGCATGACCGTGTACTTCATCGGTGCGGGCCCCGGCGCCGCCGACCTGATCACGGTGCGCGGTGCCCGGACCCTGGCCGCCGCCCCCGTCTGCCTCTACGCGGGCAGCCTGGTCCCGCGCGAACTGCTGGCCGAGTGCCCGCCGGACGCGCGGCTGGTCGACACCTCGCGGCTGAACCTCGACGAGATCATCGCCGAGTGCGTACGGGCGCACGCGGCGGGCCAGGACGTCGCACGGCTGCACTCCGGCGACCCGTCGATCTTCAGCGCCGTCGCCGAGCAGATGCGCAGGCTCGACGCGGCCGGCATCGACTACGAGGTCGTCCCGGGCGTCCCGGCCTTCGCCGCCGCGGCCGCCGCGCTGAAGCGGGAGCTGACCGTCCCCACCGTGGGCCAGACGGTGATCCTGACCCGCATCGCCCAGCAGGCCACCCCGATGCCGCCCGGCGAGGACCTGGCCACGCTGGGCCGCAGCGGCGCCCTGCTGGTCCTGCACCTGGCCACCCGCTACGTGGACCGGGTCGTGGAGGAACTGCTGCCGCACTACGGGGCGCAGTGCCCGGTGGCGGTGGTGGCGATGGCCAGCCGGCCCGACGAGCTGATCCTGCGCGGCACGCTGGCCGACATCGCGGCCCGGGTGAAGGAGCACGGGCTGGTCCGCACCGCGGTCATCGTGGTGGGCCGCACCCTGGGCGCCGAGCAGTTCCGCGACAGCCACCTCTACTCGCCCGAGCGCGACCGGCATGTCTGCTGAAGCCGGCCGCGCCGGGGACCGGCACGTCCTGATCCTGGGCGGTACGACGGAGGCCCGCCGCCTCGCGGAGGCCCTGGTGGGGGCGGCCGCCGGGCCGGGGCCGGCGGCCCGGGTGACGACCTCCCTCGCCGGGCGGGTCTCCGCACCGGTGCTGCCGCCGGGCGAGACCCGGATCGGCGGGTTCGGCGGACCCGCCGGGCTGGCCCGGTGGATCACCGAGCACGAGGTCAGCGACCTGGTCGACGCGACCCACCCGTTCGCGGAGCGCATGAGCTTCCACGCGGCCGAGGCGGCGGCCCTCACCGGTGTCCCGCTGCTCGCGCTGCGGCGCCCCGGCTGGAGCCCCGGCCCGGGCGACGCCTGGACCTTCGCCGACTCCCTCGCCGACGCGGCGGCCCTGCTGCCGGGCCTCGGCAGCCGGGCGTTCCTGACCACGGGCCGGATGGGCCTGCACGCCTTCGCGCACCTCACCGGCACCTGGTTCCTGGTGCGTTCGGTCGACCCCCCGGCCGCGCCGGTGCCGCCGCGGCTCGAAGTCCTCCTGGACCGGGGCCCGTTCGGCCTGGACGACGAGCGGGAGCTGATCGCCCGGCACCGGATCGACGTCCTGGTCACCAAGGACAGCGGGGGCTCCGCCACGGCCCCCAAGCTCACCGCCGCCCGCGAGGCCGGCATCCCGGTCCTCGTCGTTCGCCGTCCCCCCGTCCCGGGGGGCGTGGTGGAGGCTGACTCCGTGGCCGGCGCCCTGCGTCTGCTGCGCTACGATCACGCGCGCTGAACCGTTCACCCGTACGAAGCGCGGAGGGGGCCGACATGGGATCCGGCGGCAGAACATCGGAGGCCCGGGCGGCCGTGCTGGTCGGCGGACTGCTGATCGGCGGCCTGCTGGCCGCCGGGTGCTCGGGCGGCGGAAAACCGGCCGCGGTTCCGGCGACGACCGCGCCGGCGTCCCCCACCACCCCGGCCGAGCCGTCCGTGCCGCCGCCGGCCTCCCCCGCGCCGCCCTCGCCCGCCGCGGCGCCGTCGGCCGCGACCCCCGGCCCCGCGAAGGGCCACGAGTCGCGGCGGCCGTCCGCCGCGAGCTCCCGGCCGGCCGCGCCGGGCACCCCGGCGGTGCCGCAGAACCCCAACCGGGGTCCGACCCCGCCGCCGGCGCCGCCCAAGCCCCCGATCGAGCCGTGGACACCGCCGCCGTTCGACCCGAACGATCCGTCGATCCCGAAGGTGACCCTGCCGCCGCTGCGGTAGGGGTGCCCCGCCGTCCGGGCGGGGCGGCGGTCACGGCCGGCGGTCACCGGCAGCCGTCACGGGTAGCGGCGCGGCGTCCACGTGATCCGCGAGCCGTCGGCCCGCTCGGTCACCCGCGTCTGCGAGGAACCGATCAGCAGCAGCGTGCGCATGTCGACCTCGGACGGCTCCAGTTCGGCGAGCGTGACGATCCGCACCGACTGCTCCGGCCCGCCCACGTCCCGTGCGACGACCACCGGCGTCTGCGGCGCACGCAGCTCCAGAAGCAGCTCGCGGGCCTGCGCCACCTGCCAACTGCGGCTGCGAGAGCCGGGGTTGTACAGGGCGAGGACCAGGTCCGCCGAGGCGGCCGCGCGCAGCCGCTCCGCGATGACCTCCCAGGGCTTGAGCCGGTCCGAGAGGGAGATGGTGGCGTAGTCGTGGCCGAGCGGGGCGCCGGCCGCGGCGGCCGCCGCGTTGGCCGCGGTCACCCCCGGCAGCACGCGTACCGGCACGTCCTTGTACGCGGCCTGGCCGGCGACCTCGAGGACCGCCGTCGCCATCGCGAACACCCCGGGATCGCCGCCGGAGACCACGGCCACCCGCTGTCCGCGCCGGGCGAGGTCGAGGGCGAACTCGGCGCGCTCGGATTCCACCTTGTTGTCGGAGCCGTGCCGGATCTGGCCCGGCCGGACGGGGACCCGGTCCAGGTAGGTGGTGTACCCGACCAGCACCTCGGCGTCGGCCAGCGCCCGCCGCGTCTCGGGGGTCAGCCACAGCGGCCCGGCGGGGCCGGTGCCGACCACCGCGACCTCGCCAGGGCCGGCCGGCACGCTGCCCGGGTTGCCGATCCGGCTGGGCACGACGGCGACGGCGAAGTACGGCACGGACTGCGGGTCGACGTCCGCCAGGACGCCGGTCCGCTCCCCGGCCATGGTGGCGCGCTCGACGTAACGGGCCTCCGCCAGCCGGCCGCTGCGCTCCATCGCCCCGCGTACGGCCGGGAAGGTCCGGCCGAGCTTCATCACGACCGCCGAGTCGGTCGCCGCCAGGCGGGCGGCGAGCTCCTCCTCCGGCAGGGTGCCGGGGAGGATGGTGAGCACCTCCTCGCCCTCCACGAGCGGGGTGCCGAGGCGGGCGGCGGCGGCACTGACGGAGGTGACACCCGGGATCACCTCGGTCTCGTACCGGTGCGCGAGCCGCTTGTGCATGTGCATGTACGAGCTGTAGAAGAGCGGGTCGCCCTCCGCGAGCACGGCGACGGTCCGGCCGGCGTCGAGGTGCGCGGCCAGCCGGGCGGCGGCGGACTCGTAGAACTCCTCCATCGCGCCCTGGTAGCCGCCGGGGTGGTCGGTGGTCTCGGTGGTGACCGGGTAGACCAGCGGCTCCTCGATGTGGCTCTCGCGCAGGTGCCGCGCGGCGATCGACCGGGCGATGGACCGCCCGTGCCGGGCGCTGTGATAGGCGACGACGTCCGCCTCGCCGATCACCTCGACGGCCCGCAGCGTCATCAGGTTCGGGTCGCCGGGCCCCAGCCCGACCCCGTACAGCCGCCCCGCGGCCGGCACCCCGCTCATTCGGCCACGCTCGCGATGGCGTTGAGGGCGGCGGCCGCGATGGCGCTGCCGCCGCGGCGGCCGCGCACGATCAGGTGGTCGAGGCCGGAAGGGTGCGCCGCGAGGGCGTCCTTGGACTCGGCGGCGCCGATGAAGCCGACGGGGACACCGATGACCGCGGCCGGGCGCGGGGCGCCCTCCTCGATCATCTCGAGCAGCCGGAAGAGTGCGGTCGGCGCATTGCCGACGGCGATCACCGAACCCTCCAACAGGCCGCGGTCGCGCCAGATTTCGAGGGCGGCGGCGCTGCGCGTGGTCCCCATCCTCGCGGCGAGCTCCGGGACGGCCGGATCGGACAGCGTGCAGATCACGTCGTTGTCGGCGGGCAGCCGCTTGCGGGTGACCCCGCTGGCGACCATCTGCACGTCGCACAGGATCGGCGCGCCCGCGGTGAGGGCGGCGCGCGCCCGGAGCACCACCTCGGGGGTGTACCCGAGGTCCTGGGGCAGATCCGTCATCCCGCAGGCGTGAATCATGCGCACCGCGACCTGCGCGACGGAGGCGGGCAGCCCGGAGAGGTCCGCCTCGGCGCGGATCGTGGCAAAGGACTGGCGGTAGATCGCGGCGCCGTCCTTCTCGTACTCGAACACGGTGTACTCGCTCATTTCTTCACTGCGGCTTCGGACTCTGAGGTGGGTGCGGGGGTGAGGGCGCGGGCGGCGGTGAGGGCCGTCGCGAGGTCTGACCGGTGCGGCAGTTCCTGCCCGTGGACGGACAGGCGGTAGCCGTCGCCCGTCGCGAGCACGTCGACCCAGGCGGTCCCCCGCGGGTGACCGCACCGGCGCTCGCAGCCGGACCAGTGCACGGGCAGCGGACCGCGCGCCCGCTCCACGACGGCGCGCGCGTCGGCGCGTACGTCGGCGAGCGACTTGGCACAACCGGGCCGCCCAGTACAGGCGGTGACGGACCGCCAGGGACTCTCGGGCGACACGGCGAGCCCGGCCGCCGCCAGCCGCGCCGGGCCGTCGACGGGCGGCCGCAGGGGGGCATCGGGGAGGACGACGCTGCGCCAGGGGGTGACGCGCAGCCCGTGGCGGCCGTCGGCGACCGCTGCGAGCACCCGCCACTGCGCGGAGGTCAGCCGGCCCAGCGGCGGCAGGACGCACAGGGTGCCGCGCGGGCCGGTGCCGCCGGACTGCGGCCGGGGAGGCGGCGCGTACGGCCAGTCCACGTCGCGGACCGCTACCGCGTCGATGCCGGCGGCGGTGAGGCGCGCGGTGAACTCGGCGTCGTCAAGAGCGTGTCCGGGGGGCAGCTCACCGACCCGCCAGGCCCAGGTGCCGGCCGCGTCCGCGGCGTCGAGGAAGTACTCGGCGGCCAGCAGCGCCGCCCGCGGGGCGTCCTGCGCGGGCACCGAGACGGCCCCGGCGGCGGGCCCGAGGCGCACCAGCGCCCGGTCCCGCGGCAGGCCGAGCACGGTCACGTCGGGTTCGAGGGCGGCCACGTCCCCGCGCCCGTCGTCGAAGGCGAACAGGAACCGGCCGGACAGGGCGGTGACCCGCGCGTTCGCGCACAGCAGCCGGTCCAGGGCGCGGACCCAGGGCAGTACGTCGGGCCGCTGCGGACGCCCCTCGCCCGACATCGGCGTCGCCACGATGTTGCGTATCCGCTCGTGGCCGGGCGCGGGCAGCAGCCCGGCGTCGTCCAGCAGCTCCGCGAGACCGGCGCCGCACCCCTCGGCGAGGCCGCGCAGTTGCACGTTGCCGCGCGAGGTGAGCTCCAGGTGCCCGTCCCCGAACCGGTCGGCGGCCAGGGCCAGCAGGGACGCCTGGCGCACGGTGAGCTCGCCGCCGGGTATCCGGACCCGGGCCAGGAACCCGTCGTCGGCCGGGTGCAACCGCAGCGCACCGGGGCAGGCGTCACCGCGCTCCCGTATGACGGGCTCGTCCCGCGACGCGGCGGCTGGGGGCTGTGGCATGGCGGCGAGCATACCCACGATTCCCCACCCCCGACCTGTGTCCGTCACCACCCCACCCCCTCCGACCAGCCACTCCCGCCCCCGAAGGCAACCAGCCCACCCAGCCCCACCGACGCTCACGGCACGAAGCCCCGGCCAACCCAGCCCCACCGACGCTCATGGCACGAAGCCGAGGCGCATCCAGCCCCGCCGGCGTTTGAGGCGCGGGGGCCCGGGGGCAGCGCCCCCGCAACTGCGCCGCACCCGCATACCCGCCTCCCACCCCCACCACCGGGGACGGAACGGGCCCGGTAGCAGCGCGAACCCGACCACCCCACCCTCCCGGCAAGGGCACCGGCCCCCTAGGATGACCCCGGCGGCGCCACACGGCCCGCCATCGCCGAGGACGGCGACATGGGAGGAAGCCCGGTGTGATTCCGGCGCGGTCCCGCCACTGTGAACCCCGCGGAGCGACACCCGCGACCGGGGTGAGTCAGGAACTCCCGCTGTCCTCACTGCCCGGGGCGCGGAAACCCCGAGGAAGGCCTGCCGCCGCATGATCCTGCTGCTGTCGACGTCCGACACCGATCTGCTCAGCGCCCGCGCCGCGACCACGGCGGACGGCCCCGTCCCCTACCGGTTCGCGAACCCCTCCCGCCTTCCCCTCGCCGACCTCCCCGGCCTCCTCGACGGCGTCGACCTGGTCGTCGTACGCCTCCTCGGCGGCCTCCGCGCCTGGCAGGAGGGGCTCGACCTGCTCCTCGCCCCCGACCAGACCCGCCCGGTGGTGGTCCTGACCGGCGAACAGGCCCCGGACGCCCAGCTGATGGAGGCCTCGACGGTGCCGATCGGCATCGCGGCCGAGGCCCACGCCTACCTCGCACACGGCGGCCCGGCCAACCTCGACCAGCTGGCCCGGTTCCTCTCCGACACCGTCCTGCTCACGGGTCACGGCTTCGAACCGCCCGCCGCCTCCCCCACCTGGGGCCCCCTGGAGCGCGCCGCGCACGCCACGGCCGGCCCCACCGTCGCCGTGCTCTACTACCGCGCCCACCAGATGAGCGGCAACACCGCCTTCGTGCACGCCTTGTGCGACGCCATAGAGGCCCACGGCGCCCAGCCGCTCCCGCTCTACGTCTCCTCCCTCCGCACGCCGGAGCCGGAGCTCCTCGCCGCCCTGTCCGGCGTCGACGCCGTCATCACGACCGTCCTCGCGGCCGGCGGCACCCGCCCCGCCACCGCTTCCGCCGGCGGTGACGACGAGTCCTGGGACGCCGGCGCGCTCGCCGCCCTCGGCGTGCCGATCCTCCAGGCCCTGTGCCTGACCGGTTCCCGTTCCGCCTGGGAGGAGAACGACGAGGGCCTGTCCCCCCTCGACGCCGCCACCCAGGTCGCCGTACCGGAGTTCGACGGCCGCCTGATCACCGTCCCGTTCTCCTTCAAGGAGCTCGACGAGGACGGCCTGCCCGCCTATGTGGCCGACCCCGAGCGGGCCGCCCGGGTCGCGGGGATCGCCGTGCGCCACGCGCGCCTGCGCCACATCGACCGCCGCGACAAGCGCATCGCCCTCGTCCTGTCCGCGTACCCGACCAAGCACTCCCGCATCGGCAACGCGGTGGGCCTCGACACCCCGGCCAGCGCGGTGGAGCTCCTGCGCACCCTGATCGCCGAGGGGTACGACTTCGGCCCGGTCCCCGAGATCCCGGGCCTGGTGTCCGGCGACGGCGACGAGCTGATCCGCGCCCTGATCGAGGCCGGCGGCCACGACCGGGACTGGCTCACCGAGGAGCAGCTGGCCCGCAACCCGGTCCGGATCCCGGCGGCCGACTACCGGCGCTGGTTCGCCGAACTCCCCGCCGATCTGCGCGCGGACGTCGAGGAGCACTGGGGCGAGGCCCCCGGTTCCATGTTCGTCGACCGGTCCGCGAACCCCGAGGGCGACATCGTCCTGGCCGCCCTGCGCCGCGGCAACCTCCTCATCCTGATCCAGCCCCCGCGCGGCTTCGGCGAGAACCCGATCGCCATCTACCACGACCCGGACCTGCCGCCCTCGCACCACTACCTGGCCGCGTACCGCTGGATCCAGGCGCGCACCGAGGACGGCGGCTTCGGCGCCGACGCGATGATCCACCTGGGCAAGCACGGCAACCTCGAGTGGCTCCCGGGCAAGAACGCCGGCCTCTCCGCCTCCTGCGCCCCCGATGCGGCCCTCGGTGACCTCCCGCTCATCTACCCCTTCCTGGTCAACGACCCGGGCGAGGGCACCCAGGCGAAGCGCCGCGTCCACGCGACACTCATCGACCACCTCGTCCCGCCGATGGCGCGCGCGGAGTCGTACGGCGACATCGCCCGCCTGGAACAGCACTTGGACGAGTACGCGCAGATCTCCGCGATGGACCCGGCCAAGCTGCCGGCCATCCGCGCCCAGATCTGGACCCTGATCCAGGCCGCGAAGCTCGACCACGACCTGGGCCTCGCCGAACGTCCCGACGACGACGGCTTCGACGACTTCCTCCTCCACGTCGACGGCTGGCTGTGCGAGGTCAAGGACGCCCAGATCCGCGACGGCCTGCACGTCCTCGGCGGCGCCCCGACCGGTGCTTCCCGCGTCAACCTCGTCCTCGCCATCCTGCGCGCCCGTCAGATCTGGGGCGGTACGACGGCGCTGCCGGGCCTGCGCGAGGCGCTCGGCCTCGACGAGTCGGCGGCCACCCGTACCTCGGCGGACGCCGTCGAGGAGCAGGCCCGCGCCCTGGTCCAGGCGATGGAGGACGCGCACTGGTCCCTGGACGCGGTCCCCTCGGTGGCGGCCGGCCACTCGGCGGAGGTCGCGGCGGTCCTGTCCTTCGCGGCCCGCGAGGTCGTCCCGCGCCTGGCGGGCACCACGGACGAGATCGCGCACGTCGTCGCCGCCCTGGACGGCTCGTTCATCCCGGCGGGCCCCTCCGGCTCCCCGCTGCGCGGCCTGGTCAACGTGCTGCCGACGGGCCGCAACTTCTACTCGGTGGACCCCAAGGCCGTCCCCTCCCGCCTGGCGTGGGAGACGGGCCAGGCCCTCGCGGAGTCCCTCCTCACCCGCTACCGCACCGACAACGGGGAGTGGCCGGCCTCCGTCGGCCTCTCCCTGTGGGGTACGAGTGCGATGCGCACGGCGGGCGACGACGTGGCGGAAGCCCTCTCCCTCCTCGGCGTCCGCCCCGTGTGGGACGAGGCGTCGCGCCGCGTGACGGGCCTGGAGCCGATCCCGCTCGCCGAACTCGGCCGCCCGCGCATCGACGTGACCTTGCGCATCTCGGGCTTCTTCCGCGACGCGTTCCCGCACGTCATCGGTCTCCTCGACGACGCGGTCCGGCTCGCGGCGTCCCTCGACGAGCCGGCCTCGGACAACTTCGTCCGCGCGCACGCCCAGGCGGACATCGCTCGCCACGGTGACGAACGCCGCGCGACGACCCGCATCTTCGGCTCCCGCCCGGGCACCTACGGCGCGGGCATCCTCCAGCTGATCGACAGCCGCGACTGGCGCACCGACGCCGACCTCGCGGAGGTCTACACGGTGTGGGGCGGCTACGCGTACGGCCGCGGCCTGGAGGGCCGCCCGGCCCGCGACGAGATGGAGACCGCCTACAAGCGCATCACCGTCGCCGCGAAGAACACGGACACCCGCGAACACGACATCGCCGACTCGGACGACTACTTCCAGTACCACGGCGGCATGGTGGCCACGGTCCGCGCCCTGCGCGGCACGGCCCCCGAGGCGTACATCGGCGACTCGACCCGGCCCGAAACGGTCAAGACCCGCACCCTGGTCGAGGAGACCTCGCGCGTCTTCCGCGCCCGCGTCGTGAACCCCAAGTGGATCGAGGCGATGCGCCGCCACGGCTACAAGGGCGCCTTCGAACTCGCGGCCACCGTCGACTACCTCTTCGGCTACGACGCCACGACGGGCGTGGTCGCGGACTGGATGTACGACAAGCTCACCGAGACGTACGTCCTGGACCCGGAGAACCGCGCCTTCCTCGAAGAGGCCAACCCCTGGGCCTTGCACGGCATCGCGGAGCGCCTCCTGGAAGCGGAATCCCGCGGCATGTGGGAGAAGCCGGACCCGCAGATCCTCGAATCCCTCCGCCAGGTCTACCTGGACACGGAAGGCAACCTGGAGGGCGAAGCGGAGTAGCCCAAGGCCCTTGTCACACATGGGCTTAGGGGGTGAGGGCCCGTGGGCCCTCACCCCCTTTCTTGTTGCCCGGGTCGGCGGCCGGCAGCCGCCCGTCAGCGCGTCTCGCCCGTGCCCGGGTGGCGGCGGAGGGAGTCGAGGGCGTCGGTGAGGCCGCGCTTCAACATGGCGGATGTCGGGCGCTCGATGAAGCGGTGGACGAGCCAGGCGGCGAGGAGCATGCCGAGCGTCATCGCTGCGACCAGCGCCCACGGGGAGAGGTGGTGGCGGAGCAGGCGGATGCCGGTCCAGCCGATGTGCTCGTGGAGCAGGTAGAGCGGGTAGGTGGTCGCGCCGGCCACCGTGAGCCACTTCCCCCGGACCCAGGAGAGTCCGCCGAGGGCGAGGACGATCATCACCAGGTAGCCGAGGGTCATCAGCGCGATGGCCGGCTTGGGGTCCAGCGTCCGGCCGAGGCTGACCGCCAGGGCATCGTTGTAGAGGGTGACCTGGCGGACCGAGAACAGCCATGAGATCAGGACGATGCCCCACAGCAGAAGCGTCGGGCGGAAACGGTGCATCAGGTACATCGCGACGCCCGCGATGAAGTACGGCGAGTACTCCGGCATCAGGATGTAGTCGGCGAAGGGCGCCCGCCCCGCGGTCACCAGTACCGAGGCCACGGTCCACAGGACGCAGAAGAGGACCACGCGGCGGTAGGTGACGCCCTTCCACACCACCAGGGCGAACAGCAGGTAGAAACGCAGCTCGACCCAGAGCGTCCAGTAGACGGCGTCCACCGAGCCGACCTTGAAGGGCTCCTGCAGCATGGTGAGGTTGAGGAGTACGTCCTTCATACCGAGTGGTTGCACCACCAGAGGCCATAGCGTGACCACCGCGGTCGTGGCCAGCACGGCGAACCAGTACGCCGGGTAGAGCCGGACCACCCGGGAGGTGAAGAAGTCGCCCAGGCTGCGGCCCCAGCTGCTCATGCAGATGACGAAGCCGCTGATGATGAAGAAGAGTTCGACGCCGGTCCACGTGTAGGACGCCAGCCAGGACGCGGTGGGGAACACCACGTCCACGGGCTTCGTCCAGGCGTTCTTGGACGCGTCGGCATTCCCACCGAAGCCGACATAGTGGTGGAAGACCACCATCAGGGCGGCGATCAGGCGCAGCCCGTCCAAGGCCGCCAGCCTCGGGCGCTTCCGGACCGCCGGGGAAGGCGGCGGAGCGGCCTCGCGGGCCGGGGTGGGTATCAGGTGGTTCAGCACCCGGCAGATCCTACTAAGGCCCTGCTCGGGCGAGGAACGAAGGTCGTCGGCGGCCGTACGCCGACGGGCCACGCGCTGCGCCTCGGAGCAGCCGCCCTTTCCGGGGCGCCGCGCGGCGCCGTGCACGCGATGACCCGCCGGCTGGGCACCCCCTAGTGCCGGGGGTGCCTACCCCCCCGCCGGGGCGGCGCGGTGGGGAACAGGGGGTTCCTCACCTGAAGTGGTGAAATCTGCCTTGGGGTGGGGGCAGCAGGGGTAGGGCAGTGCTGATCTCGTGCGGGGGCGGGGTCAGTGGACGCGCCCCGGCACCCTGGACGAAAGGCCCACCCTGCCGTGACGCAGCCGTTTCAACTGCCGGATTTCTACGTGCCCTACCCGGCGCGACTGAATCCCCATCTGGAGGACGCGCGGGTCCACACGAAGCGATGGGCGCGCGCGTTCGGGATGCTGGAGGGTTCCGGCGTCTGGGAGGAGAGCGACCTCGACTCGCACGACTACGCGCTGCTGTGCGCGTACACCCACCCCGACTGCGACGGCGACGCGTTGTCGCTGGTGACCGACTGGTACGTGTGGGTGTTCTTCTTCGACGACCACTTCCTGGAGACGTTCAAGCGCTCGCAGGACCGCGACGGCGCCAAGGCGTACCTCGACCGGCTCGCCGCCTTCATGCCGATGGACCTCGCCGACGGCTTCCCCGAGCCCACCAACCCGGTCGAGGCGGGTCTCGCGGACCTGTGGCGGCGGACCGTGCCCGCGATGTCGGCGGACTGGCGGGAACGGTTCTCCGAGTCGACGAAGAACCTCCTCGACGAGTCCATGTGGGAACTGGCCAACATCAACATCGGGCGCGTCGCCAACCCGCTCGAGTACATCGAGATGCGCCGCAAGGTGGGCGGCGCCCCCTGGTCGGCCGGTCTGGTCGAGTACGTCTCCGCCGAGGTCCCGGCCCGGGTGGCGCACGCGCGGCCGCTCTGCGTGCTCCGCGACGCCTTCTCCGACGCCGTGCACATCCGCAACGACCTCTTCTCCTATCAGCGCGAGGTGGCCGACGAGGGTGAACTCTCCAACGCCGTGCTGGTGTTGGAGACCTTCCTCGGCTGCTCCACCCAGGAGGCCGCCGAGGCGTCCAACGACCTGCTCACCTCCCGCCTCCTGCAGTTCGAGCAGACCGCGCTCGCCGAACTCCCCCAACTCTTCGCCGACCACGCCCTGGACCCGGCCGAGATCGCCGCCGTCCTCGCCTACACCAAGGGCCTGCAGGACTGGCAGTCGGGCGGGCACGAGTGGCACATGGTCTCCAGCCGCTACATGAACAAGGAGGTCCGGGCCACCGCCCCGCTCACCCTGCCCTTCCTCCCGTCCGGGCTCGGCACCACCGCGCTCGACCTGGGATCCGTCTTCAACCGGCGCTCGATGGACATGCGCCGGCGCTCCTTCACCCACGTGCCGTTCGAGAAGACCGGGCCCTCGGTCATCCCCGACATCTACATGCCGCACCGGTTGACCCTCAGCCCGCACCTGGCGCACGCCCGCGAGGAGTCGGTGGCATGGGCCCGCCGGATGGGCCTGCTCCACCCCCAGCCGGGCGACCCGGGCTCGGCGATCTGGACGGAGGCCAAGCTGCGGGGCTACGACTTCGCGGTCTGCTCGGCCGGAATCGACCCGGACGCCACCGCCGAGGAGCTGGCCCTCAACGCCTGCTGGCTGACCTGGGGCACCTACGGGGACGACTACTACCCGGTGGTCTTCGCCCGGGGCAGGAACCTGCCGGCCGCGAAGGCGGCCACGGCGCGGCTCGTCGCGATGATCCCGGTCGACCACGCGGAGCAGCCGGAGCCGGTGACGGCGATGGAGCGCGCGCTGGGCGACCTCTGGGTGCGCACCAGCGCCAGCATGTCCGCGGAGCAGCGCGCCGAGTTCCGGGCCACGCTGGTGGACATGCTGGAGAGCTGGCTGTGGGAGGTGGACAACCAGATCCAGAACCGCATCCCGGACCCGGTGGACTACGCCGAGATGCGCCGTCGCACCTTCGGCAGCTACCTCACGATGTACCTGTGCCGGCTGGGCCACCAGGGGCGGGGCATCCCGGCGGGGATCTACGCCTCGGGCACCATCCGGTCGCTGGAGAACGCCGTCGCGGACGCCGCCTGCCTGGTCAACGACATCTTCTCCTACCAGAAGGAGGTGGAGGTGGAGGGCGAGGTGCACAACTACATCCTCGTCACACGGAACTTCTTCGACATCGGCTACGCGGAGGCGCTGCACATCTGCCACGCCCTGATGACGCAGCGCACGGAGGAGTTCGAGCACATCGCCGCGCACCAGCTGCCGCTGCTCTACGACGACTGGAAGCTCGGCGAGAAGGCGCGCGGCGCTCTGGACGCCTACGTCGGCGAGTTGAAGGACTGGCATGCCGGAGTCCTCAACTGGCATGAGAAGATCGCTCGTTACCGCCCGCAGGATCTGCACCGGCTGCCCGACGCGCTCTCCACCGGGGTCCTGGACGCCGGATTCGGGATGGCGGCGGCCCGGATCTCGCTGCCCGCCTGATCCCGGAGGCGGGGACGGTCCGCTCGCCCGCCCCCGCCTCCGCTCCCCCGCCCCCCTCCGCTCCTCCCGCCCCCGGCCACGTCCGCCTCAGCCGGCGGCCGGGCCCGTCCAGCCCGCCGGGACGTGCCCGATCCGGATGCGCTGCGGGTGGTCGCCGACGGGGACGGACACCCGCTTCGTGCCGGTCGCGAAGTCGATGGCCGTGACCCGGTCCGAGCCGCTCTCGGAGATCACGCAGGCCGAGCCGTCGCCGTCGACCGTGGCCCAGTACGGCTTGTCCGCGCCCACCAGGGGGCCCTCGGTGAGAGTGGCCCGGTCGACGACCGTCGCGTAGTCGTCCATCGTGCCCGCGATGCAGAGCTTGCTCCCGTCCGGGCTCATGGACATGCCGTGGTGGCGGGAGTCGTTGACCCAGGTGGTGCGGTCGCTGCTGGTGGCCGGGTTCTGCGGGAGGGTCTTGACGCGGGTGATCCGGTCGGTGGCCACGTCGTACTCCAGGAACCCGTTGAAGAACGACACCTGGAAGTACAGCTTCGACTCGTCGGGGCTGAAGGAGACCGGGCGTACGGCGTCGGACAGGTCCCGGCGGCCGAAGGCGTCCAGCCGCTCCCGCATGTCGATCACCTTGACCGTGCGGAAGGTCTGCGTGTCCACCACCGTGATCTTCCGGTCGCCCTTCGTCCAGTCCAGCCACGGCGCGTCCAGGGCGGTGGTCACCTCCCCGATCGAGCTGTTCCACAGGTAGCGGCCGCCGCCGGTGAAGGTGTTCTCGTGGGGCTTGTCGCCGGTGGTGAAGGAGCCGGTCTGCCGGCCGGTGGCGATGTCGAGGACGTGCACGGTGTTGGCGGTGGACGCCGATACCGCGACGCGCGTCCCGTCGGGTGAGACCGCCATGTGATCGGCCCGGTAACCCGCCACCGGAAAACGCCAGTTGACCCGGCCCGTCCGGACGTCGATGGAGACGACATCGGCGAAGCTGGGCCGCGAGGCGACGACGGCCGAGCCGTCGGGGGTGGTGTAGAGGTCGTCCACGAACTGGTCGTGGCCCTCGCCGGCGGTGGCCCGGATGCCGAGGAAGAACCCGAGCTTGACCGGGTTGAGGTAGATCTCCCGCAGGCGCTCCTCCTTGTCCGGGACGATGTCGATCCGGCCGACCTTGGCGAGATCGCCGGTGGAGGTGAGGACGTCGGCGGTCCCCTCCCAGTTGTTCCCGACGAACAGCACCTCGCGCAGGCCGTCGTCGGCGGGCGAGGCCGCCGCGGGCGCGCCGGGCGCCAGGGAGGCCAGCAGAGCGGTCGCGGCGAGCGCGCCCACGGTGCGGAGGGTACGGGGGGTGCGGGGGGTGCGGGGGGTGCGGAGGGTACGTGACATCCGTTCAACTCCGTTGGGGGGAAGGGATGGAGAAGGTTCCTCCTGTTACCGGCGGGTAAAATAGGCGGAACGCCAGAAGGGCGCAACCCTCACGGGTCGCGCCCTTCTGTCACGTACGGGGTTCAGCTCTTCAAGCGACGGAGCCGATCCGCCCGATCACGCCGTTGGTGCGGCCTTGCGGATCGGGGTGGATCGGGATGTGCGCGCCGGTCAGCGCCGCGCCGCTGCCGCCGCGGCGGTTGGCCACGATCTCGGCGGCGATGGACAGCGCGGTCTCCTCCGGGGAGCGGGCGCCGAGGTCCAGGCCGATCGGGGAGCGCAGCCGGGCCAGTTCGAGCTCGGTCACGCCGACCTCGCGCAGCCGCTTGTTGCGGTCCTCGTGGGTGCGGCGGGAGCCCATGGCCCCGACGTAGGCGACGGGGAGCCTGAGGGCCAGTTCGAGGAGCGGGACGTCGAACTTGGCGTCGTGGGTGAGCACGCACAGGACGGTCCGGCCGTCCACGTCGGTGGTCTCCAGGTAGCGGTGCGGCCAGTCGACGACGATCTCGTCCGCCTCGGGGAAGCGGGTCTTCGTCGCGAAGACGGGCCGCGCGTCGCAGACGGTGACCCGGTAGCCGAGGAACTTGCCGATGCGCACGAGGGCGGAGGCGAAGTCGATGGCACCGAAGACGATCATGCGCGGGGGCGGGACGCTGGACTCGACCAGCACCTTCAGCGGCTCCCCGCAGAGCCTTCCGTCGGCGCCCATCTCCAGCACGCCGGTCCGGCCGGCGTCGAGCAGGGCGCGGGCCTCTTCGGCGATGGTGCGGTCCAGCTCGGGGTGGCCGCCGAAGCCGCCTTCCCAGGCGCCTTCGGTACGGACGAACAGGGCGCGGCCCATCAGCTCGGCCGGTCCCTCCGCCACCCGGGCGACCGCCGCCGCCTCCCCACGAGCGGCGGCGGCCAGACCGGCCGCGAGCACCTCCCGGACGGGAGAGCCCGCGGGGACGGGGGTGACCAGGATGTCGATGATGCCGCCGCAGGTCAGACCGACGGCGAAGGCGTCGTCGTCGCTGTAGCCGAAGCGCTCGCGGACGGTTTCGCCGTCCTGGAGCGCCTGCCGGCACAGCTCGTACACCGCGCCCTCCACGCATCCGCCGGATACCGAGCCGATGGCCGTGCCCTCGCTGTCGACGGCGAGGGCGGCCCCGGGCTGCCGGGGCGCGCTCCCGCCGACGGCCACCACGGTGGCGACGGCGAAGTCACGCCCCTGCTCGACCCACCGGTTCAGTTCTTCGGCGATGTCCAGCATGGGGGCCTCCTCGGAGAGGTTCGGTTCCAGTATCGGATACGTGGAGTGCGCGGTCTTTCGTACGGGTGCGCGGTGTCCCGCGCGCGGTGCCGGGCGCGCGGTGCGCCGGTGGAGCGGGCGCGGCCGGGTCAGCCGACGCCGAGCCAGCCCTCGATCGGGTGCAGGGCGAAGAAGACCAGGAAGATTCCGGTCAGCGCCCACATGAAGGCGCCGATCTCACGGGCCTTGCCCTGGGCGACCTTGATGGCGACGTAGGAGATGACGCCGGCGGCGACACCCGCGGTGATCGAGTACGTGAAGGGCATGATCACGACGGTCAGGAAGACCGGGATCGAGGTGGAGCTGTCGGCCCAGTCCACGTGGCGGGCGTTCTGCATCATCATCGCGCCGATGACGACCAGGGCCGCGGAGGCCACCTCGCCGGGGACGATCTGGGTGATCGGGGTGAAGAAGAGGCAGGCGGCGAAGAACAGCCCGGTGACGACGGAGGCGAGGCCTGTGCGGGCTCCCTCACCGACGCCGGTCGCGGACTCGACGAACACGGTCTGGCCGGAGCCGCCCGCGACGCCACCGATGGCGCCACCGGCGCCGTCGATGAACAGGGCCTTGGACAGGCCCGGCATGCGGCCCTTGTCGTCGGCCAGCTTGGCCTCGGTGCCGACGCCGATGATGGTGGCCATCGCGTCGAAGAAGCCGGCGAGCACCAGGGTGAAGACGATCATGCCGACCGTCATGTAGCCGACGTCGCCCCAGCCGCCGAAGGAGACGTCGCCGAAGAGCGCGAAGTTCGGCATCGAGATCGCGGTGCCGTCCAGCACCGGCGGGCCGTTCTTCCATGCCTTGGGGTCGATGTCCACGATCGCGTTGAGGATCGCCGCGAGGACGGTGCCGCCGACGATGCCGATCAGGATCGCTCCGGGCACCCGGCGGGCCTGGAGCATGAAGATGGCGATCAGGGTGACGGCGAAGAGCAGGACCGGCCAGCCGGACAGCTCACCGGTCGCGCCGAGCTGCACGGGGGGCATGAACTCCCCGCCGTTGCCGACGAATCCGGCCTTGACGAAGCCGATCAGGGCGACGAACAGGCCGATGCCCATGGTGATGGCGTGCTTGAGCGCCAGCGGGATGGCGTTCATGATCATCTCGCGGAGGCCGGTGACGACCAGGAGACAGATCACGACACCGTAGACCACGCACATGCCCATGGCCTGCGGCCAGGTCATCTGCGGGGCCACCTGCGAGGCCAGCACACCGGACACGGACAGGCCGGCGGCGAGGGCGAGCGGCACCTTGCCGACGAAGCCCATGAGCAGCGTGGTCACGGCGGCGGCGAAGGCGGTGGCGGTGATGATCGCCGATCCGTCCATCACGGTGCCGGCGACGTCCTTGCCCGAGAGGAGCAGGGGGTTGAGAAGGAGGATGTACGCCATCGCCATGAAGGTCGTGATACCGCCACGAACTTCGTTGCCGACGTTGGATCCTCTGTGTGTTATGTGAAAGTACCGGTCGAGCCAAGAACGCCCGGCGGGGGTGCGAGAGCCGTCGCCGGCCTCTTCCGCGGTGGTCTTGGGCTCCACAGACGACTGGGTCATGGTGCCTAACTCCCAAGGTTCAAAGGGGCACCCGCTTGGAGATTGGAGACGCGGGATTTGGGAAACTGCGTTGGCTGCACGACCCGGGGTGACGGCCCGAGGCGACGCGAAAGTGCACTGCGTGTACTGCGGGTAGCGCGGGGGTGACCGCTGGTACTACGTGGGGGTTCTCGCAGGGGTACTGCCGGGTGAAGCGGACCGCGAGCGGTGCGGTACTTCGGGTACTCCGGGCGGGGCGCTGCGAAGTGTGACGTTCCCATCGCGCACCGCCCGGAGAGTCTGAAGGGGTCCGGGGGCCTGGCGACCCCCGGACCAGCCGTCCTAGAGGGTCCCGGTGAGGGCTTCCGGACGGATCGGCGTCTTGTTGAGCTCCAGACCGGTCGCCTGCCGGATCGCCGCGAGGACGGCCGGGGTGGACGACAGGGTCGGGGCCTCGCCCATACCGCGCAGGCCGTACGGCGCGTTCGGGTCGGCGAGCTCCAGGACGTCGACCGGGATGGTCGGGGTGTCCAGGATGGTCGGGATCAGGTAGTCCGTGAAGGAGGGGTTGCGCACCTTCGCGGTCTTCGGGTCCACGATGATCTCTTCCATGATCGCCACGCCGAGACCCTGGGTGGTGCCACCCTGGATCTGGCCGACCACGGAGAGCATGTTCAGGGCCTTGCCGACGTCCTGCGCGGTCGCCAGCTCCACGACCTTGACCAGGCCGAGCTCGGTGTCCACCTCGACGACCGCGCGGTGCGCGGCGAAGGTGTACTGGACGTGGCCGTCGCCGTGGCCGGTCTTCAGGTCGAAGGCGACGGTCGGCCGGTGCCGGAACTCCAGCTCCAGGTCGATCGCGTCCTCGCCCTCGAGGACGTCCGCCAGGTCCGCGAGGACCTCGCCGCCGTCGGTGACGACCTTGCCGCCCTCCAGGAGCAGCTCGGCGGTCGCCCACGCGGGGTGGTAGGAGCCGTTCTTGCGGCGGCCGATCTCCAGGACCTTCTCGCGGACGGCCTCGCAGGTGTTCTTCACCGCGCCACCGGTCATGTACGTCTGCCGGGAGGCGGACGTGGAACCGGCGGAGCCGACCTGGGTGTCGGCCGGGTGGATGGTCACCTGCGTGACGCCCAGCTCGGTACGGGCGATCTGCGCGTGGACGGTCACACCGCCCTGGCCGACCTCCGCCATGGCCGTGTGGACCATCGCGACGGGCTCGCCGTTGATGACCTCGAGCCGCACGCGGGCGGTCGAGTAGTCGTCGAAGCCCTCGGAGAAGCCGACGTTCTTGATGCCGACTGCGTAGCCGACGCCGCGGACGACGCCCTCGCCGTGGGTGGTGTTGGACAGGCCGCCCGGCAGCGCGCGGACGTCCGCGCCCTCCCCGGCGCTCTCCCACTGGCGCTCCGGCGGCAGCGGGCGGGCCTTGACCCGGCGCAGCAGCTCGGCGACCGGGGCCGGGGAGTCCACGACCTGGCCGGTGGGCATGATCGTGCCCATCTCCATGGCGTTCAGCTGGCGGAACTCGACCGGGTCCATGCCCAGCTTCGCCGCGAGCTTGTCCATCTGGGCCTCGTAGGCGAAGCAGGCCTGGACGGCGCCGAAGCCGCGCATCGCGCCGCAGGGCGGGTTGTTCGTGTAGAGCGCGATCGCCTCGATGTCGACGTCCTCGATGACGTACGGGCCCACCGAGAGGGAGGACGCGTTGCCGACGACGGCCGGGGAGGCGGACGCGTAGGCGCCGCCGTCCAGGACGATCTTGCACTTCATGTGCGTGAGCTTGCCGTCCTTGGTGGCGCCGTGCTCGTAGTAGAGCTTCGCTGGGTGGCGGTGCACGTGTCCGAAGAAGGACTCGAAGCGGTTGTAGACGATCTTGACCGGCTTGTTCGTGGCCAGGGCCAGGAGGCAGGCGTGGATCTGCATGGAGATGTCCTCGCGACCGCCGAAGGCACCGCCGACGCCGGAGAGCGTCATGCGCACCTTCTCCTCGGGGAGACCGAGGACGGGGGCGATCTGCTTGAGGTCCGAGTGCAGCCACTGGGTGGCGACGTAGAGGTCGACGCCGCCGTCCTCGCAGGGCACGGCGAGACCGGACTCCGGGCCGAGGAACGCCTGGTCCTGCATGCCGAAGGTGTACTCGCCCTCGACGATCACGTCGGCGCGCTTGCGCGCCTCCTCCACGTTGCCGCGGATGATCGGCTGGCGGTGCACGATGTTCGGGTGCGGGACGTGACCGCTGTGGTGGTCGTCGCGGCCCTCGTGGATCAGGGGCGCGTCCGCGGCGAGCGCGGAGGCCTCGTCCGTGACGAGCGGCAGCTCGCGGTAGTCGATCTTGATTTTGGCGGCCGCGCGGCGGGCGGTCTCCGGGTGGTCGGCGGCCACGAGGGCGACCGGCTCACCGTGGTGGCGCACCCGGCCGTTGGCGAGCACCGGGGTGTCCTGGATCTCCAGGCCGTAGTTCTTCATCTCGGCCGGCAGGTCGTCGTACGTCAGCACCGAGTAGACGCCGGGCATGGCGAGCGCCTCGGAGATGTCGATGGACGCGATCTCGGCGTGCGCGACGGTGCTGCGCAGGGTCTGGCCCCACAGCATGTCCTCGTGCCACATGTCCGAGGAGTACGCGAACTCACCGGTGACCTTGAGGGTGCCGTCCGGGCGGAGCGTGGACTCCCCGATGCCGCCCTTGTTGTGCTTCTGGCTGACGTTCGTCGGCGCACCGGAAGGTACGGTGCGGGTGTTCTGAGCCATGGTCAGACCGCCTCTGCCTGACGGGCGGCCGCGAGGCGGACCGCGTCGAGGATCTTCTCGTAGCCCGTGCAGCGGCACAGGTTGCCGGACAGGGCCTCACGGATGTCCTGGTCGGACGGGGAGGAGTTCTCCTCGAGCAGCGCGTCGGCCTGGACCAGGAGGCCCGGGGTGCAGAAACCGCACTGGACGGCGCCGGCGTCGATGAACGCCTGCTGGATGTTGGAGAGCTCCACGCCCTCGCCGGTCTGGGAGTCGCCGGGCTTGGCCTGCCACTGCTTGGCCGCGTCCAGGGACACGCCCTTGCTGCCGCAGCCGCCGCCGGTGCCGCAGGCACCGCCGTGGCCGTGCTCCTCGCGCTGCTTGGCGAACTCCGCCAGGCCCTCGACGGTCACGACGTCGCGGCCCTCGACCTGACCGGCCGCGACCAGGCAGGAACAGACCGGCACGCCGTCGAGGCGGACGGTGCAGGAACCGCACTCGCCCTGCTCGCAGGCGTTCTTCGAACCCGGCAGGCCCAGGCGCTCGCGCAGGACGTACAGGAGGGACTCGCCCTCCCAGACGTCGTCGGCTTCCTGCTGACGGCCGTTGACAGTGAAATTGACGCGCATGATTACGCAGCCCCTTCAAGCGAGCGGCCGTTGCCGGTACCGCGGTACTGCTCCCAGGTCCAGACGAGCTGGCGGCGAGCCATGATGCCGACCGCGTGACGGCGGTACTTCGCCGTGCCGCGGACGTCGTCGATCGGGTTGGCCGCGCCGGAGGCGAGGTCACCGAACTGCTTGGCGATCGACGGGGTGATGACCTTGCCCGACTCCCAGAAGCCGCCCTCTTCGAGCGCGGCGTTCAGGAACTCCTCGGCGGCCTTGGCGCGGATCGGGGTCGGCGCGGCAGACCCGATGCCGGTGCGGACCGTGCGGGTCTGCGGGTGCAGTGCCAGGCCGAAGGCGCAGACCGCGATGACCATCGCGTTGCGGGAGCCGACCTTGGAGTACTGCTGCGGACCGTCCGCCTTCTTGATGTGGACGGTCTTGATGAGCTCGTCGGCGGCGAGCGCGTTGCGCTTGACGCCGGTGTAGAACTCGTCGATCGGGATCAGGCGAGAGCCGCGTACGGACTCCACCTCGACCTCGGCGCCCGCGGCGAGCAGCGCCGGGTGCGAGTCACCGGCCGGCGAGGCGCAACCGAGGTTGCCGCCGACGCCGCCGCGGTTGCGGATCTGCGGGGAGGCGACCGTGTGCGAGGCGAGCGCGAGACCCGGGAGCTCCGCGCGGAGGTTCTCCATGATCTGCGTGTACGGGACGGAGGCGCCCAGACGAACCACGTCCTCGCCGACCTCCCACTCCCGCAGGAGACCGATGCGGTTCAGGTCCAGGAGGTACTCCGGCCGACGGTGGTCGAAGTTGATCTCGACCATCACATCGGTGCCACCCGCAATCGGCACAGCTGTGGGGAACTCGGCCTTAGCGGCGAGCGCCTCCTCCCAGCTGGCGGGGCGAAGGAAGTCCATGTGCGGCTCTCTTCTTCTTCATCGTGTCGTTCACTTCAAGCCAGGAGGCCCCATGGCCCTCGACTGGTCGTTCACGTGCTGTTAACGCGGTGTGGACTCAGTACACCGGCCGCCTGTCCCCGGGGTGCAGTCACCGAAACCATGAAGGAGTTGGCTGACGCCCTCCCCCGTCTTGTAGATTCGTATGAAAGGCAGGATGCGACGACCTGCCCGATTTCCAACGGCAACATTCGAGACAGATCGGCGGCGACATCATGCGGCTGCGCGCACTGCTGGAAACCGAGGCGCTGGGGCTGCGGCTGCTGGGCGGCGAGGACGAACTCGACCGGACGGTCCGCGGGGTCATGACGACCGACCTGCGTGATCCCAGCCGATACCTCACCGGAGGCGAACTGGTCCTCACCGGCCTGGCCTGGCGTAGGAATTCAGCCGACTCCGAGCCGTTCGTACGAATCCTGGCGAGCGCGGGCGTGGCCGGGCTCGCGGCCGGCGAGGCGGAACTGGGGGACATCCCCGACGACCTGGTCTCAGCCTGTCGGCGCAACCGGCTGCCGTTGTTCGCCGTGAACGAAGACGTTGCATTCGCCACCATCACCGAGTACGTGGTGCGCCAGGTCTCCGGGGAGCGCGCGGGGGACCTCGCGGCCGTCGTGGACCGCCACCGCCGCCTGATGACCTCGGGTCCGGCGGGCGGTGGACCGGATGTGGTGCTGGATCTGCTCACCACCGACCTCGATCTCCGGGCCTGGGTGCTCTCCCCCACCGGCCGGCAGATCGCCGGGGCGGGAGAGCCGCTGGCACCGGGCGTGTGCGCGGCCCTGGCGAGCGAGCACCTCGCGGCGGTCCGGACGGGCCGCAGGGGACCGCACCGGATCTCCCTTCAGGGTATTACCTACTCGCTCTTCCCGATCAGGGGACACGGCCGGGGCGCCGCAGGACCGGGCTCGCGGGACGTGCGCGAGAGCGTGCTGTCGGACTGGCTGCTGGCCGTGGAGGCGGACGCGGGCGACTGGCCCGCCGAGCGCCTGGACCTGCTGCAGGGCGTCACCCAGCTGATCGCCGTCGAGCGGGACCGGCGCGACGCCGCCCGCACCGTGCGGCGCCGCCTCGCACAAGAGGTGCTCGAACTGGTCCAGACGGGTGCTCCGCCCGCCGAGATCGCCGCCCGCCTGCGAGTGGCGGCGCCGGTGCTGCTGCCCGGCCTCGGCGCGGCCCCGCACTGGCAGGTGGTCGTAGCCCGGGTGGACTGGGACGGCGGTGACATCCCCGGCGGCCCGGTGGCGCAGTCGCTGCTCGAGGAGATCCTCGTCGACCCGTCCGTCTCGGGGCCGGAGCCCTCGGACCGGATCGCCGTCGCCCACGCCGGGGACGAGGCCATCGCCCTGGTGCCGCTGCCCACGCTGACCGGTGAGGGCGGGGAGGACAAGGGCCCCGACTCGGCCCTGCACGCCGACGAGCTGCTCTCGTCGGTGCGCGACCCCCTCCAGGCGGGTCTCGCCGACGACGGGCGTCTCACGCTCGGCGTCAGCGCGGCCGTGCACTCCGCCGAGGGGCTGCGCGGTGCGCTGGAGGAGGCGCGGCACGCCCGCCGGGTCGCCGCGGCCCGCCCGGGCCGGGTCTGCGCGGCGGGGCACCACGAGCTGGCCTCCCATGTGCTGCTGCTGCCGTTCGTGCCGGACGACGTGCGGCGCGCCTTCACCGCCCGGCTGCTGGATCCGCTGCGGGACTACGACCGGCGCCACCGCGCGGAGCTCATCCCGACGCTCGAGGCGTTCCTGGACTGCGACGGCTCCTGGACCCGCTGTGCGACGCGCCTGCACCTGCACGTCAACACGCTGCGCTACCGGGTGGGGCGGATCGAGCAGTTGACGGGGCGTGACCTGTCGAGGCTGGAGGACAAGCTCGATTTCTTCCTGGCACTGCGGATGAGCTGAGAAGATCGCCCCGCCCCGCGCAGGGGGCCGGCCGGGGGGACGCTGATGATCCGTCCGGACTTTGTGAAAGAGTTCACCCGACCCCTTGGCCGGAGCCGCCGATCCGTGCTCTCATTTCGCCCCAGGGCTCAACGATGTGCTGCTTGGTTGCTTTGGGGAGGGCAATGTGGCGGAGACCGCCATGTCGGGTGCCGGAACAACCGGGGGAGACGACCCCCTCCAGCGGGCGATATGGCGGCTGCGCTCGCGCGGCTGTTGGACCGACGCGGCGGCTCTCCTGACGCCACACGTCGGGAAGACCGCGAACGCGGGGGCCGCCGTGCAGCGGACCGCGCTGCTGGTCGAACGCTGCCTGTTCACCGGCCAGGGCTGGGCCGAGGCCGAGGACGCGCTGCGGGTCGCCGAGGCGCTCGCCCAGGACGACGACGACCGCGGGTCGGCCGCGTGCGAGCGCGGCCACCTGGCGTACGCGGCGACCGTGCTCGGGGTGCGGGACCGGGCCGACGAGGCCCGCTCCGCACTGGGCCGCGCGGCGGCGCTGCTGTCGCCCGGGTCCCGGACGCGCCCGCTGCTGGACTTCCGGCGGGGGCTGGTCGCCGAGCACCTCGCGGACGCCCCGCAGTCGGCCCGTCCGGCGTACCACCGGGCGCACGCCGGAGCGGTCGCCCACGGGGACACCCTGCTGCTGTCCTTCACCTGGCGGCACCTGGCCGCGCTGGCCCTGCGGGACGGCGAGGTGGCCGAGGCCCGGCACGGCTTCCTGGAGTCCCTGCGGATCCGCGAGGAGCTGGGGTTCCTGGTCGGCACGGCTCCCGCGCTCGCCGCGCTGGCCGAGGCCGAGCCGGAACCGGAGGCCACCCGCCTGCGCGCCGAGGCGCGCCGGCTGTTCCACCTGCTGGGCGGCATCCCCACCTGGCTGGCGGACCAGCTGCACGTCACCCCGTCGCCGGCGGCGTAGCCCCTGTCGTCAGGGGGTGGCCGTGAAGTGTTCGCGGACCAGGGACTCCACCACCGGCAGGTCGCCGGCGGCGAGGGCCTCCAGCAGGGCCGCGTGCTCCGCCGCGTCCGCGACGAGATCCGCCCGGCGGATCCGGGCGGCCCCGGGCAGGGGCCACTGCGCCCGGCGGTGGAGCTCGTCCGCCACCTGGACCAGCTGGTCGTTGCCGGCCAGCGCGAGGACCTCCCGGTGGAAGGCCCGGTCCGCCTCCGCGTACCCGGGGACGTCGCCGGCCGCCGCCGCCTCGGCGGTGGCGGCCGCGGCCGGGCGCAGGGCCTCCCAGGCCGGGGCGGGCACGGAACGGGCCAGCCGGAGCATGACCGGGACCTCGAGCAGGGCGCGTACCTCCGCCAGCTCCGCCCGCTCGCGCGGCGTGCGCGACAGGACGCGGAAACCGCGGTTGGGGAGGCATTCCACCGCCCCCTCCAGGGCCAGCTGCTGCATCGCCTCGCGCACGGGGGTGGCGGAGACCCCGAAGCGGTCCCCCAGGGCCGGGCCCGAGTAGATCTCGCCCGGCACCAGCTCGCCGTCGACGAGTGCGGCGCGCAGCGCGTCGAGGACCTGTCCGCGCACGGAATGGCGCAGCACCTTCCTCGTCTGCGCCGGTACCCGGGGTCGGGCCGTGTCGTGCACTCGGTCCTCCTCGGTGTCTCGGCCTGCGCCGAGGATACTGCGTGGTAGAAGTCGGGTAAGGTAAGGCTTACCTGTCAACAATCGTGCGATTCGGTGGTCCGCCATGACCGTCACGGCCGTTGTACCCGTCACCGCCTCCCCCGTGGCGGCCTCGTACGCCCGGCTGGCCGCGGCCTACGCCGGGCTGTCCGTCGTCGAGCGTGCCGCGCACGAGCCCGCCCCCCGCGGCGAGGGGTGGGTCGGCGCGGACGAACTCGCGGCGGGCGGTCAGGCGCTGGACGCCTTCCTCGCCTGGGACGACGCCCAGGTCCTGCGGGACTACGGGAAGCAGGGCCGCCCCGATGTGGTCGCGGGCTTCGGGCTGCACCGGTACGCGTGGCCGGCCTGCCTGCTGATCACCCTGCCGTGGTTCCTCCAGCGGCGGGTCCCCCGGCTCCCGGCCGCGGCGGTGGCCTTCCACCGGACCCGGGGCCGGATGGCCGTGCACGTCGCGGAATTCGCCTGCCTGCCGGACGACCCGGCGGCCGCCCTCCCCGGGGCGCGGATCGTGCCCGACGAGGAGGCGCTGCGCGCCGAGGTCCGGGCCGCGGTAGCCGAGCACCTCGAACCGGTCCTGGCGGGCTTCGGGCCGCGCATGCGGCGCGGGCGCCGCGCCCTGTGGGGCATGGTGACCGACGAGGTCGTCGAGAGCCTGTGGTACGTGGGCGGGCTGCTCGGCGAGGAGCGGCGGGCCATGGCCGAACTGGAGGCGCTGCTGCCCGGCTCGACCGCCCCGTACACCGCAGGGGCGGGTTTCCGCACGCTCCGCGCGCCGGACGGCCGGGAGCTGTCCACGCGGGACCGGGCCGGCTGCTGCCTCTTCTACACGATCCGGCCGGACGACACCTGCGTCACCTGCCCCCGGACCTGCGACGCGGACCGCGTCGCGGCCCTCACCGCGGCGGCCGGACCGATCACGGGCTGAACCCACCCCCACGGGTGACCCGATTCGAACTCAACTGCCGCCGTACGGCAGTCTGTTCGAGTCACAACACCCTATCCGGCGGGCCCCGACCCCCGATGGCGTCCACTTGCCCGGAAACCGGCGTGCCGGGCCGATCCGCTGCGCCACTATGGCGCCGGAAAGGCCGCACACGCGAGGCAGAGGCAAGGGACACCCGCATGAGACTGACCGACATATCGCTGGACTGGCTGCTGCCCGGCAGCCTGCTGATCCTGGGCGTACTTGCGGCAGTTGCGGTACTGGCCCGGGGCCGGCGCGAGAGCGAGAAGGCCGCCGCCGAGGACAGCTGGGAGCGCAGCGAGGAGCGCCGCAGGCGCAAGGAGGCCGTCTACGGCACCGCTTCCTACGTCCTGCTCTTCTGCTGCGCCGCCGTCGCCGCCGCGCTCTCCTTCCACGGGCTGGTCGGCTTCGGGCGGCAGAACCTCAGCCTGTCCGGGGGCTGGGAGTACCTGGTGCCCTTCGGCCTCGACGGCGCCGCCATGTTCTGCTCGGTGCTCGCCGTCCGCGAGGCCAGCCACGGTGACGCCGCGCTCGGCTCGCGCATGCTGGTCTGGTTGTTCGCGGGCGCGGCCGCCTGGTTCAACTGGGTGCACGCGCCGCGCGGGCTCGGCCACGACGGAGCACCGCAGTTCTTCGCCGGCATGTCGCTGTCGGCGGCCGTCCTCTTCGACCGGGCCCTGAAGCAGACCCGCAGGGCGGCGCTGCGCGAACAGGGCCTGATCCCGCGGCCCTTGCCGCAGATCCGGATGGTCCGCTGGCTGCGGGCACCCCGGGAGACCTTCGGCGCCTGGTCGCTCATGCTGCTGGAGGGGGTGCGCACCCTCGACGAGGCCGTGGACGAGGTGCGCGAGGACAAGAAGGAGAGGGAGAACGACCGGCACCGCCGACGGGAGCAGCACCGTCTGGACCGGGCGCGCATCAGGGCGCTGGGCCGGCAGCACCGGGCCTTCGGGCGGGCCCGCGGCCGCCAGGTCGACCTCCCGGAACTGACGCAGGGAGCGGGCTCCGCGCCGGTCGGCGCGGAGCCAGCCATACCGGAGTCGGGACAGCTGCCTCCGCTCCGAAGGCCCTCGCTGCAGGCCGTCAGCCGGACCGAGTCCCCTGAGGTGACCGGCCCCCGGACGGTGGACCTCACCGCCGAGGACGACACCCAGACGATTCCCCGGCTCGACTCCCTGGAGCGCAAACTGAAGGACCTGGAGCAGCAGTTCGGCTGACCGGTCCCCCACCGGGGCGCGGACGCCGTAGCCGGAGGGCCCGCCCGTTCAGGCGAGCCCTCCGTCCAGTTCGAACCAGACCACCTTGCCGCGGCCCGGTTCCAGCGCGTCCACGCCCCAGGCGTCGGCGAGTGCCTGCACCAGGGCGAGGCCCCGGCCGTGCGTACCGTCGTCGGCGGCCGGTACGTACGGCACGGGCCGCCGCGCGGCGTAGTCCCGGACCTCCACCCGAAGCCGGGCGGCCGCCAGGCTCGCCGAGACCTCGGCACCCTGCTCGGTGTGGACGAGGGCGTTGGTGACGAGCTCGGTCACCAGGAGTTCGGCCACCTCCGCGGCGTCGGAGCGGCACCGGTGGCGGAGCAGGTCCCGTAAGCACCGCCGGATGTCACCGACGGCTTTCAGGTCCGCCCGGCGGACGCTCCGGCTGATCTCCAGCTCCTCCACCGCCGCCCCGCCCTCGGCCGAGGGTTCGCGAGGTACCGGCCGCCCTCTCTTCTGCTTGCCCGTGTTCGCCCCCACCCGCACGGCGGTGTACCTCCCGCGTCCATCCCTCTCGAACAGGTCTACGGGATGCATGCCCCCCGGGCCGGTCCGCACTCCTGCGGGCTCAGGGACGCGGCACGTTGCGCAGGTTGGATCGAGCCATCTGGATCATCCTGCCGACCCCGCCGTCCAGCACCATCTTGCCGGCGGAAAGGGCGAATCCGGTCACCATGTCGGCACTGATCCTCGGCGGGATCGACAGGGCGTTGGGGTCGGTCACCACATCCACCAGGGCGGGTCCGGGGTGCTTGAACGCGTCCTTGAGGGCTCCTGTGAGCTGCTTGGGCTTCTCCACGCGCACTCCGTACGCACCCGCCGCGCGGGCGACGGCGGCGAAATCGGGATTCGTGTTCGCCGTCCCGTAGGAAGGCAGGCCGGAAACCAGCATCTCCAACTCGACCATTCCCAGAGATGAGTTGTTGAACAGGACCACTTTGACGGGAAGGTCGTACTGCACCAGGGTGAGGAAATCTCCCATCAGCATCGAGAAGCCGCCGTCACCCGACATCGACACCACTTGACGGTTCCGGTCGGTGAACTGTGCGCCGATCGCCTGCGGAAGAGCGTTGGCCATGGATCCGTGGCTGAACGATCCGATGATGCGCCGCTTGCCGTTCGGGGAAAGATAGCGCGCCGCCCACACGTTGCACATGCCGGTGTCGACGGTGAACACGGCGTCATCGTCGGCGAGTTCGTCCAGGACCGACGCCACGTACTCCGGGTGGACGGGCGTGTGCTTCTCCACCTTGCGGGTGTACGCCTTGACCACGCCCTCCAAGGCGTCCGCGTGCTTCTTCAGCATCCGGTCCAGGAAGCGGCGGTCGCTCTTGGCGCGCACCCGCGCGTTCAGGGCGCGCAGGGTCTCCCGCACGTCCCCCCAGACGGCGAGGTCCAGCTGGGACCGGCGGCCGAGGTGCTCGGGCCGGATGTCCACCTGGACGATCTTGACGTCGTCGGGGAGGAAGGCGTTGTACGGGAAGTCCGTGCCGAGCAGGATCAGCAGGTCGCACTCGTGGGTCGCCTCGTAGGCGGCGCCGTAGCCGAGGAGACCGCTCATACCGACGTCGTACGGGTTGTCGTACTGGATCCACTCCTTGCCGCGCAGGGCGTGCGCGATGGGGGCCTTGACCCGGCCCGCGAACTCCATCACCTCGGCGTGCGCCCCGGCGGTGCCACTGCCGCAGAAGAGGGTGACCCTGTCCGCCTCGTCGACGAGCCGGACCAGCTTCTCGATCTCGCCGTCGCCGGGCCGGACCGAGGGCCGGGAGGTGACCATGGCGTGCTCCACCGCCTTCTCCGGCGCGGGCTGCGCGGCGACGTCCCCCGGCAGCGCGACGACGCCGACGCCGCTGCGGCCGACGGCGTGCTGGATGGCGGTCTGCAGGACCCGCGGCATCTGCCGGGGGTTGGAGATCAGCTCGCTGTAGTGGCTGCACTCGGTGAACAGCCGGTCGGGGTGGGTCTCCTGGAAGTAGCCGAGGCCGATCTCCGCGGAGGGGATGTGGGAGGCCAGCGCGAGCACGGGGGCCATGGAGCGGTGGGCGTCGTACAGGCCGTTGATCAGGTGCAGGTTTCCCGGGCCGCAGGAGCCCGCGCAGGCGGCGAGGCGGCCGGTGATCTGGGCCTCGGCGCCGGCCGCGAAGGCCGCCGTCTCCTCGTGCCGGACCTGGATCCAGTCGATGCCGTCCGTCCGGCGGATGGCGTCCACCACCGGGTTGAGGCTGTCGCCCACGACGCCGTACAGCCTGCGCACGCCCGCGCGCACCAGGATGTCGACGAACTGCTCTGCCACGTTCTGCTTGGCCATGCCTCCCATCCAGCCACGGGTGCGTCGCTTACGCCTCCCAGACTGCGGCAGCCGTGCGGTCGTCGGCGTAACCCTTCAGGCGGAGCTGGGTGTCCGCGAGGAAGGCGGCGAGGCCGGGTGGTTCCGGCTCGGCCCAGCGCGCGGCGAGCGCGTGCGGCAGGAGCGGCTCCTCGCGCATCGGCTCCGCCAGGCCGCCGGAGCACAGCAGCAGGGTGTCGCCGGGGCGGGCCACGGACGCGCGGAACCGGAAGCCGGTGCCGGTCCCGGGGTGCCCGTCGGAAGCGGGTGGCGCCGGGGGCGGGGGCGGCTCGGAGGCGGTGCGGGCGGGCGGGGCGGCGGAGGGCGCGGTGGGCTCCAGGTCCTGCCAGGCGCCGTCCCGCAGCCGGAACAGCCCGCCCGCCCCGGCTCCGAAGCACACCCGGGTGCGGCAGGCGGGGTCCACCGGGAGCAGCAGCCCGCGCAGGCCGGCCGTGTACGCCCCCTCCTCGAGCCCCAGCTCGGCGGCGCGGGCCCGCAGCCGGCCGTAGCCGCGGTCGGTGAGGCGCTGGAGACCCGAGCGCAGGGCGTCGCGGCGACCGGTCCGGATGTCTTCGGCCAGCCGCTCCTGGCTGCGCCCGACGGCCGCGGCGACACTCCGGCAGAGCTCGGCGGCGGCCTCGGCGGCCCCCGGCGCCGCCCGGTCGCCTCCGGCGAGGACCACCAGGACCAGGGCGTCGTCCCCGCCGCCGAAGCGAGCGGTGAGCAGGACGTCGCGGCGGGCCTCGCCGCGGAACCGGGCGGAGTCCCCGCGGAGGGAGGCGGCCCGCAGGGTGTACGTGCCGTAGCGGGCGCCCTCCAGGACCGTGTCGGGGATCAGCCCGTCCACTGCGGCCGGGTCGGCGGGCGGGAGCGCACCGGGTTCGGCGGCGTACGTGGGCGCCCGGTCCCCGAGGTGCCGCACCTCGGGCCGCCGGGCCGCCGCCGCGGGCCGGGCGACCGGGGGCCCCGGCGGCGGCGCGTCGGGCCGGGCGGGCGGCACGTCCACGCCCCCGAGCGCGTACGAGGTGACCCCGCCCTCCCGCGGATCGCGCGGGGCGGTCCCGCCGGGGGCCGGGGGTCCGGCGGGGGGCGGGGGAACCGGTAGCTTCGGGGCGGCGGGAGGGGCGGCGGGTGGAGGCGGCACCGCGACCGCGCGCGGGGCGGGTACCGCGCCCGTCTGCGGGGTGGCGACCGGATGCGGCGGGACGGCCGGACCCGAACCGGCACCTGGCGCCGGTGGAACGGCCGGACCCGAACCGGCACCTGGCGCCGGTGGGACGGCCGGGTCCGAACCGGCTGCGGGCGGCGGCGGAACGGCCGGGTCCGAACCGGCTGCGGGCGGCGGCGGAACGGCCGGGTCTGGCACCGGCACCGCCGTGCGGGGCTGGGCCGGGGGCCATCCGGGCGGGGGCGGGGGCGGCGACCGCCGAGGCCCCGGAAGCAGCGGTTCCGCCGCGGGCGGATCACCAGGAGCCGGCGAAGGACCCGCCGCCCGCCCCGGCCCCGAGACCGGCCCCTGCACCGCAGCCGGCCCGGGAACCTGAGCCGAGGCGGGGGCGGGGACGGAGCCCGGGGCGGCCGGCGGGGTCGGGGGCCGGGTGGCCGCTGGGGGCGGTGGGGTCGGCGGTGGCGGAGTCGTCAGGTGGGCCGCCGTGTGGAAGCGGTGGTCCAGGGTGTCGCCCGGCTCGGGGGACGGCCCCGGGTCCGGGTCCTCGTACAGCTTCTGCCACCAGTCGTCCGCGCCCGCGCCCTGCTGACTCATGCCCTCATTCTGGGCCTCCCGCACGGGCGGAAAACGCCGAACGCACGAAAAGGGTCCACCGGGCCGCCGCCCGGTGGACCCCTCCACCCCCACCCGCGCGGACTGGCGGACGTCGAACGCCCGCACGGCCACCTGGGTGACGGCAGCTTCCCTCGCCCCGTACCCGGCTTGCGGTCGGCGGATGTCGGTGCTGCGGTGACACCACCTTGGCAGAGTGGCAGGGGGTGCGGCGATGATGTCGGCGGCGGGTTCGCGCCGTGGCCGCTTCCCGCCAGGGTGCGGCGGAGAGGGGGGTGTTCGGATTGCTGGGTGCGATAGGCCTCGACGAGGGCCAGGAGGCGGCGTACCGCGCGCTGGTGGCGCTGGGGGCGGCGGAGGTGCCCGATCTCGCGCACCGGCTGACCCTGCCGGTGCCGCAGACCGAGCGGACGCTGCGGCACCTGGAGCGCCACGGGTTGGCCGCGCAGTCCTCCGCGCGGCCGGGGCGCTGGGTGGCGGCTCCGCCCGGTGTCGCCCTGGGGGCGCTGCTCACCCGGCAGCGGCAGGAGCTGGAGCAGGCGGAGCTGGCGGCGGCGCTGCTGGCGCGGGAGTACCGGGCGGAGGCGGCCGAGCCGGCGGTGCACGACCTGGTGGAGGTGGTGCAGGGCGCGAGCGCGGTGGCGCACCGCTTCCTGCAACTCCAGTGGGGCGCGGAGCGGGAGGTGTGTGCGCTCGTCACCGGCCGGCCGCAGGTGGTGACGGGTGCGGAGAACGAGGCGGAGGAACGGTCCTCCGTGCGCGGCGTCCACTACCGGGTGGTGATCGAGCGGGAGGTGCTGACCCTGCCGGGCGGGATCCGCGAGGTGTCGGCGGCGCTGGGGCGCGGCGAACAGGTCAGGGTGACGGACGCGGTACCGACGAAGCTGGTGATCGCGGACCGGGCCCTGGCGATGGTCCCGCTGACCACGCGCGGCGCGGAGCCGGCGGCGCTGGTGGTGCACGCGTCGGGGCTGCTGGAGTCCCTGACCGGCCTGTTCGAGGCGGTGTGGCGGGAGTCGCTGCCGCTGCGGCTGGGCACGTCGGGCGGGCCCGAGGAGGCGGACGGCGGCCCGGACACCACCGATCTGGAGGTCCTGAGCCTGCTGCTGGCCGGGATGACGGACGCGAGCGTGGCCAAGCACTTGGACCTGGGGCTGCGGACGGTGCAGCGGCGGGTCAAGGGCCTGATGGAGCTGGCGGGGGTCACGACGCGGCTCCAGCTGGGCTGGCACGCCTGTGAGCGGGGCTGGGTGGTCCGATAGGTCCGGTTCGGTCAGGCTGGGCAGATGGATCTGCCGCAGCTGCTCCTGGTGGGGCTGGTGCTGCTCCTCGGGGTGGCCGGGGTGATGGTGCCGGGCGTGCCGGGGACCTGGCTGGTGTGGGCGGGTCTGTCGTGGTGGGCGCTGCACGAGCGGTCCGGGCCGGCGTGGACCCTGCTGGTCGCGGCGACGGTCCTGCTCCTGGTGGTCCAGGTGGTGAAGTGGCTGCTCCCGCCACGTCGGCTGCACGGGGCGGGGGTGACCCCCCGGATGGCGGCGTACGCGGGGGCCGGGGCGGTACTGGGCTTCGTGCTCATCCCGGTGCTGGGGGCGGCCCCGGGCTTCGTGGGCGGCATCTACCTGTGCGAGCGGCTCCGCCTCGGGGCGCACGGCGAGGCGTGGGCGTCGGCGCGGGCGGTGATGCGGACGGTGGGGACGAGCGTGCTGGTGGAGTTGTGGGCGTGCCTGGCGGTGGTGGCCGCGTGGGTGGCCGTGGCGGCGGCCACCTGAACCGCGGCGTGGGGCGCGGGGCTCAGGGGCGGGGCTCCACCCCCAACCCGGCGCATCCCTCGCCGGCAAGGCTGAGTACGACCTGCCCGGGCCGGTCGCCGGCGCGGCGGCGACCGGCCCGGCCCGGCTCCCCCGCCCGCCCGCCGGATGCGACCCGGTGGGCGGGGGGTGGTCCCGGGCCGGCGGAGGCGGGGCTGCCGGAGCAGTGGGCCCGGCTCCGCCGGCGGGTCAGGCGCGGCCGGAGCGCTTGGCGGCGTAGTTGGCCCGGCCCACGGCGGACTTCAGCCGCCAGTCGCGGCGGATCTCCGCACGGAGCCTCGCGTCCGTCTTCGCCACGATCCGCTGGTTCTCCCGCAGCAGCTTGCGGTAGCTCTCCAGGCGGCGTTCGGGCAGCGACCCGCAGTCCACGGCGGCCAGCACCGCGCACCCCGGCTCCGCCTCGTGCGCGCAGTCGTGGAAGCGGCAGTCCTCCGCCAACTCCTCGATCTCCGCGAACACCTGGCCGACGCCGGCCCCGGCGTCCCACAGCCCGACCCCGCGCAGTCCGGGCGTGTCGATCAGGACGCCGCCGCCGGGCAGGACGAGCAGGTTGCGCGTCGTGGTCGTGTGGCGGCCCTTGCCGTCGACCTCGCGGGCCTCCCGGACCGTCATGACGTCGGCTCCGAGCAGGGTGTTGGCCAGGGTGGACTTGCCGGCGCCCGAGATGCCGAGGAGCACGCTCGTCCCTCCGCCGACGACGGCGGTGAGGACGTCCGTGCCCTCCCCGGTCACGGAGGACACCGTCAGCACCTGGACCCCCGGTGCGCTGGTCTCCACGTCCTGGACCAGGTGGGCGAGCACCACCGGATCGGGGACCAGGTCGGCCTTGGTGAGCACGACCAGCGGCTGCGCCCCCGATTCCCACGCCAGGGCCAGGAAGCGCTCGATGCGTCCGAGGTCCAGTTCCACGGCGAGGGAGACGGCGATGATCGCGTGGTCGACGTTGGCGGCGAGGATCTGGCCCTCGGACCGCTGGGAGGAGGTGGAGCGTACGAAGGCGGTGCGCCGCGGCAGGTACGCCTTCACGTAGCGCGGAGTGCCGTCCGGCTCGACGGCCGCCCAGTCGCCGGTGCAGATGACCCGCAGCGGGTCGTGCGGGGTGACGAAGGCGGTGTCGGCACGGACGAGCCCGTGCTCGGTCATGACGTCGCACTGCCCGCGGTCGACGCGTACGACGCGGCCCGGCACCAGGCCCTGTTCGGCGTACGGGGTGAACTCGGCCGCCCACGCGTCGTCCCACCCGTAGGAGGTCAGGGCGTCGATGAGCGGCGCGGAGGAGGAAGAAGAAGAGGAAGGAGAGGAGAGCGGGAGAGACAAGGGGAACCCTTCACAGGGTGGCCCCGGCGCCGCGCGTGCGCCCGATGGCGGTGCGCGCGGAAGTGTGAGGTCAGCCGGAGACCACGGAAGTGACATCGACGGTCTTCTGAGTGCGGGCGGCGGCGCCCTGCCTGACGACAGTCGTCAATGAACTCACCTCCGGGTCGTGCGCGTACGGCGTGCTGCGCACCGGTCGGCGGCAACGGTCGCACCGTAACAAGCCGTTTCCCGCCGGGGCCAGTTCTTTTTCCGCACCCCGCGTACCGGCTGCGCGGGCGTGTCCGTTTCCTTCAAGACGGCCGTGCCGGGCCCGGCCTAGCCTGCGTTCATGACTCCACGACTCGACATGATCGGCCTGGTCGTCTCGGACATGGCCGCCTCGCTCGCCTTCTACCGCCGCCTGGGGCTGGACGTACCGGCCGCTGCCGATGACCAGCCGCACGTCGAGGCCGTGCTGCCGGGTGGTCTGCGGATCGGCTGGGACACGGAGGAGACGGTCCGCTCCTTCGACCCGTCCTGGACCCCGCCCTCCGGCGGCGGCCGCCGGGAGCTGGCCTTCCTGTGCGACTCCCCCGCCGAGGTGGACGCCCTGTACGCCGAACTGACCGCGGCCGGGCACCCGGGCCATCTGAAGCCCTGGGACGCGTTCTGGGGACAGCGCTATGCCGTGGTCCTCGACCCGGACGGCTGCGGCGTCTCGCTCTTCGCGCCGTCGGAGCCCGCCACGTAGGCGCTCAGCGTGGTGCCGGCCAACGCGCGCACCTCGCGGGCCAGATGGGCCTGGTCGGCGTATCCGGCGACGCACGCCACCTCGGCGTAGGGCGTGCCGGCCCGGGCCAGTGCGAGGGCGCGGCGCAGCCGCAGGATCCGGCCCAGCGTCCGGGGGCCGTAGCCGAAGGCGTCGAGGGAGCGCCTGCGCAGCTGCCGTTCCCCGAGGCCCGCGGCGGCGGCGAGCTGGGCGACGGCCTGGCCCGCCCGGAGCCGGGCCACGACCTCGGCGACCAGCGGGTCCGGCGGCCCGGCCTCCGCCGCGCGGCGGGCGGCCAGCGCCTCGAGCCCGGCGCGCGGATCCGCGTACGCGGCCACCTGCCCGGCGAGGCGGCGCACCCGCGCGGGGGGCCACAGGTCGGCCAGATCGACGCGGCGGTCCCGCAGCTCATGGGCCGGTACGCCGAGCAGCGCGGGCGCGGTACCGGGCGCGAACCTGATCCCGGCGAAGGCGCCGCCCGGGACCTCCCCGGCCGGATGGGGACCGGTGTCGGCCCCGGCAACCAGCAGCCGGCCCTCCACCCACAGCAGGTCCATGCACCCGTCGGGCAGCACCACCTGCCCGGGCCCGCCGGCCCGCCACAGCACGGCTCCCGCGACGAGCGCGGACCGCGTCTCCTCGTACACCCCCACCCCTCCGGGCCGGGCCTCAGTGCTTGCGCAGCCGGGAGGTGTAGTCCTCCGGCGGCAGGAACTTCGACCAGCGTTCGGGGAACTCGGAGGGCATCGCGTCGTCCTCGTCGTCCTCCGATTCGCCCTCGGCCATCGCCCGCCAGGCCGCGGCCCGGGCGATCAGCTGGGCGGCCTCCGCTTCGCGGGCCCGCTCGTTGGCCTCACGGGCCGCCGCGGTGGCCACCGAGGGCCAGACGCGGTCGATGGCCGCGTTCACGGCGGCCCCCACGAGGACCGCGAAGGCCGAGATGCCGATCCACAGCAGGACGGCCACCGGCGCCGCCAGCGAGCCGTAGATCGTCAGCCCCTCGACGGTGTTGGTGAGGTAGATCCGCAGCAGGAAGGAGCCGAGCACCCACATCGCGAGGGCCACCAGGGCTCCGGGCACGTCCTCGATCCACGGCGAGCGCACCGGTACGGACACGTGGTAGAGCGTGGTGAGGAAGACGATGGACAGCAGGGTGACGGTCGGCCAGTACAGCACCGCGATGACGCTGGTGCCGTAGGGCACCAGCTGGACGACCGCGTCGGGTCCCACCACCATCAGGGGCAGCACGACCGCGCCGATGACCAGCGCGATGATGTACAGCAGGAACGCCAGCAGCCGGGTCTTGACGATGCCGCGGTGCCCGTCGAGCCCGTACATCACGGTGATGGTGTCGATGAAGACGTTCACGGCGCGCGACCCCGACCACAGGGCGAAGGCGAAGCCGAGCGAGATCAGGTCGGGGCGGCCGCGGCCCGTCACGTCGTCCAGCATCGGTTTGGCGATGTCGTTGACGCCCCGGTCGGACAGGACCGTGCCGGCCGCCCCGAGGATGTTCTCCTCGATGCTGGCCACCGTGGTCGTGCCCGTCCAGCCGTCCACGTAGCCGAGGAGGCCCAGCAGGCCGAGGAAGAGCGGGGGCAGCGAGAGCAGGGTGAAGAAGGCGGCCTCAGCGGCGAGGCCGAGGATCCGGTACTCGATGCACGAGTTCACGGTGTCCTTCAGGAGCAGCCAGCCCATCTTCCGCTTCGAGACGTTGCGGTACAGGGCGCGTGCCCGGTGGAGCCGTCCGTGGCGTACCAGGATCCGCTCTGGTGTTTCTTTTGCTGGCTGCACGTCCTTACGGTATCCGCATGGCGACCACCACCCACACAGTCAGCAACCAGGCCCCGCCGCTCGTGGGCCACGACGTCTACGGGGGCGACCGGGCCCTCAGCGAGGGGGTGGAGCGCCATCTCGCGGACGCGGCCCCGGACCTCCTCGGTGAGGTCCGCGAGGAGCTGACGGCGCTCGGGCGCACGGCCGGTTCCGCGCAGGCCCAGGAGTGGGGCCGGCTGGCGAACGAGAATCCCCCGGTGCTGCGGACGCACGACCGGTACGGGAACCGGATCGACGAGGTGGAGTTCCACCCGGCGTGGCACCGGCTGCTGGGCAAGGCCGTGTCCAGCGGGCTCACGGACGCCTGGGGCCGGCCGGCCGGGCACCTGCGGCGTGCCGCCGGGTTCTTCGTGTGGTCCCAGGCCGAGGCCGGGCACGGCTGCCCGGTGTCGATGACGCACGCGGCGGTGCCGGCGCTGCAGGCCGATCCGGAGCTGGCGGCCGAGTGGGAGCCGCGGCTGACCTCGCACGTGTACGAGGAGGGGCTGGCGCCGGCCGCGGGCAAGGGCGGTGTGCTCTTCGGCATGGGGATGACGGAGAAGCAGGGCGGCAGCGACGTCCGGGCGAACACGACGGCCGCGACGCCGCTGGACGCCTCGGGCGAGTACGTGCTGACCGGCCACAAGTGGTTCTGTTCGGCGCCGATGTCCGACGGGTTCCTGGTGCTGGCGCAGGCTCCGGGTGGGCTGACCTGCTTCCTGGTGCCGCGGGTGCTGCCGGACGGCACGCGCAACGCCTTCGCGATCCAGCGGCTGAAGGACAAGCTGGGGAACCGGTCGAACGCGTCGAGCGAGGTGGAGTTCGACGGGACGTGGGCGCGGCGGGTGGGCGAGGAGGGCCGCGGGGTGCGGACCATCATCGAGATGGTCGCGGCGACCCGGCTGGACTGCGTGATCGGTTCGGCCTCGCTGATGCGGCAGGCACTGACGCAGGCCGTTCACCATGCGGAGCACCGCTCCGCTTTCGGAGCACCGCTCATCGACCAGCCGCTGATGCGCAACGTCCTGGCGGACCTCGCCCTGGAGTCGGAGGCCGCCACCACCCTGACGCTGCGGCTCGCGGCCGCCTACGACGCCGGGACCGACCAGGAGAGGGCCTTCCTGCGCCTGGCCGTGCCGGCCGCCAAGTACTGGGTGACCAAGCGCTGTACGCCGATGGTGGCGGAGGCGCTGGAATGCCTGGGGGGCAACGGCTACGTCGAGGAGTCCGGCATGCCGCGGCTGCTGCGCGAATCGCCGCTGAACTCCATCTGGGAGGGATCGGGCAACGTCCAGGCGCTGGACGTCCTGCGCGCGCTGCAGCGCGAACCGCAGGCCCTGAACGCCTTCCTCCAGGAGGTCGGCCTGGCCCGGGGCGCCGACCACCGGCTGGACGCGGCCGTCAAGGACCTGCTGACGGAGCTCGCCGACCTGGAGGGCATCGAGGCCCGGGCCCGCCGGGTCGTCGAGCGGATGGCCCTGGTGCTCCAGGGCTCGCTGCTGGTGCGGTGGGCGCCGCCGGAGGTGGCCGACGCGTTCTGCGCCTCCCGGCTCGGCGGCGACTGGGGAGCGGCCTTCGGCACGCTGCCGCACAGCCTCGGCCTGGGCGCTCTCGTGGAACGGGCGCGGATCACGGGCGGGGAGTAGTCCCCAAACCGCTCCGAGCCGGGATCCGGCCCGTCGACCGGAGCAGGGGTGGCGCCGCGCCGACTCGGCACCACCCCTGACCCGAGAAGCCCCGAGGAGGAGCTGTCACGCCGCTCGGCGGCGTGCGGACAGTTTCGGCCGGGTGACCGGGGCTTGGCGAGAGTTGCATACCGTTGCACCGTTCGAGTCGTCCTGTTCGCACGGGGGAGGTTCCGGTGGCCGACACCACAGGCAGCACGGTCGATGTGGCCCGCATCTCGGCCATGGACGCACGGGACGCCGCGCGTCTGCTGAAGGGCGTACGGGCGGCCGCGCTGGCCGGGAACCCGCCGCCGGCCGCGCCGCGCCCGGAGATCGCCGAGTCCTGGCGCCGGATGCTGGCCGGCGGGGTGCACCCGGACCGGGACGCCCGCTCGCGGATGCTGTCGGCCGCCGAGACCGAGGAGCGCCGGCACGTCTCGCCGCTGCGGGAGGTCCTGCCCGTGCTGCGCGAGGGGCTGCTGCCGGCCCTGGACGAGGTCCTGCACATCATGGTGGTGGCCGACGCGGAGGGCCGGCTGCTGTGGCGGGAGGGCCACTCCTCCATCCTGCGGAAGGCGGACCGGCTCGGGTTCGCGGTGGGAGCGGACTGGGACGAGGCCGTGGTCGGCACGAACGGGGTGGGTACCGCCCTGGTGACCCGGCGGCCGGTCCAGGTGTTCTCGGCGGAGCACTTCGTCTCCAGCCACCACGACTGGACGTGCGCGGGTGCGCCCGTGCGCGACCCGCGCGACGGGCGGTTGCTGGGGGTGGTCGACGTCAGCGGTCCGCTGGCCACGATGCACCCGGCGACCCTGGCGTGGGTGACCTCGGTGGCCCGGCTCGCGGAGCGGGAGCTGCGCGTCCGGCACCTGGAGTCGCTGGAGCGGCTGCGGGCGGTGGCGGCTCCGCTGCTGGCGCGGCTGCCGGGGCGGGCGCTGGCGGTCGATGCGAGCGGCTGGACGGCGGCCGTGGCGGGCATGGCCCCGGTGGACCGCGTCCCGCTGCCGCGGGCCTTCGGGCCGGGGCGGGTGTGGGTGCCCCAGCTCGGGGACTGCGCGGTGGAGCCGCTGCCGGGGGGCTGGCTGCTGCGGGTGGTGCAGGACCGTACGGGCACGGCCGTGACCCGGGTCGTGCTCGACCTCAGCCGGGCGGGGGCCTGGTCGGCGACGGTGTACGGGGCCGCCGGGAGCTGGTCGCAGGAGCTGAGCCCGCGCCACGCGGAGCTGCTGTTCCTGCTGGCGGACAGTCCGCGCGGGCGGTCGGCGGCGGAGCTCTCCGGGGAGCTGTTCGGGGATCCGACCCGCACGGTGACGGTGCGGGCGGAGATGTCCCGGGTCCGCCGCAACCTGGCGGGCGTGCTGACCCACCGCCCGTACCGCTTCGCGGACGACGTGGAGGTGGAGCTGATCCGCCCCGAGGACCCGGCGGGGCTCCTCCCGCATTCCACCGCGCCCGCGGTGATCAGGGCCCGCCTGGGCCATCGGGGGCGCGGCATGGTTCCCTGACCTGCATGAGCACCATCACCCTCACCACCTGGTCCCTGGAGATGACCTCCCCGGAGGCTCTCGTTCCGGCGGCCGTACCGGGCCCTGAGATCACGATCTCGCGGGCGGAGGTCCCCTCGCCCGAGTTCAGCCGGTTCCTGTACGCCTCGGTCGGCGGGGACATCCACTGGACGGACCGGCTGGCCCTCACACGCGAGCAGTGGGTGGCGCAGCTGGGGCGGCCGGGGGTGGAGACGTGGGTGGCGTACGACCGCGGCACGCCGGCCGGGTACGTGGAGTTCGACCCGCAGGAGGACGGTGTGGTGGAGATCGTCTACTTCGGGCTGCTGCCGGACTTCCGGGGCAGGCGGATCGGGGGGCACCTGCTGTCGGTGGGCGTGGCCCGGGCGTGGGACCTGGCCTCCCGCTGGCCGGACCGCGAGCCGACGCGGCGGGTGTGGCTGCACACGTGCAGCCTGGACGGACCGACGGCGATGGACAACTACCTGCGGCGCGGGTTCCGGCTCTTCAGGACGGAGACGGAGCTGAAGGAGGAGACTCCCACTCCGGGCCCCTGGCCGGGCGCGTAGGACCGGCCCGGCGGAGTGACGGCGATCACGCTGTACCACGATGCGAGACGACATCGTCCGCATTTTGGACAGTAGTGGACTCCTCCAATCGCCCCATGACACGCTTCCGCCATGAATGGAGCTGGAATTGCCTTGGTGAGTCGGCGGCACGTCGACCTCGGCCGCATGTCCAGCGCCATCTGTCCGGCCTGCTGACGGAACCAGCAATCGCCGCACACCGCCACCAACCCGGCATCGCCGCCGTGGACGTGACGATCATCTCTGCCCCCTGACGGCCGAATACCGCCCTGCCCGCCGGCCACCCCGGCAAAGGCGGCACTCAGCCACACCCGCTCAGCGACGCCGACGTGACGGGGGCGCGCAACCACTCTCCTGTGCCCCGCCCCTGCCCTGAGCCGCCGAAGAAGGACGTACCCGCCATGGCCGCCACTCCCGAAACGCCCGCAGCCGCCGCCGCGCGCCGCAAGACAGGCCGTCACCGCGGTGAGGGTCAGTGGGCTGTCGGACACCACACGCCCCTCAACGGCAACGAGCAGTTCAAGAAGGACGACGACGGTCTCAACGTGCGGACACGCATTGAGACGATCTACTCCAAGGCCGGCTTCGACTCGATCGACCCCAACGACCTGCGCGGGCGCATGCGGTGGTGGGGCCTCTACACCCAGCGCAAGCCCGGGATCGACGGCGGCAAGACCGCGATCCTGGAGCCGGAGGAGCTGGACGACAAGTACTTCATGCTGCGCGTCCGCATCGACGGCGGCCGGCTGAGCACCGAGCAGCTGCGCGTGATCGGCGAGATCTCCGAGGAGTTCGCCCGCGGCACCGCCGACCTCACCGACCGGCAGAACGTGCAGTACCACTGGATCCGGATCGAGGACGTCCCGGAGATCTGGCGCCGCCTGGAGGCCGTCGGGCTGTCCACCACCGAGGCCTGCGGTGACACCCCCCGCGTCATCCTCGGCTCGCCCGTCGCCGGCATCGCCCGGGACGAGATCATCGACGGCACCCCCGCGATCGACGAGATCTACCGCCGCATCGTGGGCAACAAGGACTTCTCCAACCTGCCGCGCAAGTTCAAGTCCGCGGTCTCCGGTTCGCCGCTGCTCGACGTGGCGCACGAGATCAACGACATCGCCTTCGTCGGCGTGAACCACCCCGAGCACGGGCCCGGCTTCGACGTCTGGGTCGGTGGCGGCCTGTCCACCAACCCGAAGCTGGGCGTGCGGCTGGGCACCTGGGTCTCGCTCGACGAGGTCCCCGACGTCTACGAGGGCGTCATCTCGATCTTCCGCGACTACGGCTACCGCCGGCTGCGCACCCGCGCCCGCCTGAAGTTCCTCGTCGCCGACTGGGGCCCGGCCAAGTTCCGCCAGGTCCTGGAGGACGAGTACCTGCAGCGGAAGCTGACCGACGGCCCCGCGCCCGAGCAGCCGTCGGGCCAGTGGCGCGACCACGTCGGCGTCCACCAGCAGAAGGACGGCCGGTTCTACGTCGGCTTCGCGCCCCGCGTGGGCCGCGTCGACGGCGCCACCCTGACCAAGATCGCGGACATCGCCGAGCAGCACGGCTCCGGACGGCTGCGCACCACCGCCGAGCAGAAGATGATCGTCCTCGACATCGAGGCCGACCGGGTCGACTCGCTGGTCGCGGCCCTGGAGTCGCTCGACCTGCGGGTCAAGCCGTCCCCGTTCCGCCGCGGCACGATGGCCTGCACCGGCATCGAGTTCTGCAAGCTGGCCATCGTCGAGACGAAGGCGCGCGGCGCCTCGCTGATCGACGAACTGGAGCGCCGCCTGCCGGACTTCGCCGAGCCCATCACGATCAACATCAACGGCTGCCCGAACGCCTGCGCCCGTATCCAGGTGGCGGACATCGGTCTCAAGGGCCAGCTGGTCCTGGACGACGACGGCAACCAGGTGGAGGGCTACCAGGTCCACCTGGGCGGCGCCCTCGGCCTGGAGGCCGGCTTCGGCCGGAAGGTCCGCGGCCTGAAGGTCACCTCGGCCGGTCTGCCCGACTACGTCGAGCGGGTCGTCAAGAGCTACGAGGAGCAGCGCGAGGACGGCGAGCGCTTCGCGGCGTGGGTCGCCCGCGCGGACGAGAAGAGCCTGTCGTGAGCGAGCGCGCCGCACCGTTCTACTGCCCGTACTGCGGCGACGAGGACCTGTTTCCCCACGAGACGGGCCACGGCGCCTGGGAGTGCAGGGCCTGCAACCGTGCCTTCCAGCTGAAGTACCTCGGGCTGCTGGCCCGGGGCGTCCGGTCCGACGCGGCTGCGGGGGAAGAGATATGACCACGACTCGGGACGCCGGTCCCACGGACGCCGAAGCCGGTACGGCCGCGCTCAGGGACCTGGCCGAGCGGGCGGGCCGGGAGCTGGAGGACGCCTCCGCGCTGGAGATCCTCACCTGGGCGGCCGAGACCTTCGGCAGGAGGTTCGCCGTGACCTCCTCCATGGAGGACGCGGTCGTCGCCCACCTGGCCTCCCGCGCCTTCCCCGGCGTGGACGTGGTCTTCCTCGACACGGGCTACCACTTCGAGGAGACCATCGGCACCCGCGACGCCGTGGAGGCGGTGATGGACGTCAACGTCATCACCCTCACCCCGCGCCAGACGGTCGCCGAGCAGGACGCGCAGTACGGCCCGAAGCTGCACGACCGCGACCCCGACCTGTGCTGCGCCCTGCGCAAGGTCAAGCCCCTCGAAGAGGGCCTGACCGCGTACGACGCGTGGGCGACGGGCCTGCGCCGCGACGAGTCCCCGACCCGGGCGAACACCCCGGTGGTCGGCTGGGACGAGAAGCGGCGGAAGGTCAAGGTCTCGCCCATCGCGCGCTGGACCCAGGACGACGTGGACGCGTACGTCGCCGAACACGGGGTGCTCACCAACCCGCTGCTGACGGACGGCTACGCCTCCGTCGGCTGCGCCCCCTGCACCCGCCGCGTGGCGGAGGGCGAGGACGCCCGGGCCGGCCGGTGGGCCGGACGGGGCAAGACCGAGTGCGGACTGCACGGCTGATGACGACGACCAGCGAAGAACCTACGGAGACAGAGCAGATGAGCGTGAGCGACCAGGGCGCCACGGTGTGGCTGACCGGGCTGCCCAGCGCCGGCAAGACCACCATCGCCTACGCGCTGGCCGAGCGGCTGCGGGCCGAGGGCCACCGCGTGGAGGTGCTCGACGGGGACGAGATCCGCGAGTTCCTCTCCGCCGGCCTCGGCTTCAGCCGCGAGGACCGGCACACCAACGTGCAGCGCATCGGCTTCGTCGCCGAACTCCTCGCGAGCAACGGCGTCAAGGCGCTGGTGCCGGTGATCGCGCCGTTCGCGGACAGCCGCGAGGCCGTCCGCAAGCGGCACGCCGCCGCGGACACCGCCTACCTGGAGGTGCACGTGGCCACCCCGGTGGAGGTGTGCTCCGAGCGTGACGTGAAGGGCCTGTACGCGAAGCAGGCGGCGGGCGAGATCTCCGGTCTGACCGGGGTCGACGACCCCTACGAGGCTCCGGAGACCCCGGACCTGCGTATCGAGTCGCACACGCAGACCGTCCAGGAGTCGGCATCGGCCCTGCACGCGCTGCTCACCGAGAGGGGTCTGGCATGACCACGGTCGCCCACCTGCACGGAGCCGCCGACAACCAGGAGGGCGCCGCGCCCTACGCGCTGTCGCACCTCGACGCCCTCGAATCCGAGGCCGTGCACATCTTCCGCGAGGTGGCGGGCGAGTTCGAGAAGCCGGTGATCCTCTTCTCCGGCGGCAAGGACTCCATCGTCATGCTGCACCTGGCGCTGAAGGCGTTCGCGCCCGCGCCGGTGCCCTTCGCCCTCCTGCACGTCGACACCGGGCACAACTTCCCCGAGGTCCTCGCATACCGCGACCGCACGGTCGAGAAGCACGGCCTGCGCCTGCACGTGGCGTCCGTCCAGGACTACATCGACGCGGGCACGCTGCGCGAGCGCCCCGACGGCACCCGCAACCCGCTGCAGACCGTCCCGCTGACCGAGGCGATCCAGAGCCGCAAGTTCGACGCGGTCTTCGGCGGCGGTCGCCGTGACGAGGAGAAGGCCCGCGCCAAGGAGCGGGTGTTCTCGCTGCGCGACGAGTTCTCCCAGTGGGACCCGCGCCGCCAGCGCCCCGAGCTGTGGCAGCTCTACAACGGCCGCCACGCGCCGGGTGAGCACGTGCGGGTCTTCCCGCTCTCCAACTGGACCGAGCTGGACGTCTGGCAGTACATCGCCCGCGAGGGCATCGAGCTGCCGGAGATCTACTTCGCGCACGAGCGCGAGGTGTTCCAGCGGGCCGGCATGTGGCTGACGGCCGGCGAGTGGGGCGGTCCCAGGGAGGACGAGACGCCCGAGACGCGGCTGATCCGCTACCGCACCGTCGGCGACATGTCCTGCACCGGCGCCGTCGACTCCGACGCCGCCACGCTGGACGCCGTGATCGCCGAGATCGCCGTCTCCCGGCTCACCGAGCGCGGTGCGACCCGCGCCGACGACAAGATGTCCGAGGCCGCGATGGAAGACCGCAAGCGCGAAGGGTACTTCTAAGATGACCAGCACCACCGATCAGGCCGGCACCCTGGCCGACCTCGCGGCGACCACCCTGCTGCGCTTCGCGACCGCCGGTTCCGTCGACGACGGCAAGTCCACCCTGGTGGGCCGGCTGCTGCACGACTCCAAGTCGGTCCTGACCGACCAGATGGAAGCCGTCGAGGCCGTCTCCGCCCAGCGCGGCCAGGACGCCCCCGACCTCGCGCTGCTCACCGACGGCCTGCGGGCCGAGCGGGAGCAGGGCATCACCATCGACGTCGCCTACCGCTACTTCGCGACGACCCGGCGGCGGTTCATCCTCGCCGACACCCCCGGGCACGTGCAGTACACCCGGAACATGGTCACCGGCGCCTCCACCGCCGACCTGGCCGTGGTCCTGGTCGACGCCCGCAACGGCGTGATCGAGCAGACCCGCCGGCACGCCGCCGTCGCGGCCCTGCTGCGCGTCCCGCACGTGGTCCTGGCCGTCAACAAGATGGACCTGGTGGGCTACCAGGAGTCCGTCTTCGCGAAAATCGCCGAGGAGTTCACCGCCTACGCCTCGGACCTCGGCGTCCCGGAGATCACCGCCATCCCGATCTCGGCGCTGGCCGGGGACAACGTGGTGGACCCCTCGGCGAACATGGACTGGTACGGCGGTCCGACCGTGCTGGAGCACCTGGAGACCGTCCCGGTCAGCCACGACCTCACCGCCTGCCCGGCGCGCTTCCCGGTGCAGTACGTGATCCGTCCGCAGACCGCCGAGCACCCGGACTACCGCGGCTACGCGGGCCAGATCGCCTCCGGTGTGCTGCGGGTCGGCGAGGCCGTGACCGTCCTGCCGTCCGGCCGCACGTCGGTCATCGAGGGCATCGACGCGCTCGGCGAGAGCGTCGACATCGCCTGGGCCCCGCAGTCGGTGACCGTGCGGCTCAAGGACGACATCGACATCTCGCGCGGCGACCTGATCGCGCCGTCCGCGAGCGCCCCGGCCACCACGCAGGACGTCGAGGCGACGGTCTGCCACGTGGCGGACCAGCCGCTGGCCGTCGGCGCCCGGGTGCTGATCAAGCACACGACGCGCACGGTCAAGGCGATCGTCAAGGAGATCCCCTCGCGGCTGACCCTCGACGACCTGTCCCAGCACCCGAACCCCGGTCAGCTGGTGGCCAACGACATCGGCCGCGTGGTCGTCCGTACGGCCGAGCCGCTCGCGCTCGACGCGTACGCCGACTCCCGCCGCACCGGCTCCTTCCTCCTGATCGACCCGGCCGACGGAACCACCCTGGCGGCGGGCATGGCCGGCGAGTCCTTCGCCTCCACGGCCGAGACGACCGTGCAGGCCGACGAGGAAGGCTGGGACTTCTAGCCCATGCCGTGTCGCGTCCGCGCCGCCCACGAGTCGTACCCGCCCCCGCTCCACAGACGAAGACGTGCGTCATGAGATGACCGCGTCACGAGAGGAAGTCCTCCCGTGCCTGCCACCGCCCCCACCCGTATGACGCGTGCCGCCCGGCCGGCGGTGCGCCGCTGCCTCGCCGCCGCTGCCGCGCTGCCGCTGCTGGCCGGCGCGCTGGCCTCGTGCGGCTACGGCTCCCAGGCCGTGGAGGACGACCTCGGGACGGCGGGCGGGGCCGTCGCGGGCAGGAAGCTCTCCGCCTCCGAGGTCCGCATCGGGTACTTCCCGAACCTGACGCACGCCACGGCGCTGGTGGGCCTGCAGGAGGGGCTGATCCAAAAGGAACTGGGCGGCACCAGGATCAGGCCGCAGTCCTTCAACGCGGGGCCTTCCGAGATCGAGGCGCTCAACGGCGGTTCGCTCGACATCGGCTTCATCGGTCCCTCGCCCGCGATCAACGGCTATGTGAAGTCCAAGGGCGCCAACCTGCGGATCGTCTCCGGCTCGGCGTCGGGCGGCGTGAAGCTGGTCGTCAACCCCGACAGGATCAAGACCCTGGACGACCTCAAGGGCAAGAAGATCGCTACCCCCCAGAAGGGGAACACCCAGGACGTCGCGTTCCTCAACTGGATCTCCGGGAAGGGCTGGAGCGTCGACCCCGAGTCCGGCAAGGGCGACGTCTCCGTCGTCCGCACCGACAACAAGATCGCCCCCGACGCCTTCAAGCAGGGCTCGATCGACGGCGCCTGGGTGCCCGAGCCCACCGCCTCCAAGCTCGTCTCCGACGGCGGCTCGGTCCTGCTGGACGAGACCTCGCTGTGGCCCGACAAGAAGTTCGTGATCACCAACATCGTCGTGTCGCAGAAGTTCCTCAAGGAGCACCCCGACGTCGTCGAGGCGGTCCTGGCGGGCACCGTGAAGACCAACGAGTGGATCAACGCCCATCCGGAGCAGGCCAAGGCGTCCGCCAACGCCAGGCTCGCGGCCGAGAGCGGCAAGCCCCTCGACGCGAAGATCATCGACCCGGCCTGGCCGAGCATCGGGTTCACCGACGACCCGCTGGCGGCCACGCTGAAGGCGCAGGCCGACCACGCGGTCGAGGCCGAGCTCATCGAACAGCCCGACCTGTCCGGGATCTTCGACCTCACGCTGCTGAACAAGGTCCTCAAGGCCGCGGGCAAGCCCGAGGTCTCCGACGCCGGTCTCGGCGCCGAGTAATCCCGCACACCAAGCGACCCCAGGAGGTGACGACCATGGCCACCACGCTCGCCAAGGCTGCCGAGGGCACCGTAGCGGAGCTGACGCACGGTACCCGCATCGAGCACGTCTCGAAGTCCTTCTCCGGCCCGGCCGGATCACAACTCGTCCTGGACGACATCAGCCTCGATGTCGCTCCCGGAGAGTTCGTCACCATCCTGGGGGCCTCGGGATGCGGCAAGTCCACCCTGCTCAACCTCGTCGCCGGACTCGACCGGCCCACCACCGGCACCATCGAGACCCCCGACCGCCCCGCCCTGATGTTCCAGGAACACGCCCTCTTCCCCTGGCTCACCGCCGGAAAGAACATCGAACTCGCCCTGCGCCTGCGCGGCGTACCCAAGACCGACCGCCGCACCGAAGCCGAACGGCTCCTGGAACTGGTCCGCCTCGGCGGCGCCCACGGCAAACGCGTCCACGAACTCTCCGGCGGCATGCGCCAACGCGTCGCCCTGGCCCGCGCCCTCGCCCAGGACAGCCAACTCCTCCTCATGGACGAACCGTTCGCCGCACTCGACGCCATCACCCGCGACGTCCTGCACGGCGAACTCGCCCGCATCTGGGCCGAGACCAACCTCTCCGTCCTCTTCGTCACCCACAACGTCCGCGAAGCCGTCCGCCTCGCCCAGCGCGTGGTCCTGCTCTCCTCACGCCCCGGACGCATCGCGCGGCAATGGACCGTCGACATCCCCCAGCCGCGCCGCATCGAAGACGCCGACGTCGCCGAACTGTCCCTCGAGATCACCGAACACCTCCGTGGGGAGATCCGCCGCCATGGCCAGCACTGACACCACCCCCAAGGCCACGGCCACGGGCGGCCCCGACGACCTGGCACGCTTGGAGGCCGGCCTCGACGCCCTCGACGCCGTCCAGACCCACCGCACCCCCCTCCGCGAGATCCTCACCAAGAAGGCCCTGCCGCCCCTGCTGGCCGTCGGCCTGGTCCTCGTGCTGTGGCAGACGCTGGTGACCTTGCGGATCACCGAGGAGACCAAACTCCCCGCCCCCTCGGCGGTCTGGGACAGCCTGACCGACATGTGGCTCAAGGGCACCCTGCTCGACGTCATCTGGACCAGCGTCTCGCGCGGCCTGGCCGGCTTCCTCCTCGCCCTGGCCATCGGCACC
>NZ_JBWKLE010000023.1:0-97300 GCF_056430495.1 Streptomyces sp. NPDC045967 | reverse complement strand
TGAGTTGCCTCCGGGTCACGACCACAGTTCTACCGGGTCCCACTCCGCGCAGAGTGAAGAACTCAGAAGCTGATCACGACATCACACAGTCCCTAACGGCGTTAACGGCGTTAACGCCATCCACCCCAGCCCACCCCCAACCCGCCAAAAAGTACCTGTCGACTGGTTTTTTTAACGCCAACCTGCCTACATTGACCCCCGCGGGAGCCGATCCCGCACCACCCCGACCAGGAGACGTGCACACGTGGCAAGGGCCAGGCAGGAACGGGCGGAGATCACCCGGCAGGCGATCCTGCAGGGCGCCGCCGTCGCCTTCGACCGCGCGGGCTTCGACGGCACCAGCCTGAGCGACGTCGTCCGGCACGCCGGAGTCACCAAGGGCGCCCTGTACTTCCACTTCCAGTCCAAGGAAGCCCTCGCCCGCACCCTGATGGACGAGCAGTTCCAGGTCTCCGAGGAGGTCCCGGCCATTGAGGACCCGGGGCTCCAGACGGTCATCGACCTCAGCCACCAGATGGCCTTCGGTCTGCGCACCGACGTCCGCATCCGGGCAGGCATCCGCCTGGTCGTGGAGTTCGGCTCCTTCACCCGCCCCGACCGCGCCCCGTACGACACGTGGATCGCCACCTGCCACGGCTGCCTGGTGCCGGCCCAGGAGCGCGGCGACGTGCTGCCCTCGCTCGACGCGTACGACGTCGCCACCTTCCTGGTGGGGGCGTTCACCGGCATCCAGGTCACCTCGCACGTCCGCACCGGCCGCGAGGACCTGCACACCCGGATCACCGACCTGTGGAACCTGCTGCTCCCCGGGATCGTGCCCGCGGACCGGCTCCCCTGGTTCAACCCGGCGGGCTCCCCCGCCTGCCGGGCCGAACTCGCTCTGCCCGCCTGACGGCGTTTCCAGGGCGGCCTCGCATACGCCGTGGTGAACCACGGGGGTGCTCGCTACGGCGTGTGCGAGGCCGCCCTGTCGCGCGTCCGGAACCAGAAGCACGCCATTTCGTTAGCAAAACCCAAGCGTGGTGCCCACACACGCCCCTGAACGTTAGTAAAGTCCCTCCCATGACTTCGCCCTCGTCCCAGAGCGACCGCGAGAAGGTCGTCTCCAAACTCCCCCCGTGGCTGCGGCAGGAGTTGAAAATCCGCACCGCCCAACTGCGGGTGGACATCCAGGATGCCGTCCACCAGGGCATCAGCCAGTGGAGCGCCCTCGCCTCCGCCCCCTCCCCCGTCGACACCTCCGGCGCCGAATCGTTCTCCACCTGGCTCCCCGTCGGTCAGTGGGAGTCCTTCCGCACCGACTCCAAGCACCGCGGGGTCTCCCTCATCCAGGGACTCGCCCAGGCCGTCAGTCTCTGGCTGGAGCTGAACCCGGCCCCCACGGTCAAGCGGCCCTCCGTCGTGCGCCGCATCATCGTGTGCAACCAGAAGGGCGGAGTCGGCAAGACCGCCATTACCGCCGGCACCGCGGAGGCCCTCGCCGAAGACCCCGCGTCCCTCCACCCCGTGCGCATCGCCCGCCAACTCGCCCGTCTCGCGGCCGACGACGAACAGCAGCCGGACCCGGCGCCCACCACCCCGCTGGACCTGGAAGACCTCCCGGGCCTCGGCATGCGCGTGCTGCTCATCGACTTCGACCCCCAGGGCCACCTCACCAAGCAGCTGGGCCAGCAGCCGCTCCCGATCGGCGGCGACAGCCTCACCTGCCACATGGCCGGCGAGGCCAAGGGCCCCCTGTCCGACCTGATCGTCCCCATCGCGGACGACCGCTTCGGCGACCGGCTGCACATCCTCCCTGCCTGCACGGACGCCTTCCTCCTCGACGTCCGCCTCTCCACCGTCCGCGCCCGCGAAGCCGCCCTCGAACGCGCCCTGGCCCCCGTCGAGTCCGATTACGACGTGATCCTCGTCGACTGCCCCCCGAGCCTCGGCCTGAGCATGGACGCCGCCATCTACTACGGGCGCCGTCGCGACACCGAACAGCCGGGCGCCTCCGGCGCGCTGATCGTCGTACAGGCGGAGGACTCCTCGGCGGATGCCTACGACCTGCTCACCTCCCAGATCAACGACCTGCGCGACGATCTCAGCCTCGACATCGACTACCTCGGCCTCGTCGTCAACCTCTACGACGGCCGCCGCGGATACATCGCGACCTCCTCCCTCCAGGCGTGGATGGACATAAAGGATCCCCGGGTCGTCGCCATCGTTCCCGACCTCAAGGAACAGCGCGAAGCCGTCCGCGTGAAGCAGCCCCTCTTCGTCTACGCCCCCAAGGGCGACCAAGCGGTCGCCCTGCGCGCCCTCGCCCGGGAGATCTCATGAGCAGCAAGGCCGACAAACTCGGCGTCTCGGCATCGTTCGCCCGGGCCCAGCCGGTCGGCGTGAGCCCCCGCCGCGCCGCGATCGCGGAAGCCACCGGGGCGCCCACCTCCGGCGTGGTCCCCCCGTCCGAGGTGCCCATCGAAGCTCTCGCGCACAACCCCTTCAACCTCCGCGAAGACCTCACGGAGATCGACGAGCTCGCCCAGTCCCTCATCGCCCGCGGCCAGCTCCAGCCCCTCGCCGTGGCCACCCGCATGGCCTTCATGGAGGCCCATCCGGGCGCCTCCGACGGCCTCGGCCGCGCCCCATACGTCGTGATCGACGGCAACCGCCGCCTGGCCGCGGCCCAGCTCGCCGGCCTCAAGACGCTGCACATCCACGTGAACGACGCCCTGTCCGCGTCGGCGGCCGACATCCTCGAATCGGCCCTGATCGCCAACGTCCACCGCGTGGACGTGGCCCCGATGGACCAGGCCCGCGCCCTCCAGGAACTCGTCGACGTCCACGGCTCCCAGGCCCAGGTGGCCAAACGCCTCGGCAAGACGCCTGCCTGGGTCTCCCAGCGCCTGACCCTCCTGAACCTCACCCCGACCCTCCAGGAGAAGGTCGAGACCGGCGAGCTGAAGGTCGAACCGGCCCGCCGGATCGGCCGCCTCCCCCAGGAGGCCCAGGAGGCCGCCGCGGAAGAGACCATCAACGCGGTCAATCCCCCCCGCCAACGCACGCCGCACCCCCTCAACGGCGTTAACGGCGTTAACGGCGTTAACGCCGTTAACGCCCCCACCCCCAAGCCCCCCACGCCCTCTCCCTCCATCCCCTCCACCCCCAACAACCCCCGCATCACCATCTCCACCCTCTCCCCGGAGACGATCGCGGACGCCCTCACGGCACACCTCACCCCGGAGGACCTGAAGGCCGTCACGGAACTCCTCGTGCAGCGCATCTGAACCGGGGCACCGAAAGGCACCACCCACGCCGGGGGCGCTGACGGCATTAACGCCGTTAACGCCCCCACGTGTGTTTCATGTGCGTTCAGCGGTGCGATTCGCATAGGCTGCTGCCCGGAGGTAGCCATGCCGAACGAACAAGAAAGCCTCTTCGCAGCGGTCGACGCGCTGCTGGAAGAAGCCGCCACGGACCCGCTCCCGCACCCGGACGAGCGCAAACGCCTCCGCGAGGCCGCGGGCCTGAGCCAGGACCAGATCGCGAAGGCCCTGCTCGTCCGCCGCGAAACGGTCACCTCCTGGGAGACCGGCCGCACCGCCCCCCGCCCTCCCAAGCGCGCGGCCTACGCCCGCCTCCTGGAGGGCCTGGCCACCCTCCACCCCGTTAACGGCGTTAACGCCGTTAACGCGACACCCCCCCTTCACGCCGTCGACACCGACGCATCCCCCACCCGTGAGGCGGCTCCCACCGTTAACGCCGTTAACGCCGAGGTCCTCGCCACCCCAGAGGCGGCTCCCACTGTTAACGCCGTTAACAGTGACGCACCCCTCAGCCCGGAGACGACCTCCGCCCCCACCCCCCTTAACGCCGTTAACGGCGTCAGCACCGACGCACCCCCCACCCCGGACCCGGAGGCGGCGGCCCCGACCTTCCGGCCCCACCCCTCCCCCCCGGGGTCTGGGGCGGAGCCCCAGTTTCGGGAAGGGGCGGGTAGGGGAACAACGCCACAGGCCCCCACCCCCGCCTCCCTCACCCCCACCACCCCACCCCACCCCCCGGCAGGCAACGGCCCCCTCGCCGTCCTGGACGGCACCGGCCAAGCGCACACCGCCGGCGGACTCCTCCTCGACCACCCCGCCGACAATCTGCCCGCCCTCATCACCTGGGCCCTCGGCCCCACCGCGAACCTCCGCTCCCCCCGCCTGCACCGCAACGGCAGGGACGGCGACCCCCTGCTCGTCCTCACCGCCCCCGCCGCGGAACGCCTCGGCCTCCCCCTCACCCTCGAGGACCGCCGCGGGCTCCGCCTCCCCGACAACCATCCGGTCATCAAGCAGCTGACCAAGAGCAAGTGGCAGCTCACCCGCCGCGGCTTCGGCCCCTGGGCCCGCATCTACCGGCCGGCGACCCCCACCACCGGCCGCCAGTGCGTCCAGCTCGCGGTCCTCCCCTGGGGCGCCCTCGACCCCCGCGCCTGGGGTGAGGACACCGCCGACCTGCCGGCCCCCGAACTCGCCGCGCTCCTCACCACCTACGCCACCCGCGTCCTCACCCCCCGCGGCTCCACCGCCGTCACCGGCCTCGAACTCATGACGGCCCTGCGTCCCCCCACCCGCGCTGCCCGCAACCCCCAGACCAACGCCTGGGAGTCCGCCCCCGTCGCCGGTTCCCTCACCCGGCCTGTCGACCCCGCTCCCCCTGAGGCCCCCGACGAGCACCCGGTGGTCGCCGCCCTCTACCCCCGGTCCCACCAGCGCACCCCGGACCAGGTCCTGGACGAGGAGGCGTACGACTGGATCCGCGACCCGGAGCTCCTCACCGACGCCGAATGCGCCCGCACCCACGCCGTCGGCATCGACGTGAACATGGCCTTCGCCGCCGCCGCGAACCGCCTCACCGTCGGCCTGGGCCCCGCGACGCACCGTACGAGCCCCCGCTTCGACCCCAAGACCCCCGGCTGCTGGCTGGCCGACCTCTCCTCGATCCCCCTCGACCCCCGCCTGCCGAGCCCGTTCACCCCCCACGGCAAGGCCCCCACCGGCCCCGCCTGGTACGCCACCCCGACCCTCGCCTACGCACGTGAGCTCGGCTTCGACGTCCACCCCACCGAGGCATGGCTCCGCCTCGACCACGGCCCCTACCTCGACGCCTGGTACACCCGCCTCCGCGACGCCTACATGGCGACGATGGCGGACCTCGGCATCACCCCGGCCCTGACCGAGGAGGAGTTCCTCCAGGCGATGGCGGCCCGGTCAGAACACGACAGCCCGGTCCCCGCCGCCGTCCTGTCGGCGATCAAGTCCACCGTCAAGGGCGGCATCGGCAAACTCCGCGAGCGCCCCCAGGGCGCCGGCTACCGTCCCGGCGAGCGGTGGCCCGCCCTCGAACGCCCCACCTGGCGCCCCGACATCCGGGCCGCGGTCATCGCCACCGCCCGCGTCAACATGCACCGCAAGATGAACAAGCTCGCCACCACCGCGGGCCTGCACCCCATCGCGGTCCTCTCGGACTGCGCCGTCTACCTCTCCGACGGCCCCAGCCCCCTGGACTTCCTCCCCCGCACCCCCGAGGGCAAGCCCGTCCCCGGCGGCTTCCGCATCGGCGTCAGCCCCGGCATGGTCAAGCACGAGGGAACCCAGAGTCTCCTGTGGGCCGTCCAGATGCTCGACGAACACCTCAACCCCGCCCGCCACATCAAGGGCCACGACGCAGCGGCAGACGGCGAGTAACCCATGCCAGACGACATCTCCGACAGCCTCACCAAGGCCGACACCCTGCACTTCACCCGCCCGATCCCCCGGTCGGCGGGCGCGCAGATGCGCTTCCTGGTGAAACAGCTGAAGACCACCAGAGCCGTGGCCGCGGCCCTCGGCATCTCCCAGCGCACGGTCGAGCGGTACGTCAAGAACCAGATCCGGCAGCCCAAGCCCGACCTCGCCGCCCGCCTGGAGACCGAGGTACGGCGGCGCTGGCAGCCCCTGGTCCGCAAGCGCGCCCGGGACAGGGCCGCGACCACCACCGGCCTCGTCATGGAGACCCGCGCCCGCTTCGGCTTCACCGCCGCCCCGGGCACGACCGACGACGGCCGCATGCGCCGCATCACCCAGCACCTGCCCCCGGAGTACGCGGCCCGCCTCTTCGCCGCCCAGGAAGCCGGCGCCGCCGAACCCCGGCTGCGCCAGATCGCCGCGGAAGCCCTCCAGGAGGTCTACTTCAAGGACAACGGAGCCCGCGCGACGAGCCTCCTGGTCGAGTTCACGGACATCGACTACGTCGACTTCGCCTTCTGAGCCAGCGACCGAATTACCCGAAGTGCCCGGAAAGCGAAGTGACCGAAGGGACTCAAGGGACCGAATTTCGCCATTACCTTCGAACACTTCCCGGCCACCCCGAAGGACCGAAGCCCCCCCCGAGGGACCGAAGGCACCCATGAGGGACCGAAGGGACCGAAGTCCGAACCCGGAGCTCCGAGAGGTTCCACAGCTCCCAGAGGGACTGCGGGGGCCAGGAGGGAGGTACTACAGGGACCAGAGGGACCGAAAACCATCCCTCTCAGGCAACAGTCGGCGTCGACAGGCCCCGCTGCGAGCGCTCGGTCTTCCTGCCCACCTGCCGCGGCTCGATCGTCCGCGGATCCACGGCCTCACCCGGCGCGCCCTCCCGGTACAGACCGTGCGGCTCGGCGTCCCGGTCGTGCGGCAGCAGGTAGAAGACGCGGCGCTTCTGCAGACCGCTGTCCGGGTCCGCCTCCGCCGTGTCCCCGAGCTCGGTGAAGCCGATCATGCGCCCGTCACGGTGGTAGCGCGGCTTCCCCCGGCGGCGCGGGGTCTTGTCCAGGGCCTGGCGCACGTAGTCGAGCTCTTCGGGATCCTCCAGCCACACCACTTTGTCCTCGTGGGCGAGATCGCTTGCTGTCAGTAGCGAGCTCATGGCCTGGGTCCTTCCTCGTTCACGTCGGCCCTTCCGGGCCCCTGGTTCCTCCACGCCGCGCACGGCGCCGACTCCGGTATGCGGCCGGGCCCCGCGGGCCACGACCGGCTGGTGGGTCTGTTCATCGTCCTTGTCCATCGTAGGCGTGCCCGCCCCGGGGCGGAGGCACACGTCGGCCGGTCAGTTCGAGCCTGCCCTGTTCGCCTCGCGCGGCGTCGGCTCGTCATCGGCGAGGAGGGCCAGGCCGGGGTAGAACTTCTGCCCGTTCGAACGGAGCATCTCATTCGGCGAGGCGACACCCACCTCGGCGCGGATCCGTGTGGCGAACGCGCGGGTGGTCGCGGGACGCAGGCCCTCACCGTCGAGACACCAGGCACTGTAGGCCCGGTAGAGGGCCCCCTGCTCGACCTTCAGGTCACGCGGATCGGGAAGGTCCGCCCCCGTGGTGCAGCACTCGGCCAGGAACCGTCCGATGTGGTCCTCGGTCGTGGCGTACGCCTGGGTGGCCGTACGGACCACGCTCGGCCCGATCAGCGCCGGCTTGCCGGCGAGGTAGGCCTTGGCCCCCTGGATCATCCAGTGGAGGATGCCCGGACCCTCCTCCTGGACGAGCGCCTCCGCCAGGTTGTCGATCTTGCGGTGGTCGGGGACGACCTTCTCGAACGGGATCAGCCTGATCCGGCGCCAGAAGGCGTGGCCGCCGGTGCCGACCTCCGGACGGTGGTTGCCCAGCAGCCACAGCTTGTGCGTCGGCTCGAAGCTGAAGAAGTCCTGCCGCATGCGGCGGGCCTTCAGCCGGTCACCACCCGTCAGCAGCTTGACGCGGGCCTCGTCGAACTTGTCGTGCGGCTTGAGCTCGCTGCACACGAACAGGCGCCGGCCGTGGAGCTCCGTGAGCTCGGTGGAGTGCTCGTTGAACTTGCCGCGTTCCATCAGGAAGCCCGGCGGGGCCACGTCCGCATAGTCCCCGAGGATCTTGATGACCACGTCCAGCAGGGCCGACTTGCCGTTGGCGCCCACCCCGTAGAGGAAGGGCAGCACCTGGCCGCCGACGTCACCGGTGATGGAGTAGCCGAGCAGGAGATGAAGGAACTTGATCATCTCCTTGCCCTTGTCGTCGTCACCGAAGGTCTGGTCGAGGAACAGGTGGAACCGGGGCGTGGGCATGGCCTCCGGCGCCAGGTGCGTGGCGCGGGAGTGCAGGTCCCGGGTGGGATCGGGCTTGTGCAGGTCCCCGGTGCGCAGGTCCACCACGCCGGCCGGGGTGCACAGGGCGTACTTGTCCCCGTCCAGGGTGTCGGGATCCAGGGCGAGTTCGGGCGACGCCTTCGCCTGCGTGAGCATGGCCTTCACCCCCGACGTCGACATGGCGCGCTTGCGGTGCTGCGCCAGCTCCCGGTCGGTGAACAACCCGCGCGGGTCGTGGGCGGGCAGGTCCTCGGCCATCTCACCGGCCGCCCAGATCGCGGCCTTCTCCCCGCCGGTGCGCTTCCACCGGTACTCGTCCCACACGTACCAGCCCAGTCCCTCCACATGCCGGAACCGGTTGTGGTGCAGGTGCGCGAACAGCTTGGCGTTGCCCCGGTCGGTGAGGTTCTGCAGCAGCCCGGAGGAGATCACGTCAGCGCCGCCCCCGGTCACGGGGAGGACTCCGCTCTGCTTCTGCTGCGCGGGCAGCCGACGGCCGGGCGCGGCGGCCTCCGTGGTGAACGCGGCGAGCTGTTCGGCCGCGGCCTGGGCGTTGAACCCCGTGCTTCCGGCGCTGCTCATGGGCGTTCCTTGGGGTGGATCGGTCGGTCGCTTCCGGCTCGGAGCCCCGCCTCGACGATGAGGACGTTCCGGCGCGGCTGGTGGGGTCGTGCGTGGTCCGCGGCTTCCAGGAGCAGGTCCCGGCACTCCCCGGCGGTGAGATGGCCCGCGGCGACCAGCCCCCCGGCCGTGAAGGAGGCCCGGTTGAGCTTCTCGCTGAACGCGGCCCCCTCAGGAAGGGCACCACAAGCCCGCACCTCGTCCAACAGAGCCCCCAGCAGCCTCTGTCCGGCCTTCAGGCGCCTCCGACCCGCCAGGGCCCCCTCAGGGCCCCCACAGGCCCTCAGAAGCCCGCGTACGGCCGCCGGCGGTGGCGCAGGGACCGTTCCCACCCCGTGCCCGGTACGCACGAGTTCGGCGCCGAGCCACAACGGCAGCGCGGCGGGCAGCCGGGCCCCGGGCAGCGCCTCGTAGACCCCCGCGTCCGTCCGCGTCGTCGGCGCCACGATGTAGCCGCCGACGGCCCGGACGTCGACCTGCCAGGCGAGCGCCACCTTGGAGCTCGAACCGCTGGAACACCGGAACCCCGGCCCGCCGCGCGGCGCCCGGTACCAGACGTGCATCCCTCCGGACGGCGTCCGCACGCGCAGGGTCGAGGTGTCCTCGCAGGGGTTGGGCCGGGAACGGTACGCGGCCAGGAGCGCCAAGGTGTCGAATCCGCTCTGCAGTCCGGTCAGGTTGACTCGGTCGTCGATGGGGATGCCGGGCAGCAGACGCTGCCGGTCGGGCAGGACCGTCGCGTGGGCGTCGACGTCGATGACCACGAGCCCCGCAGGACCGCAGGACACCCCGATCCCGAATCCGGGCTCGCTCCCCCACCACTGGCGCACCGTGGAAAGGTCCGTGGTGGCCGCGTGGAACCCGTGGCACCACCGTCCCTGCCCGAGGCACGGGCAATCCTGCGGGGCGTGTCGGCTCCCCCGGCAGTCGGCACAGTTGGGGGCCGGTGTCTTGGTCCCCGGGGCCAGCGGATGCACCGGAAAGCCTCGGGAGGCCATCCAGACCGCCACGTCCAGCGCCGCCCCGCCACGCACGCCCTGTGGCGGATGCTCGGAATAGACGGGCACTGGCTCTTCCTTGACGCGCGGTTAGGGACGATTCCTCCCGTCCCGGACCCTGCACCTCAGGGACCAGAGGGACTGAAGATTCACTATCTCGGAGATTACCGCAGAGCTACCGACCGGTCAGGCTCGATCTCCGCTGTATCGAGACTTGAGTCCCTTCAGTCCCTCAGTCCCTGAGTCTCCACCCCACCAGGCCCACACCCGATTCAACTTGCCCGCCGTTGCTTCCCGGGCGTGTCGCACCCACCGCATCGCACTGCATCCCGGCGCGCCAACTCCCCGCAACTGTCGATATGCCCGATAAGTCCCCAGGTACTGAACCCGCAACCACCCGTTCAGTCCCTTCGCTTTCAGTCCCTCGACAAAAGTGCAGGTCAAAGCGTTGAGACTCGCACGTCAGGGACTGAAGGGACTCAGAATCACTACTTCCAGCCTTTATGCGTGTGCGTGTATGCGCGCGCATATAAGAAGCCTGGATGTGCATATGTGGCTCATAACTAGAAAGTTGAGTCCCTTCAGTCCCTCAGTCCCTGGCCGCACCCGCCTGACCTGCAGGTTTCTGTAGTGACTGAAGCGACAGGGACCGAAGGGTCCGAACCGGCCTTCAGCCCCTGGGCGGGGAGGGAGCACCGAGGGAGGGGCCCGCTCCCCCACGCAGGGACTGAACCCACCCGGCGCTCACGCCCCTCTCCATCACCCCGCCTGCGAGCGCCCTGGACCCTGGGACGGGCCTCCGTCCCTGTCCCGCAGCCCATGCCCCGCGGCGCTTCGGAGGAAGATGCCAGGGGCTGGCGCGGCTGCCCAGGGCGCGTCGATGACAAGCGACGTCAAGAAATCCTTGACACGAAGATCGCGTCAAGGTTTCCTTGACGTATGCCGATCTTGTACTCGGAGGCGTCCCAGCCGGATGTCTCCTCCCCCGCTCACTCGTCCATCGCGCTGCTCCCGCTGACCGCGGTTCTGGCCGCACTGACCACGGTGTTCGCCGACCGGTTCACCACCACCGGGCGGGTCGCACTGGTCGTGCTGGCACTCGGGCTCATCGCCGCCACGGGCGCAGCGGTCGCTCGCGCCACTGCCCGTACGGCCGCCGACCGGGCACGCCGCGACGCCGATGTCCTCGACGCGCTGGAGCCCCTCGCCGGCGCACGCCGATGAGCACCGAGCCGCTGCTCGGCCCGCAGGAAGCCGTCCGTATCCGAGAGGGCATCGCGGCCGCCGTTCTCGGCGCTCCCGAGGGGCTCGCCGCATCACTGGAGCACGATGCCGACGGGTACCTGCGTCTGGTGGACGCCTCGCGGGTCGGTGCCGAGGAGGCGAGCCGGCTGCTGCGCGAGGCCGTCCAAGGGGCCAGGGCGGCCGGACACAGCTGGGACTCCGTCGGCCGCATCCTCGGAGTCAGCCGTCAGGCCGCCCAGCAGCGCTTCGCGGGCAAGGCCGCGGACGTCGTGGCCGCGGGACCGCCCGAAGGGGGCCCTGCCGCCGCCGAACGCCGCATCCTCAGCCCCCTGTCCGCCTTCAACGAGATGGCCGCTCTGGCGGAGGCCGGACGCGAAGGCTGGCATCTGGTCGGATACGGGGCGCTGTTCCACGAGGTCGAGGCATCCGACCGCCCGTGGGAGCACTGCCGGGTCACGCTTGCCTCGAGCGGCCGCCACCGGCGGATGGAGGCAGAGGGCTGGATCCCCGTAGGCGCGGGCTGGTTCCCCTGGCGGTACTACAAGCGACCGCTCGGCGTGCCAGAGGCGTCGCCACGGGCGACGAGCAAGCCGTGATGCCCTGCCCGTTCGCCCATCCGCCCGTGCGGATACGGCGAAGGGCCCGGATCTGCAAAGATCCGGGCCCTTCGGCCTTCAGTAGCGGGGACAGGATTTGAACCTGCGACCTCTGGGTTATGAGCCCAGCGAGCTACCGAGCTGCTCCACCCCGCGTCGGTGAACCCCACCCTACGCCACCCCGGGGCCACCCCCCGACCACTTTCGGCTGGCGTGCTCGGAAACGCGGCCGCCAGAGGGGGTGGAAAAGGAGGCCACCTCGACTGGTGGACGGCGCGGACCGGGGTACACGGGCTGGCATGGCACCGAACACGACGGAACACCTCAAGTCCCTGCGGGCCGTACGGCAGCTGCGTCGGGTCCGCACCTTCTACACGGCAGGCTTCCTGCTGTGGGCTGTCGCGTCGGCCTGGACGGCGTGGACGCATCCAGGGACCCGGTCGATGTGGGTCTCGCTCCTCCTCCTCGCGGTCTTCACCGGCCTCCTCGCCACCGCCTCCCTGTGGCTGCACCGGCTCCAGGCAGCCCCGGGAACCAAGCCGGCACAGCACGCCGCACCCCGACGAGCCGTCGCCCCACACCACGCGAACGCCTGAACCCGCGCCCTCGGCCCGGTCATGCGGTGACCGGGCGTCCGGCCTTGACCGCGCGAGGCGGGGAGGGGTCGCCGGGCGCCGCACACCATGTGTGAGACTCCGTCTGCTTGATCACTCGGGGGGAGTCTCACATTGAACGCGCTGTTGAAGAGGGTGTGGATCGGGCTGGCCACGATGTTGATCGTGAGTCTGGCCGCCGTGGCCCTGCCGAACCACATCCAGATCAACGACGACGGGCGTGTCCACCTGGGCGCGCCCGCAGCCACGCCTTCCCCGTCCACGGCGGCGCCCACCCCGGAACCCGAGTCACCACCCCTCACACGGGACGCCGTCGACGAGGCGATCCGGACCGCGGTCAGCGCGGCCGGTCTCGAACCGGGACAGGGCCGCCCGACCGTCGCGGCCGGCGCCGACTCGAAGAGGACGGGCTGGTCGGCCGTCCGCGAGCAGACCGCCGCGCAGGCGGAGATCAACGCGATCTGCGCCGACCTGGAACGCCAGGGCTGGACCCTGAACCCGAACGGCGATCGCCCCGACGCCTCCCGCAGCTACAAGCGCGGCGGCTGGTACCTGCTGGTGAGCACGCGCGGGAAGACCCAAGCGCCCTCCACCACCTCCCCCTTGACCGACACGCAGACCTACCTGACCCTGACCGGACTCCAGCTGAACCTCGCCGACCTCCCCCTCCCCGAGATCACCGTCCGCATCGGCTGACCGTTCGAAGACCCGGACCGCGTCGACATGTGAGCCCTCGACTTCGCGGATGACGTTGGGGGGTGTGACGGGCCGGCACGCGCCCATACGGTGGCCCGATGACGTCGATCAAAAAGTTCCAGGTCACCTTCGACTGCGCAGAACCTGAGCGCCTCGCTCGTTTCTGGTGCGAGGTGTTGGGGTACGTCGTTCCGGCCCCACCCGAGGGATTCGCCACCTGGGACGCCTTCAAGGCATCACTGGCACCTGAGCAGCAGGACGCATGGTTCGCCTGCATCGATCCCTCGGGTGTGGGCCCGCGCCTGTACTTCCAGCGCGTCCCCGAAGGGAAGGCCGCCAAGAACCGGGTCCACCTCGACGTGCGCGTCGGCACCGGACTCGTGGGTGAAGAACGCCTCGCTGCGCTTGAGGCCGAGTGCGCGCGACTGGTCCCGCTCGGCGCGGTACACGTGCAGACGCTGTATGACGGCAACGACGCGTGCATCCCGATGCTCGACATCGAGGGCAACGAGTTCTGCATCGACTGACGGCCCCGAACAGGTCCTCCCGGATCGACTCCAGGGCACGGACGGTGAGGTGCTTGTCCGGCTTGAGGTCTGTTCGCGGCGTGGCGGCCTGGTGAGAGGAACACGGCAGCCGTGCTGCGCCGGTCGGGGCCGACGGGGCGTCTGGCGCTGGCTGGGCCATGCGGAAGCCGTGCCGCGCCGCCACGGCCGTCCACAGCCCGCTCGCCGAGCGCGGCCGCGCGGCCCGGTGGACGGCACCGCCCGCTGACCGGGCACCGGCTGGAGTCCCTGCCGGAATTGGCTGGCAGGTGCATGACCAATTTCTGCGGTGCGGGGCTACCTTCTTAGGGCTCCGGAGGGGCTGCTGTCCGAACGCGTGGGCCACAGGCGGGCGGTGGCGGCGTCTCCAGCGCCCCGGCTCCGCCGAGGGGCCGGGCCCCCCACGCATGGAGGAAAACGACATGTCTCTGGGTACCTGGCTGAAAGTCGGCACATCCGCCGCCGCGCTGGTTCTCGCGGCGGCGACCGCCGCGACCGCGGCACCCGCGCCCATCCCCGATGCCACCGCAGCAGTAGTGACGCTCCGCTACGACGACAGCCGGGCCGACGGCTGGGAAGCAGCCGTCGCGGCCGGGGTCGCCTCCTGGAACGCGAACGTCAGCAACGTCCGGCTGGTGGAGGCCGCGCCCGGGACCCGGGCCGAAATCGTCATCGTGGCCACCACCGGTTGGCCGCAGGCCACCCTCGGTCCGGTCCGTCCTGGTCGACAGGTGCGCGTCGAACTCGGCGCGCAGGCCGTGAGCCAGGGGTACGACAAGACGCGCATCGCCGCGCACGAGCTGGGCCACAGCCTGGGCCTCCCGGACACCAAGCCGGGCCCGTGCTCCCAGCTGATGTCCGGGTCCAGCGCCGGGACGGCCTGCACCAACGCCGTACCCAACGCGACCGAGCGGTCCCGGGTGCAGAACGCGTACGCGAACGGGCTCGCGGCAACCGTGCCGACCGACGGCCGAGTACTCGTCGACGCCCCCTGACCGCAGGTCGTCAGGTGGGCCGGTGCGGTGTCCCGGCCGGAACGGGGCTCCTGATCGCGGCTCGACCCTGCGCATCGGCCCCGCCAAGCCTCCGGATCCACAAGGCTCGGCGGGGCCGATCCAACTTCACATGCGTCTTTCGAGCACACCGTGCAGGACCACCTCAAGCCGGTGTTCGCCACGTTGCCGGCCCGCGCACTCGGAAGCGGGCACCGCAGGCCGCTACCCCGCCTGCTTGACGCAGGTTTGGTCCCTCGCCGGCAGCTTGCCGGTGGCCAGGTACCGGTTGACCTGGTCGTCCACACACTCGTTGCCGTAGAGCCCGAAGAGGGCGTGCCGGTTGGCGCCCTCGAGGGTGACCAGCCTGGAGCTCGGCAGCTGCTTGTGCAGCTCGACGCTTCCCTTGTACGTCGTACGCGGGTCACCGGTGGCGGCGACGATCAGCGCAGGCACATCGCGCCGCACCCGGGTGGGCTCTTCGCGCGGCGAGTCCCAGAAGGCGCACGGGTTGATGTTGTTGGTCAGAGCGCCGAACAGCGGGTGCGCGGCGCGGTTGCGCTCGATGTCCCGCCAGTAGAGCTCGGGATCGCGCGCGGCGGCCACGTCCCCGCAGATGACGGCGGACTGGGCGCCGGTGGGCTCGCCCTCACCGCGCAACACGTACCGGAGCTCCGGGACGAGCATCGGCGGCACCGTCGTCGGCCGGCCCTCCGCGGCTTCGGCCAGGACGGAAAGCAGCTCGCCGAACGACGCCCGCGCCGGGTCGGTGTCGTCCGCGATGCCCGCGAAGAGGAGGAGCGGCACCTGGCTGTCGTCGATCAGGAAGGCATCGGCGCCGGCGCCGATGGTCAGCGGACCGCGTGCGGCCGCCGCCATGATGCGGTCGACGGCGGCGAGCACCTCGGCGCGGCTGCGGCCGAGGCCGTAGGTGTCGTGGCGCCCCGCGGCCCAGGCGGCCCAGTCGGACAGCGCCTTCTCGTTCTCACGTTCGGTGCCCTTCAGCAGCCGGGGGCGGTAGTCGCTCGGGTTGATCGCCCCGTCCAGCACCATCCGGTCGTGGCGGCCGGGGAACATCTGCGTGTAGACCGTGCCCAGGTAGGTGCCGTACGAGTAGCCCAGGAAGGAGATCTTCCGCTCGCCGAGCGTGCCGCGGATGACGTCCATGTCGCGGGCCGTGTTGCGGGTGGTGATGTGCGGGAGCACCGCGGCGTCGGCGGCCCGGCACTTGTCCGCCACGCTCTTCTGCAGGGCGACCTGGCGGTCGAAGCCCGCCCGGCCGGTGCCGGCGGACAGCCAGGTCATGCCGACGGGCAAGCCGCAGTCCAGCGCGGTGCTGCGCCCTATGAAGCGCGGGTCGAAGCCGACGATGTCGTAGCGCGCGCCGACCTCCTTCATCGACGCACGGGCCTGCGGCGGGGACTGGAGCGCGGGACCGCCCGGACCGCCGTTGTTGAGGAGGATCGCGCCGATGCGGTGGCGGGTGTCGGTGGCCTTGAGCCGGGAGATCGCCACGGCGATCGTGCGCCCGCGGGGGTCGGCGTAGTCCAGGGGCACGGTCACGTCCGCGCACTGCACGCCCGCCTGCTCCAGATCCCGCCCCGTGGTGTCGTCGGGACCCTTGACGCAGCTGCCCCAGCCGAGGTGCTGGCGGTAGTACCGGTCCAGTCCGGGCCCGGAGCTCTCCTGGGCGGGGGTCTCGGCGGCCATGGCCAGGACGGGGGAGGAGGTGAGGCAGGCGGCGAGGGCGAGGCCCACGGCCAGGGCGCGGCGTACGGCGGGGCTGACCGTGGTCACGGGGTTTTCTCGAGCATCGTCCGCTTCGTGTGATCGCATGCCCCGAGGCTAGGAACCCGCCCTGGTACGGCACATCGCCCAAGCGCACGAGGACCCCGGTCCCCTCCACACCCGGCCCGGGACCTGCGGCCCGGTCCGGTCTCCTCCTCCAGGAGGAGACCGTCGCCGGGGCTGCGCCGAGGGCCGCCCCGGCCACGCGCCCGCCCCAAGGGGACATCGCCGCCCTGGCATGCTGTCAGGAGTTCCTCGGCTCCAGAATCGAGACGCCCCTGTGTCTGCTTCCCAGATCCTCTTGCTCCTCGCATCGGTCTTCACCGCCGCGGGGTCGGTCATCGGCGTCGTCGCCTCCCTCAAGATCCGGCGCGTGCGGTTCCTGCTGAGGGAGGGCAGCACTGCGCGGGGCGTGGTGACCCGTCTCGAGGAGACCCGGATCGCGCCGGCCTCGGACGCCGGCAGCACCAGCCGGAGCGTCGGAACCACCGTGTACTACCCGGTCATCACCTGGAGCACGGGCGACGGCCGCGCCATGGAAACCAGGACGAACATCGCACGCCCCAAGGACAGGACCCTTCCCGTCGGTGCCCACGTCGAGGTCCGATACGACCGGGCGGACCCGTACCGCTGGACCCTCCCGGCCGAGAGCACCGCCTTCTGGTGGCTGTTCAGCGCACTGGGCGCGCTGTTCGTCGCGATAGGGCTGGGGTTCGCCCTGGGGGGCCTGTCGTAAGGGGCCTGACGTGCAAGACGTTCGCGAAGCACCGTAGGGCGCATGCAGGCGTGGCGGGCTTGGTTACCGCGTTGCCGGGGCGTCGTTTCCGGTGAGGGTTGGTTGTCATACGTGTACGGCATGGCGGTGGCCGGTGGTTTGCCGGGCCTTGGCGACAGCGATGCCGGCCGTGGCACAGGTGTACCGGCGGGACGCCCCCCGGCGACTGGTGGCCCGAGGACAAAGCCGTGTTCCAGTCGGAATTGTGTTGCTCACTGGATCTGCGCAGATTCCGGGGCGATTCGCAGTGTGACCTGCGGGTTTCCGTCTCGGAGCCTGGCAGCGCAGGTTGGCGGGTTTCACCGATCGCCAACAGCTGATGGTCTTCGCTGTCCAGAACGGATGCACGGGGCGGATCCCTATTTCCATCCGGATTCCAGAGTGCAAGCACGGAGTGTCGTCAGAGAGGGATGGGCATGTTTCGCTGATCATCGGGCCCCGTCCGCCGGTCTAGGCTCGGTTCGTGGAGCAGCCCGAGCAGCGCGCCGAAGGTGCAGGACCGTTCACCACCCGGCTCACTTGGCACCGTCCGGGAGGCGAGACGGTGGTGTGGGAGTCACGGCAGGCGCGAAGGCGTGGGTCGATGGTGGTCCAGGGTCCGAAGGGCACCGTCACCACCTCCTCGACCGCCGACGCCAGGACCCTCGAGCGACTTGGAAGGCTCAATGCCCTCGCCTGTGGTGCGTTCTTCATCGGGGGAGCACTCTTCGCCCTGGGGGCCGCCGTGGCCCAACTGGGCTCGGGCGACGCGATGGAAAGCGCCTCGATCTACTTCGCAGGCGGCCTGTTCTTCAACGTCGGGGGCTACACCTCGCTCCTGCAGGTGCTGAACGCGCCACGGCACTCCCCAGAGGAGGGTACGTTCCGTGCGGCCGGCTGGAGGTGGTGGGGATACGAGCCGATGCGCTTGGACTGGCTGAGTACGTTCGTACTGTTCGTAGGGACGCTCGTGTTCGGTATCAATCTTCTCGACTCCTTCCTTCAGGGCCTCACGGCCGAGCAGACCAACCGGCTCATCTGGGCCCCCGACATGATCGGGTGCCTGTTGTTCCTGATCTCCGGGCATCTCGCCTTCGCTGAGATCTGTCATCGCCCCTGGCCCTGCCTCCGCTCACGCAGCCTCGGCTGGTGGATCGTCGCGGTGAACCAGTTCGGCTCAGCCCTCTTCATGTTCTCCGCCCTGGCGGCATTCACCCGACCCGCCACCGGAAGCCTGATCAACACCGACATCGCCAACTGGGGCACACTGCTGGGTGCCCTTTCCTTCTCGATCGGTGCTGCACTCCAAGCCTTCGAACGCCCGTAAAGAACCGCGCCGTCCCCCACAGAGCCGAAAGCCCCGCCCAGGCTCTTTGCGAAGCGAGGAGGGGAGCATTGCGCCCGCGGGTGCGTTCTTGCTGTTGCCTGCGCCCGTACACGTCGGCCGAGGCGGCGACGCTCCTCGCCTTGGCCCGGTCATGCGGTGACCCGGTGACCGGCCTTGACCGCGCGAGACGGGCAGGGGTTGCCGTCGGCCGCACAGCGGGTCAGGGACTGAAGGGACTCAGAATCACTACTTCCGGCCCCAGCGCGCCCTCGTTCTCGCACACCGGTGCCGGTGCCGGCCGAAGTCATCAAGTCCTGGCTGCCACCGTGCGCACACCCAGCTACGGGTACGTCTGCGCAGCCGGCTGTCCGACCGCTCACCGGCACCGACCTGCTGCCCGTGTGGTCCACCACGGCACTCGGGCCCATGCTCCCCCAAGCCGCAGGGAGGGGATGGCTGGAGACCGCCTTGGATGTCCTGGCCTACCGGGTGACCCACCAGGTCACCGATCCCGTGCTCGCGCTCGGCAGCGCACCCGACGCGAGCCAAGCCCCTTGCCGAGCCGCACGGTTCAACGAAGCGAGTGGTCGAGCGGATCGGTGGTGACGGCGTACCAGCTGTCGTCCTGGTGGTTGCGGTCGTAGTGCCCCCACATGCCGCTGGCCTCGTGACGGCCGACGGCCTCGATGGCCTCGGGCCACGCCCCCCACCGCCGGACGCTGCCGCTGACACCAGGGCCTACGGGCGACACCGGAGGCAACGTTGAACGCGTTCAATACCTCTGACAGTATGGCTTCCGGTGAACCTGCCGGACCAGCGGAGTCGGATCCGCCTGCCCTCGCGACGGGTCGCCACGAGACCGGAGGTTGGCACGACATGGGCCTGATCCTGCTACTCCTCGCCCTGATAGTCGCCCTCGCCGTCGCCCTTGTGGCCCTGGCCGTGATCCTCACGGCGAGCGCCGGCCTGGGCCTCGCGACCGCCGCGGTGAGCCGCAGGCTGCCGCTCTGGGGCAGGATCACGCTGCTGCTGACCCTTGCCGCCGCTCCGGCGGCGGCACTGGTGAGCACCCTGGACGTCGCGGCCGTCTGGCAGCTGGCCGCTTGGGCGCTGCCGTTCCTCACGACGGTCGCCTCAGGAGCCGCCTGGCTCGCCTTCGAAGCCCACAGGCACCGCGCGCCCAGGCTCCCGAAGCCGGCATGGCCGGTCCCCCACGCACCGGCCGCCGGTCGCTGAGCGCGCACCATCCAGGTGAGTTCCCACAGCTCGCCGAGCAGGGCGGCTGGCGTGCGGCGCTGGGAACCTCGGCGATTCGGCCCACCACCCTTGGGGGAGTCCCGTTGCAGAAACGGGATCGGCGCAGTGTGACCGAGGATCGTAGATGGCGGGTGATGCTCTCTTCGGTGCAGGTCGCCGGCAGGTGGAGGGAGCTGGTTGGCGGATCTTGAGGGCGATGGTTGGCGGGCCGGGATCCGCCTTGGTCACGGTATGTCAACGGTCAGTGGGAATTCCCCAGCGGCGGCCACCAGGCGGGGAGCTATCCGGCCGCCGGTGGTCGCTCTGCGTTCCCGGATGGTTCGTCGTTCTTGATCGGTCCCGACGGCAGCCAGGGCCTGGCTCCGGTGGCACCTGGATCGGGTTGTTGCACATGCCGTAGCGGCATGTGGTGGGGTCGGGGCACCACAGCACGAAAGGCTCTGTCTGCGATGTACCCCTCCCTCACGCCTCCCCGGCAGGTCAAGATCGGTGATGCCGCTGCGTTCGCCGGGATCACCCCACGCGCCATCCGGCACTACCACGAGATCGGTCTGCTGCCGGAGCCAGAGCGCGGCGGGGACGGCCGCCGCCGCTACGGCTATGACGACATGACCCGCCTGCTGTGGATCCGCAAGATGGCTGATGCCGGTATCAGCCTGGACGACATGCGGGCCGCCTTCGGCGAAGCCCGGGACGAAGCCGGAGACGAAGCCCTGGACCAAGCCCCGGATATCGAGTCGGTCCTGAGCAGGCTGGAGGAAACCTTGGCGGCGCAGGAGGCCGCCGTCAAACGTCGGCGCGCGGCTGTCCAGCGCCTGCAGGCGGTGGGCAGCCCGCTGGGGCTGCTCTCCGAACTGGTCACGGACCGGCTCAGCCACCTGCCCCCGGGCGCGTTGCGCCCCTCCGATCTGGACGCCTTGCTAGTCACGGAACGGATCTTCGGGCCGCTGGGCGCCGCCATCCAGGCCAGCGCGTTCATCGTGCTGGCCACCCACCCCGACCTGCGGGCCGAGGAGGACCGTCTTGAGGCGGCCGAGGCCGCCCTCGACGACGGCGTCGAACCCGACGACCCGCGCGTCGAAGAGCTCGCCGTACAGCGATGCGCTCACCAAATGGCCCTGAATCGGGCCATCGAGGCAACTGGTCTCGACGCGGTCGAGGAGAAGATCTTCGAGATTTACGACGCCGACCTGAAAGGGGAGGAGGGCACAGAGATGAGTGCCGCCGCAGCGATCACCAAGATGCCTTACGACTTCTCTCCTGCCCGGATGCGCTGCGTGGAACTCGCCGGGCGGCTCTTCGGCGAGGCCCTTGCCGACGCCCACTCCGCCGACAGCTGATCGCCTGTGCCTGGCACTGACGTGGCCGACCGATCGGGTCAGACGTCGAGCCGGTGAGACCTTCGCCGAGGCCGCCGTCCGCGAGCCTCACGAAGAGACCGGCCTCGTGGCCCAGCCCGACGACATCCAGGTGCTGGGCACGGCTCCTGGACCGGGTGGACGACGTCGTACGGTTGACGGTGCCGTCCTGATCACCCGCTGGTCCGGCATTCCCCAGCAACGAGAGGAGGCCATCGGATCATGGCGTTCTTGCCTCTTACCGCGCTGTGCCAGCCGCTGTTCGTGCCCAGCGCCCAGTGCCCGACCGCCTGGAACCCCGCCCTCCCACTCGATCACCCCCGCGCCGACTTCCAGCCGTACGCCTCCCCGGCCGGTAGCCCGGCACCGAGCACCTTCCGCTCGAGTCACTAGGTCGTAGTCGGGTACCTGCACGTCCACCTGCCGCGCGTGTTCTCAAGACGCCCGCCCACCCCGAGCAGGAAATCGCCCGACAATCCGACGCTTCCGCCGCTGCGGCCATGCCCCCGGCTCACTCACCCCGGAAGACCAGGCCGTCATCGACCAGTTCCGCGCGATGGTCGTCACCGTACGCTCCCTGGAGACGTGGACGCCGCGGCAGCGGCCGGGACGTCGCCGTGCGGGTCGGCCCGTTGGCCGCAGCACTGCCCGTCATCAGCCCTCCTGGAGAACACGTCGCGCTCATCCCTGCGACCTGCGCGCGGGGGCCGGCGCGGAGGAGTCCCCTCTGCGCCGACCTACCCGGGAGCGTGGGCGGCGGGCAACTCACCCGCGGCGCCACAGGGCGGGGACGTTCGGAGGCTCCCAGCCGGGAACGGCGGTGTGGGCCTGGACGCAGGTGTACGCCGCCCCGCCGTAGGCGACCCGGTCGCCGGTCCGGTACGCGGTCCCCGTCGCCCACGTTCCCCCGGGCGGGGTGCTCGGGCCGGGGGGTGTGACCGTGGGGGACGGTGACGGCGTCTGCGGTACGTCCAGGACGAAGTCGAAGGTGCCCTCCCTCCCCGGGCCGTTCTGACGCACGTTCATGAGCAGCCGGGCGTCGAAGATCGAGTCCGTGCTGTTGCGCGGCTCCCCCGGGAAGTACAGCTGGGTGGTCAGCACCGGCCTGCCCGGGGCGTGCACCTTGACGTGGAGGTGCCGGGTGCGCCCCGGGTAAAGCCCCGGCACGATGGTCGCCAGCCGGAACGCCCCCTGGGCATCGGTGAACTGGTGGCCCCGGAACGCGAATCCGGTGTTGTCGTACGCGCCGTTCACGTCGGCCTGCCAGAAGTCGAGCAGGGCCCCCGCGACGGGCAGGCAGGCCCGACCGAAGACGTATCCGCTGACCGTGAGCCGAGTGCCTGGGGTGGACGCGGTCACCAGGGAGGTGCGCAGGGGGGAGTTCGGCTTGAAGTAGGGGCCTTCCGTCTGGGGCACGGTGGGGTGGTCACCGTCGTCGCAGGCCGGGGTCAGTCCGGGCGCGCCGCCGGCCCCGCGCTGGTCACGGGCCAGGGCCGCTCCACCACCGATGAGCAGCGGCGTGCCGGCGGCGAGGGCGGCGGCCCTGAGGAAGTTCTTGCGGCTCAGCCGGCCGGCGGATGTGGGGGCGGCGCCGTTCGGCGGCGCGGACCGTGACGGGTCGGTGGTCTGTTCTCCAGAGCTGGGCACGGGTCGGACTCCTTCTCACTCGTGGGGCGGGGAAGGCGATGGGCTGATCCGGGCCCCCGGGCCACGGTGGGGCGCGGCCCGGGGACGGGAGGCGCGCACCCGCTCGCCCGGACCCCTCGGCGTCAACCTACGGTTTGCTCCGCGGCGGCCGCGATGGACGGGATCCGGGGATCATGGTGAATTCCTCCGCCCTGCGGGCTGCTTCCCGGGCCGCCGCTCGCTGCCCGGTAGTCCCCCGGGGTCAGGCCGGTTTCGCGCCGGAAGAAGCGGCAGAAGTACGCCGGGTCGGCGAAGCCCGTGTCCCGTGCCACTTGCCGGATCGTGAGGTCGGTACGGGCCAGCAGCCGCTTGGCCTCCAATGTCTGCCGGCGGCGGATCAGCCGACCGGGGGTCTGGCCGGTGGCCTCCTTCACTAGCGCGTGCAGGTGCCCGACGGACACGCCCAGCTCCTTCGCGCAGGAGGCCACGGAGGCGTCCGTACCACCCGGGGAAGCGATCAGGCGGGTGAACGCGGCGGCCAGTTCCGCGGCACGTCCCGGTGCCGCGGCTTCCCGCCCCGGACCCGGCTCGCGGTTGCGCAGGGCCCGGGTGATCAGGATGTGCAGGTAGGCGCGCAGCACCCCGGCGTACCCCGTGCGCAGGGTCTGGTACTCGTGTTCCATTTCCGCCAGCAGATCCGGGATCCCGTCCTGGCGGTCCCTCAGCCGCAGCCATGGCCGGTCGGCCAGCAGGTCCAGGGTGGCGGCGTCGTCGGGATGGGAGAGGAGGAAGTCCTCGTTGAAGAGCATCACCCGGCCGGTGAGTCCCTCGGCGTCTTCCCAGTGGTGGACCTGGCCGGGTGTGATCACGCACAGGTGGGGCGGGTCCAGGGGCCGGTGGGCGAGGTCGAGCACGTGCGCGCCGCAGCCGCCGGTGACGTGGACGATTTCGTAGAACGCGTGCCGGTGCGGGAAGTTCGCGCGGGAGAGCGGTCCGATGGAGTCGAAGGATCCGATGGCGAAGGGCAGGAGGTGCGGGAACGGGACCTCCAGCCGGTGCAGCGGCAACTCGCCGGTCCGGTGCGTGCTCACGGGGTGATCCGTAACGGGTTCATCGGAACAGTCTGCGACCGGATCACCCACTGGTCCAGACCAAAGGCCGCCGCCGGGGCTGGCCACGGGCCGAGACGGCACAAGAAGTTCCGTCGAACCGCGTGACCCGACCGTGGCGGATCGCTTCTGTTGATGTCGCAGTAACTCACCCGCGTCTGCGCACCTGTGGGTTGAGGGCTGTCCCGGCTCTTGTCTCGGGTGCGGGTGCCAGTTCGGATGGACGGCGGGTGCGGACTAGGGCGTGTCTGACAAATGATCACGAGCTGGTTTCGCGGAGCCAGAGGATCAGCGAGGCCAGAACGATTCCGGCACGGTAGCGGTCGGCGAGCTTGTCGAATCTGGTCGCGATCGCGCGGAACTGCTTGAGGCGTGCGAAGCATCGTTCGACCACGTTGCGCTCGCGGTAGAGCTCTTCGTCGAAGGCGGGCGGCCGGCCACCGAGGCGCCCTCGGCGCCGGCGGTTGGCCGCTTGGTCGCGGCGCTCGGGGATCGTGACGGCGATGCCGCGGCGCCGCAACAGGTGCCGGATCGCCCGGCTGGAGTACGCTTTGTCGCCCAGGACTCGGGTCGGTGTCCTGCGCGGGCGGCCGGTGCCGACTCTCGGAACGCGGATCCCGTCGAGGACCTGGCCGAAGGCGGTGGCGTCGTTGACGTTGTCGGGCGTGAGCACGATGGACAGGGGCAGGCCCCGGCCGTCGACGGCGAGGTGGACCTTGGTGGTCAGCCCGCCTCGGGACCGGCCGAGGGCCTGGCGCGTCTGCGAGCGGCCCGGATCTTCCAGTTCGTCCCCGTCTGCGGCCCCCTTTTGCGGGCGCCGGCGGCGTGCTGGTGAGCACGGTTGACCGTGGAGTCGACGGCGACGGTCCACTCCACCCGGCCCACCGCGTCGTCGCGGACCTGGACGTGTTCCAGCAGCTTCGCCCAGGTCCCGTCCGCTTCCCAGCGGGCGAACCGCTCGTAGACGGTCTGCCAGGGTCCGTACCGCTCGGGCAGATCGCGCCACGGAGCCCCGGTCCGCAGCCGCCACAGCACCCCGTTGACCACCTGCCGGTGATCACGCCACGGACGACCACGCCCATCCACCCGCGGCAACAGGGGCTCTATTCGCTCCCATGCCGCTTCCGTCAACTCGCCTCGACCTGCCACAAGATCAATGATCAGAGTGCTCGTGCTCGGGCTCTCGCGCGGGGTCCGTCATGAAACGGCTCAGCCGGTAGGTGGTCGGCAGCCCCAGGCGCCCACACAGCGTGTCGATCCGGATCATCGATCCGTCAACTCCTTCCTCCCGAAGACGGCGCAACCGCCTACGCATCTCCGCCTGGTCCCGAGCCTCAACGACGACTTCCCACTGTCCCGCGTCCGGCGCGGTGCGAGCAGCAACCCGCTGCCGTGCGTCCTTTTCCCGCCGCCTTCTTTTCCCCTGTCCTGGCACCTGCCCAGAATTGCTGGCTGGCGTCAGGACGGCAAGGCAATTGGCCCGAGCGCTCACTTCCCGCTCGGTGATCATTTGTCAGACAGGACCTAGGCCAGCACTCCGATCCAGCACCTGGCCAAAGTTAAAGCAGCAGGTCAGAGGGGGTGCGCGGTTGCTCGTTTCCCCGCACGGGGTCTGTGCACAGCAGGGCCTGCAAGAGCAGATTTTCGTTGTGCCACTGGCGGTCCGAGGCCGCGGCGTGCCCGCGTGGTCTTCCCTGATCGTGGTTCTACCGGGAAACACCGGCTGTCAAACCGAAAGCCCGGCCATGCCTGCAAATTACTCCCATTCTGGCAAAAAGACTTGGAAACTCACTAACCGAAAATTGGGCTGCCCTGTGCTCCTTCCAGCTGAAAGTGCACAGGGCGCCGGCACGTCTGACCGGTCAGGTGCGCAACCTTGCCTCGTGCCCTGTGGAGATGAGCATGGGCCTGATGACTCGTGGGATCGCTATTCCACTGCGGCAGGGTGCCGGACGAAGCGCTTGAGCTCCCTTTCCACGACTACTCGTCCTGGCCAGTCGCCGCGCCATACGCTAAGTCTGGAGCCCTGAACCCGCAGCGGATCCCACCCAGAACGCGTTCACCCGCTGCCCGGATCGGCAGCTTAATGTGCTTTTCAGGGGCTGCTCTGCTCACGGAAGGTCGTGCGTAGTTCTGCTATGTGTGTCCGGACGTCACGGACCAGCTGCTCCTCTGCGGCGGGGGTCGCGTCCGTCAACCTTTGGCGCTCCCTGTCCGTCTGCTCTCCGACTGTGACGCTCTCTTGGTGAAGCTGCTGAAATTCGCGCTCTAGTGCCTGCAGTTGGGCATGTCGCTGGTCTAGTTGTTCCAGAAGGGCCAGTTCAGCAGGTGTGGCAGGATTGACAGCACTAACCCGCGAGAGGTCGCAGCATAGTTGGGCGCACGTCCACAGTTCACGGCTCAGCAGCATATCGATGTCGGCGAGATTGACCGCTCCGGCTACAGGTTTGGCGGACAGCCAGACTTGAGCGCATGTGTCGAATATCCGTTTGAGCTCGTCTACTGCATTTTCGCCGTCCGGGTCGGCACGGCAATATGCGGCATTCGCGCGAAAGATTACCTGGTCCTGGTTGCCGCGGAGGAATCTAGGGCGTGCGTAATCACTGAAGGCCCAGTCGGGACCGTAGAGGCCCGGATGATAAGAGATCTCGGGGGCATAGACGACGCCGCTGTAGGCTTGCATCGGATCGTCCCAGCGGTATCCACTCTGCGCGCTGAATCTCCGTCGCGACGGTAGAAGCTTCTTCCAACTGCGGTAAACCATCGTGATTCTCCTCTTCAGTGCCGGGTGTAGGGTCCACGGGACTTCGAGCCTGTGCCACTTGTTGTAGTAGCGGGCACACCCTTGGCTGTAGTCGACGAGATGCCACAGCCGTACGACGCCGCGGATGAACCAGCGATTGCGGAGGCCGACGTCCCATGGTCGATGGCGTTCGCCCTAGAACAGCCCGCAGCCGCGCGCCCTCTGCAGGATCGTCGACGCCGTTGTCGCCCACACTCACGCGGCTGCTCCTCAAGTCGTCATGGTCTACCTGTTCGACTCTCAGGCACCGACGGCCTGGCCGCTCTGCCCACACGCGAACGGGGCGTGCCTGGCCTAGCGGTCGGCCGTTGCACCCTCTCGCGAGGCGGCCGCATCCTGCCCGGCATGCTCTCTCGCCTCCTTCAGCTGTATGACCCTTGGCGCTCAGGCCATCCCGCGCGGGACGGCCTGAGCAATAGTGGCGAGTGGGTCGAAGTTTTGGCACTACCGGTTGCTAGAACGCATCTGAGCTGGGTGCGAAGGCCTCTCGGATATCGGCCGGGGTGTCTGGCAGCGGTTCGAGCTCGTCGATCCACGCCGCGTCATCGCGGTACCGAGCTAGAAACGGCCTGCCGGTTAGCGACTGGTCGCGAGCCTGTAGAAACCGCAGCTGTAGCAGTCCAGAGAGAACCCCGTCGACCACAAGCTTGCCCGGCGCTGCAGACATCACCGGGCCACGGACAGTTCGAGCGAGGCCGGGTAGCGCGCGGTACGCGGCGTTGAACAGCTCGTGGGCTCGCACGAGCGGTACCTTGAAGTAGTCCCTCGGGCCAGTGTCGCGGGCGATAAACATGTAGTACGGGACTGCGCCGAGGTCGAACTCGTTGGTCCACAGATCGGCGAGCGCGGCGGCGTCATCGTTCACATGCGCGATGAGTGGCGACTGGCAATAGATCCGCGCATCAGTGGAGAGGATGCGGTCCACCGCTTTCCGCGCCACCGGCGTGCTCAGCTCGCGGGCGTGGCTGTAGTGCGCCATCACGGCGAGCGTGCGGCCAGTTGCGATGATGTCCTTGAACAACCGCAGTATGTCGTCGGCGTCGTCGTCGGTCACGAACCGCGCGGGCCAGTATGCGACGGCCTTCGTACCGATTCGGATGGTGCGCACGGTGTCGACGGCCAGCAGTGGCTCGATGTGCCTGCGCAGCCGGTCGACCGACATGACCATGGGGTCCCCGCCGGTGATTAGTACGTCGGTGACGTTGGGGTGCGCTTGGAGGTACTTGACCAGCCGATCGGCCTCACTTGCGGCGAAGCGCAGATCGGCGTCGCCGACGAACTGGGCCCAGCGGAAGCAGTACGTGCAGTAGCTGTGACAGGTTTGGCCCTGCCGGGGGAAGTAGAGCACCGTGCGCTCGTACTTGTGCTGCATACCTTCGACCGCCAGCCCGTCCAGTGCGTGCACGTTCAGCTCGCGCTGCCCGTCTGGGTGCGGGTTGAGATCGGTCCTGATGCGCCGGACTTCCTGCTTGAGTCGAACTCCGGACGCAGCGGCCAACGCGGCCTCGGCGCCCGAGGAGAGCATTCCGGGCTGCGGGAATACAAGCTGGAAGATGGGGTCGTTCGGCACGGCATCCCAGTCGATCAGCTCTTCTAGGACGTACTGGTTGACGCGGAAGGGGAGTACCAACGAGAACAGTCGGATTGTCTCAGCAAGGCCGTCCGGCAGCGGGTACCGCCGAACAAGCTCGTTGAGCTTGGCCGGTCCGATCGCTTCGAATCGAGTGCTCATGACATCACCACCGGCCGCGGCACGGCGCCGGCCGAGCCGTTCACGTTCATCGTCGTGCTGTCGAACAGGGATCGCTCCATCAGCCCCACGAGCGTGTCGCCGAGGCACAGCGCGCCGAATACCTGTCTGCGCCCGGATGCTGGCTCAACGACCTGCTGCACCACGGCGGCGGGTCGGGCATAGGCGGTCGTGCGGACCAGTGCGCGCCATTCACTTGCGGAGTACTCGCGTCCGAAGTGCACGTCGTTGCCGCCGTAACCGAAGCCGCCCTTCAGGACGAGGTTCTCCTGCTCGTCCTCGACGTGGTTGAGCTGGTCCGCAGTCAGCTCCCGCGACCACGGCGTCTTTACCTCGACGGCCCCGTCGGCCCACGCCAGTGCGCGGGCGAGAACAACCTTGTTACTGACCAGGTCACCGCTGAAGTCACCAATGAACTGGATGCCACGGTCGGCGAGCTCGGCGAGCACCCGGTCGAGCACCTCGGCCTCTATTGCATTCTGCGGCCTGCCAAACATGCGCCACACGGCGCACCCCGCTGGCACGCCGGTCGTATCCTCGACCGCGTTCAGCGAGCACAGCACGCCATGCCGTGCCAGCTCGGATATGAAAACCACATCGTGAAAGCTCTTGGTGTCGTTCGCCAGCTCCCTCGCCCACTTGGTCAGTCTGACTTCCGTCACGCCGATTTCGGCGAGGCGCTGCGCCATCACTGCCACGGCTGATCCGTTACGGGAACCGGTTTCGCGGCAAATGAGGTCGTGCATGGGGAAGAACGTCGCAGTGCTGCCGATATTGAGTTCCAGCACTTGCGGCCCATCCGGCGTCAGAACGACGTCAGGACGCCACACCCATAGCGAGTTGCCGGTGGGGTGCGGGCGGAAGTAGCGCACCTGCTCGTGGTTGGCGCCGACCGACAGGGCGAGCGCCTCATGGTCGCCGCCCCACTCTTCTTGGATGTACGTCAGCACCAGCTCGCGCACGCCCAGGGCGGCGTCCGCGCAGTGCTGGAACGTCAGCCGGTCTAGCGTCGGCAGCGAATCGAGCGCGACGTGGTCAGCGAAGGGGACGCCGAACTGTCGCAAAGCCTGACGCATCCGGTCAGCCACGGGTCACCTCCACCATCCGCAGCAGCATCTGCTCCAGGAGCGGACCGGGCAGCGCAGTGTTCACCCGTACGAATCCCGGGGCCCCGAACGGTCCTCCGTCCGATACCCGTACTCCATTTGCCAGTAGCGCACCAGCAGGGTCCGCAGCGATCCGAGTGTCCCGCATGTCCAGCCATGCCAGGTAAGTCGCCTCGTGTGGAACCCAGCGCACATTGGGCATCTCCCGGATCTGAGCGTCCACCCGCTCACGATGTCCAGCCAAGTAGGACACTGCGGCATCGGCCCACGCGTCGCCGTGGCACCATGCGGTTTCGTTAGCGATGGCGCCGAGGATGCCCGGGGTGGCACCACGCGCGAGACGACGGGACAGCATCGACCGATGCAGTTTCTCGTCGGGACCGACCGCCAGCGCGTACTTGAGCCCGTTGACGCCGAATGTCTTGCTCGCCGAGACCAACGTGATGGTGCGCGCCGCAACGTCGTCACCCAGGGAGGCCGTCGGGACGTGCCGGCAGCCGGGCAAGGTGAGGTCGGCGAAGACTTCGTCGCTGATGATCCAGCCGTCGTGGCGTAGCACGACGTCCGCGACCTCGCGGAGCTCCTCGGCGGACCACGACCGGCCGGTCGGGTTGTGCGGCGAGCACAGCAGCAGTACCCGTGCGCCGTCAGCCATCGCAGCGTCGATCCGAGAGACGTCGAGTACCGGCACCCGCAGCGCGTGCCTGCCAAGATCCTCGACGACGAACGTGAACGTTGGATACGTCGGGATTGGCACCACCACTGGGTCACCTGGATCGGTCAGCAGCTCCACCGCAGCCGACATCGCGGCCACCACGCCGCCGTGCGCTCCCGCGTACGAAACGTCGGGCCGCCAGCCGTAGCGGCGCTGGGACCACTCGGCCCACGCGCGCGGGACAGCGGTGTCCTCGTGTAGGTAGCCGAGATCACCTCGGCTGATCGCTGCGACGAGTGCCTCCGCAATCGGTTCGGCGAGCGGCAGATCCTGGTCGGCCACCCAACCCGCGAGCACACCCGGCGGCAACTGCCACTTGTCGCCGCGCTTGCTGCCCAATTCTTCGGCATCGATCGCATCAGCGGCCGTTGCGAAATCGTTGATCATTTGTTCCTTATGACAGTACGGTTGGTCAAGAACCACATGCGAGGAGGGCGGGTGCGCCAGGTCGACTGGAGCGAGCTAGGTGAGGAGCTGGAGAAGCTCGGCAAGGCGCGCCTGCAGTGGCAACGTGCGGCAGCCCGCTGGCTCGCGGATCTGGCCCCAACGCCGCGGCGCGTCCTGGACGTGGGCTCCGGGCCGGGAGTGATGGCGGCCGTGCTTGCGGAGACATTCCCGGACGCCGAGGTCGTTGCGGTCGACTGCGAGCCCGCGTTGCTGAAGCGGGCCGCCAAGTATGGGGTCGGCACACTCCTCGCGAACCTCGACACCGATCCGCTTCCGGACGCCGACCTGGTATGGGCTGGAGCCGTCCTACACCACCTGCACGACTCGGCCGCGTTCCTGCGCCGGACCGGTGGGCTGCTGGCGATCGCGGAGAGTGGGTTGCCTGACCGCTTTCTACCCGCCGATACCGGCCACGGTCGTCCCGGACTGCAAGGGCGCCTCGACGCGATCACCGAAGAGACACTCGGCCGGAAGAACGACTGGCCCACGCTGCTCCGCGCCGCCGGCCGCACGGACGTGCGCAGCAAGAGCTTCTTGTTCGACCACCCTGCTCCGCTCGGCGAGGAGCACCGTCGACACGTGCACGACAGCCTGCGCAGGCTCCGGCACATGCATGCCGACCGCATAACCCCCGACGATTGCGCCCAGTTGGACGTGCTATTGGCTCCGGAGCACCCGGACGGGGTCCTCCGGCGTCCTGACGTTTTCCTGCTAGGTGCGTCCACGGTCCACACAGCAGTCACCCCGCCTGAGCAGTGAAGGTAAGTCCGGACAACCGGAGCGCGGGCGTGTAGGCGTCGCCGTAGTGGCGTTCTGCAGTCACTGCGCGCTCTCTGCCGACGGCCTGGACCCTGCCTAGGGCGTCCAGAATGGAGTCAGTGAACCGCAGATCGCGTACGCCGCCCACGATTCGGCCGTCCTCGACCAGGAATGTGCCATCACGAGTCGTGCCGGTCACGGTCGACCGGGTGGGGTCGACGACGTTCGTGTAGTGGAACCGGGTGACGTAGATGCCGCGTTCCAGACCGCCGACGAGCTCATCCATGCTCGCGTCGCCCGGTTCGACGACAACGTGCAATGGGCTGCCAGCGAACGGGTTCTGCGGCGGCGCGGCGTGTCCTGTTGGCTGCACACCTGCAGCGCGGGCCGTAGCCCGATCGTAAGTCGCAGCTACTGCAATGCCGCGGTCGATCAGCGGCAGCCGCCGGGTCGGTGTGCCCTCCGCGTCAAACGGAGCGCCGGCAAGGTGAGGCGAGCACGGGTCGTCCGTGATCGTGACGAGGGGTGAGCAGACCGATGTGCCAAAGCGGTCGCACAGCGCGGAGCTGCGGTCGGTGACGGCCGATCCGGCGAACGCCAACGCGGCGAGACGGTGGGCCAGCACCCCGGTCGCTCCTGGCTCCAGGACGACCGGGTAGGTGCCCGCTGGCACCTCCCGCGGGTTTCCGCCGAGCCGCACCTTGCGGTCGGCACGCTCGCTTAGCGCTCTCACGTCCAGGCCGGTCAGTGCGGGGGCCGCGTCCTCGACGTACCCGGACGACTCGTCGCCGATGGCGAGCACGCTGAGGTATGCCCTGGTCCCCGTGTAGTAGGCGCGCACGCCGAGGTTGTTCACCACGCACTGTTCGCGGTCCGAGGTTTCGACCAGGCCGTGTGCGCGGACGCTCACCAGGTCGGCGACCGTCCGCACCACCTCGGTGCGTTCGGTTGGTGTGCAATTGGCCGTTGCCGCATCGTCGACGCAGGTGTTCGTATAGGACAGAGCGCCGGAGGGTAGGCCACCGAAGCCCTTGGACGGCTCTACCGAGCGCGCCAACGTAACGGCGCGTCTGGCCGCCTCGGAGACAGCCGAGAGGTCCGACGTGGACGCTGTGGCCACTCGCACACCTGCGTTCCCAGCATCGAATACCGCGCGTATGCGGACCTCCAGACGGTGTCGGATCCCGTGCTGGTAGACGCCGTCCTCACCGAACCGGGTGTGTCCGGACGCCGCGTTTGACACCGACACCTCGACATGGTCCGCCAGTGACAGCACTTCCTCGGCGGCCGCGAAGATCCGATCCGCGCCGAGCCGGCTCATCGGTTGCCCACCGTGGCACGGAAGCGCGCGGGTGGTGCGCCGTTGCCGACTCGGACGGTCTGGCCAGGCTGGCCCTTGCCGCAGATGGGGACGCTCCACATCCGCCACGAGTCGGCACCCCCAATGCCGTCGCATGACTGCCAGAACGGCAGCGTCCGCCCGCCGTACGCGGCGTTGCGGTAAAGCCTGCCCAATCGTCCGTTGTGAACCTCGTAAGCTACTTCGCAGCCGAACTGGAAGTTGGTCCGACGGTCGTCGATGGACCAGGACCGGTTGGTGCCTAGCAGGAATCCGCGCTTGGTATCGGCGACGAGGTCGTCGAGCCCGATCGTGTTCTGGCCGGGCTGGAGCGACACGTTGGTCATCCGGACTAGCGGTAGTGATCCCCAGGAGTCCGCGCGAGCGGTGCCGGCTGACCGTTCCTTCAGCGTGGCTGCTGACTGTCGGTCAGTAAGGAAGCCTGTCAGAACCCCCCCGGTCACGAGCTGCACGGTGGACGCCGGAGTGCCCTCCGCGTCGAAGCCGTAGGTTCCTGCCCCTCCGGGCGCGGTCGTGTCTGCGACAACCGACACTAGTGGTGATCCGTACCGCAGGGTGTTCCGGTCGACCGGTCGGACGAATGAGCCGCCTGCGTACGCCAGTTCGGTACCGAGAATTCGGTCGAGCTCCAGTGGGTGCCCCATTGACTCGTGTACCTGCATGGCGAGCTGTGACGACTCCAATAGCACATGAGAGTCTTCGACGAACGGCAGTACCGGCGCGGTCAGCAACGCGACCGCCTCAGCGGCGGCCTGCGGGGCGTTGCCTGTCAAGTCCATGGCAATGACCTCCTCCCAGCCACCCGAGCGCACGAGCCCGCGGAATGAGCACGGGTAGGACCGCCGCTGGACGACGCCGCCGTCTGCGGCAAGTACCGAGATGCCTGCGCCGACGTTCAGGATCGTCTGGTGTATCAGCGAGCCCTCGGTGCATCCGTAGACGGTGGTCGACCGCCATGCGTCTGTGGTCCCGTCCACGTGCTGGACACCGGGAATCCCAAGAGCCGCAGTTGTGGCTTCCAGCATGTGCGCGGCACGGTCTGCGATCGGCACATCCAGGGCGTCGGTCAAATGCGGAGTGACGAACGTGCCGACGATGGGTTCCCTAGCCACCAAATTGCTTGGCTTGCCGACGCCGGCGCGGGCGATGTCCACGGCAAGCGCGACTGTTTCGGCCATGTTCGTGCCAGTCGTCGAGGCGAAGCCCCAGTGCCCGTCGACGAGGACGCGGACACCCACTCCACGGTCGTGCGACCGGTCGACCCGCACTATTCGCTCGTTACGTACGTCGATCAGCTCGTGGTTGTCCTCACCAGCACGAGCGTCAGCAAATGAGCATCCCATCCGGCGAGCTGCGGCGAGCGCTGCGGCAATCAACTCTTCCATGCATCAGCTCACAATCTGGCAGCGAATGGACGTGTTCGTCCATTCGCGACGGTCGTGCAGAACGACGTGATCGCTCGCGCCGAACCGGAGTATGCGTTCCTCGGTCCAGCCCTCGAAGCGGTACTCGCCATCACCGACCGGCACGAGACGGCACGCCGCTCCTGCGTCGGTGCGCAGCACTGGATGGCCGCCTTCGTCGGCGACGCGGCACCGCACCGTGCCGCTAGCGCCGTCGATGTCCGCGAGGAGGTTCGTGGCCAGCGCCGCTGGAAGCTCGAAGGCGATCGGTGGGCCGAACGGCGTCACAGGCTTGCGAGGCCGGTTCAGGATGATCCGCTGCGCCGCCCATGTGTCCTGGAACGCGGGGGGAAACCGGCGCAGCAGCTGGCCGTTGACGAGGCAGTCCATGACGAGGTGCACGCGCCGTTGGTCGCCGTCATTGCGCACCGAGTGGGGCAGTGTGAAGTTGGCGTACCACAGGTGGCCCGGCGTCCAGTGGTGGTCACGTCCGCCTATGTGCAGTAACGAACCCTCGTTCGTGACGATCGGGATGTGTAGCCGTACCTGGCCGTACCCAAAGCCGGTGAACTGGTCCACGTGCTCGTCCAGCGCCGAGTGCGCGTTGAGCGCCATAAGCCGTACTGCGCGGAACTCGCAGCCGAGTTCGCCGAGCACCGCACGGAACGCGGGAAGTCGGTCGAGGATCTCGGTGAACCCGAAGGGCTCCACGGACGCGCCACCCGGATCGGTACGGTCCATAGAGCCGCCTGGGCTGTGCAGGGGCACGCACATCCAGCTGGGTGAGATCGGCATGCCGACCACGCCAGCGGCGTACGGTCGCTGATGGTCCCAGCTCGTCTGGTTCAGTGCGGCCAGGTCGGCTCGCAGGGCCTCAGCGTCGGCGGTGAAGTCCAGCCGCAGCGCGGCAGTGGACTGGACCTGAAGATCGGAAGTCATCGCGCTCCCTCACGCACCGCGGAATATGCCAGCCGCTGCAGCCCGGCCAGCACTCGGTCGGTGGGCAGGCCGAAGTCCACCAGACATGCCACCTCGTCAACGCCCGCATCCGCGAGTTCGGTCAGTAGCGGCAGGCAGTCCTCCCACGGCCCGATTAGCGCGGTGCCGCCGACAAGTTTGCGAAACGCGACGTCCACGACTTCGTTGAGCCGGCGCTCGGCCTGCGGGTCCCACTTCATCTCGAGCCCGCCGCCGAGCTGGCCACCCGCCACCGCGGCGCCAACATCGAGGTCCGCTGACGCCCGTAGATACCGCCGCAAGGGAACAGACACCTCGGCAACGGCGTCGTCTCCTATGTAGGTGTGCAGCATGACAGCGACGCGACCGCGGTCGTGCCCTGCGGCGGCGCGTGCTGCGCGGTAAGTCTCGACCTTTTTGTGGACCCCGCCGATATCCTGGTGCAGAAGGTGCGTCAGCAGATTCGCGCCAGACTCACCGGCCGCGCGCGCTGTTGACTCGCCCGGGCCTGAGGATGTCAGCCACACCGGTAGCTGGGGTTGCACGGGCTGTGGGAACACCCGTACCTCGGTCTCAACACCGGCTCCGTTGTTCCTGCGTGCGGCTCCACCCTCCCACAGACGACGAACGTCCTTCAGGTGTTCCAATGTTCGCTGTCGGCGGTCTGCGTAGGCTCCCGGGGCGAGCACGAAGTCGTCCGCGTGCCATCCAGACCCAAAGGACACCTCGACACGGCCGCCGGACAGGTTGTCTACGACCGCCCAGTCCTCGGCCAGCCGGATTGGGTCGTGCAGCGGCGCGACGACGCTGCCGGCGCGGATTGTGACTCGAGAGGTCCACCCAGAGAGTGCCGCACCGACGATGGCTGGGTTCGGGAAGAGGCCGCCAAACTGGTGAAAGTGCCGTTCGGGGGTCCACACAGCGCAGAACCCGTTCTGGTCGGCAAACGTGCTAGCGACTCGCAGCATCTCGTAGCGGTCTGTGCTGTCGTCGTCGGAATGGCTGCCGAAGAACAGTAGGCTGAAATCGAGGTCAGCCATGGTCAACTCCTATCGTCTTGAGCAGCGCTGCGTGGTCGGTCTTGCCGCGCGCCGTGCGGGGAATCTCATTCACTACGTGTACTGCGTCCGGCATCATCGACCGCCCAAGCTGCCTGAGCAGTAGTGCGCGCAGATCCGGGACGTCCCCCACCACGGCGAGCACGACCTGTAGGCCTGCTGGTCCTTGGCGGACAAAGGCTGCGGCGCGGTCGACGCCTGCGCCCAGCGCTGCGGCCTCGATCTCAGCCAGCGGCACCAAGACGCCGCGCCGCTTCACAGCCCGGTCCGCCCGGCCTATGAATTCGTACAAGCCGTCTCGCAGCTTCACGACATCGCTCGTGACGAACGACGGGCGCCCGTCAGAACGCCGCGGAAAGTCCGCGTCGTGGTATCCGGCAGCGAGGTGGTTGCCGGTGAGGCGCAGTAGACCGGTCCCGTGAGGCTGCCCGTCGAGGGGCAATAGGTCGGCCTCCGTGCCGGGGATCGGCGTTCCAAGTGGAACAGTCGCCGAAGAACCGTTGTATCCGGCCGGAATCCGGTACCGCAGTTTGACAACGGTGGACTCGGTTGGGCCGTAGAGGTGTGTCAATGGTGTCGCGTGCAGACGTTGCCACCGCCGGACGTACTCGGTAGGCAGCGCTTCGCCGGACAGCAGCAGGTGGCGTAGTGCGGGGTAGGTGGCCGGCATCCGTTCGTGCAGCTGCACTAGGTCCAAGAACCGGGAGGGCAGCAGGCACAGGAACGTGACGCCGGCTTCGCGGATCCACGTGTCGACAGCACGGGCGTCGCCGAGCGTAGGTGGGAAGCACACGCGCCCCCCAGCTAGCAGCGTTGCCCAGACCTCCTTGAACGCGAAGTCGAAGTCCAACCTTGCGAGGTGGGCAACCCGGTCATCTGGGCTCATCTGAAACTCGTCGACCTGCCACTGCAGGTACTCCCGCAAACTGCTGCGCCGACCGAGAACGATCTTAGGCGCGCCGGTGGTGCCCGAGGTCGCGAGGGCGTAGCCGATGTCGGCCTGCAACGGCGGTCCCTTTGGCGTCTGCAGGATGTGGGAGTCATCGGACAGGACGGCGTTCACGCCAAGCTGCTCGATGACGTGCGGGGCGCGTGCCGGATCCAGCGGCATCGGAACGGCGTCAGCCATCCAAGCACCGAGCATCGCGACGACGGAGTCCGGTCCGTGCGACATCACTATCGCTACAGGTCTGCGAGCATACGGCCGCAGCACGTCGGCGATGGCGCCTGCGCGGTCAAGCAACTCCCGGTACGTCACGGACCCGGTTGCGGTCTCTAATGCGACGCGGTCCGAGGGTTCGAGTTTCATTTCGGCACACCCGTCACACGGCGGACGTACTCGCGGGCAGTGGGAGTCACATACAAGTCATCGACGTGCAGCGGCACGCGCAACAAGTCGGCGCAGCGCGTCGTGACAACTGCGGCGGCCAGCGAGTGCCCCCCCAGGTCCGCAAAGAAGTCCTGGTCCACGCCCGCGGACTCGATGCCAAGCGTGTCCGCCCAGATGGCCGCGACCCTGTGGGCCAGCTCGTTGAGGTCATTCGCAGCGGGATCAGCCACGGCGGTTGCCTCCACCCGAGCACACATCGTTGACCTGACTCGCCAGCCGCCTCCCGGCGAGGATGTCACGCACCTGGCCCACTGTGCTGGCCGCAAGCGCCGCACGGGTCTCCACTGTCATGCCCGCGACGTGCGGGGTGAGCACGACATTGGGCGCGCTCAACAACGGGTGGTCCGGCGCCGGAGGCTCTTCCGGGTAAACGTCGACCGAAGCCCCGGCCAGGTGACCGTCGTGCAGGGAGTTCGCCAGCGCCACCAGGTCGACGACTGTGCCGCGAGAGGTATTGATGAGAAAGCTGCCGCGACGCATAGCGGCGAGCTCGGTGGCGCCGAACATACCGCGTGTTTCCTCGTTGGCTTCCACGTGCACGGTGACGACTCCGGCCACCGCTAGCAGTTCGCCCAAGGTGGATGCCCGCGTCGCGCCGGCTGCGTTCATCGTCGCCTCGGACACGTACGGGTCGTAGGCGTGCACCTGCATGCCGAACGCGAGGGCCCTGGAAGTCACATGCTTGCCGATGTGACCGAAACCGACCACGCCCAGCGTGCGACCCTTCAGCTCGACCCGCTGTGCCGTTGCCCGGTCGGGCCATTGATGCGCCAGTGGCTCGTCGCGGTGAAACTGCCTGGTCAGTGCGACCATTACACCGATTGTGTGCTCGGCGACCGCGACGCCGCCGAGCCCGGGGTTGTTAGCGACCGCTATGCCGCGGCGGGTCGCCTCGGCGACATCAATGCGGTCGAGGCCGCGTCCGGACGACAGCACGGCCCGCGCCTTGGGCGCAGAGTCGAGCACCTCCGCGCCGACCTCCGTCGGATACCGCGCGACGATCGCTTCGGCATGTCCCAATTTTGCAGGCAGCGGGCCACCAGGAGCAAGAACGACCTCCGCGAACTCAGTCAACTCCGCCTCGGCACGCTCGTCGTACAGCGGACCGCCGAGCAGTACAACCAGCGGCCGCGGGCCCTCCGCGTCAACCGGCATCGGCACAGTGGACTCAGCGGAGTTCGGCTGGGGGCGCAGATGCGTGAGGAACTCTTCGGTCCGCGAGGTGAGCGCGCGCTCAATCGGCAACGCCTCTATCGTCCGTGCACCGAAGAAGCCGTGCACCACGGGGACCTCGGCGAGCAGCTCCGCGACGTCTGCCGGTTCGGCCACAGCACCACCGTGGCACAGTACGACCGAATCGGAGTTGCGGGCCAACGCTGCGCCGGCCATCTCCGCGACGAGTGGAACGGCCTCGGAAACGGTCTCGGTAGCCGGGGTCGCGCATACAACGATGTCGACTCCAACCGCCGCCATCGCATCGGCCTCATCAGGAGTGAACACCATGGCGACGGTCATGAGTCCACGCTCGGCGGCCGCCGCCATCAGTTCGACCTCGCGGGCGAACCCGAGCCCAGCGAGCTCCATCTGCTCGCGGAACACGCCATCGTAGAACCCCGCCGTCGGGTAGTTCTGCACACCGTCAGCGCGTTGTGCAACGACGCGGTCGAGCAGGTCGTCGTGCGCGATCCCGGGATCCCACGCGCACACGCCGACCAGTACGGGCACGTCACCGGTGACGGCGCGGATGCCTGCGGTGGCGTCCAAGGCGACCTTGTTGGAGTTCGTAAGAGGGAGCAGACCGCTGATCGCAGGATGGCCCTGCATCTGCTGCACCCGATTGTTGTAGACCGTGACAAAGTCGGCGCCCGATCGCGCTATCAGTTTGGCCGAGAGACCCGAGCCGACTGCGGCACCGAGAATCCGCTCACCTCGCCGTGCCTTCTCGCGAAGGTACGCGGCGACCTTCTTGCCCTGTGCTGGAACCACCTGTACTTGCTCCCTGTATGTCAACTGCTCTGATAACTCACGTCTCCGCCCGCACTGCCCGCCGGGACACAGACATGCCGACCAGCGCGGCAACGACGGCACCGATCACCGCGAATGCGGCAGGCGCCACCAGGGCAGCGCGGCCGCTCACCTGTGCTGCTGCAGACGTCACCACGACGGCACCGATCGCCGCGCCGACCTGGTTGAATGACACAACCCACGACTGTGCCTCAGTGGCGTAGCGGTCCGGCGTCAGGTCGGCTGCGGTCATGGCGACTGCTGCGAGCGTCGGTGCGAGCGCGAGCCCGGCGATCGGTGCTGCGATTGCGACGAGCGCGACGTTGGTCGCCGCCAGCGGGACGATCGCGAGCCCGGCGGCGAATGCAAGCAGCAGTTTCGGCAGCTGCCGCAGGCTGCTCGACCTCTTCGTCCGCTGACCCCAGTAAAGGCCGCCGAAGATACTGCCGAGTGACACCAGTGCGACGAACACGCCTGTCAGCCAATGGACTTGGTGTACGTCCGCAAACGCAGGTAGACCGATCATCACCGCTGACAGCGCTGCATTTGCGAAGACCACGACGACCAGCAGCTGCCAGAAACCCTTGCTGCGCAACGCACCCAGCAGGTCGCGCTGCTGCTTGCCGCTTGGCTGGGGTGCATTCTGCGGCAGCGAGAGCAGGCAGAAGCTGCCCAGCATGGTGAGTAGCAGCACTCCGGCCATCCCGGCCACTACTGACCACGCCACCAGTGCTGTCGCAAGCAACGGCCCGACGATGAACGACAGGTCGACGAATGTTGCGTCCACCGCCATCCCCGCCGAGCGCTCGTCCTTGTCCTTGATGCTTGCCCACATCGCGCGGACCGTCGGCCCGAGGGGCGGCGCGGTGATGCCGATCAGGCCAGCCAGGACAAGCGCGAACCAGAACCCGGCTTGCAGCTCGATTCCCAGGATCAGCGCAAGGATCACCGCAGAGTAGGCAGCGAGCGTCCAGCGGACGACTGCTCTCGCTCCTCTGGTGTCGACCATTCGGCCGCGTACTGGGGCGGTCGCGCCGAAGGCGAGCGAGTAGGTGGCTACTGCGACACCAGCGCGCGCGATGCCGAACTGGTCGGCCACGACCAGCAGCAGGCTCAGGCCAATCATTCCCTGGGGCAGTCGGGCGCCCAGCGAGGCTAACAAGTACAAGACGGACCGGCGACTGCCCAGCATTCGCCGGTACACGTGCACGTTGGTCTCCATGGTCAGCCGCCCAACCTCACAGGAAGGCTGCGCAGCCCGCGCAGCGTCGGATTGTGCTCCCATGTTGGCTCGCCGGCGAGCACCGTCCGCGGGAACGACTCGGCGAGCGGCACCAGTACAGAGCGGGCGATCACCTCGGCGTACGGTGCCCCGAAGCATGAGTGCGCACCGACTCCGAATCCGAGGTGTGGGTTGGGCGTGCGTCCCAAGTCGATGCGGCTGGGGTCAGCGAAGATCTCTTCATCGTGGTTCGCCGAACCCAGCAGCAGGACGACCTCGTCACCCTTGCGGATCTCTTGGCCCCGCAGGTCGACGTCGGTGAGTGCGACCTTTGTCTGCGCCTGGAACGGCCCGTTCCAACGGACGAGCTCGTGGAAGGCGGTGCCGAACGCGGGTGCCTCGCGCAGTGCCGCAGGTCCCGCCGGCAGCTCCAGCAACGCCAGCAGGGCGTTGCCCAGGAAGCGCTGCGTTGAATTGACCGTCGCGAGGACCAATACGCGAAAGGAATTGAAAATAACGTGTTCGGGCACACCTGCTGCGCGCATTTCCTGAATCGCGGAACGGAACGCTTCATCGAAGCCGCCGTCCGTAAACTCCTCATGCAGGAGTTCAGTCAACCGCGATCTTGCGTCCAATCCGGGTGCCTCAGTGGAAGCATCAAGGCCAGACATCATGCTTCGGACAATCAATTCCGAAGCTTCATCCAGTCGGTCACGCGTGGATTGTCCAATTCCGACCAGGCTGACGGCGGAAGCGGTGGTCAGCGGTATCGCGATGTCCTGTACGAAATCGACCGCATCCCGTTCTTTCGCGATCCGCAGCAGCTCGGCCGCCTTCGCGGCGGTGTGCCTGTGGAGTGCTTCGGCGTGCCGGATCCGGAAGGCGCGCTGCAGTGGTCGCCGCACTGCAGTCTGGTCGGGAGGGTCGAGGGTTTGGACGCTAACGATCGCGTCATCAGTGGGTATGCCGACGCGGCGGAAGTCCGAGCCAAACGTCAGCGCGTCCTTGAGTCCCCGGCGACACTCTGGATAAGTGGCCACAATCCACGCCCCGAGCTGCGGGTGCCACAAGGGCACAGTGGCCTCACGCAGGCGGCGATACGTAGCATATGGGTCTTGGACGAAGCTCGTCGAGTTCGGATCAAATTCAACGGAGTCTAATTCTCGCTGCTGAATGAGACTCTCCTCAGAGGTGCTGAATGCCATTGCTTAAGGGGGCCGCCGCGGCAAGTTGCCGCGGCGGCGCACCGTCATAACTCAGTAGGCGTGGCGCATCTCGTCACCCCCTAGCTGGCGTTGATCAACTTGGCTGGATCAGTGAATCCAATAGTTTCTGCCGTGTCAACAGATAAGTTTTGGGTTGGGGTTCACGGTTAGTTTTCCGCCACCTTTCGAACAGATCCCGCCGGTCTGCACGTGCAGAGCCCCGCTCCAGCGGGCGGAGAACGGAACGGTGGCGAGCTGACGCCGCCGAAGCACCGGAGAGCTTGGCTGCGGAGCGGAGGCCAGGCCAGCTCCCCGCCAAGCTCGCCTATGGACAGCCTTCGGCATCCCGACTTCGGCCTCGGACCGCTTGACCAACACCGTGGACCGCGGCTGCGCGGATCGTGCATGCAGGGCCACGGCCTCGGACTGCTGCGCGCTCTCGGCTGGGGCCCGGCGCATAACAGCCGCCTCGCCGGCGGTGAACCGCGGCTATGGGCCGGGAATCTGTCGTTCGGGCTGGTCAGCTTGCCGGTGGGCCTGTACACGGCCACCGAAGCCACACGATCCACTTCCATCAGCTTCAGCGCGGCACCTGTGACCGGATCCACAACCGGCGCGTGAACGAACGGACGGGGGACGAGGTAGAGCTCGACGACATCGTGAAGGGCTACGACACCGGCGACGAGTACGTCCTGGTCGAGCCAAAGGAGCTGGACGAGATCGCCCCGAGCCGTTCCCGCTCTCGGGAGATCACCGGGTTCGTGGAACTGGCGGAGGTGGATCCGATCTTCTTCGACAAGACCTCACCCGATGGGGGCACCCGTCGCCGTGGCGCCTTGACCTGCTGACGCGCCAGGGATTTCGTCTGCGCCGGGCCCGTGAACGCCCGGCCGCGCGATGGAAGACGCCCCCGCCCCCTTTCGCCGAGGACCGGCCAGAAGCATCACCATCCGTACGAGACCTGCTGACCCACTTCACGTAGCGCTCGCCGCCGGGGGCCGGTTTGGCGCGGAACAGCGACCACGATGCCTCAGGCCGCCCTGGCCCTCACCGAAGACCGCCGCCGCAGCACCGGCGAGTCCCAGCAGGCCCTGCACGCGCTTCTCAGCGACGACGAGCAGGCCTTCGGCATCAGGGGCGGCGGGCGAGGGCGTAGTCGATGCTGGAGGCATCGGCGACCCAATAGGTAGGACCGCCATGTTCGACGCCCCGCCCCTGCCACCGTCGACCGGATGCTGGCCGCCCAGCAGCACGCCGCCGACCAGTTCGGCCTGCGCGCCACCGGCCGCCGGGTGTGGGGTACCGGGGCCGGACCCTCTCGGCGCCCGCCGGCCCGCACCCGCAGGGTCTGCGCCGAGGCCGGAACCGAGGGCGGCAAGCTCTGGAACGGCCCGTAGGCGTAGTAGTAGGCGTCGATCTTCGGCTTCTCCCCGTAGCCAGCGGCTCCCGTCGCCCTGGCGAGGGAGGAGTGGAGGCCGTCCGCTCCGACGACGATCCGAGCGTGATCGGTGCGGCACCTCAACATGCGAGCCCACCAGTCCCGAGGCCGAACCGCGCCCCCACCGAGCGGCCGGTGGGGGCAGGGTCGTGCACCGGCGTCAGTCGAGCATCGCCACGCACTCCCGGAGCAGCGGTTCCAGGCGCAGCAGGTGGTTCTCCTCCCGGTCAAGGACCTGGAAGGCATCGAGGCAGGTGACCACCCAACGGGCCTCGTCCTCGTCCTCGATCCGGAACGCTACGGCGGTCACCGCGCTCTCCAAGTCGAACGGGGTCTCCTTGAACTCCGCGGCGAGAGCCCGGTAGCCGGTCGCGAGCAAAGGGTCCGCGAACACCCCGGTCGCCTCGGCGAAGGACCGGGCGGCAGCCCGGTCCAGGCGCAAGCCGGCCAGGCTGTGCAGGGCCGCGTCTGGGTCGCTGAGTTCGCCGTGGAGACGGTGCGCCCTGTCGACCAGGACCGGCCAGCCTCCGGTGAGCTCGTGGAGTCGGTCCAGGCGGTCCTCCGTGTGGAACTTCTCGACGCGCTGTGCCCAGCCGCGCAGGGTACGGCGGTCGTGCCGGCGCAACACCACGGGAGCGGCCGAGGTGGGTTCGGTGCCCGTCAGGAGGGGACGCCACAGTCCGAGCTGGTTGGGGTCGGTCACGACTACCACGGCGCGCGTCACGCCGGGTGTGGTGGGCAGCATCGTCTCGGCCTGGTCGACGGCCTGCCGGGGGGCTTCGGGGCGGGCGTCCGGGTAGCGGGCGAAGTCACTGATGACGACCCGCCGCTCTCGGGGGCGCCCGCCCGTCAGCTCCTGCTTGTAAACACTGGGCTTGCCGACGGCCGGCAGGGTCCAGTCTGCGATGCGTCCCGCGATTGCACGGAGGGTGTCGCCGACGTCCCCGACTCCGGTCGCGGCGGTGCCGAGCACGACTCTCGTCTGGTTCGACCGCTCCCCCAGGAGGTCGTCGAGCTGGGTGATGGTGAGCGGGGCCGGTCGGCCGTCGGGCAGCTCGGGGCGGCCCTCCTGGACGATGCTCTCCTGGAGCTCGCAGTCCTGCTCGGCCCTGAGCAGACGGGCGTCCACCTCGTGGGAGGTGCCGATCATGCGCAGTGCGTTCGGGCCGCGCAGGTGCCAGCCCTGGCCGTCGTGGTTGGGCGCGAGGACGCCGAGGCCCACCATTTCGGAGAGGTAGGCGCGGAAGCCCTCGGTGTCGAGCTGCTCGAAGCCCTTGGGCCAGAACGTCTCGCACTCCTCGCGCAGCTCGGCGTCGCTCAGCCGTACTTCCAGGCCTCGGTGGCGGGCGTGGTAGGCCAGGACGTTGGCGATCACGTCGTAGCGGTGGTCGAGGCTCAGGGTGTCCTTGAAAGCGGCCGAGATGCTGTCCCGCAACCCGGTGTCTGACTCCACGACCTCGATGTCACCGATCCCCACCGCGTACGGGGGTCCTTCGGCTCCGCGTCGCATCCGCTTGCGATGCATGACCTCGACCAGCCGGTGGCCGAACATCTGGAGCAGGAACGGCTGGTAGGAGCAGTAGCCGAGCACTCGGTTGACGAGGTCCATGTCCTGGAACTCGAAGCCGAGCGCCCGCATCGGGTCGACTAGCAGTTCGGCGGCGGACTGGGGCGCGAGCGGGCCGACCACCTTCGGGGTCTGGGCGAGATGGCTGAACGGCCCGTTGCTGGCGAGCTTCGTGAAGCGCTGCACGGAGTGCAGGCCGGCGAAGACGACCTTGGCGCGGTCCTTGGTGTCGGTTCCGAGGCCCTTGAGCTTCTTGGTCTGGTCGAAGCGGGGGGCGTCGGCTTCGAAGAACTGGTCGCACTCGTCGAGCAGGATCAGCAGACGGCGGCGGGAGTCCGCGTCGAGCCAGGCGCCGATGCCGGCGCGCACCCGTTCGGAGATGTCCTTGACGGACTTGCGTCCCTGCTGCCCGACCAGGACCTCGGCTTTCCTGAGCTCCCGGTCGAGGACGCTCCACAGCGCCTCGAGCCCCAGGGAGCTGCCTTTGCCGATGTTCTCTTGGTCGAGGTTCACGTACACCGCCAGCTGGTAGCCGGGCCGCTGCCCCTCGAAGCGCTCTCCCGCATCGCTGAGGAGGGCGGACTTGCCGAGCCCGCGGCCGCCGAAGATGACCTGTGTGCCAAGCGGGTCGAGGACGCTATTGCGTTCGGCGTCGCGGCCGTAGAACATCTCGCCGCCGATTCGGCCGCGCTTCTCCCTGATGTAGGGGTTGACGCCGGAGAACGGCAGCAGGGTCTGCGTGGCGGTGCTGACCTGGCGGTTGCCGCGCGCCGCGAGGTAGGCCAGGACGGCGTCGTCCACGACCAGCATCGGCTGCAGCCGGCTAGAGCCGGCGGCGAGTTCGACGCGGGCCCCGCGGCTCAGCGTGCCGAAGTAGGCGACGAGGAGGCTCGTACCGCTCGTGTCGCTTTCCGCCAGGCTCATGACGACCTTGGCGGGCGGGCGGCCCCAGACCAGCAGCACGCGGAGGGTGCCCCCCTGTTCGCGGATCTGCGAGCCGAACGCGGGCGCCTTCGCCCTGCCGTTGATCTCCACCTCCGTCGCTTCGAACAGACGGTACTCACGCCGGCGGTGAGACCTCTCGTCCAGCGGCTTGGCGCTCTTGGCGTCGTAGCCGAGGAGTTTCAGGGCCGGGAGCAGCTGCCTCCGGGCGGACACCTCCAGCCGGTCCTTGGGCTCTGTGGCGCCCAGTGCTCGCCACTCTTCAAGGGCATCCGCCGCCAGGGCCGCCTCGTCGGTGGAGAGGGCGCTGTAGTCGAGGACGGGGAGGTCCGGGTGAGTACCGCCGGACCGGACGAGGTCGACGAGGGCCCGGTCGATGCCCTTGGGCAGGCCGTCGGGCACGGCCGGGAAGAAGTCGGTCAGGTGGGACTCGCCGGCGTCGATCTCGGGGACTTCCTCGCCGATCTCCAGGAAGTAGACGAGGTCCGCTGCCGTGGCCAGGCCCCCGGTTTCCAGGTGCCTGAGGACCTGTGCGCGCAGTTCCTCGCTGGGGTCGAGGGCGTCGAGGCGGGCGCGGATTCGATCGGCTGCCTCCTTCCGGAAGTCGGGCAGTGCCTCCCGTACGGTGTCGAGGGCGCGCCGTACGTCCACGAGGTCGTACGTGTCGGAGTCGTCGAGCCGCCGGACGGCGTCGGCGAGGAGCTCTTGGAGGCTCAGGTCCTGGTCGTCGGTGACGGCGCCGTCGGCTTGGGCGCGGTGCAGCTCGGCGACGAGCTCCCGGTGCTTCTCACGCAGCTCCGCGCGCCGGGATGCCGCCCGGGCGTCGATGTCTGCCACCGTGGGCAGGGGTAGCGCACCGGGCTGCGGCCCGGGCAGTAGTCGCCGTCCCGCTAGCGCGACGAGCGTCCGCGCCGTGGCGAACGCGTCGTGGGCGAGCCGCTCGGCGAAGGCGTCCTGCCAGCTCCGTTCGACCGCTGTGAGCAGCCAGGCGAGCGGCGGGCGTTCGTCGATGCGGTCGCACACCTTGAGCAGTTCCACGTCTAGTGCGAGTTCGGGGTCCACCGGGCTTTCGGCAGGTGCGGCTGCTGCCTTGCCGGCCAGCAGGTCGAAGAGCTCCTCCATCGACGCGTGGGCCGCCCAGGCGGTCGCGCCGTTGACGGCACCGGAGCTTTGGGCCAGTTGCAGCAGTTCGCCCAGTGCCGCCTCCCGGACGTCCAGCAGGGATCGGCGCAGGGAGGAGATCTCCTTGACCGCCCTGTTGCCGTCGGAGCGGTCACCTCGGCGGATGGTGTCGACCACCAGGCACCACTCCTTCGCCAGGGCGGCGACCCGCTCCACGAGGTGCACCAGGTCCTGCCGTCCGGAGCCCTGGAGGGGCTTGCCGCTGGGCGAGCGGTGTTTGCGGTCCATGCGGTCGATCTCGTTGTTGATGTCGGGCAGCTTCGACAGGCGCTCGGCCTGCTCGCGGACCCCGGCCGCCTCGTCGCGGTCGTCGGCGGCGACCGTCCTCAGCATGCTTCCGAGGAGCCCGTCGTCGGCCAGCCACCGCTTGGCGATCTCCGTCGCCCGTGCGAAGCGGAGCCGCGGCGGCAAAAGGTGGATACGGCACTGCTCCAGCAGCTCCCGCAACCGGGCCTCCGCGCCAGAGACGTCGGCGCTGACCACCAGCGGCGAGGCTGTCATGAGGGCCCCGCTGAGGGCGCGGTCGGCAACGGCGGTCGCGGCCTCCGCAAGCCTTTCCGGCAGGCGGGGTGCAAGGGCCTTCAGCTGGGCGCCTGCCAGATGGTCCCCAGTGATCAGCGCCGTGCGCAGTAGGGCGGGCAGGAGGACGAGCTCGCTGCCTTCCGTGTCCCGGCCGGCGTACCCGCTGTACTGCTGGAGCAGGTCGGCGGTCAGCCGGGCGCCCTGGCTGTCACCGGGTGTCAGCAGCCCGGCGGCGCCGGCCAGGCGGAGCGCCACGACCTGCGGCTCGGGGTGGCCGGCCGCATTCGCTACATGGTGGGCCAGTCCGAAGCGTCGTTCCACGATCAGGTGGGTCAGGACGCTTTCCGTGGCCGCCTCATCCGCGTTCGCCTCGCTGGCGGCGGGGGCCGGGGCCTGCGTGGTCGGCTCGGCTGGCAGGGCCTCCCCGTTGGGCGGCGCGGGTGCGGCGGGCACGAGCCTTGACTCTGGGGCCGCGGCGGGTTCCGTCGGCTTGTGGGCGGTCGGCGCGGTCGGCGTGTGGTCGGTGCCGGCGGGGTCAGCCTCCGGCTTCGTGACGGGCGCTTCGGTTGCGTGGACGGCGCGGGGCCAGCGCCCCTCGGAGGCGGGGTCTGCCGCCGCCTCGGCCGGGCGCTCGTCCGTCTGCCCGGCGACCGGCTTGGCAGGGTCGGCCGTCGTGTCGGCAGCGGGGGGCTCGTCGGCCGCCCCGGCGGCGCCTTCGGCGGTCTCCGCCGTCGGCTGTCCGTTCGTCTCCGGCGGCTCTGCGGCCACCTCCGGCCGGGCCAGGACAAGGTGGTCGGCGACGAGCACCGCCATGGCACAGCCGGGCAGCACCTGCACCACGCGGTCTTGCAAGGCCAGGATCTCTGCCGCCTCGTACGCCTGCCGCCCTTGGCGGAGCAGCCGTGCCAGGTCGGCGAGGGCGGCGACCTCCTGCCGCTGCGGCTGTTCCCACACCGCTGCGTCGAGCAGACGGCGGGTCTCGGCACGCACGGTTTCGGCGGCGAGGGCGGCGGGGGCGCTGTCCGGCAGGGCGGCGACGCCGAGCAGCTCCCGCAGCGCCTTCCGCGCTTCGCGGTCGCGCTCGAGTGCCGTCCGGTGCTCGCGTGCGGCCCGCGCCATGTCATTCAGACGACGGGGGACCTCGGTGATCCCCGCTGCCCGGAAAACCGCGCCGGCGCTGTCGAAGGCGGCGCCGACCGTGCCCAGCGCGGCCAGGTCCCCTTCCTGCGGAGGGCGGCCGTCCGCCACGGCAGCGGTCGCGTTCTCCGCGGCCTGCCGGGCCGCCGCGAGGGCCACCTCCACCTCTCGGCAGGCCGCCTCCGGGTCTAGGCCCTCCGCGCCGCCAGCCTGGGCGTCCCCGGCCTCGTCGCCCGCGGCCGCGGCCACATCGCGCGGGGCGCCGGGCTCCGGCACGGTCAACATGGCACTCTTGGAGTCACCTGCGGACGACCGCTCCAGGCCCTTCCACAGGTGCTCCAGGTCCGGGTACGCCGCCCGGGCGGACCGGGCCGCGTCGGTCACGGCGGCCAGGCGTACCGCCTGCTCCGCGTCGGCCATCTCCGTGAACCAGTCGTGGTCGGCCGCCCAGGCGAGGACGTGCGCATGGAAGACGGAGGCGTTGCACCAGGCGAACACCGTGGTCCGAATCAGCGTCGCGCCCCATCGTGAGACGGGATCGGAGACGGTCTTGCCGTTGCCGTCCTGTGCGACGACGGCCTCGCCGATCTGGTTCATCACAGTGGTCGTGAGGTCGCTGATGCCGCAGCGGCACTTGTGCTGCCGGGCGTCGCGGCGCAGCCGGGAGAGAACGTCCTGGCACAGCGCCCTGCCCGCGCGCCGGGGGGCCGCCATGCGGATGCCCAGCGTGCCGAGCAGCCCCTGCCGGTGTGTCGGCGGAAGGGAGTTGAAGGCCAGTTCCACCATCTCGGCCGTGAGCTCGTTCACGGCGGCGCCGACCGGATCCTCCAGGGCGTTGAGCGAGGAGGCCAATCCCTGCAGGGCCTCGGCTGAGACGTTGGGCGGGGACAACGGCGGCCCCGTTATGACGCGGTAGCGGTCGTGCATGTACGCCTGCTCCGTTTCTGCGGCTGGTGGTGCGGGTGCGGGATCGGCTCACGCGGGCTCCGAGCCGAAGGAGAGGGGGTGGCGGGAGGGGTGAGGGCATGGATGCGCGACTCAGCGGCCGCGCATGTGCTCGGTGACGAAGGTGTAGCCGTAGGGCAGTTCCCAGCCGTCCGCCTTGCCGAGCCTGCGGCAGTGGTCGCGGAAGGCCGCCCGCTGCGCCGAGCTGGGAAAGCAGCCCGGCCGCAGGCGCCGAAGGTGGCCGGCGACGACCTGAAGGGGCAGCTGCCCGGCGCCGTCTGGTTCCGTGTCGCCCCAAGGGCGTATCACCCGGCGCCGCACCGGGCGGTAGGCGATGAGTGGGATGACGGGCTGCCCCTCGCGAGCGGGGTAATGCGGCTGGCCCCAGGCGTCCCGGCTGCCGAGGGCGGACTCCAGGCGGCGCTCCGCCAGGAGTTCGGCGACCGCCACTTCGAGCGCGAGCGCCTGCGGCCGTGCGGGCGGGCGCCCGTAGGCTGCGCTCGGCAACACGAAGCGGTCCAGCAGGGCATGGCCGTCCAGGGTCAGCAGCCCGCAGCGGCGCACGGCGCGCATCACCAGCTGCTGCGGGCCGAGACCGACCGCGCTGTCGCCGTGGCGGTCGCTGCCCGGGGTGTCCTCTCTGGTGAGGACACGGGGGTCGTAGCAGTGCCCGATCACACGATCGTCAACCTCCAGCGTCTCCTTAAGCCGCGTCGTGGCAGCGCGGATCACCGATCCGCCGCGGGGCCAGCACAGCTCGAGGACCAGGCCGGGGAAGAAGTCGCGGGGCCAGGCGATGCCCGCCAGCCGGCTCGATGCGTCACCGAGGTTGGCGGTGACGTCTTGTCCCGCCTCGTGTGCGTTCGTCGTCCGGCTGGCGTGGTCGAATTCGAGACGTGCCCTGACGCGCGGGCCGTGCGACCGGCGGAGTTCGCGTACGACGTGCGGGTGCAAGGGAAACCAGCCGTCCATGAGGTGGGCCAGCCGCAGGGGCGACTGCCACACGACCCCCTCGGTGTCGTTCCGCAGGAGTTCGCAGGGGCCGAGGTCGGCGTCGGTGAGGGGTTGATCGACCGGATCGACGTCCGCTTCCGGCTCCGTCCCTCCTTCCGCTACCTGCTCCGGCGGAGAGGGGACCGTCGACGCCCAACCGCGCCCTGACGGGGTAAGAGGGTCGCCCGGCGGTTCGGTACCGCCGGGATGGTGCGACCTCCAGACACCCCCGCTCTCGAAGGCGTCGTCGAGCGTGACTAGGCAGCCGTTCTCGAACAGGCCCTGCTCGCTGTCCCGCCGGATGACATCGGCGAGCGTCAGGTTCGCCCGGCACACCGCCGAGGCGTACCCCACTCCCTCCAGCAGCTCCGCAGCACCGGGCACCTGGCGCAGCCGCGGTCCGACCGCCGTGTACACGGTGACCGGCGCGGTGAGGCCGTGACGCCGCTTCGCCGGCGTGGCTGCGTGTTCCACGGCGGCCGCGAGGGACCTGAGATCGTTGCCGCCCAGCGGGCCGGTATCGCCCCAGCACTCCGCCAGAGAGGTCCGGGTCACGGCATAGTGGCCCCATGTGCGCAGCGAGGCGCTGGACAGGAGACCGGCCCGCACCGTTTCAAGCAGTCCGAGCAGCCCTGCCCGCAGCAGGTCCTCGCCCGTGCCGCCCACGAGTTCGGCGAGGGACACGGGCACGAAGGGGCTGAGCAACTGCTCGCGCCCGGTGGTCAGGAGGTAGTCCGCGTAGGCGGTCAAGTCATCCCGCCGGGCGGCTTCCGGGGACGGGTAGGTGATGTCGACGACGACGTGCCCGTCCTCGCTCAGTCGGCGCCGACGGGTGCGCAAGCGGTGGAGCTGGGCTTGTGAGAGGCGCAGGGCCGGGCCGAAGGCATCGAGATCCGGGACAATGCGCTCCCGGCGGCGAAGATCGGGGCCGCTCGTCGGCCTGCCCGGGCCCTCTGCGCCGGCGGGCGCCCCCGAAACCCAGGCCGGGACGTCCCCGAGCGGCCCGACCTCTGGGTGTGCGCCCTCGCGGTAAACGATCTCCGCATAGAGCGGGTCCGATCCCGTGGCCACGCACACCATGGCACCGACCGGGAGAACGGGAGCGCGCTCCCCGAGGGTGATGACGGGGAAGTCGTCGAGGCGCAGCGGACTGCCACCGTACCCGTCGCCGTTGAGGTCGTACCCGAAGTACACGGCATTGAAGGCGACCGCGGTGTGCACTGGTGCGCGGCGGGCAGCGACCACCGCTTCGAGGTATCGCACCAGCGGCTGCAGCTCGCGGTCCGGTACGGCAGCGCGGCCCTGCGTCATGGAGGATGTCAGCAGGGGCTCGTCACCATACGGATCGAGCACCCTCGTCCGCCCGCTGTCGCTGACCGTTGCCGACACGTACGGATCCCCACCCATGGCACCTCCACCGCACTGCGCACCACCTGCGGCAATTCCCGCAGCCTACGCGGAGGCGTGCTTTCCTGTGGCACTTTCCTCACTTTGCGAACGCTGACGGGCACATACCTGGACATGGCCGTGCCCGGAGGCCGCCCGCGTCGACACAGATGGGCACGGTTCGCGCGCGACGAATACGCCTTGTCGCCACGGACCCGCAACGGACGAACCCGTGACCGACCCAGGCCGAGACGTGGAACCCGGATGGCAACAACGGCCCCAGCACCGTCCGCCCCGCCTACAGCCCTTCAGGCCGTGTCAAATTACGTAACGGCACGCGCTCTCGGCTCTCGCACACGTATCCGCGCCGTGCCAGTCACGCCGAGGGTCCAGGCGCAGGGGGCCCCACTGTCACGGACATCGAGGTCCGGTCGGCCTTCTCAGCCCCGGGCCCGGGCCACGGCGAGCGCGTAGGACGGGCTCCTCGCGGCTCATGGTCGGCCTGCTCCCGCAGGCGGGCGAGCTCGGCCGTGGCCTCCGGCAGGGATTGCGCGAGCCGGGACGCCGGCGTGGCACCAACGGCCAGGTCCCGGATGGTTCGTAACGGGCGCGGCGACGGACGACGCGTTGGCCGCGGCGACAATGCGGGCGCTGATCACGGCGGTTCGCCTGATCGGGTGTTCCGATACGGCTGGGCGAGTGAAGACTTGGCCAGCCCGTCGGCTTCAGCCTCTACAACGATGTCGTGTCTACAGATACGGCCCCGTGGGATGCGCCGCGCGACCAGCCGCGCTCGCTTCGGCTTCACCCGCAGAGCCCGTCCAAAGCCCTCCGTCGCCCCAACGTGGACACTTGTATGTTCTGCGGGCATCACATCTGGTATTTCGACCGGTACGACGGGGGACGCATCCCCTTGGTGCCGCACGAGTTCCCGACTGGCTCGGTCCCTCCGCGGGCTCGCTGGAGTGTGGACAGCGGGATCGCGCAGCTCGGCGACATGGGCCGGTCTTCCTGCTGGATTGCCCATCCAGCCGTTTGTCCGGGCATCGAGCACCCTGCCGACGAGGAGGGCGAGCAGGCGCTCGTGGATGCCCGCCGCGCGCTCGCCGTACGCACTCGCAAGGCCGTGGAGGAGGGACGGTTCACCGCCACCTTGCCGGTCACGATGGAGGAGGCCGAGGATGTGTCGGCCGTGCCCGCGGACGTCTTTCGTGAGCGGCACATCCTCGCCTACGCCGGCGACATGTTGCTCGGTCCCGATGAGATCGACCAGATCCGGTGCGTGGCGGCAACGGATGACGATCAGCGGTGCATGAACACCGTCTACCACGCCGACTCGTCCTATCAGGGTCAGTGGGTGGAAGCCGAGATCCCCGTCGTCTCCAAGCGCCGTGGTCAAAGTACGGTGTGGGCCGGCCAGATGATGTGGGTCTATGTCCTGCAAGGGCTGGACTACGCCGAGCAGATGCGGTGGAACAGCCAGAGGTGCCACGAACACGGCCAGGGCAGCACGCAACCGGACGCGGTAGCGCGCGAGTGGATCGTCTTCTGCCCGTTCCGCGACGAGAGGCACATCCGTACGCACAAACCGGCGGCGGGGCAGCGAATCGAGGAGAACCAGTCCCTCGCCCCCGCACGCACCAGATGTGCGGGGCCGGGCTGCATCAACGGCAAGGAAGGAACGGTCCCGGAGCATCAGGTGCTCCCGGGGATCGGATGGCTGTGCTGGAAATGCCGGCCCCAGCACAAACGCCGCCAGCACACCCATAAGCGTTGGCAGAAGCCTTGACGCACCCGGTACGGCATCAGGAGAAAGGCCAATGACGTTGCTGAATCTATCCCCGGAGAACATCGACTTCGTACTGCTGACGGACGGGTGGCACACAGCCAAGGACTTCGTTGTCGGAGAATCGCCGCTCGGTGACGGAACTCAGTGGTTCGCGTTTGTCGATTCGGACTCAGCGGTCGCCGGCGAACGCCGTGCGGGACCTGTGTCCACGATCCTCCAGGTCACAACCCGAAGTGCCAAGATCAGCAACCCCGGGAACCGCACCAAGGAGTGGTGCGGTTCGTGCGAGGACTCGTCCCTTCCCCTGCGCCGTGTCCAGGGACCGGACGGGAAGTGGGCGCCATGCCCTCAGTGTCATCCGGACCCAGACACCTGGCACCGGCGGCGGGCAGAACGCGAGGCGCAGAGCGAACGGCTCCGAAACGGTGCTCCCACGCCATCGGGAGTACCCAACCAGCCGTCCGCTCCAGAAGAACCCGCGCCAGACGGAGAACCAGCGAAGGCCCGCGCGGCCGCGCACGGGGCGACCCCCAGCGACACGGCCTGAGGGCTGCCCAAGACGATCCACGTGATCATCCGCCGCCTGCTGGGTAACGCCCCCCGCTGACACCCTGAGCCCCGCCCTACACGGCTCGCGGCCGGGGGCACTCTGCCACCGTGCCCAGCAGAGCTCGTATCCGAGCATGTACGTGCTCCGGGTCTGGGCCCTCGGCCCAGGCCCCGCCAGCGGCCGATCCGTCACCGAACCCGACTGCACCCAACCGGGCCTGGGTCGCGTCACGCTCACTCCACCCGAACCGGATTAGGGCCGACCCACGGCAACCTAGGCGTGGCACCATTGAGCCCCGCTGACGGTCGCCCATGGGGACAGACTGGTCCATATCAGGTGGCCTGTTCAAGCGGTCGGGATGGTGACTGAAGGGACAGAGAGGTAAGGCATGCTTTCTCCGCCCGCGCCCGGCTTAAGGCGGCAGCCTCGGTGGCCACGGCCTGGTGACGACGCTGGGAACAGGCGGTCTCGATCGTGGCCAGCCCGGGGTCTGGATCCGGCTCCGAGGCGGGAAACGCCCGGCGGCTGAACTCGCGCATCAGCCGGGTCTGCCGCTCCACTGCCTCCGCGATGGCCGAGTCCGTCTGGCTAGGCGGCGCGGCCTCGCGGTGCGCGGCGATGGCATGGCGGTAACCCTCGCTCTTCTCCGTCGATTTCGCCGGGCCCGTGGACACGGTTCCGCAGGCCGGAGTAGCGCATCCTGTTCGAACGCGGGCACGGCGCCGGGCGGCAGGATCCGCAAGGTGCGCACGACCGTACGGCCAGCCGCTGAATTGGCGGCCTCGATGACGCGGGCCTGCTCCAGTCGAGCTTTCGTCGCCCAGGTCGTGGAGTCCGGCCGTAGCATCAGCTCCCCGCGCTCGGCGTCGTAGCCCATCGCCGCGACGTGGTCGGCGAGGTCGGGGGCGAGGGCTGCCCACCGTTCGCACAGGCCGGCGCCGGCCGCCGGGAGGTCCCAGCCGCGTTCGGCCATGAGGGCGGTGAACGCCTCTTGAGGCCCATGGGGGCGCGGCCGTCGCGCAGGACCGTCCGGGCTGGCCGCAGCTTGCTCTTCGCCGTGCGGGCCCCGTTCTTCTTCGCGGCCTCCCGCGCTGCCCGCAGTGCGACGCAGGCCAGGTCCACGCCGCTGGGGTAGGGGGTCTGGCTCATCACGCCACCTCCCCAGCGAGCTCCCGCGAGAGGTGGGTGAGGCAGACGCTGCGGGTCGGCAGGGCCCTGCGGCTACAGGGCGTTTCACCGTCGCGGCCGGAGCAGGTCCCCGGCACCGACGGCGTAGCGGGAGCCGCGGGCTCGCAGGCGGCCAGGGCGGCGGCTTCGTCGCGGCAGAGCTTGCACAGGCCGGTGTCGATGGCCCTGCCGGTCAGGAAGATCACGCATCCGCAGCCGTGGCACGAGGAGCGCTGCGGGCCTGCGGGTTCCCGGGGAGCCGGGACCCGCGCCGGGCACCGGATGGCGGTCTCCAGCTCGCAGTCGGCGCAGTGCCCGGACGGGCCGAGGCGGGTGCCGTGCTGGGGGCACAGGCCCTGTTCCAGGCGCTGCTCGCGCTGGCGGGCGGCGTACCGGTCCTGGACGGTCTCGGCGCACAGCTCGCAGGCTGCCCCGGTCCGCCAGATGATCCCGGCCTCGCAGTCCTGGTAGCCGCAACCCCAGCGAGGCAAGGCCACCCCGAGCAGCCACCGGCCCGGGTCGCGGATCTCCGAGAGTGCCACCTTGGCCAGACGATCCGTCAGCCGGTGCTGTAGACGGTCGACAGCGGTGCCCTCGCGCAGCTGCCTCTCCACCTCATGGCCGATCTTCCGGACGACGAAAGTGCTGGTGACCCGCTCCAGCAGCACGTGGACCGGCTCCAGCACGGCATAGATTTCCCCGTCAATGGCCAGCTGCGGTCCGGTGTACGACGACCGGGGCGACCTCCCGTCCTTGCTGCTGCGCTTTTCGCCGTTCGGCTTCGAGGAGGGCTGGTTGATCTCACCCGCGCGCAGCGCGACATCACCCTCGCCTTCCCAACGCGCTTGTGCGTCAGCCGGCTTTTCCACAGCCTCAGCGCCTTCAACTACCTGTACCTCGCCTACGGCGGGTGAGATGAGTGCGCGCTCGTCATCAGGTGAGTCAGTCCTAGGTGATTCCCTATTCGCGAGGGATCCCTCACCAACCGGGGAACCCGATCCCTCACCAACTTGGGAACTGCCCGCCCTCTCAATACCACTGTTCACAGCCGCCGAAGCGGACTCCGGAGCAGCGTCGCAATGGTCGGTGGGGACGTCCGGGCGGGCCTGTGGAGCGAGGTCATGCGCGATGTACAGGTTCCGGCCCCGTACCCCCGCACGCCGCTGCACCGTCATCCAGCGCGCCGCCTCCACCTCGTCCACGACCGCCGACGCCGCCGTCACCGACAGCGCCTGGCCGGCCTTCTTGCCCGAGTGGTGCCGAAGACACGACGCGAGCTCCGCCTCCGTCAACGCGATCCCCAGCGCCTGCGCGTACACCACCAGCGCGTACACCCGAAGCTGCCGGGGCGTGAGGTCCTCCGCGGCCGCCACCGGCAGCCACACGAACGCCTCCACGCCCGACATCGGCCGCATTGTGCGCACCGCCGACTGCCCCCTTCCGCCCGGCAGCGTGCGGCGCTCCGAACGCAGCTCCACCACGCCGTCCGGGCCCGGACGGCGCAGCTGCGTCATCCCCCGCTCCACCGACGCCGCCGACAGTCCCAGATACGAAGCGATCGTTTCTGTCCGCGCCTGGCAGCCCTCCGGCCGCGCCGCGAGGGCCTTCACCTTCACGTACACCGACAGCGCGACGTCCTGATAGGCCGCCGACCAGACCAGACGCATCGGCACCCGCACCCGCTGCCGACGAACCAGACCCGTCGGCGCAGCCATCGCCTTCACGACAGCACTCACTGGCCCACCGCCCCGGTGGTAGCGGTGGACACCGCAGAGGTGGAACATCCGAACACGGCCTGTGTCGCCATCGGGCCGGTGTACACGCCAAAGTGGACAACCCCCTCAGCAGGCAAAACGCGCGCTTCGTGATCCATCCGCCGACCCTGCAACACGCGGCCTGTGGACAGAGCCCGCTCAGCCCGGATCACCCCCCGCGCTCCCGCACGGCGGGCAGAAATCTTGGAACCCGTCCCGCCGCACGGGACGACGCCTTCGCGGGTGTCGCCGATGGAGTTGGCGATGGCGTCCGCGAGCAAGTGCACGAGCCGGGCGGCCGACACCGCGACCGAGCCCGGCGAGCCCGCTTCCAAAGCGGAGCTCTTGTAGCTTCGTACCGGAAATCCAACTTCTGGTACGAATCGCGCGAAGAGGGGGAAACCGCACGCCGATCCCGTCACACGGGACGACCGCCGCGCTTGAACCGGCATGAAACGGACAAGGTCAAGCTGACAAGAAGACACCACGTCGTGCACTATGAGAAACGACCTGCTCTCCATATAGCTGGACGACCGCGCCCCTCGGGGCTGGCCACCGGATGTGTGGATGTGACGGGTGAGCCCCCCTTCGTGAGAAGCGGGGCAGACACCGATCGGGCGGGGGGAGACTTCTCCCCCCCTTGGTTGCCTGCGGAGCGCGAAAGCCCCTGTGGTGGGGGCCTCCGGCGAAGCGGGCGGCACTGCTACAGCTGTGGTGGCCGTGGTTAGTGGCCGGTGGTGCAGTGGCCCTGATAAGGGGCCGGGATTGAAATGAGCGGCTTGATAAGCCGCAGCTCAGGACCGGTTGCAGCCGGGACTTGAGCGGCCGACGCGGGTGGTTATTCCGGTCGGTAGACGGGCCGCGCGAGGCCAGCGGGAGGTTAGTCCGCTTCTTGGCGCGCGCGGCCGATGGCCACTAGGTCATCCCGACCCCCCTTCGGAGGCCGGCGTCGGCATGCCCTCATTCAGCTCGGCAGCCTCGGGGAAACGCTCCGCGAGCCGCTTGAGCAGGTGAATGTAGACATCCCGCTGCGGACGCCGGGGAGTGCTCTTTCCCAACTCCCAACGCACTACGGCAAGACGCTTAACGCCCACCGCTTCCGCGACGTCCTGCTGCGTAAGGTTCGCGGCGAGGCGTAGTTGAGCGCGCACGCGCGGCGGCGGCAGGACGTCGTCCAGGCCGTCCAGCAGGGCATCAACCCGCTTCAGGCGGTCCGGGTCGGACATAGCGCAGGCTCCCATGATCGATCGATCGCTGAAACATACAGCATTTGATCTCGGGTGTGGGTGCGCTGCTGCCGTGAACGGCGCTGGGCCTGACGCCCGGTAGGGTCCGGGACCGTGCACCGACTCGCGCTTTTCGATCTGGACGGCACGCTGGCCGACCGACAGTCGGCGCTCAGCGGCGCGTTGACGTGCCTGTGCCGCTCCCGTGCCCTCTCCCCTGAGGCCGAACAGTGGCTGCGCCTCCATCTGGCCGACCGCGCGACCGTCAACGACTTCGCCCGGCTGCGGGACGCCTTCGGCCTGGAGGCGTCGGCGGCGGACCTGTGGCAGGAGTACGTCGACCTCATGTCGGCCGCCGTCACCTGCCGCCCCGAGGTCCTCGAGGGCCTGGCCCGCCTGCGCGCGGCCGCCTGGACTATCGGCATCATCACCAACGGGGCTGGCGACATCCAGCGCGCCAAACTCGCCGGGACCGGCCTTGCCTCCCTGGTCGACGGCGTCGCCGTCTCGGGCGACCTGGAGATCCGCAAGCCTGACCGGCGCCTCTTCGAACAGGCGGCCACCCAGTGCGGCGTCAGCCTCGCGGACGGCGGCTGGATGATCGGCGACAACCCGGTCGGAGACATCGGCGGCGGACATCAGGCTGGCCTGCGCACCATCTGGCTGCGCGGCCGACCATGGCCCGACGGGATCCCCACCGCGCACCACGTCGTCGACGACGTCACCGACGCCATCACCATCCTGCTCAACGAGACTTGGGAGTAGCACCGTGGACCAGCCGACCGTCGGCATCCTCCACCCCGGCAGCATGGGCGCCGCCGTCGCCGCCTGCGCCGCGACCAACGCGGCCGCGGTCCTGTGGTGCGAGACGGGGCGCAGCACCGCGTCCATGAAGCGCGCCGCCCAATTCGACCTGACGCCCGTGGCCACGATGGCAGAGCTGTTGGACCGTAGCGACATCATCATCAGCCTCTGCCCGCCAGCCGCTGCCGAAGACCTGGCCCGTGATGTTGCCAGGCACCGCTTCACCGGGGTGTACGTGGAGGCGAACGCCATCAACCCCGTGCGGACGCAGCGGATCGCCGCCCTGCTTGCACCGACCGCGACCGTCGTGGACGGCGGCGTCGTCGGCTCCCCGCCGGTCGGCGGCAAGACGCCGACCCTGTACCTGTCCGGGCCCGCGGACGCGACCGCCCGCATCGAGGCGCTGTTCGCGGACACCGCCGTCCAGGCCGCAGTGCTGGGCACGGAGGTGGGGAAGGCATCCGCGCTGAAGCTGTCGTACGCCGCGTTCCAGAAGACCTCGCGGGTGCTGGTGGCGCTCGCGGTCGGGATGGCGCGCGAGCACGGCGTCGACCAGGAGCTCATCGAGGTCGCCTCAAAGCGCACCGACTCGTACCTGTCCGAGCCGCAGTACGTCGCCAAGACCGCGACCCGCGCGTGGCGCTGGGGACCCGAGTTGGAAGAAGCCGCCGACGCGCTCGCGGCCGCCGGCCTTCCACCGGAGATGTTGCGCGCGGCCGCGTCCACGCTGGCACGGTGGAACGAAGTCAAGGACGACAGCGAGCTCACGCTCACCGACGCCCTGGACCGACTTGCCCAGCCGTAGCCCGCGCTCATGCCGTCGCCGCTCCCGCCCGTTGCGCCAGCAGCCGGTCGATGAGCCGCGCTGCATCCTGCGGGGCCGCCGCCGTGGTGTCGACGGTCAAGTCCCAGGTCGTACCCGGGTGCGTGTCCAGGTCCTCGAGGGTGGCGTCCCACGCCGCCAGGCGCGCCGCGGTGTCGCTGTCGCCGCGCCCCGCCGACCGCTCCTCGGTCACCTCGCGCGGGCACCACAGCAGCACCAACGACCAATCGGCCGCGTAGCCGCCGACCAGCGCGCGGATGCCGTCGACCTGCCCGAGGTGCACCACGGGCACCCCGGCCTCGAAAGCCGCGTCGACGCCGGGCCGGTCGATCGCGTACGTGTTGCCGTACCGGGAGTTCGCGTAGACGACGTCGCCCGCGGCCTCCAGCTCGTGCAGCTGCTCCGCTGTGCCCATCCGGTAGCCGGCGGCCTTGCCCGTCCCGACCTTGAGCCGTGCGAACTGCGCGTACTTCGAGTTCAGCTCGGTGAGCGCGGCGGTGACGGTGTCCTTACCCGACGCCGGCGGGCCGTACAGGATCACGCCCTGCTTCGGGTTCACGCGTACATCGCCCCCATCGCCTGCCGGGCCTGGTCCGCGAGCGTCACCGCGGTCCCCAGTCGGTTGTCGACGACCAGATGCGGCACCACCGGGCGCAGCTCCAGGTCGATCGTCGCCATGTACTCGTCCCACCGCGCCAGCTTCCACGCGTCCCGGGCCGCGGAACGGAATCCGATGTATTCGCGCATCGACTCTTCGTCGCAGCGCACCCACACGGGAAAGACATCTACTCCCATCGAGCCCGCTCGGTTGGCCAAGCGCTGCATCCAGGCCGGGTCGGTCATCTCGGCAATGAAGGGCGCGGTGAGCACCGTGGAGATGCCGCACTTGATGTTGGCCATGGCCGACTGCATCAGGCAGTCGTACTCCACCGGCCGGACCTGCTCGCGGTAGAGGTCGGTGTGCCGGTCGTTCGCGTCTCCGCCCAGCGCGACCAGGAGACGCTCCACCAGCGGGCGGGTGAGCGGGTCCTTGTCGAGAAGCGGCCAGCCCGTGAGTTGGACGAAGAACCTTGCGAGTTCGGTCTTGCCGCTGCCAGCGTACCCGCCGACCAGGATCAGGACGGGGCGGTGCGGATCGCCGCCGGTGTGCCTGCGCTTCCAGGCATCGATGATGCGCTGCTGCAGATTGAAGTGATCGGCTTCGTCGCTGCCCGGCGCAATCCGATGAATTGCTCGCTCGACAGCCAGGACGTGCGCGCCGTTGAGGCGGTCATCCATGGGCGTGAGCTTGAAGGACGTCTCCTCACCGGGCAGGGCGGTCCTGAAGCCGAGGTCGGGCTCGGTGGCTCGGTAGAGGAGGCAATAGGCGCGCCGGTAGTGCGGTCCCGGGTAGACCTCCCCTTGCTCGTGCTGCCACAAGGTCTGAGGATTCGCCGCGGGGATGCCCTTCAGCTTGGCCTGCTCAGCGACTTCCCGGAGCCGTTCGCCAGCCTTCTCCAGGGTGAGCCCGTGAGCCTCCCGCTGCGCACGCAGCCGGTCCGGCCTCCACCCTGCTCGCTGCTTCCCCACCCTCTGCCCCTCCGTCATCGTCATGCCCGCGAGCCTAGGGCGCGCGCCCCAAACCCCGTGTGTACGTGGATGTTGAAAACCCGTGAATGGAAGTGTGTACGGGCTTCTACAAGCCGCTGTGATGTTCCATCTCCGCCGCCAGCAGTGTGATGGGTCCCACACGACGGCCTTGGGGGATCGGTGGCAAACGCAGCGCTAGGGACATCAGTCGGACTTCTGCTCCAGTCTTTCCAGACGGACAGTCAGTTCATCAACCCGCTCTTCGAGACGGCGGATGGCGTCAGCCGTCGAGTCCGCCTTTGCGCTGGCCTGCTCGCTGACGAAGCTGCCGCGGCCCTGGTGGGAGTAGACGAGGCCCAAAGCGCGCAATTCTGTGAGAGCGCGCTGCACCGTGCCAGCCGCGACTTGATACTCCTCAGCCAGAGCTTTGATGCCGGAAATCTTTGCGCCAGCCGGGAGCTGGCCGGTCGCGATCTGGTCGCGGACGTCTTGAACGATGCGCTGGTAGGGCTGCATGGCCTCGGCGTTGGTCATGACCGTCATCGTAGATCCACCTCACCGAGTTAGTCGGGTTCGTCAGCTAACCCCTTGACACCCAGCTACAGTATCAGCAAAGCTAGCAGTATCGACAGATCGAACCGGCCTGAGAGGGGATTAACCATGTCATTTACGGATGAGTGCTTCGATCTCGAAACCCAGCGTCTTCTTGAGGCCGTGGCTGTCGACATCCCAGAGTTCGGCGACATCGATCTCGACGTCGCGTTCGGGACGCCGCTGGAGATGTACGAGGCCGGCCACCTCCCCCATGAGCGGTGGGACGGCTTGGACATCACCGCCGCCGTCGCCGCGATCGAGGCCCGCGAGAACCGGATGCTCGCTGCCCGCGACATCGCCGCCGACCCGGCCATCACCGACTTCGTTCGTGAGCGCCTGATCGACGTGCTCCTCCCCTATGCCGCGCAGCTGCGCATCACGAGGCCGGCCGCCGTCACGCCGGTTCCGCACGCAGCCTGACCCCCGCATTACGCCGGGTCTTCGGACCCGGCTCCTTCACCCGGAACCGCCACTGGCGGCGCCGGCTGTGGGAGCCGAAAGCGGCCCCGACACCATCCGCCCGGACAGGCAGCGCGTAATGGCGGCCCTGAAAGGCAGCGGCCGGTCTTTGAGAACTCAACAGCGTGATCCACCACCGCAGTACCGGCCGTGCCCACACCAGCCGGGGGTGAGTGGAAACCCGTCGTGTGGCGCCATTACCCCTGGTGATGGCAGTCGGCACGTGCGATGACCCGTCAGGCGCTGCAGTTCGGCGATCTGGAGGCGGTAACACCCGCCAGGTGCTCATTACTGATGGAAAGCCCGGAGGGCTGACATCCACACGACGTAAAAGAACGACGCGACGCACTCCCAGACCCTCGGCACCCGGTCCCAGCCGAGGCGAGGAGCCGCGTCGGGACTGAGGGAACCTCGTCCTCCCTCTCAGCACACAAGGCGAGCAGCGCGGTGGCAGAGGCCGCGCCCCCTGTATTGCAGCCCCGCGCTGCCCAGTCGCCCACCGCTGGCCTTCGGGTCGTTCGGTGGGCGGTGGAGAGCGCGGTGGACACCGGCTCTACCAACGGCGACAGCCCCGGGGATGAGGCCCCCGGGGCTGTCCAGGACCTGTATGGAGGCCCTGATGCTGATCAGCATCGCACGCCCGATCAACAGCAACGACTCCGACCCGGACATGGACGAGGCCCTGCGCCGCGTCCGGCAGGGGAAGTGACCGCGATGGACTGGCGTCACCAGGCTTCGTGCCGCGACGAGGACCCTGATCTGTTCTTCCCCATCGGCAACACCGGCCCGGCGCTTCTGCAGATCGAGGAGGCGAAGGCGGTCTGCCGCCGCTGCCCGGTCATGGAGCAGTGCCTCCAGTGGGCGCTGGAGGCCGGCCAGGATGACGGCGTCTGGGGCGGCCTGTCCGAGGACGAGCGCCGCGCGATGAAGCGGCGGGCCGCCCGCAACCGGGCTCGGCAGGCGGTGTCGGTATGACGGACGCCGACCAGAAGCGCCTGGAGGACGCCCTCCGCCGGACCAACGAGCAGCACGAATTCGGCCGTCGCGCTCACGGCTGAGCGTCCCGCCCCGTAGGACGCAAACCCAACTCACTCCTGTACCACGCCGTTCCACCGGGTCGGCCGCCCGCACTACGGGCGGCCGACCCTTCGCATCCCCGGATCCGGGCATCGACCCGGGTCGACGTCCTGCATCCAGGAGGCACCATGCGAACCATCCGCCGAGACGGCTGGACCGCCGCCGACTACGACTCCGAGCTGATCCTGCAAGAGCTCGGGCACCGCGACGCCGCCGCCCGGGTGGCCAAGGCCCGTCGCCGGCGCCCGGTCCGCCGGGCCTGGCGCACGCTGCGTACCCGGCTGCGCCGTCCCGCCCCGGAGATGATCACGTGCATCGACTGGGACGCCGCCCGGGCGGCCGCCGACGCCGTCAACCGCGGCGACGTCGACGCGGCCGACCGCATCGTGCAGGCGACCGACGACCCGCGCGGCACCGCCTTCGCGGCGTTCCGCTTCATCGGTGTCGAATGACCTCTTGCTGCCTGACGGTTGCCTCCTCCGTCCATCCCGGCCGCGCGCCGGGACGGACGGGGCCGAGGGGAGCCTGGCAGTCCGGACCCACTGGGCCCGCCCTGCGCGATGACCCCACCCACCCGCACCATTGCCGCCCCGGCTTTCGGGGCAGCACCCGACCTGGAAGGAGGCGGCGTGGCCGCCACTCGAACCCGGAGCAAGAGGGCCACCGCCCGCACCAAGAAGCCGGCCACGACGGCCGCGCAGCCCGCCGCCTCCACCCTGCCCATCCAGGCCCCGGCCCCGACCCCCGAGACGGAGACCGTCTCGCAGACGCCGACGGTTTCGGTGACGGACTGGGAGGCGCTGGCCCGGGTCGCGGACGCCCGGGACCGGGCCACCGACATCATCGGCACCGCCCGCGAGCAGGCCCTCGTCCTCCAGACGCAGGCCGAGGAACGGGCGGCGCGCACCATCGCCGACACCCACGAGCAGACCACCGTCCTGCTAGCCGACGCGCGCACCCACGCCGAGGCCGTCACCGCTGGCGCCCAGGAGGAGGCAACCGCCCAGCGGGCGGCGGCGACCACCGAGGCCGAGACGGTGCGCGAGGAGGCGCAGAAGCTGCGAGGCGAGGCAGACCGGCTCCTGGCCGAGGCCCGTACCCGCGCCGACCAGCTCCTCGCACAGGCGCGGGCGCAGGTCGCGGAGCTCACCGAACTGGCCGCTGCCGACCACCAGACCACCGCGACGGCAATCGCCGAGCTGCGGCGCCTGGCCGAGGCCGACCTCACCGAGATCGCCGCCCTGGTCGAGGCCCGCCGCACCGAGGCCGGACAGATCCTCGCCCGCGCCCGCATCGAGGCCGACGACCTGCTCGTCGCCGCGCAGAAGGAGGTCGACCAGGCCCGCGAGCGCCACGCCCAGCTCGCCAAGGCCGCCGCCGAGCAGTACGACGCACGGCGCACCGAGGCGGAGGCGCTGTACGCGGACGCGGTCGAGGCGGCCGCCGAGCGGCGCCGCGAGGCCGACGCCCACGTTGCCACCGTGAGCGCCGAGGCGGAGAAGGCCCGCGCCGAGCTGCGCGCCGAGCTGCGCGAGCTCGATGAGAGGTTCGACATCGAGGCCGCCGCCAAGCGCCAGGCCCTGGCCGAGGAGCTCGCCGGACTGAAGACGGCGTGCGACCAGCAGCGCGAGCGGCTGCGGACCGAAGCCACGACCGTCGCTCAGGAGCTGCGCGCGGGCGCCCAGAAGGAGGCCGAGCGCATTACCGCCGAGGCTGAGCGCAAGGCCAAGGGCATCACCGAGCGGGCGCAGGCCGACGAGGCCCGCGCCCGCCGGCTGTTGACTGAGGCTCGCGAGGCCAAGCAGGCCGCCTCACGGTGGCGCGGTTGGCGACAGAACCTTGGCGGCAAGCTGTGGACGGCGGCGCCGTGGATTGCGCTGGCCGCCGGGGTCGGGCTCGCCGCCTCCGGCGAGTACGAGCTCGCCCGCATGGTCGGCATCAACGAGTACGTCGCCACCCTCCTGCCGGTGTCGATCGACGTCTACTGCGTCACGGCCTTCCGGGCCAAGCGCGACATCCCCGCCGCGCTCGCGTTGATGGCGTCGGCCAACGTCGTCTTCCACCTCTCCGAGCAGGCGCACCTCGTCCCCGAGGGCGGATCGGCCCCGTGGTGGCTGACGACATTCGTCGTCCTGATCTTCGTGGCCGTCATCTGGCGCGTCCACACCCTCATGCACGACGACGGTACGGACGGACACAGTGGTACGAACACGCCGTCAGGTACGGCCGCCGGTACGCCGGTGCGTACTGGCATGGACGACGGAAACGGAATGCCCGCCCGTACAGGTACGCACCGCCGCAAGGACGGTACGGACAGCGCGACGTCCGGCCGTACGCAGCCCGCTCACAGCGCGCTGTACGCCACGAACAGCGGCGGACGAACGGACGGTACGGGCGCCGGATACGACGGTACGGACCCGGCGGATGTCCTCTCCCGCCCGTCGCACCACGGCGGGGCCGAAGGGGCGCTGACCAGCCCGTACACCGACCGTACACACGGCGTACACACCACCCCTGACGGGGCGGCACGTACAGGTACGGCAGCCCCGAGGCGTACCGGTACGGCTCACGCGGCCGTACAGGAACGCACCGGCACGGTCAGCTTCCGTACACAGCTCGGCCGTGACGCCGTCCAGGGTGGCCGTACCGGTACGACCACCGCCTCCTCCCGTGCAACCGGAACCAGCGGTACGGGCCGTACAGCCGGTACGGACCGACCCGGTACGCCCGCCCGTACGGACGCTGAACTCCTCCCGCTCGTACAGGCGCTCCCGCGCGATGAGGACGGCTACGTGACCCTGTACCGCGTCCGTACCGACCTCTCGGTCAACCTGACCCGCGCGGTCCGGCTGCTGAAGGAGGCCGGCCTGCTGCGGCCCGAGGACGCCGATAAGCACCTCTCCTGACCCACCCGTCCGGCACACACCAGTGAGGGCCAGCCCGCGCTAATCGGGCTGGCCCTCGCTGCGACTGCCGGAAGCAGCCACCCCCAGTACAGCACGTTTCCCCTGATCAGACCCCGCTTCCGGCATGCCTGGACGAGCTCGAACCACAACCGAGAGGGAGTCAGCAGCCATGTCCGGCATCGACTGGGACAAGGAGTTCAAGCTCATGGACCCCCAGACGCCCCCGAACCCCCCGACGCCCGAGACCCCGGAGAAGCTGGAGAAGCCGGAGAAGCCGGCGACCTCGCGGTTCTCCGCCGCGGTCGACGGGATGCGCCGCAACACCGCGGCGCTCGCCGTGTGCGGCACGATCGCCGTCGTCGCCGTATGCGGCACGGTCATCGCCGTCACCAACATGCAGGCCGACCAGGCCGCCCAGGAGCGGGCGCGCGCCAAGGAGGACGCCGCAAACGCCCTGGTCAAAGCGGACGCCGAGAAGCAGAGGTCGCAGATCGAGGAGGCCGCGGCCAAGGCCGCGTACGAGCGGGAGCTAACCGTCTACCGCGAGTGCATGAAGGACCGCGCGGCGGCCGTCGCGAAGGCGTCCTCCTACGAGGTCTCCAGGATCCCCGAGTGCAACGCCCCGGTCTTCAGCAGCACGTCCACCAAGGCCCAGCAGCCCGCCGGCGCCAGCTCCGACAGCGGCATCACCTCCAGCCCGTGGCTGTGGGTGGCGCTCGTCGGAGGCGGCGGATTCATTGCCTACAAGAAGCTTTCCGTGCCCTCCGGTTCGGGCGCGGTAACCCCCATGAACCACAAGGGATTTACCTTCGAGAAGGGTGCGTGACATGACGCTTCAGTTCTTCGCCCTCGCCCTGTTCTGCTGGGCCCTGTTCTTCACCTTCAAGAAGACCAAGGGAAAGCAGATGGTGATCTGCATCATGCTGATCCTCTCCGGGATCTTCCTGCCGTACACGCCGTTCAGCGAGTCGATCCGCGGCACGCTGGAGTCCGTGTTCAACACCGCGAACACGACCGTGAACAACATCGGCTCGTCGTCGCACTGAGTGACCGAGTGCGGTTACCGGTTACCGGTTACAGCCCCCGAACACCCCCGGAACCGCCCCCCAGGCGACCCGAACCGGGGTCTCAGGGGCCTGTAACCGGTAACCGGTAACCGCCGAAGACCACGCAGAGTCACAGAAGGGAGGGTCATGGAACTCCTCTTACTCCTCGCCATCAGCTACGTGTTCGGTGTGGAGAAGACGCACGGGAAATACGAGCAGGCGGGAATCAAGAAACCCCCCACTAAAACTAAAGAGAAATGGAACCCGACCCGGGCGCCGGATACATTCCGAAACGCGCCGTACAACATTGCGGCGAAAGCTCATTACGGGCTTCTGGCTGGCGCTCATATGGCTGGTGGCCTGCGTGACGGATGGCGCTCGGCTTACCTCAAAAAGCCGACTGGGAAGCCTTCCGTTTCCACCTCCGGAAAGCCTTCGGCCACCCCGCCGAAGGGGTCCTCCTCGACGGCCCCGCCGACGGCGCCCCCGCCCCCGACGACTCCGCCGACGGCCGCACCTCCCCCGCAGACGACTCCGTCTCCGCCGCCGTCCGCACCCCCACCGCCGACGGCACCCCCGCCCCCGACGACCCCGCCGGTGACGGTGCCGCCGGGCTCCGCGGTTCCCCCGGCCGGGACCATCCCGCGGCCCCGCACCGTCAAGCTGCCCGACCACATCCGGAAGGACCCCGCGATGCAGCCCAACCCGCCCGTCCCGCACTCCGCGACCGTCGACGACAAGGGCGTCCACGTCACGACCGCCGCGGGCAAGTCCCGCACCTACAGCGGCGGCGAGGTCATGACCCTCACCCAGGTCATCGACCTCGCCGACGGCTCGGCCACCCTGTGCCAGGCCAGCACCGACACCGCCCTGGAGCTCATGGACGAGGCCACGGAGCTGGCCACGGACTGCGACACGCTCATCGCCGACATCACCGCGAAGGGCGTCGGCGCGAACCTCATCGCCAAGTGCGAGTTCCTCAAGGAGCAGCTCGACCTCCAGGCCGCCGCCGCCAAGGACGTTCACGACAAGATCCAGGGCGGCGAGGAGGCGTGCCGCACCGCGTCCGCGAACGCCGAGGCCCGGCACGGCGGCATCTTCAGGGCCGTCGCCGACAGCCCCCTGACCAAGCCCGCCGAGCGCGACTTCTACAACGCCCGATAGAAGAGGAGCAGCCACCGCATGAGCGCCACCGAGACCCTGAAGGACGCCGCGAACTACGCGGCCCTGCGCACCAAGCTGGCCTGGCTCACCCACAAGGTCCACGCCCACGCCCAGACCGTCACCAAGCTCGCCGCCGACATCGACGACGCAGCCGAACAGATGCTGGACGCCTCCGAGACGATGAAGGCGCTGGCCGTCGACGACCAGACCACCTCCGAGTTCGCCGACGCCGCGCTGACCATGACCGGCGTCAAGGACGCGGCCGGCGCCTACACCTCCGCCGCCGACAGCGCTTCCGCGGCCGCCGACGACGCGAAGACCACCACCGAGAGCGACCACGGCGGCATCGCCGACGCCGTCGCCACCTCCCCCGTCGACATGGCCGAAGCCGGCTTCTACGCCCAGCAGTAAGGAGACCGAAGGATCATGGGGCCGACCCGAGCTCAGTTCGTTCAGTACACGCCCGCCGCGCTCGCGGTGGTGCCTCTCGGCGCCGGCCCCTGGTCCGCCCTCGCCGCCGCGGCGGCCGGAGCGGGAGCGTGGGCCGTTGGCGTCTCCGCTCCCGTTCTGCGGTCCCTGATCGCGTGCGGGTTCACGGCCACCGGCTGCGGCATCGCCGCCAACGAGGTCCTCGCCGCGGGCGGGAACCCGCTGATCGCCCTCGGGCTCGCGGTCCCGGCCGGGGCGGCCGCCCTGGCCCACCACCGCAACATCGCCGCCCACCTTCCCGCCGCCGCGCTCACGACCACGGGCGCGGGCACGGGGGCTACCGGGCAGACGTCGCAGGCCCAGCTCATCACCGCCTGGTGGCGCGAGTACATCTCCGGTCCCACCCAGACTGAGGGCCGCGTCCTCATCCAGCCCGGGGCCAACCTCGAGCACCTCGGCCTTGAGATCGACGCCGACCACGTGGCGTTCACCGGGATCATCACCCTGCCCCAGGGGCAGCAGGTGCGGGTGAAGGCCGCCGACGTCGCCTCCGTCTACCAGATCCCCGTCTCCCAGGTCGAGCTGGGCGACTCCAAGCACTACGCGCCCAACGCGCTGCCGGTCACCGTGCACCTGAAGGTCCCGGCGGAGCAGCCGCAGATCGCGGCCGGCGCTCCGACGACTCCCGAGGAGCTGTGGGCCGCGTACGTCGGTGTGCCGGAGGGGGCGGTGCCCGGCACCACCCTGACGGTGACCCGCTATGACGGGCCGCTGGACTGGGAGGGGATCGCCACCCGCGACCGCCGGGCGATCGGCTCCGTCAACTTGCAGGACCTCGCGGGCAATCTCGACCTGGAGACGATCCAGATCGCCCTGGCCCCCGGCGACAAGCCGTCGCAGATGGGGATCCGGGTGATGCGGGAGCACGCGCTGATGCACGGCACGATGCTCTCCTCGGTCGTCGACGAGCTGTCGATGGACTCGCGCGGCTACGTCCGCGCCGGCACCTACGTCGACGGCCGGGCCGCGCTCCTGCCGCTCGCGCAGCCCGGCTCTGGTGCCCGCCACCTCTACCTCGTCGGCGGGTCGCGGTCGGGCAAGTCCGGGCTGCTGGAGCAGATCCTGCTCTCCGCCCACCGCTCCGGCATCGCGGTGATCCTCGCCTCCCCGCAGGCCGGGACCATCGCCGGCGCCTCGCTGTCCGCGTACCTCGGGGACGGCCTGGACGAGGCGATGGGCGCGCTGCGCCTGGCCTACGCGATGATGCTCGACCGCGAGGCCCGCTACCGCTCCCCCGCGTTCCCCTTCACCGACCCGCTGGTCCTGGTCGTCATCGACGAAGCCCACATGCTGCTGTCGGCCTCCTCCCCGTACCACGCGGAGGCGAAGGCCATCGTGGAGCAGCTGACCCGCCGGTCCCTTAAGCGGGGCATCGGCGTCGTCCTGGCCACCCAGACCCCGCTGGCTGAAGACCTCGGCAACAGCACGGTCATCCGCAGCCAGTTGCTCATCGGCGGTGGCGCTGTGTTCCTGCGCTGCGCCAAGGGGCAGGGCTCCCTGGTCGGGGCGAACGCGGTGGAGGGCGCGGAGGGCATCGACCTGTCGATGATCCCCTCGCAGTGGCCCGGGCAGTACGCCAAGGTCGCCGACCGCGACATGTCCGGCTTGGCGACTGAGGCCGCTGCCGCTCCCGAGGATGGCACCTTCGGTCTGGGCTACTTGCTCACGCCCGGCAGCCAGGCCGTGCAGTTCCGTTCCCTGCACCTGGACGTGCCGCCCGTCTCCCTCGCCGGAGGCGAGCCGCCGGTCGGGATCGAGGACTGCGACGCCTGGCGCGAGCGCGACGCGGTCGCCCAGACGCCGATGGTCGACAAGCGCGGCAGGAACCTGATCGGCAGCCTCGCCGACCTCCTCGCCGCGGCCGAGGGCGCCCCCTCCTCGCAGGAGCCGGCGGCCCACCACAACCCCACCCATCTCCACGCCGTCCCCGGGCCCGCCCGGCCGGGCGGGGCACCGGCGGCGCCTGAAGGACAGGAGCTGATCAAGCCGCGCATCCTCGAGCTCCTCCAGGAGCACTCCATCCCCATGACCGCCGAAACCATCGCCCGAAAGCTCGAGATCCCCGCGCGGAACGTGAAGCCGCGGCTGTCGGAGCTGAAGAAGAGGGGCGAGGTCACCAACGAGAACGGACTGTGGAAGGCAGCAGTATGAACACCCACACCCAGACGACTGACTTCACCCCCGTCGACCAGGACCTGTACGAGCAGGCGTTCCAGCTCCTCGACCCCGACCCCACCCCGGCACCCGCGCGCCCTGCGGCTCTCGCGGCTCCCGCACAGGTTCCCCTCACCGCCACTGCGCCGGTGCGCCTGACCGGGCCGGTGGAGAAGACCCTCACCGACGCGCTCAACTTCCTCGACACCCAAGGCTGGACCAGGTACAGCCTCATCAACACCGAGGGCGCCCGCTGCTCCATCGGCGCCCTGCGCGCCGCGGCCGGCTCCCGCAACGCCGCCTACCGCGACGCCGGGAACCTCCTCCTGGACGAGGCCCGCCGCCAGCACGGCAAGAAGTGGGAGGCGATCCCCGCCTGGAACGACTCCCACAGCGGAGCGCAGGTGCGTAGCGTGTGGGAGGCCGCCATCCGGCGCGCCCACCGCATGAACATCTGACGCTGGAGGAGCTGCCCGTGTCGTTCTCGTTCACCAACCCCGAATCGGACCGCGACGACCGCTCGTTCTCGTTCACCGGCTCGCAGCCGACGCACGACGACGGCCGGTCGTTCTCGTTCACCGGCTCGGACCCGGCCGACATCGACAGGCAGCTCCAGGCGATCACCGACATGGCCCACGAGATCCTCCGCCGTGTCGACGACGTCCGCAGGCAGATCAACACCTGACCGTCTCCTCCGCCCTGACGCGGAGGCACACCACACAGCTCGACATCACGCCCCGCCCGGATCCCTTCCGGGCGGGGCGTCGCCGTTCCCTGCCCGAACCCACCTTCTCGGGAGACCGACCACCGTGCGCCGCTACCGCTACCGCTGCACCGTCTGCCGCACGACCAGCCCCGTCGTCCTCGCCCTCGACGACCTGGACGCCGAAGCCGGCGCCCACCGCCAGGCCGTCCACGGCGGCCACTTCCCCGACGACGAGCTCGCCGGCGAGATAGACCGCCTGGGCCGCTGGTACGCCGCCCTGTCCCCACTCGCCGTTCTCCACGCCCGCATCGCCGACGGTCTCAGCGACCTGCGCGACGAGAAGGCGATGGGCCACTACTGGTGGGCCAGCGCCGGCTCCGCCCTCCTGATCGGCGGGTCGGCCGCCCTCATCGCCCTCGTCGTCGCCGCCGCCGCGCTCTGACCCTCGGCCGCCCGCGACATGTGGGGCACCACGGGCAACGCCCTCCCGGACACCGACGACGCGTACTGCGCCACCAAGGGCACCTGCTCGATCATCCGCGAACTGCGGGCCGGTGTCCGCCCGCCCACCTACCGCGCCTGACGGACGCTCCGTGCCGCCTCGGCCTCCGTACGACGGAGGCCGAGGCGGTCGCGGTGGTCCCTCAACACGGAAGGAGATGGACGTCATGCGCCGATACGAGGTCGACGTCCCGATACACCACGAGGCGGACCAGGAACGGCGAGGGCTTCACGTCTTCACCGGCCGCGCAGCCGGGGAGAGCGAGGCCCTGGCCGCCGCGCGCAACGCCTACGACCGGGCCGTGCAGCACGTGGCCGCCGGCCTCCCGACCCCCGACGACTCCAGCGACGGATGGGCCGCGCGCGGCCTGCGTCCCGACTGGGTCCTGGACTGGCACAAGGCCACCACCACGGCGTGGGTCAACCCCAACAGCCTGATGTGAATTCGCCCCGGGACAGGCGCCATAGGCGTCGAAACCGTCGCCTGCCCCGGGTTCCCCATCCCGTACGAGACGAGAGGGAGACACCAGTATGGACTCCGTCCTGCACACGACGGGCCGGCTCGGCCCGCGCACCCTTCTGATCACCACCGCCGCCGTGCCGCTGACCGGCTGGGCGGTCCACGCCGTCGCGCTGCACAAGAAGCTCGCTGCCACGAAGCGCGACCCGCTGACGGGCCTGCTGCGCCGCGACTCCTACACCGCCCGCGCCCGCCGGCTCCTGGCCCGCCACGGCGACAAGGTGACCGTCGTCATGGTAGACGCCGACCACTTCAAGCAGATCAACGACGGCCTCGGACATGCGGCCGGGGACACGGTCCTCACCGCGATCGGCGCCCGGCTCACCGCCTGGGCGGGCCAGCGCGCAGCGATCGGCAGGCTCGGAGGCGATGAGTTCGCCGTGGTCCTGGAGCTGAAGGCCGACCGCCGCGAACAGCGCCTCACACAGCTGGTCCGGATGCTGCACACGCCGGTCACCCTGGACGACGGCCGCACCGTCGACGTCGCCGCCTCGGTCGGCGCCGCGGCCCCGGCCTCGGTCGGCTCCCGCGACCTGACCCGGCTGCAGAGGGCCGCCGATGCCGCCCTCTACGACGGCAAGCACACCGGCCGCGCGTCCCTCGCGACGGCGCAGCACGTCACGGTGCCGTCCATCAACGGCCGCAGGGCCGGCCGTCCGGGCACAGCGGCGTGGGGGCGGGCCGCATGAGCGCCGCGACGCTGCCCGAGGGCGACTGGATCCGCGGCATCAGCATCCGGCAGCCGTACGCGGCCTGCATCCTCGCCGGAGCCAAGGACGTGGAGAACAGGCCCGCCCGGTGGCGGACCGGCTGGGTCCTGCTGCACACGAGCCAGACCGTCGACCGGCCCGCCCTGCGCCTCCCGCTGATCGGCCGCACGATCCGCGACCGCGAGCTGGTCACCGGCGCGGTCGTCGGCATCGCCCGGATCACCGACTGCCACCAGGACCTCGAGGGAGCGCCGCTCTGCTCGCCGTGGGCGCACCCGGGCTCCTGGCACCTCGTGCTCCAGGACGTCCAGGAGCTCCCCCTGCCCGTCCCCGCGCGGGGCAGGTCGTGCCCTGGAAGCCGACGCCGGACCTGCTGGAGCGCGTCTTCCAGCAGCTGCCCGGCTTCCGGCCGTGACCACCCGAGGCAAGAAGAAGCCGCCGTTCGAGCCGGGCCTGGTCCCGGCTCCCGGCGCGCTTCTCGAATGGCGCGACAGCCAGCATTACGACCGCTGGCAGGACCGCCCCTGCGTGCTGTGCGAGAAGCCCACGCCGATGCGCTCCCACGCAGGGGAGCCCGTCCACAAGGCGTGCGCTGAGGACTGGATCGCCGCGAACCCCGTTCAGGCCCGCCGCGAGGGCCGGTTCGCCTCCGACACCCAGCCCAAGAGCACCAAGCGCGCCACCCACGCCTGACCCCTCCCACCGGAGGCCCTCATGAGCAGCACCGACCGCGACGTCGACCACGCGCTCGCCTACCCCGAACCGCCGGCCTCTCTGCTGTGGCATCGCCACGGCGCCGCGAAGGCCCGGCCGCTCACGCCCGCTGAGCAGAAGCGCAACTGCGAGCTCCTGGTGCTCGCGCAGCGCACCCCCCGACCCCGCTCCCCTCGCCCCACCGAGACCCTGGCGGAGGCCAGCTGATGGACACCAAACACTGCGCCGTCGACGGCTGGGTCGACGCCATCCCCGCCCCCGGCCGCCGCTCGGACACGGCCACCTTCGACCTGATCGTCCGGCCCGCCGATATCGACACCCTCGCCGACGACGCACCCGACACGGTCGTCTCCTGCACCAGCGGAGACCCCCGGATCACCCACGAGCTGCTGACCGGCATACAGCCCGGCGACCTGCTGCGCGTCACCGGCACCCTGGTCCAGCCCCAGGCGCCCGGCGAGGACGCCCACCTCACTGTCGACGCCCTGGAGGTCCTGGACACCGCGCTCATCCCGGCCCTGAGCGACATGGTCCTCGACCGGTACGCCGACTACGTCGTCGTCTTCGACGGAGACCACGACCAGGTCCCCGTCTTCACCGCGAGCGGCCGCTGGGTCGGCCTGGCCGACAACCCCGACGCCATCGCCACCCTCATCGACATCGACGAGCGCGTGAACGGCGGTGACGACCGATGACCACCGTCGCGCCCCTCCCGAACCGTCCTGGAGCGCTTCCCCGCCAGCCACCCTCACGGCTCCTGGCCCGCCGACGAATACGCCGCCGCCCAACGCGCCCAGGGCACCGACGCCCACGTCGTGATGGACCTGACCACCGACCAGTTCCTCGTCGTCACCGACACCGCCACCCGCTAGCCCGCCGAACCGAGAGGTGCACATGACCGAGACCGAGACGTTCGAGACCATCCGCTACACCGCCGACGTGGTCGTCCTGACGCCTAACGGCGACGTCCTGCTGATCGAGCGCGACTGGCCGCCGTTCGAAGGCCACTGGGCCTGCGCGGGTGGTCACGTCGACCCGGGGGAGACGAGCCGCGAGGCCGCCGCTCGGGAACTCGAGGAGGAGACCGGGGTTCACGTTGCCGCCGACGACCTGCGCCAGATCGGCGTCTTCGACCAGCCCGGCCGCGACCCGCGCGGTCGGTACGTCACCGTCGCGTACCTGGCCACCGTCCCCGCCGACACCCCGATCATCGCCGGGGACGACGCCCGCACCGCCCGCTGGTGGCCCCTGGACAACCTGCCGGAGCGCCTGGCGTTCGACCACGCCGACATCCTCAACGCGGCCACGGCCTCCTGAGACCCGCCACGCCACGCCGAAGCGGCGCGCCCCCCGACCGGAAGGCCGGCGGCGCGGCGCTTCGGCGTGACGACTTCGTGGACACCGCTGCCCGCTACCTGAGCCCAGCTATGCCGACGACCATCCCGCACCCCACCTCCGAGGAGCCGACCCGATGAAGCGCCCCCTTTTCCGCCGCTGCTCTCACGCCCCTGGCGCCCTCTCCCCCGAGGACCAGGCCGTCGTTGATCAGTTCCGCGCGACGCTCATCGCCCTGCGCAACCCGACGCCTTGGACGCCCGGCAGCGCCCAGGACATCGGCGTACGGGTGGGCCCGTTCATCGAGCGCGCGCGCACCCGGCCCGGCGACGACCACGGCACCGAGGTGATCGCCGTCGCCCTGGTCCACCCCGACGCCCCGAACGCCGCGGCCCACCTCCACGGCCGCCAACTCGGCTATACCGACCGCGGCTGGCTGCGCTGCGAGACGACCGCGATCCTCGGCGCCTGGCAGCCGGCCTATGCGATGCTCACCCACGCCGCCGCGAACCTGCCCCTCCCCGACGACATCGGCATGGCCCCCGCCCACTACGCCGTCGACGTCGAAGCGTGCGAGCCCGACGGGTCCGGCTCCACCTTCCTTCGCCTCGGCCCTTACACCCAGACCTGGCTCGCCTCTCGCGACGCGGACCGCCTCAACACCGAGCTGGAGGGCCAGGCGGCCACCCTCGTCCCCGGGTTCGTGGTCACCGCGAAGTGCGTGCCGTTCGACTTCGACGACCGCGAGAACTACAGCGACCCGTACCGGACCGACGTCACCGCGCTCCTCGCCGCCGCCATCGCGGGAGTGAACGCGTGACCACCACCGACCTGTACGAGATCGCTACCAGCGCGGGCGACGACGGCACCCCGCATCCCGTCGAACAGATTTGGACCCCCGGCGCCGACGACGCCGCCGACAGCGGGTTCATCGTCCACCGCGGCCTCCACGTCACCGGGATCGACAACCCCACCGACGACCACCTCTACCCCGTCGCGTTCCTCGTGCTCGGACACCAGCGGTGGACCGACGCCATCGAGGCCGCCGCCGCGTACATGGCCCGGATCCACGGCTGGCGGAACCTGCACCTCTACCCCGGCGACGACCCCTCCGTGCTCATCCCCCTCATCCCGCGCGCGGTCCACACCCACGGTGTCTTCTTACGGCACCCGCACCCGGACCACGGCTGCGGATGCGAGTGGGACGACACCTGGCGCATGGTCTGGACGCCCGACACCGAACCCGCGGCCGTGCCGGTCACCGCCCTGCGGCACCCCGCCGCACTGGCGGCCACCGCCGGCATCCCCAACCCTGACGAAGGCGCGCCCGCGACCTGGGCCGCCTGACAACCGAAGGCCCGACTCCTCCGCGGTCATCTGCGGGGGAGCCGGGCCTTCTTGCGTTTCAGGCTCCTGCGGCGACCCTTAACCGGGTTAAGGGTCGCCTCCCTAATCGTCCGCCATGAGAAGCAGCACAAGCTCGTCTCGATGCTGCCCTGACATGTGCTGCGTAGATGCCTGTTGAACCAGGCCGGGCCGGTTCACGGGAGATCAGACACGCCAGAGTCCGTCGCGTCACCCTTAACCGGGTTAAGGCTGTCACCTGCAACCGCGCCGCCTGTTGCCCGTGCTGGTAGGGCCGGTCCCGCTTCGGGAGCCGGGTCCGCAGGCTTCCGCTACTAGCAGAAGCTGAACTGCCACGCAGATGCCGGGGTCTTAACCGGGTTAAGTGCCTTCTCTGCTTTGCGCGCTGCTGCTCAGCCGGAAGGCGCCCAATCCGTTGCCCCGGCGGTTCGCTCCGCCCTCAAGAAGCACACGGTTCACGAGTACGACGTCGCCGCTCGTAACGGCTCCTCGCTGCGCATCGTCCAACATCCGCACGCCCCCGGCACCTGGCCCGGCGGCGAGGACGTGATCGGCGCCTACGCGGTCCCGACCGCGCTCGGGTGATGGTCCTCCGTGCCGCCCCGCCCCCTGCCGCCCATCGGCCGGGGGCGGGGCGGCACGGTGGTCCCTCACCACCGCGAGCACGAGAGGAGCTGGACGTCATGGCCAAGGAACTTTTCGAGGTGGACGCCCCCATACGGAACATCGAGGGCCTGCGCGGTGTGCACGTCTTCATCGGCCGGGCCGACAGCGGCACCGCCACCATCAAGGCTGCCCACGAGGTCTACGACGAGGCCGGCGCCGCAGCGGAGGCCGTGCCAGGGCGACGACGACACCCTGTCTTCCGTCGCCTCTTCCGACTCTTCACGGATCCGGTCGGCATGGACCGCCGCCTGCAGTTGGTTCCACCGACGAGATACCGTTGCCCGCCCTACCCTCTGTGTGCACGAGAGGAAGCCAACGTGGCCGTTGAGTTTGCGAGACTGCTCGATCCGCTTATCGAGTGGGTGTACGAACAGGCCGGGGAGAACCCACTGTGCGACAGTTCTATCCTGCCGTTCGCCTACGAGCACGGGATGGCAGACACCCAAGCCTATGAGCTGCTCCAGTACGCCGAGAGCAAGGGTCTGGTGGACGGCAGTCAATCCATGATGGGGGACCCGCGAGCGAGGCTGACCTCTCATGGCCTGAGCGTGATGGAAGAGCGGCTGCGCCAACGCTCGTCACCGGCTGCCCGGAGCGCGGCAGCCCGCAAAGCTCTACTTGTCTGGCTATGGCACCAAAAGCATGAGGGAACCCACTTTCCGGCCATCGACGGGATTCTGGAACTGGACGACTCTCTGTTCGCCGGTGACCGTCTCACCGCCTCTGAGATGGATCGTGCAGCTGGGTATCTGTTGTCCAAAGACCTGATCAGGGGCACCAGAGTTAGTGGTAGAGAGGGGCCGGTACGCGCTGAGATCACGACAGAAGGGCTGGACTGCGTGGAGCACTACGAGGGCGACATCAGCGCGTACGAGCGCCGCAACAACGGTGGGAACACAACGTTCCATATCGCGGAGAACATGGGCAACATCGCGGCCAACAGCCGTGACTTCACGATGAACGCCACGACCAACAAGGACGGGATAGACCCCGCAGCAGTCGTCATGCTCGCCCGGGCGCTGCGCCAAGCTGCACCGGCCCTGGAACTTCCGGAAGAAGATGCTCTCGAGTTCACCCAGCTCGCCACACGCCTTGAGACCGAAGCTGCCGCTGGTTCCCCTGATCTCGGAAGGCTCCAGCGATGGGGCGGCTCCATCGTCGCCATCCTCAACTCCCCAGTCGTAAGTGGGGCGCTCGGAAGCGTGCTCGCCGCCTACACCGGCACGGTACTGCCCGGGTTGCCTGCCGCCTGACCCACACATGACGTGCCTCACGTAGGGGATCTTGAGGTTGCCGACCGGCGTGGATGCCGGGCAAGCCGACCCAGCGGGTCCTGAACATGTAGCCGCTGTCCCGCCCGGCTTCACCTGGGTGCTGATACCGCCGTTATCACCACCTTCAGTACCTGACGCAAGGTGGCTCTGAACCTGCTTCGTCCATGAAGCGGCCGCGGCAGCCGCTTCGCAGCTGTGCGTTGTCCGCAGCGGGTAAGTGATGCCGACGAGACTGATAACGCCGTTATCGGCGACGTGGCGGCCCCCAGGATCCGGGTTGCGGACAGCTTCGCAGTGATAACGCCGTTATCGCTGGCAGCGCTGTTCCTACCAGCATCGAGGTCCGCCCGATCCGCATTGGCTGCGGGCGGCTACGGCACCCCTGGCGGGCTACGGCATCGCGGCGCGTCGGGCCACCCATCGCCGCGGCCTACGCCTGAGCACGCGAAGCGCTCCCGCCACCCAGACCTCGATCCGGGCGGCGGGGGCCGCTTCTTGCGATTTCTGGAGCCGTTAGGCCGCCGTCAGCGATAACCCCGTTGTCGACAAGCCGTGATCATTTTGGGAACAGGTGCGAACTTGGCGCTCATTGTGCGAGTCGGCTGTCCCAACGCACCCTGCAAGTTAGTAAGGTGCCTTCATGGTCACTCAAAGCCCCTCCGGAGACAGAGAGAAAGTTGTCTCCAAGTTGCCAGCCGAGCTCCGCCAGGACCTGAAGGTACGAGCAGCCGAACTCGGAGTGGACATCCAGGACGCCGTCACCGAAGGCATTGACGCCTGGCGCAGCTCCCCAGCGGTGCACGAAGTCATCGACACAGCAGGGTCCGTGACGTTCTCAACCTGGCTCTTCCCGGGCCAGTGGGAGGACCTTAAGGCGGCCTGTGCCGAGCGCGGCATCCCCTTCGTTCAAGGACTCGCGCAGTCGGTCGCCCTGTGGCTGCAGACGCATCCCTCCCCTAAGTACCGGCCCGTCACAGGGATCCCCCGCCGAATCGTGGTGTGCAACCAGAAGGGCGGTGTGGGGAAGACCGCCATCTCCGCCGGCGTCGGCCAGGCCCTGGCCGAGGGCGAGACCTACGTAACCGTTTCCAAGAACACCGAGGCGCTCTTGGAAGAGTTCCGGGGCTTGGGCCTGCGCGTCCTGCTCGTCGACTACGACCCCCAGGGCCACCTCACCAAGCAGCTCGGCCTGCAGAGCCTCCCCGCCAAGGGCCCCAGTCTGGCCAAGTTCATGGCAGGCCAGATCAAGGACTCCTCGATCAGAGACCTCGTGGTCGTCGTCGAAGACGCCCGATACGAAGGCCGACTGCACGTCCTGCCCTCCTGCCCGGACGCGTTCCTCCTCGACATCATGATTGCGATGGATCGCAACCGGCAGGCGACTCTGGAGCGGGCGCTCGAGCCTCTGGAGAAGGACTACGACGTCATACTCATCGACTCCCCTCCCAGCCTCGGCGTGGGTATGGACGCCGCGATCTATTACGGGCGTCGTCGTGAGGGCGAAGCCAAGGAACAGTCCGGCGTGATGATCATCGTGCAGGCGGAAGACTCATCAGCGGATGCCTTCGAGCTGCTGATAGAGCAGATCGAGTCCGGTAAGACGGACTGGCGGATCGACGTCGAGTACCTGGGCCTCGTCGTCAACATGTACGACGCCCGTGACGGCTACGTCGTCACCTCCTCCCTCAGAGAGTGGGAATCCCTCGGCGACCCCAGGGTCCTCGCGAAGGTCGCCCGCCTCAAGGAACAGCGCGAGGCCGTCAGAAACAAGATGCCGCTCCTCTCCTACGCACCGGAGTGCGACCAGGCCATGAGCATGCGCAAGATCGTTCGGGAGATCACGTGAGTACCCGCCAGTCCGCCGCCGACCGTGTCGGGAGCTCGAGCTCCTTCGGCCGGGCAGCCCTCGCCCGCAGTACCCGCGGCCAGCTCATCGCAGCCGCCACAGGCGAAGCCCAAGACGAGACCGTCACCACACTCAGCCTCGACCGCATCAGCCCGAACCCCGACAACCCCCGCGACACCCTCGGAGACATCGAGGGCCTGGCCTCCAGCCTCGCCGAGATCGGACTCGTCCAAGCGATCACAGTGGCCACCGTCGAGGCCTACCTGAAGGAGCGCCCCGGACGCGAAGACGAACTCACCGCTGGCGCCCAGTACGTCGTCATCGACGGGCACCGCCGCCTCGCCGCCGCCCGCGAAGCAGGCATCGACTCCGTCCGGATCACCGTAAACGACGCCCTGGCGGCCACCGACGAGAAGCTGCTCGAAGCCGCATTCGTTGCCAACGCCCAGCGCGAGAACCTGACCGACCTGGAGGAGGCCCAAGCCCTCAACCAGCTCGTCAAGCTCTACGGCTCGCAGCACAAGGCAGCCAAGCGGCTCGGAGTGACACAGCCGTACATCTCCCAGCGCCTCTCGCTCCTCGCGCTCGCACCCGACCTCCAGGCAGACCTCGAAGCCGGTCGACGCAAGGTCGAGCACGTGCGCGGCCTGGCCAAACTCACGCCCGAAGAACAGCGGGCGACAGCCGACGAACGGGCTGCCGCCCCCCAACCGCGACGCCGGAGCGTCGTGCCGACTCAGCCCTCGGCCCCTGCGACTGATAACGCCGTTATCAACCCGCTGGCCGCACAACCAGAGGACACCCCCGCAGTCCTGCCGCAGACTGATAACGCCGTTATCACCTCCAAGGCGCAGGAGCAGCGCGCCGAGAACCTGCCGACTGATAACGCCGTTATCGCCGAAGCCCCGTCCGGACACCTGGTGGACCTTCGGCCGGCCCCTCCTGTGCCGTGGCACGACGGCAACGCCGTCATGGACCTCGTCATGGCCACCCTGGATGAAGACCAGCGAAGCCGATTCCTCCATCGCTATGTCGAGCGCAGCGGGAGCAAGGAGGCGCTGGTCGCTGACCTCGCGCGTGGCCTCCCCCGAGAAGGACGTCTCCAACTTGCTTCGATCCTGGCCGCAGTGGCGGCCGACCTAGGCGCCATCTGATCGACACCCAGATCGAGGGCGGTGCTCAAGCAGCGCCCTTTCCTAGAGGCCGGACTCGGTAAGAGTCCGGCCGCTGCGTCTCGATGTACTGTTGCGTGCCCGCTGCGGAGGAGCGGAGGCCAGAGCGAAGCGCCCGGCGCGTAGGTCGTCGTCCACGAAGGCCGTGACAGCCTGACGGAAGCGGCGGCGCTGTTCGGCAGCGCCCGGGTGGTCTACAACGATTCGAGTCACCAGGCGAGGCCGAGCAGGTCATCTTCGACGCTGCCGTTGTGGTCTTCACCCGGCACATGTTGGACCTGATCCGCCTGATCGCCGAGGACGTGGGCTACCACGGCAACTGGGCCCTGGCCGTCGGAGCCAACCGGCTCCGCGGCCGACGTCGCTGGAGCCCGCCGGGCAGCTTCGCCAGCAACCACCGCTACAGCGCCGACACGTACGAGGAGAGCACCGGCGCCACGCTGGCCGAGCTGCGCGATGCGCCGGGCACGGTGACGCGAAGGCTCCTCGGTCCCCTGCTCCGCTCGCTGGACTCCTAAGAGGCGTTCGCGAAGGTCCTGACCGACGAGGAGTGGTCCTCGCTGCTCCGTGAGACGGCCCGGGGCCGTGCCGCCTCACGGAGCCCGCTCCTTGCTGTTCTTCAGTTGCTGGTGTGTGCCGGGTCGGCGGCCTGGGCTTCGGCGAACGTGCCGTAGTCGGTAGATCGGTTGAGCAGGGTGTAGTCCATGTCGCCGGCGGTGAACCGGCTGGTGTAGTAGTGCCCGGTAGCCGCCCTGGGCTGCAGCCCGGTGACCGTTATCCGAGAGGCTCCCTCGTGCCGGGGGCTGCTGTGCTGGAGCGCAGCGCGCGGCGTGTTGTTGTACAGGAACCCGATCTCGGCAGTGCCGGAGTTCTCAGGAGCGCCGATCGTGGCGTTGCTCGACCGCGAGGTGCTCTCCCTCGTGCGGAGCGTGGCGTGCAGGCTCCAGAAGGTCTGCTCGATCGTCATGTACGCGGTGATCGGGCCCCGGCTTACCCCTTCGGGAATGTGGCTCTCCGGGCTCGGGGACAGCAGCACTCGCCAGGTGCCGGTGACCCAGGGGCGGCCGGTGAGACGGTGGATGACGGGCCAGTGCCAGGCCCATTTGTCGAAGACGACGGTGCCGTAGCCCACGAGGGCCGGGATGTACGCGAAGAGGTACCGGAACTCGGACGGGTACAGACCCAGGACGAGCAGGACGACGGTGTAGAGGGTGGCGGCGATGGTGGCGCCGGTGCGGATGGTGGTCGCGGTGTTCATCGTCAGCCTTCGTAGTTGAGGTAGTGCCACGCGCCCTCGATCAGCTCGCGGGCGTCCTTCTCCGTCCACTTCTGACCCTCGCCGAACACCTTCTTGATCTCGTTCGGCTCCACCATGCGCTGGGAGCTGAACCAGCCCCCCATGAGCTGCCGATAGACCTCCCGCAGGCTCTCGCGGACCACAGCGTCCAGGCTGCCATCGAGACCCAAGACGTCGTCCGGGACGTTGTAGATCAGGCACTCGGAGAAGTACGACGGGAGGGCCGTGATCACGCCCTCGGAGGCGAGGTCGTTCTCGATGTTCTTCAGCACCCGCACCACGAACTTGTACCGGTACTTGGTGTTGGTGTTCTTCGTCCGGCCGTTGGTCAGTTGGAGCTCGGGCCAGTTGATGACACGCTTTCCGTTGCGCCCGTAGACGACGCTGCCCACGTACTCGCCGCCGGGCACCGTGCTGTCGTAGGCCACCCACTTGAAGCACGGCACCACGTCGATGCTGGGACGGCTGCCCACGACCTCCGGAACGTACAAGGCGAGGTTGTGGTTCGTGTGCACCGAGCCGAAGTAGTTGGTGAGCGCGTCCTCGACCTCCCGGCGGAGCTTCTGCCGGGTCCACGGTCCTGCGTAACTGGCCTGCTGCCCGAACCACCAAGCCGCCAGCCCCTCCGTGTGGAAGGGGTCGTTGAGTTTCACCATGATGTCGACGTCGCTGTCACCGCGGACGTTGGTGTTGTTGGGATACGAGCCCTTCGACGCCACCGTGATGTCGAGCCCCTGGAACGGCTCGTGTCGGAGCACCGCCTGTTTCACCATGCGCTCGGCGCGCTCGAGTCGGAGCTGTTCGGAAGCACCTGGGGGTTCTTCCACTTGTGGAACAAAGCGATCCGCTGTTCATAGGTCAGCTGTCGTGCCATGAACGCCTCCAGGCCCCGGCGCGCCTGCGCCGGCCAACAGCGTACGAGCAGGCACTGACAGCGACCACTGGTGGAACACAACCCGCGCGGAGTCCTGGAGGCCATGGCATCACGAGACACTTCGGCGGGTCGCTCAGCCCCTCAGCCGTCGTCGCCCGGCGTTTCGGTGTGCAGACAGTACGTGCACCTCGACGCCTCATCGGTGCGGCCCATGCACCGTCGGCAGGTGCCGCCTTCTCGAACTGGGCCGCGGCCGTCCGCGCATCCCGGGCAGGTCATCACCGGCTGGGCGAAGCCGAAGCTAAGTACCAGCCGTCGCCTCAGCCACCTTGTGCGCCAACTGGGAGACGTCGTTCGCGGAGCGCTCGTCACCGTCGTTGGCTCGTGATCAATACACCTGGGAGGGGCGTGAGGCGGTGGGAGCGGTCGCTTCTGATGCCCTTCGACCTTGTCAGGTGAGCGTTCCCCGATGAGGGCAACACGACTGCGAGTTGGCGCCGCGGGGGTCTGCTGTCGGAGGAGCGTTGTCAGTAGCCTGCGCTACGGTCGTCTCCCCCTACAGGGCGCGCGTTGTCCTCGCCCGGCCTCTATCTCAGGCCGGGCGAGGGCGCGTGGCGTGGCCCCCATCTTCGGCACGGGGAGCACGCCTCTTCCGGATGGAAGGGCCGACACCAAGGTGTCCTGTCTCCATATGACGGGGTGGCGGGGTCCGATTGCAAGGAAAACCCGGAACTTTACGCGTTCGCTGCTTGCGGTGGGCTCTACGTGCAACGGAACGGTCAACTCCGGCCGTGCGTCGACCATCTCCGACTCCTAATGTTCCGTGATTCCTTGATCACGTCGCGTGATACGTGTCCGCCGGTCCATGCTGATGCTCCCCAACAGCGGTTCGGCACCCGCTCGTTGGAGGGGCCCCTCGTGGGGGTCTTCCGGATGGTCGCGGAGTTCGAGACACCAAGGAATGGTGATGAACAAGAAACAGATAGCGGCGGCAATGGCGCTGGCGCTAGTGATGCTGGTGGTCTTCGGCTGGAGCGCGGCGATGGCCGCGATGGGCCACGCGGGCCTGGTGGCTGGGCTGGCCCCAGTCCTGGGTTTGACGGTCACCCAGGTTGTGCGCAGCGCCCGATCGCGGAGTGCGGCAGATTCCGGGCACCGCGTGGCAGCGGTGCCCGACAAGGAGGACGGCGCTCCGTGACGACGTCGTTCAACACACCGGGGTCGGCTTCCGAGCCGGCCCCGGTCCGACCCGGCCGCAAGCTCGGTCCCATCGCGGACACGGTCAGCAGCTCACACCGTGCCTGGTTGGAGCCGACCCGCGAGCGCTACTTGGCCAGCGGCCGCACCCTCAGCGACCTCAGCCGGAAGGTCCTGGCCAAATCGAAACTGTCCGAGCTGTTACGCGGCGTCGGACACTACCCGCGCTGGGAGGTCATCCACCGCCTCGCTGGCGAGCTGGACCTTCCCGGCTGGCCCCTGTACCGGCTGTGGAAGCAGGCAGCCATGGACGCCGGCAAGACCCGGGACTGGGTCGACCGGTCCACCGAGGGCACCACCGCTGTGGCCACGGCCCGCTCCGATCGGCCCCTCGAACACTGGGCCCTGTGTCAGACGATCATGGACGGATACCTGGCCTACGCGGGAGTCTTCCTCACCGACGGCATTGACAAGACCGCAGTCGATGACACTTTCGCGATCCTCTGGCTCTGCTTCGACGATGCCCTCGCCAGCCCTGACATTCGCCGCTACGCCTGGAACATCCTGCGCGCCACCGTCAAGGCGAAGGCGAACTACAGAGACGAACGCCCCGTACTGGCCGAAGCCGCCTTCGACACCCTCGCCCTGTGCGACGCCGTCCCGGAGGACCAGCACACCCAGCTGGCCGAGAGCCTCGAGCTATTCGCCGCGATCAGCAAGCTGCCCGACGCCCAGCTCGACGTGATGGTGCTGCGGCGCCTGTGTGGCTTCCAGCCCAAGCACGTCTCCGACCTTCTCGGGATCCCACTGGCCGCTGTCCGGTCCGACGAGCGCCACGCCAACCGCTTCCTGGACGACACCATCGAGCTGCCGCCCCCAACCGGAGGACTCATCCCATGACCACCCTCGAACACGTGCTGTCCAGGGCACTGCTCGCCCGCAACCGGGCAGTGCCCCGCGATACCGTCCCACCCCGCGAGACCAACCCCCGCAAACACCCGGCCGGGATCAAGATCGGGAACATTGCCGCGGCGGAAGAACTGCGCGCACTGTGCGAGGCCCTGGTCCACCACACCCCCGCCACCACGGTCGCCGCTTTCGTCACCGACCAAGTTCCCGAACCTCGCAGCGCTCTTATCCTCGCCTGCGTGCTCCAGCTGACCGACACCGATGACGGCGCCCGGTTCTGGTGGCAGTACGCCGCTGGAGCCGGCTATCCAGCCGCCGCTTACTGCCTCTACCTGCACCACCTCGCCCTCGGTGAGACGCACACGGCCCGCTGGTGGCACACCCAGACCGATGAGACGCACACGGACACAATCACCCCCGACGCACCCGCCGTGCATACCACCATCTGCTTCGACGGCGCCCCGTTCGTTCTCCACCACGATGACGGCGCCTCCAGCACGACCCTCCTGCGGGTCATGCGCCGACTGGCCAGTCATGTCAGCCGACCCCGGTCCGCCGTGGTCAGCGAGCTGATGACCTACATGCCCACCGCCGTGGCCGTCGGCTACCTCCGCGAACCGGAAAGCGAGCTGCCGCTCCCAGGCCCTGATTTCGCCCACACGATCCGTAGCCTTCTGGCCGCGGCCGCTGACCGACCCGACAACGCCAGCGACCTCCCGCCCCGCCTCCAAGCCCGCACCACCCGGCGCCGAGACACAAACCGGGCCACACGACGGGCACGCCGCAAAGTCGACGAGGCCGCGACCCACTGAACGGCCCTACGGTCCGCTCCCCTGGCCCCTCTGCCGCCGGGGGAGCGGACGGTGGAGCGTGATTCCCTCCGTTCTTGGTGTAGCCGCCGGTGACGGCCTGCGGCCTTCGGCATCCGGGAACGAGCCGCCGCCCGCCGCCCCGTGCCCCAGCCCGCCCCGGTGACGGCCCCACCGCCGCACGCCCAGCCCATCCAGCCCGCGTCAGGCCGGGCAACCCCCACCGGAGCATGACCACCACGCCGCCCGCGGACCCGAGGATCGAAACCGTCGCCGCCCGGCTGAAGGCGGCCGCGCAGAAGCGCGCCGAGGCGTACGTGCCGCTGACGGACTGGCAGCCGCTCTGGAAGCGGCCCCGGAAGCCGAAGTCCATGAAGGCAAAGAAGGCGGAGCTGGCCAAGCAGCGCAAGCGGCTCAAGGCGGCCGGTGTCCGCAGGTTCTACGGCGCCCAGGCGCGTCAGCCCCGGCCCCGGCAGAACCGCATCGGCAGCGCCACCGCCCGCCGCGACGCCCACGCCCTGTCCCGGATGCGGCACTCGAACGCCTGGCTGTGGTGACGACGCCGGGCATCGTCCACCGTGTGGACCGCCCGATGCCGCCACTGAGTGGAGCCCATCGAGCGGACTCCACTCAGTGGCCTCCACCCAGTGGGCGCCCCCACTCAGTGGCCTCCACCGGGTGGAGTCCACTGCGGCGCGCACCGATTGACGGTGGACTCCACTCCCGGGCGCACCACGATGGCCCGCACCCCACCAAGTGCGCCCCTCTCGCCCGCACCTGGTGTGCCGTAGCTGCCCCTCGCCCAGCACGAGCCGCCCCCTTGTCCAGGTTCGGCCGACCCCTTGACCGGAGTCGGCTCCACCCCTTGACCAGGTTGTCCACTGGCACGTTTCTCCTTGACCTGGTCCGCCAGGAGCGACAAACCGCCCACCCTGAGAGGGGAGAAATCTCCGTCCCGGCACGCTGAGCGACGGCCGCAGAAAAGCCGCTGCCGGCCCCGGGACGTCGCTGGGAGACTTCGGGGATGACCACGCAGCGCCTCCCGTTCCCGGTGCCCGACGAACGCGCCCACTACTTCGTCGGCCAGTACGCCGACATGCACGACCTTGTGAAGGACCTGGTCGTGCCCACCGGCGTTCCCGAGGCCGTGGCGACCGTCCTGCGCACGGCCCGGGAGCTGCTGCGCCAGTCGTACTACTGCTACGAGTTCTCCACCGTGGCGGTGATGCACTCCCTGATCGCAGTGGAGATCGTGCTGCGCGACCGCATCCCGGGCGCGGGCAAGAAGCCGCTGCACCAGCTCATCAAGCAGGGCGCCGACACCGGCATCCTGACCGCACGCCAGGCGGAGTACCTCGACTACGGGCGGCAGATCCGCAACGGCATGGCGCACGGTGAGACCACGCACGCGGCGATGCCGCCGGCCATGGGGGTGCCGATGGTGACGACGTCGTTCACGATCGTCTCCGAGCTCTGCGCCGCACCCGTCGAATGATCACGGATCGATAACAAGCGTCACACCGTCGGCTTCCCCGGCACCTGTAGCAGGTGAATGCGGGACTCTGCCCGGAGTCCCACGCCCGCGTGAGGAGCCTCGACGATGACGTACGCCAGCAGTGCCCGTCAGCCCGATCCGGAGCCGCGCCCGACCTGGTCAAGGGGTGCCGAGCGCCCTGCAGACGCCCCGGATTCCAGTGCCGCGTCCAGTGCCGTGAACGATTCCAACGTTGTGCCCATCACCGCAGCTCACACCGCTCGTCAAGGGGCTGCCCGGCACGCTGACACCTCTCTCCCTACCCCTGAGACACCAGTGAAAGGGAAGAAGTCCACTTCCACGGCCGGGAAGGTACGGGCCGATGCGCTGCGGATGCTCGGGTGCGTGCGGATAGCCACGGTCCGGCAGATGGCTCAGGTGATCACGGGGGAGGGGTCGGACGGCCGGTCGTACGTGCGCAGGGCCATGGTGGAACTGGAGAAGCTCGGGCTGGCGGAGACGAACGGCAAGGACGGCAAGCACCAGATCTGGAACCTCACCCCGGCAGGGCAGAAGGCTCTCGCCGACGGCAACGAACTACCGGCACGACCGAAGGCCGGCACCGGAGCGAAGGCCGTCCGAGCCGGGCTCGGCCCGCACGGGCTCGCGGTGACCGACACGATCCTCGCCTACACCGACACCGTCCTCGGTGGGCGCCGGGAGTACCTGACCGACTGGCAGGTGGAGGTCAACCACGCCATCAAGCAGACCGGCCTGTCCTTCAACACCGACGCCGTCCTCGCCGTGCCGACCAAGACCAGCGAGGTCCGCCTCTTCGAACTCGACAACGGCACCATGTCCCAGGCCCGCCTCGCGAACGAGGTCTGGGACTACGAGCGCTACGCCGGGCACCGTGTCTGGGAGGGGGCCCGCGGCACGATCGGCGGGACGTACCCGTTCTGGCAGCGCCACCGCTACACCCGCTCCACCACCTTCCCGCGGCTGCACGTCGTCCTAGCGGGCAAGGCCGAGCACCTCCTCGACAACCGGCTCCAGGCGCTCACGGCCGCCGTGCAGGGCATCACCATCGCGGTGTGGGCCAACACCCTGCCCAACCTCCAGCGCGGCGAGCCCTGGTACGAGATCGGCGTCGACGACCCACACCGGCGCCGCTCCCGCTACCCCGAAGCCATCGGCCGCTGACCGGCGCTGGGCAAGCCCAAGGGGAGCCTGGGCAAGCCATCCCGAACACCGGCTTGCCCACCCCGGCCAGCGCTCGTCGGCAGGGCGGCATCGGTCACGGCCGCCGCTGGCCTTCACGGCCAGGGCGCGGCTGACCGATGACGCGTGACCGATGACCGGTCACCGCCCAGGCTGGGAGTTGCATGGACCGGTCAGGGCGTTGACGTGCTGGTTGACCGATCGTGGGGGATGGATCGGTCAAGACCGGCCCGCCGACTGGGCAACGGTTCTGCTGGGCAAGCCCTCGGAGCGGACAGCCACTGCCCTGGCCCGAGCCGCATAGACGTGGTCAAATTCCGGGGTCAAAGCCCGGGTTCTCGTCGCAGCTGCGGACTCTATTTGGTGAGCAGGGCCGATTGCGTACAGGCTTTCTGGCGGCGTCTGCGAGGTTACGCCTGTGTTCTGGTGTCCGGCCGGGGTTGTCGTGTCGGGCTGCTTTGTGCGCTGGACTGTGGTGTGCCCCAGTCGAGCACGTGCAGGCCCGTGTTGAGGATGAGTTCGGCTTCCAGGTTCAGGAGTTGGATGGGGGATCTGCCGTGACGTTGCAGCCACCTCTGGCGCCGTTGTTGTTCCTCCGCGCTCAGTTCGCTCCACCGGTCGTAGTGGATGCCGGGTGCTCGGTCCCGGTTCTCGCGGGCCCAGGCGCGGACCAGAAGTGCTTCCTCTTGCGCCGTGTGCAGGGTGATGAGGGCCCAGGCGGTGTCGTACAGCAGCGAGGGCCCGTGGCGTTTCACGAGTTGGAGGCTGCGGCGTTGTCGTATCGGTGCGAGAAGCCAGCGTGCGGTGCGCATGTTCACGGAAGTGTGCTCCCTGTCTCGGGTGAGGTGCGCCAGCGGTCTGCAGCGTCCCTGAGGCTGTGGTGGCCCAGCGTCTGCAGGGTCTGGATGAGGGCTTGGAGGAAGACTTCGCGCTGCTGGGGCGTGTGGAGGTCGGTGATGAGTTGCTCGGTGAAGCGCAGGATGTCGCCGCGGATGCCGTCGGTCTCGGCCTTGTCGGGGGGACGTAGATCCTGTAGAGCGGTGGCGAGCGTCTTGAGGGTGTCAATGCGTTCGGGGAATTGGTCGATCCACCACACTTGGCGCAGGTCTGGGTCTGCCAGTACGCCCTGTAGGCGGGCCAGGCGGTCGAGTTCCTCCTCGTGCGCCAGGATCAATGTCTGTTGCCGGAGAGCGTGTTCTTGGGCCAGGTGACGGTCCTGGGGCGTGGCGTCCAAGCGTGCCCCGCCGGTGCACGTCAGCCCGGGCGCGGCACAGCTCCATCGGCCCAGGTCGGCGTTGACGGCATCTTGGGCGGCGGCGAGGTCAAGAATGGAGTGCTGCCGCAGGACTTTCGCGGTGTGTCGGCGCAGGTGGTCTCGGGCTGTGGCCGCGGGGTCTTGGAGCTCTGGTGAATCGGTTTCTGTGCGGCGCCAGGTGCCGTCGATGCGGACGGTGAAACGCACAGCAGTGAGGCGGCTTGCCATCCGCTCGTCCCGTAGGACGAGCGAATGGGACTCCTCCTGGGCTTCGGCCGCACACGACGCGGGAAGTGTCGGTGGGCGGCGGAGCCAGGGGCAGAAGGTCACGTCTGCGGCGGGTAGGTGTCTTCACCGGGGGTGGAAGCGGAGACAACGGGGGGTGTCTGTTCGTCGATCAGGCGGTGGAACAGTGTCTTGCGCCGTGTTCGACCCAGGTCCGGGGTGCTGGAGGTGCCCACCAGGATGCCCGCTGCTCCTGCCCCGTGGAGGCGTCCGCGTAGCACTGCCTCGGCGATCGGCATGAGCAGGGTGTCGGGCAGCGCGGGGGAGTCCAGCCAGTCGGCGAGCCGGGCGTGGGCTGCTCCCGCTGTCGAAGGTTCTTCCAGAGCGGCCCGCCAGCCTCGGACGAAGAGCTGGTCGGTCAGGTTCGCTGTGAGGTCGTCGACGGTCTCGTGTGTCGTAGGCACGAGAGCGGCGTCGGTGGTGTCGGTCAGTGCCAGGAAGCTGGTGGTACCGGCCTTGCGTGTCGCACTTTCCCCGGACTCGGCCCACTGAAGGATCTCCGACAGCACAGGGACGCGCTGCTCCGGTGCCTTGGCCAATGCCCTCACCGCCTTGGCGACCGACTCGCTGGCCAGGTCGTCGTTGCGTGATGCGAGGATGCGCAGTCGGGTCAGGGCCATGCGCGGGTACCTCTGACCGAGCCGGCCGGAGCAGATCTCGGCCACGGCCGAGGCCAGTTCCCTGCTGCTGTTCTTGTTCTGCGCCCACTGGTAGAGCAGCTTGCGGACACCGGGTCCCGTCTCGGGGTGGAGGGCCATCGTCTCCAGGACGCCGATGGCCAGCTGTCGGTGGTCCGTCCGGCCGGTCTCGATCCAGCCGCTCATCACCCTCTGTACCGTGGCGCCGCCGGGCAGCAGGGACAGCTGCACCAGTCGTTCGGCGATGCGGTCGAGATGACGTACGGCGATTCCGTTCGGAGCGCTGAGCTGCGATGCCCATTCCAGCAGCAGGTCGCGCAGTTGCGGTCGCTGTTGCCACACGTACTTCAGGACCGCCTCGGACAGCCCGCGCCGTTCGTCGTCGAGCGAAAGGCACTCCCCGTCGACCATGGAGGCATTGATGGCGCCCAGACGCGCCGACAGGTCGCGGCCGGCCAGCGCCCCGCCGGGCGGCAGAGTACCGCCGACTTCCTTGAAGAGTTTGTCCGCTGCTTCCAGCACGGTCGCGGCGGGCGTTTTCTCCAGGAGGGCTGCGGCCATCAGGAGGGCTCGCTCGCGCAGGTCATCCTCGGTCGAGTGTTTCTTGAACCACGCCTCGAGGTGCGTGTGCCATTCGGTGAACTGCTCCTTGACCGCATTCCTGCCGTCCTGGTCGGCCCCGGCGATGAGGCCGGCCAGGCGGGCGGCCTCGCCCGCGTGCGAGGCTTCGGTGAGCAGAGTGTCGAGCGGGGGGCTCGTCAGCCAGTCCACGCGCCCGTTCGCGCGATGGCGAAGGTGCGCTGCGGCGACCTGCTGGGCCGGCGGGCGGACCAGGTGTGTTGTGGGCACGGTGGTCAGGTTCCTGGGGTTCCAGGAGTCCGCATCGGCCAGGATGACGAGGAAGGCCTCGTCTGCCCGTGCGGCCTTCTGGTAGTCGGCGAGCCCGGTGTAGAAGTCGTCGTCCAACCGACCGGATGACGTCAGGTCCAGGACGAAGCCGTGCCCCGGGGTGTGAGGGATCTGCTCGGTACGCGGTTGGTCCCAGTCCAGCACCAGCCAGCTGATCCGCTCCTTGGGAACGCCTGCCTTGAGCAGGATGTGCAGCGCGGTCGTCCGTCGCCCCGTGCCCGCCTGGCCGCACAGCACCAGCGTATGGCTTCGCTCGTGCGGGCTCGTCAGCCTGCCGGCGGCCAGCGCTGCCCGTCCGCTCCCGCCGGCGCCGGCCACGTCGACGAACGCGTGCTCGGCGAGGTCCAGTTCGGCCGTGTCAACACCGACTCCGCGCAGGTACTGCCAGCTCCGCTCGTAGCGGTGGATGTTCCTTGTGTAGTTCCCGGCGACCTGCGTCACGTTGGCGTTGCCCGACGCCTGTGCATTCTGGCTCGGCGTCGACGCTTCCAGGCTTTCGACTCCGATGCTCATGCTTCCCCCTGGCCACGGTAGTCGCCGCCGACCTGCAGGATTCGTGCCTTGCCCTTGGCCTTGGCGCTCTGCCCTCCCGCGGGAACTGCCGGTTTCTCCGGCGTCGGGCCGCCGTCCGTCCGGTTCCGGCTTTCGAGGTTGCTCCGGTCGGTCGACGAGGTGTTGTTGTCGGCGTTGCAGTAGGAGGCGATGACGGACGGCACGAGTCCCGGCACGTGGAGCCAGCACGGTTCCTTGAATCCAAGCTTGCCGTCCACGAGCGCCGTGGCTTGATGGAAGTCCCGGGGCTTCAGCGTCCTGGTGCGTTGGGCGAGGACGGAGCGGTCGAAGACCGGGTCCGAAACGGCAGCGGCGAGGGGCAGGTCATTGCCGAGGGCGGCGTCCATGGCACGGCGGACGGCCACGCTCTCGACGAGACGGCAGGCGTCGACTGCGGCGTCACCGCGATGGTTGGGCAGGACGAGAGGGCCGACGTGGACGCTCGCGCGCAGCCGGATGGAAGGGGAGTTCGCCAGGCGGCTCTGCTCCCGGCGTTCCAGAGCCAGCTTGAGGTGGCCAAGGAACGGGTCGACGAGCCTGGCCGCGTGTCGGGCCGGGAACACGTAGATGGATCCGTCGCCGCGGTCCTTGACCGCATTGTCGAGGGTGGAGACGTCGTCGATTCCGCACTGCTCGAAGACGGTGGACAAGATGGACTCCAGATCGGCCAGAGTGGGAGCCATCTTCGCCTCGGGGATCTTGCTGTAGTCCTTCATGTCGATGACCAACAGGGCGTATTCCTGCGGGACGTCGTCCGCGTCCGGTGCGACAGCGGGGATCATGCGGCATCGGCCTTCCTGGTAGGAACGATTGGGTGGCCCCATGCTGGCCCCGTCGGTCTCCCGGTGGTGCCCAGCAGTGGGCTTCCCGACCGTGCTGTCGATCACCCCTGAGTGGACGCGTGCGAGCGGATCGACTGGATATCGCGGATGATCAGGCCGCCGACGGCCTCGGTGGCGAGCCATTCCCGCTCGCGCCACGGCTTGAGGGCCGCTCCCACGGCATTGCGGGACGCGCCGATCAACTGCGACAGCTCGAGCTGCGTCAGGCGCACGACGTAGTCGCCGCCCTCCCCGGAGGCCGCCTGCAGCAGACGGCCCAGTGCCGAAGCCAGACGCACCGCCACCGGTGCGGTGGCCATCTCCAGACGCACGGCCTCCGCTTCCCTCACGCGGGCGATGGCGTGGCGCAGCAACGGAGCAAGCAACGTGTGCTCGTCCACGAAAGCGAGGAAATCCAGAGCCGGTATGATGTGCACATGGCACGTCTCGGCGGCGATCACAGACGCCGTGCGCGGCTGCGAGTCCAGCACCGCCAGCTCGCCCAGCAACTCGCCGGCTCCCCGGACCGCCAATAGCGTCCGTTCCCCGTTCTCGCCTGCCAGGGTGACCAGCGTGGAACCCGAATCCATCAGGATCACGTGCGTTGCGGGATCGCCCTGCCGTAGCAGCACGCTGCGTGCCGGCCGGACTCTCCGTGGCGCGAGATCTCGCAGCTGAGACCACAACGACTCACCGAACACCGTGACATGCGGCTGATACACAGACCCCCCAGGCGTACCGTCCGTCCTGACTGCATGTTCTCAGCCCATTACGTACAGCAACAACAGTCCCAATCCGGCCATCGCCAGCGCAGCGACAACCAGATCCACCGCCACGCAAACAACTTGAAACTTGCGCCGCGCCAGGCCGACGAGCACTGCCAACCGCGCCTCCTCCAGCCGTAGCTGCTCCGTGACATTCAACCCGCCGATTGACGCGATCACCGGCCCGATATTGGCCCCCTGCCGTACGCCAAGCAGTGCTTCAGGCGAACCCACCTGCGGAAGCACCGGACGAAGAGCCCACAGCGCCACGCCCACCGCGACTGCCAGCAAGACCGACGCCACCAACAGTGCGGCAACCGAACACCGCGGCGCGCCTTCAAGGGCGGCGAGCAACGCCACGACGGCTGTCAGGAATCCCCCTGCGGCACCGCACACGGCAGTCGCCTTCCCATCCGCACGCTGTAGCTCGACCACCATTACGGCAGCGACGCCCTGCAGCCGCTTCACCTTGTCCGGACTCCCCGTCCCTGAACGCCCCTCAGCCCTCTCCACGAAAGCCCCCTCATCCACGTGCCCGCATCGATGTCTCCGACTGTGCTCTGTTCTCCCGCCGTCTTGTGCACATCAACGGGCTCCGCACCAGCGTCGTCCGTCACACGCCGCCGGCTGGTGGCTGCTGACACCGATCTGTCGCGGACAAGCGCACCGTGGACCTGGTCCGCTCCCGGCCGGACGCGATCGAGCACGTCGACCACGACAAGCGGCTGTGGCGCAGGTTCTACCCGCCGACCGGACGGGAGGGCCTGGTGCCCCTCACGTTCGTGTTCATGGACACCACCGAGGCGAAGGTCGACAACACCGTCGCCGTGCTGGAGGAGGCCGGCCGCCGCTACTGGGGGCCGCGCCGGTACGACTCCCTCTACGAGAAGGCCATCACCGCGCGGGACTACCGCCAGGCGGTGCCCGTCGTCATCACCACCCTGGAGCAGCTCCAGGAGCACGGCGGACGCAAGGGCGAGCAGACGCTGACGGCCGCGCTCGACAACCCCGACGGCCACGACCTCTACCGCGCCCAAGAGGCCCGCGCCGACGCGCAGGACAAGCAGCGCCGCGCAGCTGAGCGGGAGGCACAGCGCCCGGTGTGCACGCGGTGCGGGCGCAAGTTCACCGACGAGCGATGGGAGGAGACCACCGCGCGCGGCGGCGCCTGGACGCCGGAGACCTGACCGGGTGCGGCATCTGCCACGCCGACGACATCGCCCGCAAGGAAGCCGCCCGCCGCCAGGCTGACGCGCCGCCGCCCCGCGAGGACGACGACCGGGAGCCGGTCCGGCCCGGCCGCGGCCTCTTCCGCCTGTCCAGGCTCCCCTTGGGCTTGCCCAGTGTGCGTCGCGGTCAGGTTCGGCGGAAGGCTGGGAGTCCTCCCGCTGAGCTTCTGTGAAGGTTGCACCGGGAGGGGGCTGGACAGGTGGTTGCAGGGGTGCACTAGGCGGGGGACCACAGGTGTGACCGGAGGTGGGACCCCCCGAATTCGATGATCTTCCGTTTGCCCAGGTCAATGGCCGTGGGCAAGCCCCTTTCGGAAAACGACACCTCTAATTCGTTAGTAATTAGAGGTCCTGGATCTCTAAATGGGCCCGGGGCGGCGTTGTTCAGCCCGGGCAGGACGTGTGTGGTCCGGTCGGTGCCGTGGTGACCCCTACGACACCTCCGACCGTGCGAGGTCTTTGAAAAGACTGGTGGCGCTGGGCGCCGGCCGGTCCTCACACGTTCTGCCCCCACAGGCCCATCGGGTTCGGGATCCTCGATGGATGAGCTGCCGCACGGTGACGCGTTTCTCCTCACGAGCTCCGAGCTCTGGACACGGCGCGCGCCCGTGCGGCCTTGCGGCGCCGCGCACGGCTGATGAGGTGGCGGACCACAGAGTCCTGGAATTACTGATGGTTTCAGAATGGGTTGAGCTGCGGGTCTTGCGCTTGACGATCTTGGTCGGCAGGGTGTCCGGGTGCGTGCTGATCTTGTTTCTGAAGA
>NZ_JBWKLE010000022.1:0-101916 GCF_056430495.1 Streptomyces sp. NPDC045967 | reverse complement strand
AAGTCGCGCCTGGCCCGCGGCGCCCGGCACCGCACCTCGCCGCGTTGTCGGGGCGCCCGAGTACGTCCAGTACACGGCCGCCCCTCCGCCTTGCGGTGCACGGCACCGGACGCCGCGGGCCTGACCGGCGCCACTTTGACGACAGGACCTAGGCCGGGCCGGTGGGCCCCACCCGTGCCTCCGACGGAGTTCCGCCCGCGGCTCAGGCACTCGGGGCTCCGCCCCGGACCCCGCGCCTCAAGCGCCGGCGGGGCTGGATTTGGCTTGGCGGGGTCGGGTCTGGCCTGGCGGGGTCGGGTGCGGGGGCGGGGTGGTCGGGTGCGGGTCAGAGACCTGGGGCTCCGCCCCGGACCCCGCGCCTCAAGCGCCGGCGGGGCTGGGTTGTCTGTGGTGGTCAGGGTGGGACCGGGAGCTTCCCAAGGGGCGTTGTTGACGGTTTGGGCTGATTGGGCGTAAACCGTAGGGGCTCGGCGTGGTGGGGGACGGCAGGGGTCGGGTGCGTGGGACCGTGCGGGCTGGGCGGGGTGATTGTCACCTCGTCCTACCATCGTCCTTTCGTCCGGTGAGCAGCGAAGCAACGAGGGGTCTTCCATGCGACTGCGCAAAGCCCTGGCCCTCGGCGCAGTCCTCTCCGCCGCCCTGGTGGCCGCCGCCGCGCCCAGCGCCGGCGCCGACGTCGGTACGGGCGGCGGGGCCCGCCCCGCACCCGCTCTGCCGTCCCGTGCGCAGGCCACCTGCGGGGACGGGAAGAGCCCGGCCTTTCCCATCGGGGCGAGGATCCGCGGCGGACCGGCCGTGTACCGCACCGGTGGCGCCCCGCAGACCTGGTACCTGGACCTGACCAACACCACCGGCTCCCTCTGTACGGCCATCCATCCCGTCGTCGTCCTCACCGACACGGCCCGGGTCCTGCGCCCCGCCCACCTGCGGATGGAGTTCGACACCCCGGGCGGCACGCTCCCCGTCAGTCTGGAGCGGACCGACCGCGACGAGATCATCGCCGTGTTCGACGGCGGTTCCGCCTTCCCCGGCTTCACCGTCGCCGCGGGCGGCTCGCTGACCGTCCGCGTCCGCCTCGCCTTCGCGCCCGACGCACCCACCGGTGAGGTCCTGGCCGACGCCGCGCTCGTCCAGCGCAAGGGGGACGACGGGGACTGGATCGGCGAGGCCGGCGGTTACCGGTTCACCGTCGAGGGCCCGCAGGACCCTTATGAGGCGGCCGGCTCCCTCGCGCACACCGGGCCCCGGGAGCGGGCGTACGGGGCAGGGGCGGGCGCCGTGGTCGCGCTCGCCGTCGGCGGCGGACTCCTGGCCGGCGCCCGGCGGTTGCGGGCCCCCGCCCGCTGAGGCCCAGACCCGTGCGCGGGGATCGATCGGGGCCCCGCGTCCACCCGCCCCCCGCGTGATCTCGCCGAGCTCCACGGGTGAAAGGCTCCAGGCCGTTCCGCCGGCTGCTCCTCGCAGGCCGGGCCGCGCCGCGCCGGCCGCGGACGGCGGTCGACGGCCTGAAGCGCCGCCCGTCGCCGGCGGCACGTCCCGACGGACTTCGCGCAGTGCACGCTCTCCCCGCCGAACATCTGCATCCGGTTCCCGCGGACGGCGGCATCGGCGGGTATCCCCGCCGCCGTAGACGCGTGGAAGTCGGCCACCGGCAGCCGGCCGGTCATGTCCCGGCCATCCCCGCCCGAAAGGGTGGCGCCTGCGTAACGGGTCCGGACCGAGGTCTCCCCTTCGGACCCTCCCTCCCTCAGACTCACCCCCGTCACCGTCGGGGGTGTCCCGTCCGGGCTCCTCCCTGCGCATGTCCCGCACTTCACCGCTCACCTGCTCCCAGGAGGAGTACGTGTCCCCTGTCCTGCCCGGACGGCGTGTCGTCGCCGTGACCGCTTGCGCCGCCGCCCTGCTCGCCACGTCCGCCCTGGCCGCCCCGGCCGGCGCCGCCTCCGCCGGCCCGACCGCCGCCGCCAACACCGACAAGGTCCTCGTCATCGGCATCGACGGAGCGGTTCTCGACCGCGTCAAGGCCGCCAACGCCCCCTATCTGAAGGGTCTGATGGCCCAGGGCCTGACCGCCCGCAGCACCCTGTACGCGAACCCGATGGCCGCCACCTCCTCCGGTCCGGGCTGGTCCACCATCGCCACCGGTGTGTGGCCCGACAAGCACGGAGTGAAGGACAACTCCTTCATCGGCAAGAACTACACCGCCCACCCCGACTTCCTGACCCGCATCGAGAACGCCCGGCCGGAACTCAACACCTACGCGGCCGCCGACTGGGAGCCCGTCACCTCCACCGACGCGGGCGGCCCGATCTTCTCCGCCAAGGTCGACAAGCGCCTCTCCCTCAAGGGCGACCGGGACGGCTACGCCAACGAGGACCCCAAGATCGCGGCAGCGGCCGCCGCCGAACTGCGGGACCGCAACCCGGACGCCGCCTTCGTCTACCTCGGCGAGATCGACGCCGCCGGCCACTCCCACGGAGCCGCCAGCCAGCGGTACCTCGACGCCATCGGCCGCGTGGACCAGCTGATCGGCCAACTGCTGAACGCCGTGCAGAACCGTCCGACGTACGCCCAGGAGAACTGGAGGATCCTGGTCACCACCGACCACGGCCACACCGGCACCGGCGGCCACGGCGGCTCCACGCTCCAGGAGCGCGGCACCTTCGTCCTCGCCAAGGGCGCGGGCATCGCGGCCGGTTCGGTGCGCGACGACGTCAAGCTGGTCGACGTGGCGGCGACCGCGCTCGCGCAGGTCGGCGTCTCCACCGCGCCGCTGGACGGGGTCGCGCTGGACGCCCCCGACAGCGACCCCTTCGACGCCCTGCGCCCGAACCTCCGGGCCCGCGTGGACGAGACGGGCATCCCGGCCGGTGTGCAGGGCTTCACCCGCACCCCGCCCGCGGGCTGGTCCGTCGACAACTCCCGGATGGGCACCGGCGGTGTCACCGAGTGGGCCGGCTGGGCCTTCGCGACCGACGAGTTCTGGAGCCAGGCCCAGCGCGACCAGTGGCGCGAGCTGAACGTCCGCTCCCGTGACGTCTTCGCCGTCGCCGACTCCGACGAGTGGGACGACAAGAGCCACACCGGCAGCTTCGACTCCACCCTGGTCACGCCCAGGTGGGCGGTGACCGCCGGCACCACCCGGACGCTGTCCTTCCGGACCCACTACCGGCACGAGGCCGGGCAGAGCGCCCAGGTCCTGGTCTCCTACAACGGCGGTGCGCCCACCGTCGCCAAGAGCTACACCGCCGACGCCGTGGCCCGCACCGAGTCCCTGAACCTCCAGGTCCCGGCCGGTGCCACCGACGTGCAGATCCGCTTCCGCTACAGCGGCGACAACAACTGGTACTGGGCCGTCGACGACGTCCGCCTGGGCTGAGCCGGGCCCCCCGGTCCGGGCCGTGGACGCCCCGGACGTCCCCGGCCCGGCCCCGTTAGGGTGGTAGAGACCAGCGGTCCCAGAGGTCAGAGGCCACCGAGAGCGGAGAACAGTCCAGTGGCAGAGCGCAAGCCGATCGAATCCTGGCTCACCGACATGGACGGGGTCCTCATCCACGAGGGCACGCCGATCCCCGGAGCCGATGCCTTCATCAAGCGGCTGCGCGACTCCGGCAAGCCCTTCCTGGTGCTGACCAACAACTCCATCTACACCCCCCGAGACCTCCAGGCCCGCCTCAGCCGCATGGGGCTCGCCGTCCCGGTCGAGAACATCTGGACCTCCGCGCTGGCCACGGCGAAGTTCCTCGACGATCAGCGCCCCGGCGGCACGGCGTACGTCATCGGCGAGGCGGGCCTGACCACCGCCCTGCACGACATCGGCTACATCCTGACCGACCACGAGCCGGACTACGTCGTCCTGGGCGAGACCCGCACCTACAGCTTCGAGGCGATGACCAAGGCGGTCCGGCTGATCAACGCGGGCGCCCGCTTCATCTGCACCAACCCCGACGAGACGGGTCCCTCCGCCGAGGGCCCCCTCCCGGCCACCGGTGCGGTCGCCGCGCTGATCACCAAGGCCACCGGCAAGAAACCGTACTTCGCGGGCAAGCCCAACCCGCTGATGATGCGCACCGGCCTCAACGCGATCGGCGCGCACTCGGAGACCAGCGCGATGATCGGCGACCGGATGGACACCGACGTGCTGGCCGGACTGGAGGCGGGCATGCAGACCTTCCTGGTCCTCACCGGTCTGACCTCGGTCGCGGACACCGAGAGGTTCCCCTACCGCCCCACCAGGACGGTCGACTCGATCGCCGACCTGGTGGACCTCGTCTGAGTCGTTCGGCTGACCCGTACGGCGCCGCTCCGGATGCGGGGCGGCGCCCCGCGCGTGAATCTCCTTGATGAGGAGGTTCACCATGCGCAGTGTCCACATCGCTCTCCGTGCCGCCGGGGTGGCCGTCGCCCTGACGGCCTTCTCCGCGGTGACCGCGCCCACCGCCCTCGCGGGCGAGGAGGACCGCGGCGGCCGCGGCGGCCACATCTCGATCGAACCGAACCCGGCCCACCCGGGCGCGCAGGTCAAGCTGCGCGTGCACGGCTGCGAGGGCACCCGGGGCGTGGCCAAGTCCTCCGCTTTCACGGCGGGCGCCGAACTGTACGGCCGGGACGGCGGCCGCAGCCCGCTCTACGGCGAGGTGACGATCAGCTCGCACGCCCACCCCGGCCCGCACACCGTGCGGGTGTTCTGCGACGGCCACGACAAGGCCAACGGCTCGATCGAGGTCGGCCACCGCCGGCCGAGCCACCACGCCTCCCCGGTGTGGCCGGTGCACGCGGGCGGCGGTGGCATGTCCGCCGAGCTCGCGGAGTCCTCTCGGCTGGCCGCCGCCGCGAAGGAGGACGAGCACGGCGGCGAGGGTCCGGGGGTGCCGCACACGGTTATCGGCGCGGTCCTGGCCGCCGCCGCGACGCTGGCCGTCGCGGGCCGGGCACTGGCCCTGCGCCGCCGCCGCAGCGGCCACTGAACGCAGGCAGCGCATGAACGAGTGGCGTACGAGCGAGGGGCGCACGAGCGAGGCGAAGGCCACCGGCAGCGGCCGTCTGCTGACCTTCGCCGCCTGGTCGGTGCTGGTCCTCGGGCTGTGGTTGTGGGGCCGGCAGATCACCGCGGTTCCGGCGCCGCTCAGCGGTCAGGCCGGCGGGGCGGTGGGCCCGGTCCTGCCCGCGGCCCGCGCCCCCCTGGCCGCGGCGCTGCCCCAGCGGGTCGACGTGCCCTCCATAGGCGTCCAGGCCCCGGTCATCTCCCGGGGCCTGGACGCGGACGGTGCGATCGAGCCGCCCCCGTACAACAGCCCGGGGACGGTCGGCTGGTGGAGCGACGGCGTGCAGCCGGGAGAGGCCGGGGCGGCGCTGATGGTGGGACACGTGGACACGAAGTCGAAACCGGCCGTGTTCTACGGGCTGAGCTCGGCGCAGCCGGGCGAGAAGGTGCGGGTGGTGCGGGCGGACGGTTCGGTCGCCGAGTTCACCATCGAGAACGTACGGGTCTACGAGCGCGCGGACTTCGACCCGCACAAGGTGTACGGCCCGCGGATCGCGGGGCGGGCCGAGCTGAGGCTGGTGACCTGCGGTGGAACCTATGACAAGGCGGCCAAGGAGTACACGGCGAACGTGGTGGTCTCCGCCTATCTGACGGGCGCGGGCGTCCGGCCGGGCACGGCGGCGTAGGCGCCTGCCTTCCGGATCGTGCCGGGTCCGCGGCGGTCCGACCCCCGGGACACGAAGAAGCCCCTCGCGGTTTTCACTGCGAGGGGCTTCTTCCGTCTGTGCGCCGCCAGGGACTCGAACCCCGGACCCGCTGATTAAGAGTCAGCTGCTCTAACCAACTGAGCTAGCGGCGCTTGCTGACAGGGAAAACTCTACCCCACCTCCAGAGGTGCTCGTGACCAGCCACGCCCACCTTGTCCGATTAACCCATGTTTGAGGGGTTTGTCGTGCACGATATGTCTGGCCGTGCCGCATCTGATGACCTGCCAGGTGTGGTTCCGGCTGACCAGTGACGAGCAGGGGAGTGGACGGAACCGCATGACGATGCAGCCTCCGACGCATGTGCAGTCGCCGACGCCGATGCCGATGCCCGCCTTCGAGGAGTTCGAGCCCGCGGGCGACTGCGCGTGCCGGGGGTGCGCCCAGCGTCGCCGCACCCTCGCCCGCGCGCGGGCCATACGGCTGCGAGACGGCGGGAACCCCGCCGCCCGCGGAGCCCGCCGGGCCCTGGTTCTGGCCACCGCCGCCGGGGTGGTCCTGGGCGGTGGCGGCGGAGCCGCGGTGGCGGTGAGCACCCCGGCCGCCGGGCAGCCGGTCGCGCTGGACGACCCGGACACCCCGCAGGGTGCCCGGACCCCGCTGCACGGGCCGAAGGGCGGACCGGTCGGCGCGCCCGGCGCGCCCGCCCGGGTGAAGCGGATCGACCGGGCGACGATCATCAACCGGGCGAAGCTGTGGCTGGACGCGAAGGTTCCGTACAGCATGTCCACGTACTGGTCGGACGGCTACCGGCAGGACTGCTCGGGCTACGTGTCCATGGCCTGGAATCTCGGCTCCAACGAGTGGACGGGCAGCCTCAACAAGTTCGCCAAGAAGATCACCAAGGCCGAGCTGCTGCCGGGGGACATGCTCCTGTTCCACAACCCGGCGAACCCCAGCAACGGCTCGCACGTGGTCCTCTTCGGCGGCTGGGCCGACGAGACGCAGACGCACTACATCGCCTACGAGCAGACCCGGCCCACCACGCGCAAGCTGGCCACGCCCTATGGGTACTGGAGCAACGGATCCAAGTACGTCCCCTACCGGTTCAACGGCGTCGTCGGCGGGATCGTGCCCGACGATGCTGTGCCGCCGGGGCCCGCGCCGGGGGAGTCGACGGCGTTCCCGGGTGCCGCGAAGTTCGGGCCGGGGCGAACCAACGACCACGTGGCCCGGCTGGGCCGGATGCTGATCGACCGCGGCGCGTACCGGTTCTACCCGAAGGGGGTGGCCGACCGGACGTGGAGCGAGCACGACCGGCTGGCGACCCAGGCGTTCCAGGCCGCCCAGGGCTGGAGCGGCGCCGAGGCGGACGGCATCCCTGGTGAGCACACCTGGCGGCTGCTGGTCGAGCGCCAGGGCAGGAACATCCCGCCGATCGTGGGAGCCGCGCCGGGGCCGGGCGGGGTACGGGCGTACCCCGGGGCCTCGGTGTTCCGCCCGGGCGCCTCCCACGAGGCGATCGCCGCCCTCGGCCGCCAACTGATCAAGAAGGGCTTCGGCAAGTACTACACGTCCGGTCCCGGACCGCGCTGGAGCGAGGCGGACCGCCGCAACGTCGAGGCCTTCCAGCGCGCGCAGGGCTGGCGCGGGGCCGCGGCCAACGGCTACCCGGGCCCGGAAACCTGGCGCCGGCTGTTCGCATGACGGAGGACACCATGTACCCCACGCGCACCACCTCGGTCACGGGCACCTTCCAGGTGCTGCCGGTGGCCGCACCCGCCCCCGCCGCCCCGGCCGCCCCGGTCCATGCCGCCCGGCCGGAGCACCCGGCCGGGCCGTCCCTGTGCGGCGCGACCTCGACGGGCTGGGCCACGGCCCCGGCGGTCCTCCCGGCAGTCGGCCCCGAGGTGCCGGCCGCCCGCGCCGAGGCCGAACGCGAACCGGCGTACGCGGGCCCGGACATCCCGCACCCCCAGGCCGAGGCGGCCCATGCCGGCCCGGCCACCCTGCGCCTGCGCGTCACCGACACCGCCCCACCGGCTCCCCACCAGGAGCCCCGTCCGGCCCCCCACCAGGAGCCCCGACCGGATCACCGGCCGGAGCCCCGACCGGATCACCGGCCGCACCGGGAGTTCGTGGCCGGCACACCGGCCGCCTTCGCGCCCGCGCCCGAGCCGGTCCACCGCCTCGCGCCCGCGCCCGTACCGGTACCCGCACCCGCGTCCGCCCCGGCGGCCGCTACCGTCCCGGCCCCTCCACCCCCACGGCCGGAACACGCGCCCGCGCTCGGCCCGGACCCGCGCTCCGCGCCTCCGACCACCCCCACCCCCACCCCCACCCCCACCCCCACTTCCACCCCCGCTCGCACCTCCCCGCCCGAGCCCGCGCGCCCGGTGGCCGCCGCCGCGCCCGAACCGGCCGCCCGGCCCGTCCCCGCACAGGCGACGCCCCTTCCGCCTGCGACGGCGCGGCCGCAACCGCCGACCGAGCCCGAGCACCAGCCGGCCCCGGAGCACGAACCCGCCCCGGAGCACGAGCACGAGCACGAGCCCGAGTCCGAGCCCGTACGCCCCCGGCCCGGGGTGCCCGGGCCCGGGGCGGCCGAGATCGTCGCGCGGGCCGTGGCCCGCGGGCTGGAGGGGGAGGCGGACACCCGGGACGCACCCCTCCCGCAGGTCACCCCCCTGCGCGGGGCCGCCGCCACCGACCTGCCCGTCCACCTGCCGTTCCTGGGCGGGCCGGGGCCGTTGCGCACCCGCACCCCGGCCGCACCGGCCCGGGCCCCCCGGCCGGCCCCCACCCCCCGGCCCGCCCCCGGGCGCCGGGTTCCGCGCGGCGACGACCGGCTGCGGGAGCACCGCGGTCCGGTGCTGCCCGGGTGGATCGGCGTCGGCATCGGCGGGCTCGCCCTGGCCGGCTGCACGGCCGTGCTCTGGCGGGCCGGGGCCGTGCCCGACGCGCTGGTGGCCGCCTTCGGCGGCGCACCGCGCGCCTACACGGGGCTGCGCGCCACCCACTGGCCGCCGCTCGCCTTCCTCGGCATCGTCGCCCTCCTCGCACTCGGCGGCCTCGGCCGCTCCCGCGCCGGGCACGCCTGGGTGCTCACCCTCTTCGGCCGCTACCGGGGCACGGTCCGCCGGACCGGACTCACCTGGATCAGCCCCCTCCTCCTGCGCCGCCGCGTCGACGTACGCCTGCGGCACTGGCGCAGCGACCCGATGCCCGCCGTGGACTCCGGCGGCCTCGCCCTCCAGGTCGTCGTGCAGGTGGTCTGGCAGGTCAAGGACACCGCCCGGGCCGCGCTGGCGGTGGCGGACCACGTGGAGTACCTGGCCGAACAGGTGGAGTCGGCGATGGCCCGCGTGCTGTCCCAGCTCCCCGCCGACGCCTTCCACGCGGACGCCCCGACCCTGCGCGACGCCGAAGCCGTCGGCGACGCGCTGACTCGGATGCTGGCGGCGGAGACCGAGGCCGTGGGGATCGAGGTCTTCTCGGCCCAGCCGATCCGCATCGAGTACGCGCCCGAGGTCGCCGAGGCCATGCGCCGCCGCCGGGTCGCCGCGATCGACGCACAGCACCGGGACACCGTGCTGACCTCGGTGGTGGACGCCGTCGACGACACCGTCCATCGGCTGACCTCGCGCGGGCTCGTCGAGCTCGACGACTACGAGCGCAAGGCGCTCGTGAAGGACCTCACGGTCGCCTTCTACACGGGGCGCTGCGAGTAGCCCGCCCTACGGGTGGGGGAACGGGTGGCCGGATCGGACCGGACCACCCGTTCTTCCGTTGGTATGGACACGGCCAACTGCCGTCCATAGTCTGGTACTTGGTCTAGACCTGAGATCGATACCCTGCGGCACCGGATCCGAACACCATCCCCACGCGTGCGCACGCTCTCGCCGAACCCCCCCACGTTCAAGGAGCATCATGCGTCACTTCCGCATGCCCGGACGGGCCGGCACCGCCGCGCTCGGCCTCGGCCTCGTCGCCGGAATCACCCTCCTCGGCGCCCCCAGCGCCAGCAGTCACGGCTACACCGACACCCCCATCAGCCGCCAGAAGCTCTGCGCCGACAGGGCCGTCGCCAACTGCGGTGCCATCCAGTGGGAGCCGCAGAGCGTCGAGGGCTTCAAGGGCTTCCCGGCCGCCGGGCCCGCCGACGGCAGGATATGTTCCGGCGGACTCTCGCAGTTCGCGGAGCTCGACAACCCGCGCGGCGGAGCCTGGCCCACCACCAAGGTCACCAGCGGGCAGGGCTACGGCTTCCGGTGGCAGTTCACCGCCAACCACTCCACCACCGACTTCAAGTACTACGTCACCAAGAACGGCTGGAACGGCACCAAGGCCCTCACCCGGGCCGACCTCGACCCCCAGCCCTTCCTCACCGTCGCCTACAACGGCGCCCGACCCGCCATGACCACCGTCCACCAGGGCGCGATGCCGAGCGGCAAGACCGGCCGGCACCTGATCCTGGCCGTCTGGACCGTCAGCGACACCCCGATGGCCTTCTACGCCTGCTCCGACGTTCAATTCTGACGTAACGTCAGCTAACCTCCGGCGGCATGCGGACGACGACTGCACCCGAGACCGTCGCGGAGCTCGTGGCACGCCAGTGGGGCGACCACCGGCCGGGGCTGAAGTACGAGGACGCCGGGCACACCGTCCTCAGCCACCACCGGGCCGCCCGGGAGGCCGCCGCGCGCGCCGCGCTCCTGGTCGACCTCATGCCGCCGGGGGCCGAGCCGCACGTGGGGGTGCTGCTGGACAACACCCCGGAGTTCCCGTTCTGGCTCGGCGCGGCGGCCCTCGCGGGGGCCGCCGTCGCCGGGATCAACCCCACGCGGCGCGGCGCCGAGCTGGCGCGCGACATCCTGCACACCGACTGCCGCATCCTGATCACCGAGAGGGCCCACCTGCCGCTGCTGCGCGGCCTCGACCTGCCGGGCGTGCGCCTCCTGCTCACGGACACCGAGGAGTACGCGGCCCTGCTCGCCCCCTACGCCGCAGCCAAGCCCGGCGAGGCGACGCTGGGCAGCCCCGCTCCGGGGTCCCGGCTGCTCCTCTACTTCACCTCCGGCTCGACGGGCGCCCCCAAGGCGGCCATCTGCACCCAGGGCCGGCTCGCGGCGGCCGGGTCGGCCCTGGCCCGTCGCTTCGCCGTCACCCCGCAGGACGTGCACTACGTCTGCATGCCGCTCTTCCACGGCAACGCGGTCATCGCCGACTGGCTCCCGGCGCTCGCGGGCGGGGCCTCGGTGGCGCTGCGCCGCCGCTTCTCCGCCTCGGCGTTCCTGGACGACGTACGCGCCTACGGGGCGACGTACTTCACCTACGTCGGGCGGGCCGTGCAGTACCTGCTGGCCACCGAGCCGCGGCCCGACGACCGCGCGCACGCGCTGCGGCTCGGCTTCGGCACCGAGGCCGGGGCGGTGGACGCGGCACGGTTCGCCGAGCGGTTCGGCGTCCCGCTGGTGGAGGGCTACGGGGCGACCGAGGGCGGTGCCTCCGTCCACCGGACCCCCGACACCCCGCCGGGCGCGCTGGGCCGGGCGGGGGAGGGGGACGACCTGGCGGTGATCGACCCGCAGACGGGCGTCGAGTGCCCGCCCGCCGTGCTGGACGCGCAGGGCCGGCTGCTGAACGGCTCCGAGGCCATCGGCGAACTGGTGAACCGGGGCCGGAGCCTGTTCGAGGGGTACTGGCGCAACCCGGCGGCGGAGGCGGCGCGCCGCCGGGACGGCTGGTACTGGACGGGTGACCTGTTCTTCCGTGACGCGGCGGGCTTCCTCTACTTCGCGGGGCGTACCGACGACCGGCTGCGGGTGGACAGCGAGAACCTGGCCGCGGCGGTGATCGAGAACATCCTGGCGCGGTGGTCCGGGGCGGCGGCGGTCGCGGTGTACGCGGTGCCGGACGAGGTGGCGGGCGACCAGGTCATGGCGGCGGTCGCCCTCCGGCCGGGGACGGACTTCGACCCCGGCGCGTTCGCGGCGTTCCTGGCCGCGCAGCCGGACCTCGGCACGAAGATGGCGCCGCGCTACGTCAGGATCCTCCGGGTGATGCCGGTCACGGCGACGAACAAGGTCCACCGGGTCGGGCTGCGCCGCGAGGCGTTCCTCTGCGACGACCCGGTCTGGCACCGGAGCCCGACCGGGGGCTACCGCCGCCTGTCCGAGCCGGATCTCGCCGCGCTCCTGTCGACGTACGAGGCGCAGGGCCGGGCGCCGCTCCTCCATCGCTGACCGGGGCGTTTCCCCGCGGAAGCGGTCCTGCGCGCGTCCGCCGGAGATGGTTTTGAGCACCCCCGGGGACCAGGTAGTATTTTCTCTGTCAGCAGGCGCCGCTAGCTCAGTTGGTTAGAGCAGCTGACTCTTAATCAGCGGGTCCGGGGTTCGAGTCCCTGGCGGCGCACCTGTCCTTCGGGCGGTTTCCGGTCACCGGGAACCGCCCGAAGTGTTTTCCGGCCCCCTGCCCCCACCCCCGAAAACTTGCGGCTGCGGGCGCGGGCTAGAGCGTGAGGGACAGCAGCAGCGGCGCGGCCTTCCGGTTCAGGGTGTCCGCCGCGGCCCGCAGCCGGTGCGCGTGCTCGACCGGCATCGACAGGGCCAGGCAGCCCACCGAGGCCCCGGCCGTGATGGGAACGGCCGCGCAGACGGTGCCCACGGCGTACTCCTGGAGGTCCAGCACGGGCACGGTGGCCGGCTGCGCGTCCAGCTTGGAGAACAGGATCCGCTCGTTCACGATCGTCTTCGACGTGAGCCGCGCGATCTTGTGGCGGGACAGGTGGTCGCGCCGCCCGTTGAGGTCGAGCTGGGTCAGCAGGCACTTGCCGACCGCGCTGGCGTGCGCCGCGGAGCGGAAGTCGACCCACTCGTGGACCTTGGGCGTGCGCGGGCTGTCCGCGAACTGGGTGATCCTGACCTCGCCGTCCACGTACCGGCTGATGTAGACCGCCGCCCCCACGGAGTCCCGCAGCCGGTCCAGGGTCTCCTGGAGCTTGTCGGTCAGGGCCTGCTGCCGGTCGACGCCGGAGCCGAGCAGGACGAGGGAATCCCCTATGGCGTAGGCCCCGTCGGACACCTGCAGGACATACCCCTCCCGGCGCAGCATGAGCAGCATCGGGCCGAGATGGACTGCGGGCAGGCCGGTCTCACGCGCGATCTGCACATCGGTCACACCGCCGGTGTGCCGTGCGATCGTTTCGAGTACGCGCAGGGCGTACTGCACCGAGTGGAACGGCGCGGTCGGCTCGGGCTTCAGCGCCACGGTTTCCCCCTAGCAGGTTGTTACCGCTTGCCCTACCACGATAGCCATCAAGAGGCCCGTGTGGAGCGCCTGTTGAGGAGATTGATGGCTCAATCATATCGTCTCGCCAGGATCTACTCCTCTGGCATATGCCACGGTCATGTCCACTGTCCCGCTGTGCCGGGAATGCCCCGGCGCCGCCCACGGTTCGAATTCTTCGTACGGACGTGGACACGAGACGGGAGCGACGATGAGTGACACCGGGGAAGCGAATCGGCCGGAGGGCCGCGACGCCATACGCGGCACGGCCCGGGGCGGCTCACCCGTACCGCTGTCGGTCCTGGACCTCGTGACGGTCGGCGCCGGCAGCACCGCCCACGCCTCCCTGCGCACCAGCGTCGACATCGCCCGGCTCGCGGAGTCCCGCGGCTACCACCGCCACTGGGTCGCCGAGCACCACTCCATGCCCGGGGTCGCCAGTTCCTCCCCGGCCGTGATCCTGGCCCACCTCGCCGCGCACACCTCCCGCATCCGGCTCGGCTCGGGCGGGGTCATGCTGCCCAACCACGCGCCGCTCGCGGTCGCCGAGCAGTTCGGCACCCTGGAGGCGCTCGCCCCGGGGCGGATCGACCTCGGCCTCGGCCGGGCCCCGGGCACCGACGGGCGCACGGCCATGGCGCTGCGCGGGTCCGGCCGCCTCGACGAGGCGGCCGGGGAGTTCCCCCGGCAGCTCGCGGAGCTCACCCGCTTCCTCGACGACGACTTCCCCGATGGGCACCCCTACGCCCGCGTGCACGCCGTACCGGGCCCGGTCCAGGGACCCGCGGGGCGGCCGCCCCTGTGGCTGCTCGGCTCCTCAGGCTTCAGCGCGCGCCTGGCCGGCGAGCTCGGCCTGCCCTTCGCCTACGCCCACCACTTCTCGGCGGCCGGCACCCTGCCCGCGCTCGACCTCTACCGCCAGAGCTTCCGCCCCTCGGCGGTCCTGGACGCCCCGTACGCCCTCATCGGCGTCTCCGCGCTGGCCGCCGACACCGGCGCCGAGGCCCGCGCCCAGGTGCTCACCGGCGCGCTGTCGATGCTGCGGCTGCGCAGCGGGCGGCCCGGACTGGTCCCGACGCCCGAGGAGGCCGCGGCGTACCCGTTCTCCCCGCTGGAGCGGGAGTTCACGCAAGGCTGGCTCGCGAACGTGGTCCACGGCACCCCCGACGAGGTGCGGGCCGGACTGGACGACCTGGCCCGGCGGACGGGCGCGGACGAGCTGATGCTGACCGCCAACGCCCACGGCGGCGCGGCCCGGCTGCGCTCCTACGGGCTCGTCGCAGATGCGTACGGGATGCCCGCGGAGGACTCCGCGCCGAGGTGACCGCAGGAGAACGGGGTTCGGCTGGTTTGTTGCCGAAACCTTGCGGGGGGATGGCCTAAGGCACCCTTAAACCGCTCGTCACCCGGGGTGGCGAGCGGTTTCTGATGTGCGCTCAGGTCTCTGACGAGCAGGTTTCGTTGCTCAGTGGTCTAGTCCTTCTTTGGTCCAGACCATTGACTGGGGTGCGGCGTGATCGCTATCTCTTCTCTCACCTGAAACTGTTGCTCCCCCCTCCCACCCCCCGGAGGCAGTTCATGCACATCCGTAAACCCCTCATCGCGGCCGCCGCCACGGCCGCGCTGGCAGCCGGGGCGCTCGCCTCCTTCGCGGGACTCGGTACCGCCCAGGCTGCCGACGCCGCGGCGGGCGCCGCGGCCGGCGGCGTCCGCATCGCCTACTACGACCAGTGGAGCGTGTACGGGAACGCCTTCTACCCCAAGCACCTGGACACGCGGGGGATAGCCGGCAAGCTGGACGTGATCAATTACTCGTTCGGCAACATCCACCCCACCGACCTCACTTGCTTCGAGGCGAACAAGGCGGCCGGCGACGACAACAACCCCAACGCCGGTGACGGCGCGGGCGACTCGTACGCCGACTACCAGAAGTCCTTCAGCGCGGCGGACAGCGTGGACGGCGTCGCCGACAAGTGGGACCAGCCGATCGTCGGCGTCTTCAACCAGTTCAAGGAACTGAAGGCCAAGTACCCCCACCTGAAGATCAACATTTCGCTGGGCGGCTGGACCTACTCCAAGTTCTTCCACGACGCGGCCAAGACCGACGCCTCCCGCAAGAAGCTCGTCGCCTCCTGCATCAAGCAGTACATCAAGGGCGACCTCCCGGTGGAGGGCGGCTACGGCGGCCCCGGCACCGCGGCCGGCATCTTCGACGGCATCGACATCGACTGGGAGTACCCCGGCTCCTCCGGCGGCCACCTGGGCAACCACTACGGCCCCGAGGACAAGCAGAACTTCACCCTGCTGCTGGCCGAGTTCCGCAAGCAGCTCGACGCCGAGGGCGCGGCCAACGGCGGCAAGAAGTACCTGCTGACCGCGGCGCTCCCGGCGGGCCAGGACAAGATCAAGTACATCGAGACGGACAAGATCGGCGCGTACCTCGACTACGCGAACATCATGACCTACGACATGCACGGCGCCTGGGACGGCGACGGGCCGACCTACCACCAGTCCCCGCTGCACCCCTCGGCCGCGGACCCGACCGACCCGATCGCCCCGGGCACCGAGAAGTACAGCATCGACAACGCCATCGACTCCTGGATCGACGGCAACCCGGCCTACGGCATCACCGGCGGCTTCCCCGCGAACAAGCTGACGCTGGGCTACGAGTTCTACTACCGCGGCTGGAAGGGCGTGCCGGCCGGCACCACCCACGGCCTCGCCCAGCCCGCCACCGGCGGTTCCGCCGCCCGGCCGCTCAGCCAGCAGGCGGGCATCGCGCACTACAAGGAGCTCGGCGGGATCGTCGACAACGCGGCGACGACCTTCTGGGACGACCAGTCCAAGTCCTCCTACTTCTACAAGGACGGCGAGTTCTTCACGGGCCTGAACCAGCGCTCGATCCAGGCCCGGGTCGACTACGGCAAGCAGCGCGGCCTGGCCGGCGCGATGATGTACTCGCTCCTCGGCCTGGACAGCAACGCCACGCTGCTGAACCAGATCTCGGACGCCCTCGGCGGCACCACCGTGCCCCCGACCACCCCGCCCACCACGCCTCCCACGACGCCGCCCACCACCCCGCCGACCACGCCGCCGACGACCCCGCCGACCACCGGTTGCGGCTCGACCCCGGCGTACGTGGCGGGCACCGTCTACACCGGCGGCAGCGAGGTCTCGCACAACGGCCGCAAGTACAAGGCCCAGTGGTGGACGCAGAACGAGACGCCGGGCACCACCGGTGAATGGGGTGTCTGGAAGGACCTCGGCGCCTGCTGATCCCCCCACCCCGCGCCGAGCGGCACCCCGCCCCGCCCCGGATTCCCGGTGCGGGGCGGCGGTGTGTCCCATGACCGTCCGGCCAGGTCCGCCCCGCTCCCGTGCCCCGCTCAGACCAGGGGGTGCGGGGCGGGCGCGTCGGGCAGTGCCGTGGCAGCCGCCACCTGGCGTTCGATCATCCGGGCGATGAGGTCGGGGGCGACCGCACGGGAGTAGAGCCAGCCCTGGCCGGTGTCGCAGCCGACGCGGCGCAGGCGGGCGGCCTGGCCGGCGGTCTCCACGCATTCCGCGGTCACCGTGAGGCCGAGCCGGTGCGCGAGCTGGACCAGGGCCTCGACGATCGTCTCGTCGGCCGGGTTCGGATGCGTGCCCTCGTCGTAGCGGAAGCCCCGGACGAAGGACCCGTCCAGCTTCAGCACCGACACCGGCAGCCGGCTGAGGTAGGCCAGGTTCGAGTAGCCGGTGCCGAAGTCGTCGATCGCGATGCGCACGCCCATGTCGCTGAGCGCCTGCAGGGCCTGCAGCGGCCGGCCCGCCGAGCCCATCACGGCCGACTCGGTCAGCTCCAGCTGGAGCAGCTGCGGGGCGAGGCCCGTCTCGGCCAGAATCTCCGCCACGTCGCCCACCAGGTCCGAGTCCCACACCTGGCGCACGGCCACGTTGACCGACACGAAGACGGGCGCGTCGCTGGGCTGCTCGATCTGCCAGCGCCGTGCCTGCCGGCAGGCGGTGCGCAGCACCCACTGCCCCAACTGCACGATCGAGCCGTCCTCCTCGGCGATGCCGATGAACCGATTCGGCGTCAGCGTGCCGAACTGCGGGTGCTTCCAGCGCACCAGGGCCTCCACCCCGCGCACCGCCCCGCTCTCCAGGTCCACCAAGGGCTGGTACTCCAGCTCGAACTCCCCGCGCTCCACGGCGGGGCGCAGCGTCGAGGACAGGGCCTGGCGCGTCATGCGGTGGGCGTTGCGCTCCGGGTCGAAGAGGGTCCAGCGGGCCTTGCCGTCGGCCTTGGCCCAGTACAGGGTCGTGTCGGCGGCCTGCATCAGCCCCGTCGCCGTCGTGCCCGCCGCCGCCCGTTCCACCACTCCGATCGACGCGGAGACCGACAGCCTCTGCCCGGCGAGGTCGAACGGCTCCTGAACGGCGGCCAGGACGCTGCGTGCCAGCTCCGCGAGCTGCTCGGTGCCGGTGGAGTCCTCGACCAGCAGGGCGAACTCGTCACCCCCGAGCCGTGCGACCAGGTGCCCGCTCGTGCGGCCGTATCCGGACTGGTCGGCGCACTGGGTCAGCCGGGCGGCGACGGCGGCCAGCAGCCGGTCGCCCACCCGGTGGCCGAGGGTGTCGTTGACCGCCTTGAACCCGTCGAGGTCCAGATAGCACAGCCCGATCCGGCCGGTCCCGCCGCCGTGTTCGTAGGAGGACGCCTCCAGTGCGGCGGAGAGCCGCTCGAAGAACAGCGCCCGGTTGGGCAGCCGGGTGACGGGGTCGTGCATCTGGAGGTGGCGCAGGCGTGCCTGGAGGTCCCGGCGGTCGCTGATGTCGGCGACGGACAGCAGGACGTCTCCGGAGCCCGGCACGGGCCCCAGGGTGACCTCGGTCCACAGCGAATGCCCGTCGGGGTGTTTGAGGCGGCGGGTGCAGCGCAGCCGGGCCTGCCGGCCGCGGAGCACCTCCTGGTACGCGGCCCAGGTGCGCGCCTCGGCCGCCAGGTCCACCAGGTCGGCGGCGCACCGGTGGACGAGCGCGTGCGGCTCGGTGCCCAGCAGCCCGGCGAAGGCGTCGTTGGCCGTGACCACGTACCCCTCGCGGTCGACGACGGCCATGGGGAGGTGGGCCGCGTTGAAGGCGGCCCGGTAGTCGTGCCGCTCGGTCTCGGCGCGCGCCGGAACTGCCGATGCCGACACTGCCGCGTGACGCTCCGTAATGGCCGATCGGATGCTGTCGGCCGCCGAACCGGTTCCTTCAGAGGTTCCGCTCACCGTTGGCTCCCGCAGTGCTCGTGAGTGTCCGCGCAGGAAAGTGTGCCGATCATAGAGGCTGCCGGGAGGCCCTATCCAGCGGCGTCGCCGCGCGGGGGGCGGGAGTTCGGCGTGATGACGCCGGGACAGGCGAGGTCCGGGCGATCGTTTCTGCGCGGCTGTGAGCGAGCGAGGGCCTCTGTTGATCCCGGGTGATCGGTCGTGACGTTCTGTAGGCAAACGGGTGAAGGTCGAGGGTCACCGGCTTGCCGGATTGCTCACTCGTGTGGGGCAGGGCAACAGGGCATTGGTACGACAAGCACCTCAAGGTGGATGAAACGGCACGAATCCACCACCGGAGGTCGATGTGACGCGACAGGTGACACCCGGGGGAGTGGACCGTCCCCGCCTCCGGAGCACGGCGGCGGCCCTCACCTCCCTGACGGCGCTCGCCGCCACGTCGCTCGTCGCGGGACCCGCGGTGGCCGATTCGGGTGCGGGCCCTTGCGCCCTGACCCGCACGGCCGCGCACCACTCGCTGGGCCTCGACACCTGGAACGGCGCCTATCCGAAGCCCGAGCGGACGCTCGACGCGGTCATGGTCTTCCTCTCCTTCCCCGACCACCGGCCGGCCCTCACCCCCGACGAGATCGCCGCCGACTACTTCCCCGCCACCAGCGACTTCTTCGAGCGGGCCTCGTACGGCCGGTTCCGCCTCGCCCCGCATCCGCAGAAGCAGTGGATCCGGATGCCCCGGCCGTCCACCGCGTACGGGATACAGCGCGATTGGGCCCCGGAGGACCGGGCGGCCTACCTGCGCGACGCGGTCGCGGTCGCCGACGCCCGGGTCGACTTCGCCGCGTACGACGTCGTCTACTTCGTCGCCGACCCGGACGCGCCCGGAGTGGACTCCGACGCCACGAAGGTCGTCAACTTCGACCGTCCCCTGCGCGCCGACGGCACGGATCTGCGGCGGATCGTCACCGTCTTCGAGCGGCACCCGCCGGACCGCAACGTGCTCGCCCACGAGACCGGCCACGTCTTCGACCTGCCCGACCTCTACCACCGGCCCACCGACGGCAAGGGCGACTGGGACACCTACGTCGGTGACTGGGACGTGATGGGCAGCCAGTTCGGCATGGCCCCCGACCTCTTCGCCTGGCACAAGTGGAAGCTGGGGTGGCTGGACGCCACCCAGGTGGACTGCGTGCAGTCCGGCTCCTCGCTGCACACCCTCCAGCCGCTGGCCGAGGCCCCGGTGCGGGGCCGGAGCGGAGGCACCCGGCTCGCCGTGGTCCGGACCGGCCCGGGCAGCGCCATCGCCGTCGAGGCGCGCGGCTCCGCCGGCAACGACGGCGACACCTGCACGGAAGGGGTCCTGGTCTACCGGGTGCGCAACGAAGCGGCGTCGGGCGGCGGGCCCATCGAGGTGCTGGACGCGCACCCGGCGACGGAGGCGTGCTGGGACCGCTCGGTCTACCCGCCGCTCGCGGACGCGCCGCTGGAGGTGGGCGAGACGTTCACCGTGCCGGGGGAGCGGATCACCATCGAGGTGGCCGACCGGACCAGGTCGGGCGCGTACACGGTGAAGATCACCACGTAGCGGGCCGCGCAGCCGGGCGCTTCCGGCGCTCGCCGCGCTTCCGGCCCTCCCGGAACGAAGAAGGCCCCCACTCCGAGGAGTGGGGGCCTTCTTCCGTCTGTGCGCCGCCAGGGACTCGAACCCCGGACCCGCTGATTAAGAGTCAGCTGCTCTAACCAACTGAGCTAGCGGCGCCTGCTGACGTCGTAGACATTACCAGGAGGTTCCGCGGAACTAAAAATCGATATCCGCAGCTCGGGCCGCGCGGACGTACGCCCACAGCAGGGCCTCGGGTCCCGGCAGCCAGGGCCTGGGCGCGTCAGGGGCGACCAGCCAGCGCGAGGGGCCCGGGGTGGCGGCCAGCGGCGGAACGGTGACGGCGTCGCCGGGCCCGTGGCACAGCGGCGCCGGGGCGCTGCGTCCTCCCCCCGCCCCCTCCGGCTGCGTCGGGGGGTCCCCCATCCAGGCCAGCAGGGCGGGAAGCCGGTGGGCGGTCCCGGGGGCCGCGAAGAGCAGCATCCGGCCCCGGTGCACCGCGACCGGGCCGCAGCCCGGGCCCTCGGCCCAGAGCAGGTCCAGCATCCGGCGGCCGAACACGGCGGGGACGTTGACGACGTCGAAGGCGTTCCCGCAGGGCAGTACCGCCGCCGCGGCGGGCCGGGCCTCCCAGGCGGCGAGGGTGCTGCGCGGGTGGGCGCAGGCGGAGACGAGCCAGGCGGCGCCCTGCGGGGTGACGTGGGTGGCGGGTGCGGTGCGCACCTCGGGGGCGGGGCGTCCGGGAGCCGCGGTCAGCGTCGTCATGCCCCAGGTCTACCCGCTGTGACGCATCCGTTCCGGCGGGTTACCGAAAATCAGGACATGGCGGGCACCACTGGGGTATGGTGCGCCGCGCATATGCCAGCCGCCCTGTCAGCCCGCTTCCGGGCCGGCGTCCCGCTGGAGCGACTCGCCGAACTCGATCATCTTGCGGGCGTAGTCCTCGGTCCACTCCGCCTGCTCCGCGATCAGCGCCGGCGACAGCCGGTCGAACCGCCGCGGATCCGCCAGCTGCGCCGCCGCCATCGCCTGGAACTCCACCGCCCGCTCCTGCGCGGCCCGGAAGGCCAGCGTCAGCTCGGTCGCCCGGGCCAGCAGCTCACGGGGGTCCTCGATCGACTCCAGGTCGAAGAAGTGCTCCGGGTCCGTCGCCGCCTCGGAGGGCTCGAAGAGCAGGGGCGCGGGCCGAAGCCGCCGCTCGGTCCGCTCGGGCTCTGCCATTCCTGTCCTCCTGCTGCGCGTGCTGTCCGGGCCACCGTCCATTGTCCAACGCCCCGCAAGAGCGCACCGAGGGGGCGGGGCGCCTCCCCCTCAGGGCCGCCAGGCCACCCGGTGCTCCGCCAGGTGCGCCAGGACCGCGTGATTGGCCTCCCAGCCGTCCGGGAACTTCACCGTCACCCCCAGCTGCACCGGTTCCGTCGAAGGGTGGTCGTCCAGCAGTTCGGCTATGCCCGCACGGGCCACCACCACGCAGGCGTGCCGGTGCCGGGACGCCAGCACGCACAGGCGGCCCGTCTCCAGGTGGAAGGCCGTCGCGTCGGGGCGGCCCGACAGGGGGTGCAGGATCACCGTGAGGTCGTACTCGCGCCCCTGGAGGCGGTTCGCGGTGTCCACCGTGACCCCGGTGACGCCGTGCACGGCCAGCGCCGCCCGGACCGCCGACGCCTGGTCGCGGTGCGCGGTGCCCACCGCCACCCGGTCCGCGGTCAGCGGAGTCGGCCCCGCCGCCTGCTCGTCCGAGGTCACCGCCCCGCGGTCCAGGGCGCGGCGGACCACCAGGGCCACCGCCGCCACCGCCTCCGGGTCGGTGCGCGGAGTGTGCCGCGCGGGCAGTTCCAGCAGGCCCCAGCCCGACTCGGCGGCCTCGTCCAGCACCCGGTCCGGGCCCGACCCGTCCGAGGGGACCCCGTAGGACAGCCGCCGCTCGCCCGGACCCGTACCGCTGCGGAACTGCGTGTACGGGTAGAACGCCCGGGAGACCAGCGGCGCGGCCGTCGCCGGGAGCCGCCACGACACCGGCAGCCTGTGCTGCGGCAGCTGCGGGTTGTGGGCCAGCAGGGTGCTGACCGCCGAGGCGGAGGGGTCGTAGGACAGGCCCGCCCACTGCTCCGCGCCCACCACGCTGAACGGGTCGAGCTGGCCCGGGTCGCCCACGAACAGCGCCCGCTCGAAGAGTCCGGCCACGGCCAGCAGCGCGTCGGACCGCATCTGGTACGCCTCGTCGACGATGGCGTGCTCCCAGGGCTCCGCGTCCTTCACGTACGCCCACTTCGCCGCCGTGGAGAGGGTGATCGGCAGCTCCGCGAGGTCCCCCGGCTTGGCGGAGAGCGTGACCGAGGGCAGCTCGCGCAGCGCGGGGTCGTACGCGTCGCCCTCACTGCTGTGCAGCCGGCCGACCTTCAGCCCCGGATCCTTCGCGGCGAGCCGCAGCACCAGGTCGTCGACCTGCGCGTTGGTCTGCGCCACCACCATCAGCCGACGGCCGGCCGCGGCCAGCTCCCGGGCCGCCCGCACCACGAGCGTGGACTTCCCCGCGCCGGGCGGGGAGTCCACGACCACGCCCCGCTCGGTCCCGTGCAGGGTGTCGCGCAGGATGGCGGCGGTGGCCTCGGCGGCCGCGGCCCCCGGGTCGAAGGAGTTCACAGCACGTCCTCGTCGGTCACGGCGTCGGGCAGCGCGGGGGCGGTCAGGTGTCCCGGCGGGCCGCCGTGGGTCCACGGCGTCCGCTCCGGTTCCGGCAGCTTCGGGCCGCCGCGGGCGTCGTGCTCGAAGAGCGTCCAGCACACCCGGTCGCCCTTCTCCGGCACGGAGCCCGGCTCCGGCTCCCGGCCGCGGCCCATCTTGTCCAGGATCCGCAGCACCAGCCGCCCGTCCACCTCGAAGCGGACGAACAGCGCGCTCTGCGGACGCCCGTCCAGCGAGCGGAAGACCTTCACACCGCCGCCGTCCGGAAGCTGCGGGCGGTCCTCGCTCGCCACCGTCACCAGCGGGCGCGGGCTCGGCCGCTTCGACTCCGTCCACTCCATCACCACGTCGGTGACCTCCCCGGCGAAGGCCTCGCCCGCGAGCCTGCGCCCCGCCATCACCAGCGGGTCGTCCAGCGCCTCCTGGGCGTCGAGCCGTACCTGCTCGGTCTCCCGGGTGGCCAGCTTCTGCGCCGCCGTGACCGCGTCGTCGCGGCGCGGCTGCGGCGGCTCGCCCGCCCGGACCCGGTCCCGGTGGCCGGTGTACGACCAGCGGTCGCGTGTCCAGCGCTCCTCGGCGCGCTCGCCGGGCGGCAGGGTGCGCAGCAGGTCGAGGGCCTCCCAGGTCATCCGCCAGGTGCTCGCCATCTGGTCCACGACCAGGCGGCGCACGGACCGCTCGGCGAGGCGCAGGTCCCCGTCGTCCTCCCCGGGGCCGGCCGACAGGGCCGTGCGCGCCGCGTCGTAGCGGGCGATCGCCGGGGCCAGCAGCTTGTTGTCGAAGGCCGGGTCGGTGGCGGGGCCGGCGGGCGGGCACAGCAGCTGGCCGTCCTTGTCGCGGCCCAGCTCCCTGTGGAGGGCCGCCTCGGCGCCGGAGGTGCCCCCGGGCGGGTCGATCCAGGCCAGCAGGGCGCCCAGGTGCTGGTCCTCCAGGGTGCTCTGGCCGCTCGCCCAGTGCCGCCCGAGCAGGTCCGTCGCCGACAGGAGCATCGATGAGCCCGGCACCCGGGCCCGCTCGCCGAGGTGGGTGAACCAGCGGCCGAGCAGCGGCACCTTCGGCGGGGCCGGGTACGGAGTGTCCGGATCCTCCTCGGCCGTCCGCCGGAACCGCATGGACCGGCCCAGCAGGCGCACGTACTCGATGCCCGCCCGGCTCGGCACGATCAGCTGCGGAGCGTCCCGGCACAGCTCGGCCTCGACCTTGACCTTCTTGCCCGTCTCGGGGTCGGTCTCGGTGCGCTCGGCCGGTTCGACGTCGTCCGCGTAGGCGTCGATGTGGGCCAGGACGTGCACCGCCAGGTCCGCGAGGAACGCCCAGCGCAGGGCCCGGTCGCGCGGCTGGGGTATCACGAAGACCCGCGGCTCGTTCCGGTCGGTGCCGACCATCGCGCCCAGCGGGGCGCCGGCCTCACCGGCCGTGGTCAGCGGCACGAGCACCATCGGGGTGTCCGACAGGTGGCGGTGGCGCACGGTCGCGAGCGGCTGGGCGCGGCCCGCGCGGACCGCCTCCAGCCGGGCCAGGGTGGTCAGCAGGGGCATGCGGGGGTCTCCCGGGCGGGGTGCGGCGGACGGGCGGCGGCCAGTTCCAGCGCCTCGGCGCGCAGCCGGGCCGCCCGGTGCAGCGCGGCGGCGGTCGGATCCTCGGCGCTGCCGGCGCCGTCGGCCGCCGCCAGGGCCTGCTCGACGGTGGTCAGCGCGCCCAGCTCACCGCGCACCGAGCGGCCGAGCGGGGTCACCTCGGCGGCGGCCCGGGCCCGGTCCCGGCAGTGGAAGGCCAGCTCGCAGGCGGCCAGGCACTCGGGCGCGTAGGAGGCGTCCACGGCGGCCACGGCTTCGGCCAGCTCCTCCGCCGTGCGCGCCGGGTCGAAGCTGAGGCCCTCCGGCAGGGCCGCGGCCAGCTCCTCCACCCGGGTCAGCCGCTCCAGCTGGCGCCGGGTCACGGACCGCTCGCGGCGGATGTCGACGGGCGAGGCGGTGGGCAGGTTGGAGAAGTCCTTGGGGCAGACCAGCAGCACGGTGTGCCCGACCTCGGCGCCGGCCAGCTTCCGCGCGGTGTTCTCCAGGGCCAGGACGTAGACGGCGGCCTGGCGGGCGGCGGCGCCCACCTTCGCGGCGTCGGCGGCCCCGTCGATCATCGGGAACGACTTGATCTCCACCACGGTCCAGCGGCCGTCGGGATGCACGACGACGGCGTCCGGCTCCAGGTAGGCCGGGGTGCCCGCGACCTCCAGGGCCAGCATCGGGTGGTCGAGCAGCGTCCACGCCCCGGTGTCGTGCCCGGCCGCCGTGGCCTCGCGTAGGGCGAGCGCGGTGCGGGCGGCGCGGCCCTCGGGCCCGGCGGCCGTCAGGTCCGGGACGAGGGCTCCCGCGCCGGGGGGTTCGGCCCCGGCACCGAGGTGCCCGTGGACCAGCCGGAGCAGCTCGGCCCCGCCGTCGGCCTTGACCTTGGCCTCGAAGGAGTTCCCGCGGACGATGGCGAACTGGGACTGCCCGAAGGGCGCGGGGGAGCCGAGGGCCGAGGCGAGGGCGGTCTTGTCCACACCGGCCCCGTCGAGCAGGGCGCGTCTGCCGCAGCCGGGGTTGGCGGCGAGAGCGGCCAGGGCCCGGGCGTCGAGCGGGCGGGGCGGCACGGCCGGGCCGCGCAGGCCGGCGAGCCGCTGCCGCAGGGTCGTCTGCGGAGCGCTGCGGGGCGGGTAGGAGCTCACCCGCGGAAGTGTCCCATCCGCCACTGACAATCGTGCACTTACGGCGGAAGAGGACTGGGGAACGGCTGGGAGGACGGCTGAGGACGGCCGGGGGGACGGCCGGGGGGACGGCGGAGGACCGCCGGGGACGGCCCGGGGAGGCCCGCCGGAGGAGGCGCGCCACCGCCGTGTTGGATGATGGACGGACGACGGAATCACCGTAAAACCGTACGAACATTTATGTATCGGGAGAACTCACATGGCCCCCCGCATCCTGCTGGCCCGCCACGGCCAGACGGCGTGGTCCCAGCTCGGCAAGCACACCGGACGCACGGACGTGCCCCTGCTGGAGGAGGGCAAGCGGGGCGCCCGACTGCTCGGCGAGCGGCTGGCGCGGGATCCGTGGAAGGCCCTGCCCGGCGTGCAGGTCCGCACCAGCCCGCTGGTCCGCGCGAGCGAGAGCTGCGACCTCGCGGGCTTCGGCGTCCGGGCGGAGCCCTGGGACGCGCTGATGGAGTGGGACTACGGGGACTACGAGGGCATGACCCCGGCCGAGATCCAGGCGGTCCGCCCCGGCTGGCTGATCTGGCGCGACGGCGTCCCGGGCGGGGAGTCCGTCGCCGACGTCGCGGCGCGCGCGGACGAGGTGGTCGCCTGGGCCCGCTCCGCCGAGCGGGACGTCCTGGTCTTCGCGCACGGGCACATCCTGCGGACGCTGGCCGCCCGCTGGCTCGGTTTCGAGGCGTCCTTCGGCGCCCGCATCCGCCTGGAGCCCACCTCGCTGTCGGTGCTCGGCTGGGCGTACGGGGCGCCCGCGCTGGAACGCTGGAACGACACCGGGCACCTGGACGCGTAGGCCCCCGCCGCGCGGACCGGGGCCCTCCCGGACGGGGTCGCCGGGTGGGATGTCCGACCGAAAAGGTGCGTGCAGTAAGGGAGTTGACACGCCCTGTGACTGCGAGGATGGGTCCATGACGATTACTTCCGTGGTGCTGCGGCGGCGCGTGGACGATCTCGGTCCGGCCCTGGACTTCTACGTACGGCTGACCGGGCAGCCGGCGACCCGGTTCCGGTTCGCCGGCCTGGACCTCGCGACCGTCGGACCGTTCCTGCTGTTCACCGGGCCCGACGCGCTCGCCGAGCGGTTCGCGGCGGTCGCGGCGACGCTCGCCGTGGCCGACCTCGACGCGGCGGTCCGGCACTGCGCGGCCTCCGGGGGCGAGGTGATCGCCGCTCCCGCCCCCACGCCCAACGGGCGCCGCGCGGTGGTCCGCCATCCCGAGGGCGGGGTCTACGAGTACCTCGGCGCCTGACCCCGCGGCCGGTCAGACGCCTGCGTGCCGCGCGAGGAAGTCGCCCACGCGCGCGGAGCGCTGGTGCGGGACCAGGGTGCGGGCCGTGTCGGAGAGCAGCGAGCGCACCCGCGTGGACTGCACCTCGGCCAGCAGGTCTAGCACCCGCCCGCCCGCCCACGCGGCTTCCTCCGGGGCTCCCGCGTGCGCCAGGTCTCCCGCCAGTTCGGCGGTGTAGAGGGCCACGTTCCGGGCGAAGTGCGGGTCCTGGAGGTCGGCGGCGCGGCGGGCGTGCCGGGCCGCGCGGGCGTGCTCGCCGAGCGTCGCCCAGCACCTGGCCTCCAGGGACTCCAGCTCGGCCTCGCCGAAGAAGGACATCCACTCGGGGTCCGCGCCCGCCGCGCCCCGGGAGAACTCCGTGTGGGCCCGGGCCAGCGCCTCCTCGCACGCCTTGCGGTCACCCAGCCCCGCCCAGCCGCCCGCCTCCCGCAGCGCCAGCAGCGCCAGCAGCCGCGGGGAACCGAGGGACCGGGCGGCGCCGCGGCCCGCCTGCGCCGCCCGTACCGCCTCGCGGGAGCGGCCGCAGTCCCGCGCCAGGAAGGACATGTTGCTGAACGCGTGCGCCTCCAGAGCGGTGTCTCCCGCCACCCGGGCCGTCGCCAGGGCCTCCGCGTAGTGCGAGCGGGCGTCGTCGAAGCGGCCCGAGTCGTGGGCGAGCCAGCCGACCGAGACGGCCAGTTCCCCGGCGCCCGCGTGCAGCCGGTCCTCCGTGGACTGCCGGGTGGCGCCCGCGTCGAGCAGGGCGTACGCGGCGCGCAGCGGGCCCGCGGCCCTGCGGTACAGAGCGTCGGCCCCGTGCCGGTCGTCCAGCAGTCTGATCTGGCGCACGGCGTCCTCGACGGCCGCGGCCTCGGTCTCGCCGGCGCGGGTGGGGAGCCGGCGGGTGTCGCCGAGCAGCGTGAGGCCGAGCGTCGCGGCCGCCACGGTCGCGGAGCCGCCCGCCATGAAAGCGCGACGCAGCACGTCGCTCTCCTTGGAAAGGGAACGGGAGGGGGACGGGGACGGGTACGGGTGGAGGTGGGGGGACGGGCAGGGGGTGGACGGGTCGCGCGGCGCCGAGCGGCCCCGGACGGTCTCGCGCGGTGAGAACCCCAGGTCCGCCAGGGTGCGGCCGGGAAACATGTGCAGGAAGACCCGCTCGTAGGCGTAGTTGGGGCAGCGGATCTCGCCGGACTCGACCCGGCCGATGTAGCGGGCGTCGCAGGAAACCGTTTCGCCGATCTCCTTCGCCGCCCGGCGCACCAGCGCCGCGAACTCGGCCGGGGAGTGCTGCCCGCGCAGCCGCCGGAACGTGGAGTTGGGTGAGTGGGGGGACGCCGCCATGGACGTGGCCTCTCTGGCAGGTAACGCAGCGCCGGTACGGGAGGGGGCGGAGATGTGGCCCGGCGCGCATGAACGTACCGCCAGGACCGGCCCGTTCACGCGATGTTTGTTTACAAAACGGATATCTCACCCGCGATCTGCCATGAACTGCCATCCTTTGCAGCGTCTTGCCGCCGCACCCGTTGACGTTCCCCCGCGTTGAACCCATGCGGAGTGGGAGGCGACTGACCGCTCCCGGCTCGTACGCGGATCGAGGAGGGGTTCCCTTGGTGGAGGCCGGCATGGAGAGCACTGGAACGAACACCGCGCCAGAGCCCGGTGCGATCGCGACCGCCACCGTGACGGCGACCGTGACCGCGACCGTGATCGTGCGGGCGGCCGGGGACGCGGCGGTGATCGGGGCGGACGCCCCGGACCTGGTGACCGTGCCCACCCGGCAGGGGCTCGAGGCGGTGGACATCATCCGCCGCGCCGGCCGGCCCGGCGGGGTGGGGCCCGTCCTGCACGACGGATCGGGCGACACCCTCGGCTTCCTCGTCCCGCCCGGCACCGCCGACGCCTGGGACATGCCGGGCAGCGCGTGTACGCAGACCAACGGGCGCGGCATGCGCTTCGGCGACGCCGCCGCGCCCGCCGCCGGGACCACCGGCTGGCTGCTGCCGCCCGAAGCCGTCGAGCCGGTCACCGACCCCGCGGTGCTGCGCGAGGCGCTGGGGGAGGCGGCCCGGCTGATCGAGGCCGCCGACAACTGCCGCTGACCGGCCACAATGGGGTGGTGGCAGGCAGAGACAGAGGCAAGGCCCGGAACAAGGGCGCACAGCAGCGCGGGCGCGGCGGCGCGGAGCCGGTCGTCGGGCAGGTGGCCGGCGGGCGGGCCGAGCTGGCGCCCGACCGCGAGCGCGCGGACGCCTGGACCCTGCTGATCGACGGCGCCCCCCAGTCGCACGTCGACCTGGCCGACCCCGGGTACCTGGACTTCTCGTACCAGCGGCGGATCGGCCACCTGATCGACCTCGCCGCGCCGGCCCGGCAGCCGCTGAACGTGGTGCACCTGGGCGGCGGCGCCTTCACCCTCGCCCGTTACACCGCCGCCTCCCGCCCCCGCTCCACCCAGCAGGTCGTGGAGATCGACGCCCCGCTGGTGGCGTTCGTACGGGAACACCTGCCGCTGGACCCGCAGGCGCGGATCCGGGTCCGCGCGGTGGACGCCCGGGCGGGCCTGGCCAAGGTGCCCGACGGCTGGGCGGACCTGGTGATCGCGGACGTGTTCAGCGGTGCGCGCACCCCGGCGCACCTGACCAGCACCGAGTTCCTCGACGACGTACGCCGCGCCCTCGCGCCCACCGGGTGGTACGTGGCCAACCTCGCGGACGGTCCGCCGCTGGCCCACCTGCGCGGTCAGATCGCGACGGCCGCGACCCGGTTCAGCCGGCTGGCGCTCGCCGCCGATCCCGTGGTGTGGCGGGGCAGGCGCTTCGGCAACGCGGTGCTGGTGGCCTCGGACCGCGACCTGCCCGTCGCCGAGTTCACCCGACGGGTCGCGAGCGACCCGCATCCGGGCCGGGTGGAGCACGGGCGGGCCCTGGCGGACTTCACGGGCGGGGCCGCGCCGGTGGCGGACGCCTCGGCGGTGGCCTCGCCGCAGCCGCCGCCGTCCGTCTTCGACTAGTGCCGGGCGCCGCGACGCGGTGAACCGTTCCGGTCACAGCACGGGCGGCTGCCCGAGCCGCCGACCTTGCGAAGGGGTCTCCCGACAATCGGTCCTGATGCGTAGTGTGTTGATCCCTAGGAGGCGCGCTCCTCCTACGACGTGCTCAGGAGACGGCCAACGATGTCTGATTCCCACGCTGCAACCCCGGGTTCTCCTTCGCCCAGCACCGCCACGTCCGACTACACGCGCAGGCTCGCCCGCCTCGAGCAGTCGGGGATCAAGCGTCTGCTGCCCACGCAGACCCCCTACCGGTGGAACCTGCGCCGGCTGCGGCTCGGCCGGGTGCTCGACATCGGCTGCGGCCTGGGTCGGAACCTGATCAACTGCGGTCCCCAGAGCGTCGGGGTGGACCACAACCCGCACTCGGTGCAGACCTGCCGCGAGCGCGGGCTGACCGCCTACACCCCCGACCAGCTGGCCCAGGCCCCGGACTGCGGCCCCAGCTCCTTCGACAGCCTGCTGGCCTCGCACGTGCTGGAGCACGTCGACGAGGAGACCGCGGCCGCGCTGCTGGAGCAGTACCTTCCGCTCGTGAAGCCGGGCGGCAAGCTCGTCCTCATCACCCCGCAGGAGGTCGGCTTCCGCTCCGACGCCACCCACATCCGCTGGGTCGGCTTCGAGGAACTGCGCGCGGCGGCGGCCCGGGCCGGGGTCGCGGTGCGGCACACGTACTCGTTCCCCTTCCCCCGCCCGATGGGCAAGGTCTTCCCGTACAACGAGTTCGTCCTGGTGGGCAGCGTTCCGGGGGCCGGGCGCTAGGCCCTGTCGTCGAACTGGCGCCTGGCGGCGCTACTTTGACGACAGGACCCAGTGGCTGCGACCGGGGCGCGGCAGGCGGTCCCTCAGGGGTCGACCGTCTCCACGCGCGGCGGGTGGTCGTGCCAGGTGCAGAAGACCGACACCTCGCGGCCGTCCCGGGTGAAGGTGACCCGGATCCAGTAGTCCTGCTTCCACACCTGCATCCGCCAGCCGGCGGCCGGGGTCGCGGACACCAGCTCGGCCGAAGTGGCACCGAGGTCGAACACCACCCGGCCGCCCGACACCGGGTAGGCCCTCACACTGCCCCCGCGCGGTGACGCCTTCGGCGCGGGCTTGCCGGAGGCGGCCCCGGCGGCCGGCGGCGGGCCGGCCGGCGACGAAGACGCCGACGGCTGCGGGTCCGCCGAGGAGGCGGGGGTGGACGGGGCGGCCTCCGGCGACGGGGGCCGGGAGTCGTGCGTCGAGGACGACAGCGGCTGCGTGGCCAGCGGCACCGCCAGCGGGCGGTCGTAGGCCGTGCCGGACATGACGGTGTGCACGCCCCACCACGACAGCGTCACCGCCGCTCCGGTCGCCAGCGTCCAAGCCATGGCATGTACAAGACCTCGCTGCATCGAGGGACATACTGCACCACCCGTCACAGACGCGGCCCGCCACCTCCCCGGGTCGCCCGAATGGACTACGGTGCGGGCCATGGCAAGTGTGCTCGTGGTCGAGGACGACCAGTTCGTACGTTCCGCCCTGATCCGGCACCTGACCGAGGCCTCGCACACCGTGCGCAGCGTCGGCACCGCCCTGGAGGCGCTGCGCGAGGTCGCCCACCACCGGTTCGACCTGGTCATCCTCGACCTCGGGCTGCCCGACCTCGACGGGTCCGAAGCACTCAAGATGCTGCGCGGCATCACCGACGTGCCGGTGATCATCGCGACCGCGCGCGACGACGAGGCGGAGATCGTCCGGCTGCTCAACGACGGCGCCGACGACTACCTGACCAAACCGTTCTCCGTCGAGCACCTCTCGGCCCGGATGGCGGCCGTCCTGCGCCGGGCCCGCGCCGCCGCCGGGGCCGAACCGCCCTCGCGCGTGCTGCGCGTCGGCGGGCTGGCCATCGACCCGCTGCGCCGGCAGGCCGAGCTCGACGGGACGGTGCTGGACCTCACCCGCCGGGAGTTCGACCTGCTGGCCTTCCTCGCCGGGCGGCCCGGGGTGGTCGTGGCCCGGCGCGAGCTGCTCGCCGAGGTCTGGCAGCAGTCGTACGGGGACGACCAGACCATCGACGTCCACCTCTCCTGGCTGCGCCGCAAGCTCGGTGAGACCGCCGCCCGACCGCGCTACCTGCACACGCTGCGCGGCGTCGGGGTCAAGCTGGAGCCGCCGACGTGAGGTGGGCCCTGGTCAAGGTGTGCCTCGCGGTCACCGCCATGGTGGTCGTGGCGTTCGCGGTGCCGCTGGGGCTGGTGGTGCGGGAGATGGCCAGCGACCGCGCCTTCTCCAACGCCGAGCGGCAGGCAGCCACCATCGGGCCGACCCTGTCCATCACCACCGACCCCGTCCAGCTGCGCAGGGCCGTGGAGTCCACGCAGATGGGCGCGGCCCGGCGGATGGCCGTGCACGTGCCCGCGATCGGGGACAGCCCGCCGGTGGACGTCGGCACGGGCCGGGCGGGTGCGCACGCCGTCGCGGAGACCCGGCGGATCGGCCGGGCCACGACGGCCTCGGTGCCCGGCGGGGGGTCGGCGCTGCTCCAGCCGACCGCGCTCGGATCCGGTGACATCGCGGTGGTGGAGGTGTTCGTACCGGAGAGCGAGGTCAGCAACGGCGTCACCACCGCCTGGCTGATCCTCGCGGGCGTGGGAGCGGCGCTGGTCGTGGGCTCGGTCGCGGTCGCCGACCGGCTCGGCGCCCGGCTGGTCCGGCCGGCCGAGCGGCTGGCGGACGCGGCGCACCAGCTGGGCGAGGGCCGGCTCGGGGCGCGGGTGCCGGAGGACGGTCCGAAAGAACTCCGCTCGGCGGCGGCCGCCTTCAACGCGATGGCCGACCAGGTGGTGGAACTCCTCGCGAACGAACGCGAGCTGGCCGCGGACCTCTCCCACCGCCTGCGCACGCCGCTGACGGTGCTGCGGCTCAACACCGCCTCGCTCGGCGAGGGCCCGGCCGCCGAACAGACCCGCGAGGCCGTGGAGCAGCTGGAGCGGGAGGTCGACACCATCATCCGTACGGCCCGCGAGCAGCGCCCGCCCGCCGCGGCGGGTGCCGGAGCCGGATGCGACGCCTCCGAGGTCATCCGCGACCGGATGGCCTTCTGGTCGGCGCTGGCCGAGGACGAGGGCCGCGAGGTGCGGCTCGCGGGTGTGGACCGTACGGTACGGATCCCCGTGGCCCGGCCCGAACTCGCCGCCGCCCTCGACGCCATGCTCGGCAACGTCTTCCGGCACACCCCCGAGGGCACTCCCTTCGCGGTGGACGTGCACGACGCCTCGGACGCGGTCATCGTGCTCGTCTCGGACGCCGGCCCGGGCATCGCCGACCCGGACGCCGCACTGCGGCGCGGCAACGACGGCGGGCGCGACGGCTCGACCGGCCTCGGCCTGGACATCGTGCGCCGGGTCGCGGAGTCGACCGGCGGGGACGTGCGGCTGGGGCGCTCGGTGCTCGGCGGGACCGAGGTACGGGTCTGGATCGGCCTGGACGGCCGGACCCGGGGCGGCTCCGGCGGGGCGCGGACGCGGCACGGCCGGCGCAAGAGGCGCAGCAACTGACGTAACGCCGCGGGGGCGGAGGCGCGCCTCGCGGGCGCGGTGTCCGGGGATCGGTACGGTCCGCGGCATGGACACCCTGATCTTCGGCGGCCTCCTCGCCACGTTCATCGCCATGTGCCGGCAGTCGCCCCGGGCGGTCGTGCTCGGTGCGTGGTGGGTGGTGCTGCTGGCCGTGGTCCTGCTGATGGCGCACCACATCACCGGCGGCCTCGCCCTGAAGCCGAGTTGATGACGGTGGCCGTGATGGAGAGCCTCCTGCGGGAGGAGGCACCGACGGGCGGCCTGCTCGGGCGGGTCCAGTTCTGGTTCGCCTGCGTCTTCGCCGCCGGCTGGACGGCCGTGGTCTGCGGCGGCCTCTTCTACCAGTTCGGGCTGTGGGAGTACCCGTGCCCGCTGTGCGTCGTCCAGCGGATGTTCATGCTGCTGGCGGCCCTGGGGGCGGGCCACATCATCCGCACGGCGCTGACCTGCGGCACGGTCACGGGCCGCGACTACATGATGGGCTGGGGGCTGTCCCTGGTCGCGGTGACCGCCGGTTCCTTCGCGTCGTGGCGGCAGACGATGCTGCACGTCCTGCCCGGTGACAAGGGGTACGGCAGCGAGGTGTTCGGCCTGCACCTCCACGTCTGGGCGTGGATCCTCTTCCGGGCGTCGGTGGTGGCCGTCGGCATCGCCCTGGCCTTCGCCCACTCCACGGCGGACCGCTCCGTCCCGGCGGACGTGCCGGGGCTGCCGCGGACGGTGGGGGTGCTCGCGCTGGGGTTCCTCGGCCTGGTCATCGCCGTCAACCTGGTGGCGGTGTTCTTGGAGGAGGGCTTCCACTGGTTCCTCCCGGACGACCCGGCCCGCTACCGGTTCTTCTATGACGTGGGGATCCTGGGCGGGGGCCGGCCCGCGCCACTGCCGTGAACGGGACGCGCTGACGGGTCGGGCGGGCCTCCCCGGACGGTGGCGGAGATGTTGCCGCCCCCCTCACGCCCGCACAGGGTGGGCGTGCCGGAAGGAGTCGGCATGGGAGTCATGCTCCGCGCCCACCTCGACACGGCTGCCAGCAACGAGGGCATCAAGACCGGCGCCCTGCCGCAGCCCATCAGGACGCTGATGGAGAAGGTCAAGCCGGAGGCGGCCCACTTCGGGCTGCACGAGGGCGTGCGGTCCTTCTGGATGCTCTTCGACCTGCAGGAGAGCGCGCGGATGCCCGCGCTGGTCGAGAGCCTGCTGCTGGAGTTCAACGCGGAGGTCGAGGTCGCTCCGGTCATGAACGCCGAGGACCTGGCGAAGGGGCTGGCGGCCACGGAGTCCTCGCCCTGAGGTCCGGGACGGCTGGGGCGGGGCCGGGCCATCCCGGGCGTTCCGGGTGTGTCGCGCCTGGTTCGCGACCGGAGGCCCGGCATGTCGGCGCATGCCGGCGGTGTGGTCCGGGCCGCCGTCAGCCGGCGTCGCCGGAGGCCAGCTTCTCGGCCTCCGCGCGGCCGGCTTCGGCGGCGCGGTGCAGGTAGTCGGCGATGACGGCGAGTTCGGCGTCGGTGTAGCCCTCCAGTACGGCGCCGAAGGCGCGGCCCGGGGTGTCCCAGGCCGCGGCGATCCGCTCGCGGGCCTCGGCGGAGAGCGAGACCAGCGAGCGGCGGCGGTCGTCCGGGTCGGAGCTGCGACGGACGACGCCCGCCTTGACCAGCCGGTCGACGAGACGGGTCGCGGAACCCGAGGTCAGGCCGGTGAGGCGGGCGATGTCGCCGGTGCTGACGGGGCCGGGCTCCAGGTCGAGGAGGGCGACGCACTGCATGTCGGTGGGGTGGAGTCCGACGTGGTCGGCCAGGGCCTGGTGGAAGACGGAGTAGTCGGCGTGGTGGCGCCGGCTCTCGGTGACGACGCGGGCGAGCAGCTCGGCGCGGCTCCACTCGTCACCCCTACGGGGGACCTTCGTTGACATCGGCTTCTCCGTGCTCCAGATTTGACTGTGTGACGCAGAGACTGTGCAGAGCGGAATCTGCGTCACACGTCCAGTCCGTGGAGTGTAGGGAAAGGAGCCGGTCATGTCGATCCGCGCAGGTGCGCCGAGTCCCCCGGCGGGAGGGGGCGCCGCAGCGTCAGAGGGATCCCGTTCTCGCCACTTGCGCGTACCAGTGGGCGCTGGAGCGCGGTGTGCGGACCTGCGTCTCGTAGTCCACGTGGACGATGCCGAAGCGCTTGCTGTAGCCGTAGGACCATTCGAAGTTGTCCATCAGCGACCAGAGGAAGTAGCCCCCCACCGGGGCGCCGTCCGCCAGGGCGCGGTGTACCGCGGCCAGGTGGGCCTCCAGATAGGCGATCCGCGCCGGGTCGTGCAGGTCCGGGGCGTATGCCGCGCCGTTCTCGGTGACCAGCAGGGGCAGGCCCGGCGCCTCCCGGGAGAAGCGCATCAGCAGGTCGTACAGGCCCGTCGGATCGATCGACCAGCCCATGTCGGTCCGCTCGCCCGGAGGCTGGTGGAAGGCCACGGTGTCGGCGCCCGGCCAGGGGGAGTGGTCCGTGGCGCCGTGGCCGTCCGCGCGGGGCCCGGAGCCGGCGGGAGCCGCCGCGACGACCGCAGGGGTGTAGTAGTTCACCCCGAGGAAGTCCAGCGGGTGGTGGATCAGCGCCTCGTCGCCGGGGCGGACGAAGGACCAGTCCGTCAGGGCCTCGGTGTCCGCGAGGAGGTCCTGCGGATAGGCGCCGTGCAGCAGGGGCCCGGTGAAGATCCGGTTGGCCAGGGCGTCGATGCGGCGCTGCGCGTCCACGTCGGCGTCCGAGTCCGTGAGTGGCCGGACCGCGCTCGGGTTGAGGGCGATCCCGACCTGCGCCGGGGCGGGGAGGGTGGCGGCGGCCAGGCCGTGGGCCAGGTTGAGGTGGTGGGCGGCGCGCAGGGAGTCGGCCGGGGAGGTGCGGCCGGGGGCGTGGACCCCCGAGCCATAGCCGAGGAAGGCGCTGCACCACGGCTCGTTGAGGGTGGTCCACAGCTCCACCCGGTCGCCCAGCACCTTCGCCACCTGCTGGGTGTAGGCGGCGAAGGCGTAGGCCGTCTCCCGTTCCGGCCAGCCGCCCGCGTCCTCCAGCTCCTGCGGCAGGTCCCAGTGGTAAAGGGTCACGCACGGCTTGATCCCGTGGGCGAGCAGCTCGTCCACCAGGGCGTCGTAGAAGCCGATCCCACCGGAGAGCACCCGGGGCCAGGACACCGAGAAACGGTAGGCGCCGAGCCCCAGCCCGGCCATCATCCGTACGTCGTCCCGCCACAGCCGGTGGTGGTCGACGGCCACCTCGCCCGTGTCACCGCCGTGCACCTTTCCGGGCGTACTGCAGAAGGTGTCCCAGATGGAAGGGCCTCGCAGGGAGGCGGCTCCCTCGATCTGGAAGGCCGCTGTGGCCGTGCCCCAGAGGAACCCGTCCGGGAACGTCAGTCTTTCCGTCGGCACACTCGTCATCCCTTGACAGCTCCCTGCATGATGCCGCCCACGATCTGGCGGCCGAAGAGGAGGAACACCAGCAGCAGCGGGAGCGTGCCCAGCAGCGCACCCGCCATGATCACCGACTGGTCGGGGATGTACCCCCGGCCCAGCCCGGTCAGGGCCACCTGCACCGTCGGGCTGCCGTTCTGGGTCAGCGCGACGATCGGCCAGAAGAAGTCGTTCCAGGCCATCACGAAGGTCAGCATGGCCAGCACGGCCATCGCCGGCCGGGCGACGGGGAACACCACGTGCCACACGACCCGCAGCGAACTCGCCCCGTCCGTGCGCGCCGCCTCCACCAGCTCCATGGGCAGGGCCTGCGCCAGGTACTGCCGCATGAAGAACACGCCGAACGCGGACACCAGGGTCGGCAGGATCACCGCCTGGAGCCGGTCGGTCCACGACAGCTCCGCGATCAGCATGTACAGCGGCACCACGCTCAGCTGCGGCGGGATCAGCATCGTCCCGACCACCAGCCCCAGCAGCAGCCGGCTGCCGCGGAAGCGGAGCTTGGCGAAGGCGAAGCCCGCCAGGGTGGAGAAGATCACCGTTCCCGCGGCGACGGTACCGGCCACGATCACGGTGTTCAGCAGGGCCGTGCCCATGTTGGCGTCGGTCCAGGCGACTTGGAGGTTGCGGCCCAGGTTCCCGCCGAACCAGAACGGCGGCGGGGTCTGCGCCAGTCGCGTATTGCTCCGGGAGGCCGCGATGGCCGTCCAGACCAGGGGGAAGAGCGAGCCCAGGGTGAACAGGGCCAGCACCACGTAGGTGAACCTGCCCGCGCGCAGGGATCTCATCGGGAAGCCCCCCGTCCGCGCAGCAGCCGAGCCGCGCCCGCGATGACCAGCAGGATCAGGAACATCGCCCAGGCGATGGCCGAGGCCCGCCCGAGGTGCAGGTTCACCCAGCCCTGCTCGTACAGGTACAGGCCGAGCGTCTGGAACTGGTGATCCGAGCCGCCCGTCGCACCCGCCCCGCCGTTGAACAGCAGCGGCTCGCCGAACAGCTGGGTCGCCCCGATCGTCGAGACCACGCAGGTGAACAGGATCGTCGGCCGCAGCGAGGGCACGGTCACGTGCAGGAACTGCTGCCAGCGCGAGGCGCCGTCCAGTGCCGCCGACTCGTAGAGCTCGCCCGGCACGGCCTGCATCGCCGCCAGGTAGATCAGCGCGTTGTAGCCGGTCCACCGCCAGACCACGATGGTGGAGACCGCCAGCTGCGAGGCGAAGGTGCCGTTCTGCCAGTCCACCGGTCCCAGACCCACGGCGGACATCGCCCAGTTCACCATCCCGTAGTCCCGGCCGAAGAGCAGCACGAAGACCAGCGTGGCCGCGGCCACCGAGGTGGCGTAGGGGGTGAGCACGGCGACCCGGAAGAAGGCGGAGCCGCGCATCTTGTAGTTCAGCAGATGCGCCAGACCGAGCGCGATGGCCAACTGCGGCACCGTGGACAGCAGTCCGATGGTGACGGTGTTGCGCAGGGCGTTCCAGAAGAACTCGTCGTCCCACAGCCGGGTGAAGTTCTTCAGCCCGACCCACGTCATGCTGTCCGGATCGGTCAGCTCCACCTGGTGCAGTGCCGCCCAGCCCGTGTACAGCAGCGGGAACAACCCGAAGGCGGCGAAGAAGAGGAAGAAGGGCGCCACGAAGGCGTAGGGGCTCCAGCGCAGGTCCCAGCGGTAGCGGCGCGAGCGCCACACCTGGCCCCGGCCGCCCCCCTCCGCCGCCGGCCCCTTCGAGCCGACGGCGGAAGGGGAGAGGACAGCCGTCTCGTCCGTCACCTGGACCTCACTGATCCAAGGCGTTGTCGATCGCCTTCACCGCGGCCTCCCAGCCCTCCTGGGCGCTGCGGCCCTTCTGGTCGACCTGGAGCATGCCGATGTCCGCCAGGTTCTGCGCGATCACCAGGTCCTTGGGGCCGACCACCGTCACCGGCACGCCCTCCGCCGCCCTGGCGAAGATCTCGCCGATCGGGGCCCCGCCGAAGTAGGCGTGCTGCGCCCCCGCCACCGCCGGCAGCTTGTAGGCGGCGCTCGCGCTCGGGAAGCTGCCCCGCTTCTCGAAGAGCTTCGCCTGCTGCGCCGGAGCCGTCAGCCAGGCGGCCAGCTTCGCCGCCTCCTCGGCGTGCTTCCCCGCCTTCGGCACGATCAGGAACGAACCGCCCCAGTTGCTCGGCTTCGGCGCCTGCGCCACGTCCCACTTGTCCTTGCCCGCCGGGCCCGCCTTGTCCTGGATGTAGCCGAGCATCCAGGCCGGGCAGGAGACCGTGGCGAAGGAGCCGTTGGAGAAGCCCTGGTCCCAGGCCGGGGTGAACTGCTGGAGCTTGGCGCTCAGCCCCTCGGCCGCGAAGGAGGCCGCAAGGTCGAAGGCCCCGCGCACCGCCGGGTTGGTCTTGTAGACGACCTTGCCCTGCTCGTCGTAGTACCGCTGCCCGCTGCTGCCCGTCACCGCCGCCATCACGCCGGATGCGGAGTCCACGAAGGCCTTGCCCTCGCCGGCCTTGGCCTTGTAGGTCTTGCCCGCCTCCAGGTACTTGTTCCAGTCGCCCGCCCACAGCGCCCCGACCGCGGCCCGGTCGGTGGGCAGCCCGGCCGCCTCGAAGAGGTCCTTGCGGTAGCAGATGCCCTGCGGCCCGACATCGGTGCCGAGGCCGACCGTGGCCCCGCCCTTCGCCGTGCCCTGCGCCCACTTCCAGGGCAGGTAGGCGGACTTGTCCACCCCCGGCGCCTTGCCCAGGTCCACCAGCTTGTCGGCCTGGGTGGCGGTGATCTCGGCGATGTTGTTGACCTCGACGGCCTGGATGTCGGCGAGTCCGCTGCCCGTCCCCAGGTGGGTGAGGAGCTGCGGGTAGTAGTTCTCGTTCCGCTCGATCGACGTCTGCTCGATGCGTATCCCGGGGTTCTGGGCCATGTACTCGTCGTAGAGCCCGGCCTCCTGGAGACCGAACGCGCCGAAGACGCCGACGGTCAGAGTGGTCTTGGCCTTGTCACCGGCCGGGGCGCCGCCTTCGGACTTCTCCTGCGGATCCTGCGCACACCCCGCGAGGAGCAGCGCCGCAGCTCCCACCGCGGTCACTGCCGTGGCAAGGGTTCTTCGGGCTCGGGCGTGGGCTCGCATGTGCATCCTCCCTGAAGGACGGAACGTGCCTGATGTCGTGTGACACACTGTGGGAGCGCTCCCACACTCGTCAAGGGGTAGATTCACACTCGGGAGGAATCAATGAAGGCGCACGGGGGCAGTAGGGGACGGCCGACCCTGGAAGAGGTCGCGGCGCGCGCCGGGGTCGGGCGCGGCACGGTCTCCCGGGTGATCAACGGTTCCTCCAGGGTCAGCGAGCACGCCAGGAGCGCGGTCGAGGCGGCCGTCGCCGAGTTGGGGTACGTGCCCAACCGCGCGGCCCGGGCGCTGGCGGCCAACCGGACCGACGCCATCGCCCTGGTGATCCCCGAGCCGGAGGCCCGCTTCTTCGCGGAGCCGTACTTCTCGGACGTGGTCCGCGGAGTGGGCGCCGCACTCGCCGAGACCGACGTGCAGCTCGTCCTCACCCTGGCCGGCAGCGACCGCGAGCGCCGCCGCCTCTCCCAGTACCTCTCCGGCCACCGCGTCGACGGCGTGCTCCTCGTCTCCGTGCACGCCGGCGACCCGCTGCCGGAGCTGCTGGCCGAGCTGGGCATCCCGACGGTCATCAGCGGGCGCCGCTCGGCGGCCGAACCCCTGCCCTCGGTGGACTCCGACAACCTGGAGGGCGCGGCCGAAGCCGTGCGCCACCTGCTCGGCCGGGGCCGCCGGGCCATCGCGACGATCACCGGACCGCAGGACGTCTACGGCGCCCAGTGCCGCCTCGACGGCTACCGGCAGGCCCTGGCCGCCGCCGGGCTCGAGGCCGACGAGGAACTGATCGCGGCCGGCGACTTCACGGAGGAGGGCGGGCGCCGGGCCATGCGCGGGCTTCTTCAACGCAGGCCCGGTCTCGACGCGGTCTTCGCGGCCTCGGACGTCATGGCCGCGGGCGCCCGGCGCGAGCTGCGCGCGGCCGGCCGCCGGATCCCGGAGGACGTGGCACTGGTGGGCTTCGACGACTCGGTGGTGGCCCGGCACATGGACCCGCCGCTGACGAGCGTGCGGCAGCCGATCGAGGAGATGGGCCGGACCATGGCCCGGGTGCTGCTGGCCAGGATCGCCGGGGAGGCCGAGCCGGAGTCCGCCGTCGTGCTGCCGAACCGGCTGGTGGTCCGGGAGTCCTCCTGACCCGCCGTGCGGGGTGGAAACGGGAAGAGGGGCCTTCCTGTCCGCTCACGCGGACGGAAGGCCCCTCTTCCTTGCAGGGTGAGTGACGGGACTTGAACCCGCGGCCACCTGGACCACAACCAGGTGCTCTACCAACTGAGCTACACCCACCATGTCCGGTCGGAGAACCGACCGGCCGAAGAAAAGGGTACAGGGTCCGGGAGGGTGCTCGCTCCCCCCGGCCGCGCCCCGGCTCCGGGTCGGCTCGGCCCTGTCGTCGAAGTCCCGGCTGGCCCGCGACGCCCGGCACCGCACCCCGCCGCGTTGTCGGGGCGCCCGAGTACCTCCAGTACACGGGCGCCCCTTTGCCGTGCGGTGCACGGCACCGGACGCCGAGGGCCTGACCGGCGCCACTGTGACGACAGGAGCTAGTGGGCGGGTTCGGCGGGCAGCACGTACTTGGCGGCGATGCCGCGGGCGGTGTCGGAGTCGGGCCCGGGCTGCGGGACGAAGACCGCCTCCCGGTAGTAGCGCAGCTCGGCGATGGACTCCCGGATGTCCGCCAGCGCCCGGTGGTTGCCGTTCTTCGGCGGGCTGTTGAAGTACGCCCGCGGGTACCAGCGGCGTGCCAGCTCCTTGACCGAGGACACGTCCACGATCCGGTAGTGCATGTAGCTCTCCAGCGCGGCCATGTCGCGCAGCAGGAAGCCGCGGTCGGTACCGACCGAGTTCCCGCACAGCGGCGCCTTGCGGGGCTCCTTGACGTGCTTGCGCACGTAGGCCAGGACCTGCGCCTCGGCGTCCGCCAGGGTCGTCCCGCCGGCCAGCTCGTCGAGCAAGCCGGAGGCGGTGTGCATCTGGCGCACCACGTCGGGCATGGTCTCCAGGGCCGCGTCCGGCGGGCGGATCACGATGTCCACGCCGTCGCCGAGCACGTTGAGATCCGAGTCGGTGACCAGTGCGGCCACCTCGATAAGTGCGTCGTCCGTCAACGAGAGCCCGGTCATCTCGCAGTCGATCCACACCATGCGATCGTTCATGTGTCCCACCTTATGCGGTCGGCTCGGGGCCGGACCGCATCAGCGGAAGGTCCCCCATCGGCGGTGACCGGTGGAGGACCTTCGCTCGTCGCACCCGTTGTGCGGGTTACGCGTGTTCCCGCAGGACCCGGCCGGGGGCGTAGAGCTCCGTCACCGTCGGGCCCGCCGCGGCCAGGGCCGCCGCCGCCCGCTGGGGCTGCGGAGTGCGCTGGTGCGGCACGGGGCTCTCCGAGAGCTGGGACACCTGGGCCACGTCGCCCTGCGGCCGCCGAGCCCGGTAGGCCGAGCGGTAGGCGGCCGGGGAGGACCCGAGCTGCCGCCGGAAGTGCCCGCGCAGGGCGACCGGCGAACGGAACCCGCAGCGTCCGGCGACCTCGTCGACGGAGTAGTCGGAGGTTTCCAGCAGCCGCTGGGCCTGGAGCACCCGCTGCGTGATCAGCCACTGGAGCGGCGCGCTGCCGGTCAGTGAGCGGAACCGCCGGTCGAAGGTGCGCCGGCTCATGTAGGCGCGGGCAGCCAGGGTCTCCACGTCGAACTGCTCGTGGAGGTGCTCCAGCGCCCACGCGACGACCTCGGCCAGCGGGTCGGCACCGATCTCCTCCGGCAGCGACCGGTCGAGGTAGCGCTCCTGTCCGCCCGTGCGGCGCGGCGGCACGACGAGCCTGCGGGCCAGGGCCCCGGCCGCCTCGCTGCCGTGGTCCGTGCGCACGATGTGCAGGCACAGGTCGATTCCGGCCGCGGTGCCCGCGGAGGTGAGGACGTCCCCGTCGTCGACGAACAGCTCGCGCGGATCGACGTGGACGGACGGGTAGCGCTTGGCCAGCGTCGGCGCGTACATCCAGTGCGTCGTCGCGGGCCGCCCGTCGAGCAGGCCGGCGGCGGCGAGCACGAAGGCCCCCGTGCACAGTCCGACGATCCGGGCGCCCTCCTCGTGCGCCAGACGCAGTGCGTCGAGCGCCTCCGGAGGAGGTGGCGAAGTGATGGAACGCCATGCGGGCACGACGACCGTCCCTGCCCGGGCGATCGCCTCCAACCCGTACGGCGCGGTCAGTTCGAGTCCGCCGGTGGTCCTGAGCGGACCGTCCTCACCGGCGCACACGAGCAGTCGGTAGCGTGGAACTCCCGCGTCCTGCCGGTCAATGCCGAACACGGAGAGTGGAATGGAGCTCTCGAAGATCGGTCCGCCGCTGAAGAGCAGCACCGCGACGATCTCCCTGCGGCGACGCCCCGCGAGCTTCCTGCCGGCGTCCGCGACGACGGCGGTGGAATCCTGGCTCATGGCGCTAAGCCCCCCTTGGGTGTCGCGACTCCTTGGTCTGGTCGCACCTGCACGTTTCCCCTCGGCCTTGCACGTGGATCCCCCGCCGTAAAAGCATGATCGAATCTACTGCGTCCCGTGGTGTCGGCGTGACAAGTTCAGCACGCAGCGCTATGTCGACTTCTCAACTTGGCGAAAAGCATTCGATCAGTAAGCGTTCCGCTCCGCTACCCGCGTGGGAAGGGTCTCGTCCGGTCGTGGCCAGTACCCGTAGGGTCGCCGCGCGCTCCGGTGGTTGTCGTCGCTGGTGGTGGGGGGGTTGGGGGGACATTCCGGCAAGAGGGGCATCCTGCCGGGAAGTTGGCTGAAAACGTGCGGGTGTGGGTGTGCGAATGAGTCAGTCGTGCGGGGTCGGCCCCGTGCGGGGGCCGGAGCCGCCGCAGACGCGATGTGCACCCGTCCCGCCGCCGCGCGAGTGCCGGCCGCGCGGCCCGGCCGGCGGGCGTTCCCTCGTCCGGACCGGGGCGGTGGTTCGTTCCATCCGCTCCGAGTGGCGCAGCAGCGCCCGGCAGGCCGCCGTCACGGCGAGGAGGCCCAGCGTGGCGACCGCCGCCCCGCCGAAGGAGGTCCCGTACACGACCAGGACGACGGGGACGAGCAGGCAGCTGAAGGCGGCCCAGCGCACCACGTCACCCGCGGGGTCGTCGGAACGGCGCTGGGCGGGACGCACGGACGGGTGAAGGACGGAGGGCGGGGGAGAGGAGTGCGGCGGGGCGGCGGCGGTGTGCGGGCGGGCGGGCTGCGTCGGCTGAGCTGGCTGGACGGGGTGTACCGGATGGCCGGGCACGGCGTGCTCCCTGCGGGCTCTTCCTGGACGGTCGGACCCGTGTCCAACGCCGTCCGGCCGGGCTCGGTCACTGCGCGCACGGGTGGCGCCGGGCCCCGTCGTCACTGGCTGTAGGGGGCAGCGGCCATTGCCAAGGCGCGCTCGCTCCGGCATGCTCCCTGGGACGCTCTCCAAGGGCGGCAAGCCCTGTGCAGGACAGGCGTGTCGCCGTACCCTGGTGGGTAGGGGCTGGGGAAGATGCTTCCCGGACAGAGCTCCGTCACCCAGCGTCGCCGAATTTCCCCCTGTTGCTTCCTCCAAGGACCTCCTCGCCGAGACACCCATGGCCGGTCACGAATTCTCCGAACCCGCGGACCGCAAGCGCAAACGGGTCGCCGATCCCGCGTCGGCCGCCGATCTGCGCGCGGTGGAACAGACGCGCCACCCGTGTGATCCGGCCTTCCGGCACGGGGTGGTCGTGGGATTCGACGGTTCCACCTCCAGTGAGCGCGCGCTCGCGTACGCGATCGGCATGGCCCGTCGCTCCGGTTCCGGCCTGATCATCGTCCATGTGGCCAACCGGCTGCCCACCACCGTCTGGGCCGGCTGCGAGCCCCCCGTCTTCGTGGACGTTCCGGACCACCGCACCGAGGTGCTCGGGCTGGAGCTCGCGTGCGCGGACTACTTGGCCGAAGTGCCATGGATCCTGGTCGAGCGGGGCGGTGACATCTGCCATGAGCTGGAGGAGGTCGGCCGGGAGTATTCGGCCGACGCCATCGTCGTGGGCTCCACGCACGGGATCGTGGGCCGGCTCTTCGGGTCGGTCGCGGGCCGGCTGGCCAAGCGCGCGCAGAGACCCGTCGTTGTCATTCCGTGACCCTCTGTTAAGTGGCTTGTGCGGTTGTGCACCCCTGTAAAGGGTAGATAAATGCTGCTGGGACGCAGCAAACAACTGCAGATCGAAGGGAGCCCGCCGTGGACAACGGTGTCTCTGCGGGAAACACGGCCTCGACCTCGACCCTGGGCAACACAGCCCTCGGACTCACCCTTCTCGCGTTCGGTGTCGGACACACCGGTGTCATCGACGGAGTGTCCGCCGCCAGCTCCGTGTCGCTCGCGATGTACGTCGGCGGCGCGGCCCTCTTCCTCCTCGGGCTCCTGGAGTACCGCGGCGGCGACGGGTTCCACGGCACCGCGTTCGCGGGCCTCGGCGTCTTCTGGTTCACCTGGGCCAAGGGTGCGGGGGCGTCGGTCTCCGGGGAGGCCGCCGGATCGTTCCTGGTCCTCTTCGCCCTGCTCGCGCTGACCCTCACGGTCGCCGCCGCGAGCGGTCTGTTCGGCCAGGTCGTCTACGCCCTGCTGACGTTGTCCCTCCTCCTGCTGGCCATCGCCGCGTTCGCCGGGAGCGACGTGCTCGCCAAGGCCGGCGGCTGGGTCGCCGCCGTGACCGGGCTGCTGGCCTGGTACGGAGCCACCGCGGCCGTGGCGCACTGGCCGATGGCCCTCGGCAGGTCCTCGCGCCGCGGTGCGGTCGCCGCGGGCTGAGCATCCGTTGCCAAGACCCCCGTGCGCACCGCGCACGGGGGTCTTGGTATGCCTCTCGGCGGACGGGCCGTCGGCTACTCGACGGTGACCGACTTCGCCAGGTTGCGCGGCTTGTCGATGTCCCGGCCCATGGCGAGGGCCGTGTGGTAGGCCAGCAGCTGGAGCGGGATGCCCATCAGGATCGGGTCCAGCTCGTCCTCGTTCTTGGGGACCACGATGGTGTGGTCCGCCTTCTCCTGCTCGCGGTGCGCGACGGCCAGGATCCGGCCGCTGCGTGCCTTGATCTCCTCCAGCGCCGCGCGGTTCTTCTCCAGCAGGTCGTCGTCCGGGACGATCGCGACGGTCGGCAGGGAGGGCTCGATCAGTGCGAGGGGGCCGTGCTTGAGCTCGGAGGCCGGATAGGCCTCGGCGTGGATGTAGGAGATCTCCTTCAGCTTGAGGGAGGCCTCCAGCGCGACCGGGTAGCCGCGCACCCGGCCGATGAACATCATCGACTTGGCCTCGGCGAACTCGGCCGCCAGCTTCTTGATCTCCGCCTCGCCGTCGAGGATCTCCTGGATCTGCGCGGGCAGCCGGCGCAGGCCCTCGATGATCCGCTTGCCGTCGGTGACCGACAGGTCCCGGATGCGGCCGAGGTGCACGGCGAGCAGCGCGAAGGCCACGACGGTGTTGGTGAAGCACTTGGTGGACACGACGCAGACCTCGGGCCCGGCGTGCACGTACACGCCGCCGTCGGCCTCGCGGGCGATGGCGGAGCCGACCACGTTGACGACGCCGAGGACGCGGGCGCCCTTGCGCTTGAGCTCCTGCACGGCCGCGAGCACGTCGTAGGTCTCACCGGACTGGGAGACCGCGATGTAGAGGGTGTCGGGGTCCACGACCGGGTTGCGGTAGCGGAACTCGGAGGCCGGCTCGGCGTCCGCGGGGATGCGGGCCATGCCCTCGATGAGGCCGGCGCCGATCAGGCCCGCGTGGTAGGAGGTGCCGCAGCCCAGGATCTTGACCCGGCGGATGCCGCGCGCCTCGCGCGGGTCGAGGTTCAGGCCGCCCAGGTGGACGGTGTTGAAGCGGTCGTCGATCCGGCCGCGCAGCACGCGGTCGACCGCGTCGGGCTGCTCGGAGATCTCCTTGTGCATGTAGGTGTCGTGGCCGCCCATGTCGTAGGAGGCGGCCTCCCACTCGACGGTCTCGGGGGTGGCGGTGGTGGTGGCGCCGCTGGTGGTGTAGGTGCGGAAGTCGTCGGCCTTCAGGGTGGCCATCTCGCCGTCGTCGAGGGTGACGACCTGGCGGGTGTGGGCGACCAGGGCGGCGACGTCCGAGGCGACGAACATCTCCTTCTCGCCGATGCCGAGGACCACGGGGGAGCCGTTGCGGGCGACGACGATGCGGTCGGCGAAGTCGGCGTGCATGACCGCGATGCCGTAGGTGCCCTCGATCGCCTTGACCGCCTCGCGGACCTTCTCCTCCAGGGAGTCGGCCAGCGAGCGGGCGATCAGGTGGACGATCACCTCGGTGTCGGTCTCCGAGACGAAGACGACGCCGTCGGCCTCGAGCTTGGCGCGCAGCTCGGAGGCGTTGTCCACGATGCCGTTGTGGACGACGGCGACCTTGTTCTCGGCGTCCAGGTGCGGGTGGGAGTTGATGTCGCTCGGGGCGCCGTGCGTGGCCCAGCGGGTGTGGGCGATGCCGGTGGTGCCGGCGAAGCGCTTGGGCACGCGGGACTCCAGCTCGCGCACCCGGCCCTTGGCCTTGACGACCTTCAGCGCCGCCGCCTTCGGGCTGTTGACGACGATGCCCGCCGAGTCGTAGCCGCGGTACTCGAGGCGCTGCAGACCTTCCAGCAGCAGTGGTGCAACGTCACGCTTGCCGATGTAACCGACGATTCCGCACATACGGTTCTGCCCCTCCTGAAGTTCGGTGTGTGCTCGGGTGGCCGGGTCCCGGCCGTGGTCGACGCGTGTCAGCCGTAGACGATGCGGCGCAGCTGCCGGAGGGAGAGCTCCGGAGGCGCCACGGCGCGGTGCGGCAGCTCGGCCGCGATCCGCTCGAAGATCTCCGCGTTGACCGCTCCGCCGGACTGCAGTTCCCGGTGGCGGCGGCGGACGAACTCCTCGGTCGTCTCGTCGAAGTACGCGAGCACGTCGAGCACCACCCGGGTGGCTTCACCCCGCTGCAGCGAGGTGCTGCGCACCAGGTGGTCGACGAGGTCGTCATGCGACGGGCGGCGATCGAGCACCCGTAGATACTGGCGGGTTGAAGCGGTGAACGCAAAGATCCTGCCCGGAATCGGGCAGGATCTTTCTGGTCTGGACCAGTGGAATGGGAGAATCCGGTCAAAAGCTCCGCAGAACGGCCTGCTTGGCCGCCGTGAACTCCTCCGCGGTGAGCACCCCGGCCTGGTGCAGCTCCCCGAGCTCCCGCAGCCGGCGCAGCAGCGCGTCGTGGTCGGCCGCGCTCTCCCCCGCCGCGCCGGATCCGTTCACCGCCGGGGACGCCGCCGCGGAGAACGCGGCCGCCGAGGAGGCCGACTGCGCGGCCGCCGGGCCGGCCAGGGCTCCGCCGGGCGCCGGCGGCTCGGCCGCGGCCGCCGACGGGTGGGGCATCCGGGCCGCCACCGCCGCCGCGACCAGGGCCATCAGCGGGTCGTTCTTGAAACCGAAGAGCTCCACCGTGAAGGGGTCGTACTTCGGCGAGGCGGGCGCGGTGACGCCCGCGGGGACGAACCGCAGCCAGCCGCTGCCCAGCCCCTTCGAGGGGGACCACTCGACCGACCGCAGGTCCGCCACCCGGAACTCCCGCGTCCCGCCGGAGCGCTTGGCCTCCTCGGCCGTCCAGTTCCACTCCAGGGACACCCGGTCCCCGTCGAAGGCCGCGGTCCCGTCGCCCGCCGCCGCCGTGATCGGCACCGGGGGGCCCGGCAGCAGGTAGGCACCGGTGGGCCCGGTCTCCACCTGGTCCAGCAGGAGGGCGTTGCGCACCTCGTCCACGAAGTACTCCGCCACCCCGGTGCGGTCCGCCTCCACGCTCAACCGGTAGGGATCGGAGGACTCCGGCAGCCGCCCGCCCGTCACCTGGAGCAGCGGGTCCGCGCCGTCGCGCAGGCGCAGCCGCAGCCGGCCCGCCTTGCGACCCGGTTCGAAGCTGACCCCGGCCAGCGCGCGCAGCGGTACGGCGACTTCACCGAGCGTCTGGCGCAGCAGGCCCACCCCCTTGTCGCGGCCCGGCACGATGCGCACCGTGTCGCCGTCGAAGGTCCACGTGCCGTCCTTCTGGATGATTTCCGCCATCCGCCGATTCTCGCACCGGCCGCCGGGCCCCCAGGGGCCCTATACCTGACCCATGAGAGTCCTGCGACGCACGCTCGGCACCCTCCTCGTCCTGTCCGCCCTCGGCTCGGTGGTGTCCTGCGCCGCCGCCCGGGGGGACGACGCCAGACCGGGCGACGACCCGCCCGCCGCCCTGGCCCCCTTCGAGCGGCTCCTGCCGGCTCCCGTCTCCGCCCGCGCCGAAGGCCCCGGCTACTCCTTCGGGCCGGGCACGGTCATCCGTACCGGCCGGTCCGGTGAGGAGGTCCGGCGGGTCGGCGAGCTCCTCGCCGAGCAGCTGCGCGGCCCCAGCGGGCTGCCGCTGCCGGTGGTCGACGGAACCTGGGGGGACGGGATCCGGCTGCGGATCGACGACGCGGCCGAGGGGGTCGGGGAGGAGGGGTACCGGCTGGAATCCGGACCGGACGGGATCACCCTCACCGCGCGCACGCCGGCCGGGCTCTTCCACGCCGGTCAGACACTGCGCCAGCTCGTACCGGTGACGGGGCCGGGGACGGTGCCCGGGGGGACGGTCCTGGACCGGCCGCGCTTCGCCTACCGGGGCGCGATGGTCGACATCGCACGGCACTTCTTCACGGTGGACCAGGTGAAGAGGTACATCGACCAGCTCGTCCCCTACAAGGTCAACACCCTGCACGTGCACCTCACCGACGACCAGGGCTGGCGGCTGGCGGTCGACTCCTGGCCGCGGCTGGCGGAGTACGGCGGCGCGAGCGAGGTCGGCGGCGGGCCGGGCGGGCACTGGACGAAGGACGAGTACCGGGAACTGGTCGCCTACGCGGCGGAGCGGTACGTGGACGTGGTCCCGGAGATCGACATGCCGGGGCACACGCACGCGGCGCTCGCCTCCTACGCGGAGCTGAACTGCGACGGGAAGGCGCCGGAGCGGTACACCGGGACCAAGGTCGGCTTCAGCTCACTCTGCGTGGCCAAGGAGCGGACGTACGAGTTCATCGACCAGGTGCTCGGCGAGCTGGCGGCGCTGACGCCCGGCCGGTACCTGCACATCGGCGGCGACGAGGCCCACGCCACGCCGGCGGCGGACTACGCGGCCTTCATGGACCGGGCGCAGGCGGTGGTGGCCCGCCACGGCAAGACGGTGGTCGCCTGGCACCAGCTGGCGGCGGCGCGGCCGGCGCGGGGGGCGGTGCTGCAGTACTGGGGGCACGACCGGACCCCGGCGGCGGAGAAGGCGCGGGTCGCGGCGGCCGCGGAGGCGGGGCACCGGCTGATCCTGTCGCCCTCGGACCGGCTGTACCTGGACATGAAGTACGACGCCTCGACGAAGCCGGGGCTGGCGTGGGCCGGGTTCGTCCCCGTGGAGCGCGCCTACTCCTGGAACCCGGGGGCCTATCTGGCCGGGGTCCCGGAGTCGGCGGTCCTGGGGGTGGAGGCGCCGCTGTGGACGGAGACGATCGCCACCCGGGCCGACTGGGAGCTGATGGCGTTCCCGCGGGTGCTGGGGCTGGCGGAGCTGGGCTGGTCGCCCGCCGCCGCCCTCGACTGGGCGACGTACGGCAGGCGCCTGGCGGCGCAGGGGCCCCGCCTGGAGGCCGCGGGCGTCCACTACCACCGGGCGCCCGGGGTGCCGTGGTCCTGACGGTCCTGGCGGTGCGCCGTCGGGAAGGGGTGGGCGGGCAGCCGGGGGACCGTGCCGGCTGCCCGCCCGGGCCCGGTCAGCGCCGCGCGAAGGGCGCGAGGGGGTTGTCGAGGGTGCCGATCAGCTGGAGCGCGGCGGAGGGGTCGGAGAGGTCGACCATCTGCTTGTTGTTGCGCAGCTGGAGGCGGTTGAGGCAGGAGAGCTGGAACTCCTCGGCGAACAGGTCGTAGCGCTCGAAACGCTCCGCCAGGGCCGGCACGGAGTCCTGGTACTCGTGGGCGCAGTCCGCGACCGCCCGCCAGAAGGTCTCCTCCTCGCAGATGCCCTCCGTCGCGAGGATCGGGCCGAGGAAGCGGAAGAAGCAGTCGAAGACGTCGGTGAAGATCGACAGCAGCTTCATGTCCTCCGGGATGTCGGCCCGGACCCGCTCGACCGCGGGCGGCAGCACCGCGTCCGGGTCCATGACCACGATCTCCTCGGCGATGTCCTTGAAGATCGCCCGCTTCACCACGCCGCCCTCGATGACGAGGATGGTGTTCTCGCCGTGCGGCATGTAGGCGAGGTCGTACTGGTAGAAGCAGTGCAGGAGCGGGACCAGGTAGGCCCGCAGGTACGAGCGCAGCCAGGCGGCCGGGTCGAGGCCCGACTCCTCGATCAGGGCGCCGACGAAGGACCTGCCCTCGGAGTCGACGTGGAGGAGTGAGGCCATCGTGGCCAGGCGCTCCTCTCCGCGGAGGGAGTCCACAGGGGACTCGCGCCAGAGCGCGGCCAGCATCTTGCGGTAGGGGGAGTACCGGTCGGTGGCCCGCTCGTACTGGCGGTGGTGGTAGCCGATCGCCGCGCGCTCGCGGATGATCGAGAAGTCGACGGACCGCAGCACGGGGTCGGCCCCGATGAGCTGGTGGAGCCAGTCGTTGATGGCCGGGGTGGCCTCCATGTACGCGGCGGACAGGCCCCGCATGAAGCCCATGTTCAGCACCGAGATCGCCGTCTTGACGTAGTGCTTGCCGGGGGCGCTGGTGTTGAAGAAGGTACGGATCGACTGCTGCGCCAGGTAGGCGTCGGTGCCCTCGCCCAGCAGGACCAGGCGGCGGTTCGCGATCTCGGCGGCGAAGGTGATCGTGGTCTTGTTCCACCACTGCCAGGGGTGCACCGGGAACAGGTGGTAGTCCGCCAGGTCCAGGCCGAGGTCGGCCATCCGGGCGGAGAAGGCCGCGATCGTGTCGTCGCCCAGCTCGGCGCGCATGAACGAGTCGTGGTCCAGGCCCGCGCCCGCCGTGAAGGTGGAGACGTCCTTGCGGGCGGCCACCCACACGAGGTGGACCGGGTTCGCCGTCTCGGGGGCGTAGGAGAGGTACTCGTGGACGCCGAAGCCGAGGCGGCCGTTGTTCGCCACGAAGCAGGGGTGGCCCTCGGTCATGCCCGTCTCGATGTCCTGGAAGGAGGACTTCGCGAGGACGGCGGAGGACACCTGCGGCTTGGTGTACTTGTAGCCCGAGCCGGCCAGGGTGGAGGAGAGCTCCTCCAGGTAGACGGGCAGGACCTCGGCGCTGAGTCCCAGGGACCGCTGGAACTCGATGTGGAAGTCGAGGGCGTCCAGCGGGAGCTCGGCGCCGCCGTGGTGGCGGGTGATGGACGCCTCGTCCACCGACCAGTGGTCCAGGGCGTGCCGCGTGGCCGCGAAGCGGTACTCCACCGAGGAGTCGTCGCTCAGGACCGAGTAGCGGCCGCCGTCCAGGGGCTCGGGGGTCAGCAGGCGCTCGTGGGAGAACTCCGCCAGGGCCTTGCGGACCAGGGCGCGGTTGGCCCGGTCCCACAGTTCGGGGGAGAGGTGGGAGACGGCGTCGGCGAGGCTCATATCGAGGGCTCCTGGGTGGTGAGACCGGTGGCCGCCTCGAACTGGGCGCGGGTGCAGAAGCTGAGGAGGGCCTCCTTCTCCGGCTTGCGGACCGGGCGCTCGGGCACGAAGCCGACGGCCTCGTTCAGGGCGTGCACGGCGGTGTTGCGCACGTCGGGTTCGACCACGACGCGCTCGGTGGCGGGGTCGGCGAACACGGCCGCCATGACGGTGGTGATGACGGCGCGGGTGAACCCGTGCAGCGGCTGCTCGCTCGGCGCGACGAGGAAGTGCATGCCGACGTCGCCTGGCAGGGCGTCGTACAGGCCGACGAGCTCCAGGCGGGACGGGTCGTAGGTCTCCATCAGGAAGGCGGGCCGGCCCTCGTGCAGGCCGATGAAGGCCTGGTGGTGCTCGTGTGCGGCGATCCGCATGTACTCGCGTTCCACGTCCGGCAGCGAGGCGTCCTGCATCATCCAGAACGCGGCCTTGGGGTGGGTGACCCAGCCGTGCAGGAGCTCCGCGTCGGAGAGGGGGTCCAGCGGGCGGACGGCGAAGGTGCCGAGGGACGCGTCGGTACGCGCGTACAGGATCTCGGAGATGGAGCCGGTGGTGCTCATGCGTGCGTGCCTTCCGGGGCTGCGAACTGCTGGAACGCGATGGACTTCTCGACCTTGTAGTAGGAGCGGCCGAGCAGCTCACCGACGATGTAGGCGTTGCGGTACGCGGCCATGCCCAGGTCGGGGGAGGTCAGGGAGTGGTTGTGGGTGGTGCCGTTCTGCAGGTACACCTCGCGGCCCGCGGCGTCGACGCTGTAGTTGCGGGCGGCGTCGAGGCGGCCCCGGCCGTCGAAGTTCAGCCGCTCGCGCACCGGGGCGAGGAACTCGGGGACGGTGTACTTGTAGCCGGTGGCCAGGACCAGGCCCTCGCAGGAGAGGGTGAAGTCCCGCTCCTGCTCCTCCTGGCGCAGTCCCAGGGTGTAGGTGCCCGTGGTGGTGTCGTAGGCCGTGCTGTTCAGCGAGGTGTTGGTCAGCAGGGTGGTCGGCACCGCGCCCGGCATGGTGACCTTCTTCTGGTAGAGCAGGTCGAAGATGGCGTTGATCAGATCGCCGTCGATGCCCTTGAAGAGGTTCTTCTGCTGGGTCTCGAGCCGGTAGCGGGTGTCCTCGGGGAGGGCGTGGAAGTAGTCCACGTACTCGGGGGAGGTCATCTCCAGCGTCAGCTTCGTGTACTCCAGCGGGAAGAAGCGCGGGGAGCGCGTGACCCAGTTGAGCTGGTAGCCGTGCACGTCGATCTCGGCGAGGAGGTCGTAGTAGATCTCCGCGGCGCTCTGCCCGGAGCCGACCAGGGTGATCGACTTCTTCTTCTGCAGCTCCGCCTTGTTCTGCATGTAGGCGGAGTTGTGCAGGAAGTCGCCGCCGAGGCCGGCGCATGCCCCCGGGACGAAGGGCGGGGTGCCGGTGCCCAGGACCAGGCGGCGGGCCCGGTGGGTCTCGCCCCGGTCGGTGTGGACCTCGTAGAGGCCGGCCCGCTCGTCGTAGGTGACCTCGGTGACGGAGGTGGAGTACAGGACGTTGTCGAGCCGGTCGGCGGCCCAGCGGCAGTAGTCGTTGTACTCGGCCCGCAGCGGATAGAAGTTCTCCCGGATGTAGAAGGAGTACAGCCGGTCCTGGTCCTTCAGGTAGTTCAGGAAGGAGAACGGCGAGGTCGGGTCGGCGAGGGTGACCAGGTCCGACATGAAGGGCGTCTGCAGGTGCGCGCCGTCCAGGAACATCCCGGCGTGCCACTCGAAGTGCGGCTTCGACTCGATGAACAGGCCGTCGAGCTCGTCGATCGGTGCGGTCAGGCAGGCGAGTCCCAGGTTGAAGGGACCGAGGCCGATGCCGATGAAGTCACGGGGCTCAGCGGTGGACGGCAAGGGATTCTCCCAGGAACTGCTCGGCGTGTGCGGCGAGAAGGTCGAGTACGGCCGTGATGTCGGCCGTCGTGGTCTGCGGGTTGAGGAGGGTGAACTTCAGGTACTGGTCCCCGTCCACCTTGGTGCCGGCGACGACGGCCTCGCCCGAGGCGAACAGGGCCTTGCGGGCGTGCAGGTTGGCCTCGTCGACGAGGTCCCGGGGCAGGTCGCCCTGCGGGACGTAGCGGAAGACCAGGGTGGAGATCTGGGGCTTGACGACGACCTCGAAGCGGGGGTCGGCGTCGATGAGGTCCCAGCCGGCCGCGGCCAGGTCGATGACCTCGTCGAAGAGCGAGCCGATGCCGTCGGCGCCCATGACGCGCAGGGTCATCCAGAGCTTGAGGGCGTCGAAGCGGCGCGTGGTCTGGATGGACTTGTCGACCTGGTTGGGGATGCGCTCCTCGGCCATGCGGCGCGGGTTGAGGTAGTCCGCGTAGTAGGTGGCGTGCTGGAGGGTGTCGCGGTCCCGCACCAGCATGGCGCTGGAGCTGACGGGCTGGAAGAACGACTTGTGGTAGTCGACGGTGACGGAGTCGGCGTGCTCGATGCCGTCGAGGAGGTGCCGGCGGGTGGGGGAGGCCAGCAGTCCGCAGCCGTAGGCGGCGTCCACGTGCATCCACGCGGAGTGCTGGTCGGCCAGGCGGGCGATCTCGGGGAGCGGGTCGATGGACCCGAAGTCGGTGGTGCCGGCGGTGGCGACGACGGCCATGGGGAACAGGCCCTCGGCGGCGCACTCCTCGAGCTCCAGGGCGAGCACCGAGGTGTCCATCCGGCGGTTGCGGTCGACCGGGACCGCGATGACGGCCTCGTAGCCGAGCCCGAGCATGGCGGCCGATTTCTTCACGCTGAAGTGGCTGGCCTCGGAGGTGAAGATGCGCAGCTTCGGCAGGAGTTCGGCCTTGGTGAGCGCGCGGCCCGCGTCGAGCTCCTTCTGCAGGACGATGCGGCAGGCCTCGTCCCGGGCGAGCAGCAGCGCGTGGAAGTTGGACTGGCTGCCGCCGGAGGTGAAGACGCCGTCCGCGGCGGGGCCGAGACCGATGCGCTGGGCGGTCCAGTCGATGAGCCGGCGCTCGATGAGCGTGCCGCCGATGGACTGGTCCCAGGTGTCGAGGCTGGAGTTGACGGCCGCGAGGACCGCTTCGCCGAGCACTGCCGGAATGACGACGGGGCAGTTGAGGTGGCCGAGGTAGCGCGGGTGATGGAAGTACACCGCGTCGCGCAGGTACACGTCCTCCAGCTCGTCCAGGACGGCCGCCGCGTCGCCGAGCGGCCGGTCCAGGTCGATCCCGTTGATGACCGGGGCGAGTTCGTCGACGGAGATACCGGTGTGGGGTCGCTCCGTGGTCGCGAGCTTGGCGGCGACGCGTGCGACGCCCTCGGTGACGGAACGCCGGTAGAGGTCCGCGGTCGTCTCGTTCAGCAGATGCGAACGCATCAACTTTCCTCCGGGCAGGGGCAGAAGGGGGGTGTGTTGTCGTTAGGTTAGCCTAACCTTAGTTTTAGGCCAAATGGAGATGGGCCCCGGTGGTGCCGGGGCCCATCTCAACGCCCGTATGGCCGGGCGGACGTGACTACAGGTCGGAAGCGGGGTCCTCGCTCGGGGCCTTGCCCGCGTACGCCTCCGCGAGGAGCTGCTCCTCGCTCGCGCCCAGCCGCCAGTAGCCGGTGAAGCACACCGAGCGGCGGTCGACGGATCGTTCCTGCACGAAGTGGCGGCGCGTGGCGCGCACCGTGCCCGCCTCGCCCGCCAGCCACACGTACGGGGCTTCGGCGGCGAGCGGTCCGGCCGCGCGCAGCGCGCCCACCACCTGCTCCGTGCGGTCGCGACCGTCGCCCTCGCGCACGATCCAGGTGAGGTCCGCCCCCGCCGGGGCGGACAGCGTGAGCCGGTCGTCCTCGTGCGGGACCTCGAACCAGGCCCGCACCCGGACCCCGGCCGGCAGCCGTTCCAGGATCGCGGCGGCGGCCGGCAGGGCGGTCTCGTCCGCGTACATCCAGACCGCGTCGGCCGACGCGGGCGGCTGGAACCGGACCGACTTGTTCTGCGCGACGGCCGGGCCGATCGCCAGGATCCGGCGGCCGGTCACCGCCCGGCCCGCCCAGTGCGAGGCGGGGCTGGAATCCCCGTGCAGGACGAAGTCGATGTCGACCTCGTCCACGCCCCCGGTCGTCCGGCGCTGCTCGCGCACCGTGTAGGAGCGCATCACGGGCCGCTCCTCGTCGGGCATCGCCCGCCAGGCGGCGAACCAGGTGTCCGCGTCGGTGGAGGGGAGCTCGGTGTGCTCCCGGCCGGCCGGGGGCAGGAAGAGCGACAGGCTCTGGTCGAAGCCGCCCGAGCGGAACTCCGCCAGGGACTCCCCGCCGAACGTCACGCGCAGGAAGGAGTGCCCGAGGCGGCGCGTGCGGAGCACCTCCAGTGCGAAGAACCGGAAGTGCAGGGCGGCCGGGACGTCGGACGCGGTGGCGGTCATGCGGAGGGTCCCCCCTGGGATCGGTCAGGCCGGAATGCGGGTCAGCTGACCTTCTTGGCGTTCTGGATGGCCTTCGCGAGGTTCTCGAGGATCACGGCGCACTTGTCGTACGAGTAGATCGGCTCGGTGACGCGCGGGGTGATCTGGCCCGCCTTGACCGACGGCAGCTCGGCCCAGGTGGCCTTCGCCTTCAGGTCCTCCGGCTGCAGGGTGCCGGTGCGGTTGTCGAGGAAGACCAGGTCGGCCTTGTACTTGCCGGCGTTCTCCCAGCTGAGGCTCTCGAAGAAGCCGCCCTCGTCCAGCTTCTCCGGGGTGACGAACTCGACGCCGAGGGACTTGAAGTACTTCAGGTCCGCCGAGGTGTCCGGAGTGGAGACGTAGAACAGCTCGGCGGAGCCGGAGCCGACGAGGACCTTGATGCCCGGGTTGGCCTTCGTGGCCTCGCGGACCTTCGCGGCGGCCGCGTCGAAGCGCGCCTTGGCGTCGACGGCCTTCTTGTCGTTCAGGTCGGCGCCGAGGGACTTGGCGAGCTCGGCGGTGCGCTCCAGGGCCTTGTCCAGGGTGGCGTCGCCGCCGACGGAGATCGCGGCGGCCGGGGCCAGCTGCAGGATCTTGTCCTTGGACGCCTCGGGGACGTACCAGTAGCTGCCGTCCCAGGTGTTGGTGACGAGCAGGTCGGGCTGGAGGGAGGCGTACTTCTCCACGTTGAAGTCGTCGTAGACGTTGCCGATGATCTCGACCTTGGAGATGTCCATCGAGCCGGCCTGGACGTCGGCCTTGCCGTCCGCCGTCCTGGTCGGGCCGAAGACGCCCTTGACCGGGACGCCGTAGTCGTACAGCGCGGCGGCGGTGCCGGTGAAGGCGACGATGTTCTTCGGCTTGGCCTTGGTGCTGACCTCCTTGCCGAGGTCGTCCTTGAACGTCCAGGGGCCCGAAGCCGCCGCGCCCTTGTCCTTGCCGCCATCGCCCTTCGCCGAGTCGGTGCCGCCGCACGCGGCCAGGGCCGCGACGAGGCCGAGGGCGCCGCCTGCCGCGATGAATCCGCGGCGGGTGAGGGAGGAGGTTCGGGACTTGGGCATGTCGGTTTCCGTTTTCGTGCGTGCCGGGCGGCGCCTGAGCCGTTCGCTGGGAAGGTTAGCCTAACCTTGGCCGAAAACAGTAAGGGGGCCCTAAGTTTTTTTAGGGCCCCCGTCACACGCGCGCACCGCGCCGCCGCAGGGGCTAGGAGGCGAAGCCCAGTTCGCGCGCGATGAGCATGCGCTGGACCTCGCTGGTGCCCTCGCCGATCTCCAGGATCTTCGAGTCCCGCCACATGCGCGCCACCGGGTACTCGTTCATGAAGCCGTAGCCCCCGTGGATCTGCGTGGCGTCCCGGGCGTTGTCCACGGCCACCGTGGAGGAGTACAGCTTCGCGATCGCCGCCTCCTTCTTGAACGGCTCACCGGCCACCAGTCGGGAGGCCGCGTCGCGCCAGCCGATCCGGGCCATGTGGGCGCGCATCTCCATGTCCGCCAGCTTGAACTGGATGGCCTGGTTGTCGCCGATGGCCTTGCCGAAGGCGTGCCGCTCCCTCGCGTACTTCACCGACTCGTCCACACAGCCCTGGGCCAGGCCCGTGGCGAGCGCGGAAATGGCGATCCGGCCCTCGTCGAGGATCCGCAGGAACTGGGCGTAGCCGCGGCCCTCTTCGCCCACCAGGTTGGCGAGCGGTACGCGTACGCCGTCGAAGGACAGCTCGCGGGTGTCCGAGGCGTTCCAGCCGACCTTGGAGTAGGGGGCGGCGACGGTGAAGCCCGGCGTCCCGGACGGGACGATGATCGAGGAGATCTCCGGGCGGCCGTCGGCCTTGCGGCCCGTCACGGCGGTGACGGTGACCAGGCCGGTGATGTCGGTACCGGAGTTGGTGATGAAGCACTTGGAGCCGTTGATAACCCACTCGCCGCCGTCGCGGACGGCGGTGGTGCGGGTGCCGCCGGCGTCGCTGCCGGCGCCGGGCTCGGTCAGGCCGAAGGCACCCAGCACCTCGCCCGAGCACATCTTCGGCAGCCACTCCCGCTTCTGCTCCTCGGTCCCGAACAGGTAGAGGGGCATGGCGCCGAGCGAGACGCCGGCCTCCAGGGTGATGGCGACCGAGGAGTCGACGCGGGCCAGCTCCTCCAGGGCGATGCCGAGGGCGAGGTAGTCGCCGCCCATGCCGCCGTACTCCTCGGGGAAGGGCAGGCCGAACAGGCCCATGCGGCCCATCTCGCGGACGATCTCGTACGGGAACTCGTGGCGCTCGTACAGGTCGCCGATCTTCGGCGCGACGACGTCGTGCGCGAACTCCTCGACGGTACGGCGGAGTTCCTCGTGCTCGGGGGTGAGCCGGTGGTCGAGGGGCATGTCTTCGTTACTCCTTGTGGGAGAGGGCGCGGACGGTACGGGAGGGGCTGGGCCGCCCCAACTGCTCGGCCATCCACACGCTCGTGGCGGTGAGGGCGGCCAGGTCGACACCGGTCTCGATGCCGAGGCCGTCGAGCATCCACACCAGGTCCTCGGTGGCGAGGTTGCCGGTGGCGCTCTTCGCGTACGGGCATCCGCCGAGGCCGCCGGCGGAGGCGTCGACCGTGGTCACGCCGTGCTGGAGCGCGGCGAGGGTGTTGGACAGGGCTTGGCCGTAGGTGTCGTGGAAGTGCACGCCGATCCGGTCGGCCGGCACGCCCTCCCCACCCAACCCGGCCAGCAGGGCCTGGACGTGGCCGGGCGTGGCGACGCCGATGGTGTCGCCGAGGCTCAGCTCGTCGCAGCCGAGGTCGAGCAGGGCCTTGGCGACGCGGACCACCTGCTCGACGGGGACCGGCCCCTCCCAGGGGTCGCCGAAGCACATCGACAGGTAGCCGCGGACGTGCGCCCCGCCCTCCTTGGCCCGGGCCACGACGGGCTCGAACATGGCCAGGGACTCCGCGACCGTGCGGTTGAGGTTGCGCGAGGCGAAGGTCTCGGTGGCGGAGCCGAAGACGGCGATCCGGGTGGCGCCCAGGGCGAGCGCGCGGTCCAGGCCGCGCTCGTTGGGGACGAGCACGGGGAGGTCGGCGTCCAGGTCGCCGAGGAGCGGGAAGAGCTCCTCCGCGTCGGCCAGCTGCGGCACCCATGCCGGGTGCACGAAGCTGGTCGCCTCGATGGTGGTCAGTCCGGCGGCGGCCAGGCGGTGGATGAACTCCGCCTTGACCGCCGTCGGGACGGCGCCCTTCTCGTTCTGCAGCCCGTCGCGGGCCCCGACCTCGTGGATCCGGACCCGGGCCGGCAGGCCGGGCGCCGGGACGCTCATGGGCAGGCCGTTCACGCGCCCTCCTCCTCGTCCGGGGTGACGACGGCCAGGACCTGGTCCATGGCGACGGTGGTGCCGGGCGAGACGTCCAGCTCGGTGACCGTGCCGGAGTGCGGGGCGGAGATGACGTGCTCCATCTTCATCGCCTCGACGACCAGCAGGCTCTGGCCGGCCGTGACCACGTCCCCGACGGCCACCTTGACGACGGTGACGGTGCCGGGCATGGGGGCGGCGAGGGTGTTGGCCCCCGACCGGCCGGCGCCGCCGAGGTGCGCCGCCACCGGGTCGTGGGCCTGGACGTGCCAGGAGTCGCCGTCCCGGCCGAGCCAGGTCCCCTCGGGGGAGGCGGCGTGGCTGAACGCGTGCGTCACGCCGTCGAGTTCCACGGTGACCCGGTCGGGGGTGCGGGTCACGATCCGGGCCCGCGACGGCGCGCCGGGGCTCTGTCCCGGCCCCCGCACCTCGATCGCCGGCGAGGCGGAATCCGGCCCGACCGGCCGGGTGTCGATGCGTACCGGCTCCTGGCCCGGGAGGCGGAAGTGGTGCGCCGTCCAGGCGGGGACGCCGCCCAGGCGCCAGCCGTCGGCGGCGTCGAACGGGTCGGCCCAGGCCCCCGGACCGGCCGGCACGGCGGACCCCTGCGCCAGCAGCGCGGCCGCCGCGTACACCTCCGGCGGGACCCCCTCGGGGAGGAGGCCGGGCAGGTCCCGCTCCACCAATCCCGTGTCCAGGTCGCCCGAGACCACGTCAGGGTGGGCGAGCAGCCTGCGCAGGAAGCCGGCGTTGGTCTGCACGCCCAGGATCACCGTGTCCGCCAGCGCCCCGCGCAGCACCCGCAGGGCACTGGCGCGGTCCGGCCCGTAGGCGATCACCTTCGACAGCATCGGGTCGTACGTGGAGCCCACCGGCACGCCCGCCGTCAGGCCCGAGTCCGTGCGCACCGGCCCGCCCGAGGGCTCCGACAGCGCGAGGACGGTGCCGCCCGACGGCAGGAAACCCCGCGCCGGGTCCTCGGCGCACACCCGGGCCTCGATCGCGTGTCCCGTCAGCCGGACGTCGTCCTGGCTGAGGGACAGGGTGCCGCCGCAGGCCACCCGCAGCTGCTGCTCCACCAGGTCCAGGCCGGTGACCAGCTCCGTCACCGGGTGCTCGACCTGGAGGCGGGTGTTCATCTCCATGAAGTAGTAGGAGGACGGGTCCCCGCCGGGGACGATGAACTCCACCGTGCCCGCGCCCACGTACCCGCACGAGCGGGCCGCGTCCACGGCCGCCGCCCCCATCGCCGCCCGGGTCTTGTCGTCGAGCAGGACCGAGGGGGCCTCCTCGATGACCTTCTGGTGGCGCCGCTGGAGCGAGCACTCGCGCTCGCCCAGGTGGACCACGTTCCCGTGGGAGTCGGCCAGCACCTGGATCTCGATGTGGCGGGGCCGGTCCACCCACCGCTCGACCAGCAGGGTGTCGTCGCCGAAGGACGAGCGGGCCTCACGGCGGGCCGCCGCGATCTCCTCGGCCAGGACCGCCTCGTCGCGCACCAGCCGCATGCCCTTGCCGCCGCCGCCCGCCGAGGGCTTGAGCAGTACCGGCATGCCGATCTCCGCGGCCGCGGCGGCCAGTTCGGCGTCGGACAGGCCGCTGCCGGAGGAGCCGGGGACCACGGGCACGCCCGCCGCCTTCACCGTCTCCTTGGCGCGGATCTTGTCGCCCATGAGGGAGATGGCGGAGGCGGGCGGTCCGATGAAGGCCAACCCGGCGTCCGCGCATGCCTGGGCGAAGGCCGCGTTCTCGGCGAGGAAGCCGTATCCCGGGTGGACCGCCTGGGCGCCCGTGCGCCGGGCGGCGTCCAGCAGCCGCTCCACCGACAGGTAGCTCTCGGCGGCGGCCGCCGGGCCGATCCGGACGGCCGTGTCGGCCTCCCGGACGTGGCGGGCGTCGGCGTCCGCGTCGCTGAAGACGGCCACCGACCGCACGCCCAGCTCGCGCAGGGTGCGGATGACGCGTACCGCGATCTCGCCGCGGTTGGCGACCAGAACAGTGCTGAACATCAGTGAGGTCCTCACGTCACATACGGAAGATGCCGAAGCCGCGATCGCCCAGCGGGGCGTTCGCGCACGCGGTCAGGGCCAGTCCCAGCACCCGCCGGGTCTCCAGCGGGTCGATGACCCCGTCGTCCCACAGCCGGGCGGTGGCGTAGTAGGCGCTGCCCTGCTCCTCGTACTGCGCCCGGACCGGGGCCTTGAACGCCTCCTCGTCCTCGGCCGGCCACTCCTGGCCCGCGCCCTCGATCTGGTCCCGCTTGACCGTGGCCAGCACCGAGGCGGCCTGCTCACCGCCCATCACGGAGATCTTGGCGTTGGGCCACATCCACAGGAAGCGCGGCGAGTACGCCCGGCCGCACATCGAGTAGTTGCCGGCCCCGTACGAACCGCCGACCACCACCGTCAGCTTCGGCACCCGGGTGCAGGCCACCGCGGTGACCATCTTGGCGCCGTGCTTGGCGATGCCGCCCGCCTCGTAGTCGCGGCCGACCATGAACCCGGAGATGTTCTGGAGGAACAGCAGCGGGATGCCGCGCTGATCGCACAGCTCGATGAAGTGGGCGCCCTTCTGGGCGGATTCGGAGAACAGGATGCCGTTGTTGGCGACGATCCCCACCGGGTGGCCGTGGATCCGGGCGAAGCCGGTGACCAGGGTCTGCCCGAACTCCGCCTTGAACTCCTGGAAGCGGGAGCCGTCCACGACCCGCGCGATGATCTCGCGGGCGTCGTACGGGGTGCGGGAGTCGACCGGGACCGCGCCGTACAGCCCGTACGGGTCCACCTTGGGCTCCTCGGGGGCCTCCACCGACCAGGGCAGGGCCCCGCGGCCGGGCAGGGTCGCCACGATGTTCCGTACGATCCGCAGCGCGTGCGCGTCGTCCTCGGCGAGGTGGTCGGTGACCCCGGAGGTCCGGGAGTGGACCTCGCCGCCGCCCAGCTCCTCCGCCGTGACCACCTCGCCGGTGGCGGCCTTCACCAGCGGCGGGCCGCCGAGGAAGATCGTGCCCTGGCCGCGGACGATGACGGCCTCGTCGCTCATCGCCGGTACGTAGGCGCCGCCCGCCGTGCACGAGCCCAGGACCGCGGCGATCTGCGGGATGCCGGCCCCCGACATGCGCGCCTGGTTGTAGAAGATGCGGCCGAAGTGCTCCCGGTCGGGGAAGACCTCGTCCTGCATGGGCAGGAAGGCGCCGCCCGAGTCGACCAGGTAGAGGCAGGGGAGACGGTTCTCCAGCGCCACCTCCTGGGCGCGCAGGTGCTTCTTGACGGTCATCGGGTAGTACGTGCCGCCCTTGACGGTGGCGTCGTTCGCGACGATCACGCACTCGCGGCCGCTGACCCGCCCGATCCCGGCGATCACGCCGGCGGCGGGCGCGGCGCCCCCGTACATCCCCTCGGCGGCCAGCGGAGCCAGCTCCAGGAAGGGGGACCCCGGGTCCAGGAGGGTGTCCACCCGGTCGCGGGGGAGGAGCTTCCCGCGGGCGGTGTGGCGGGCGCGCGCCTTCTCGCCGCCGCCGAGCCGGGCCGCGTCGAGCCGGGCGCGCAGGCCCTCGGTCAGCTCGCGGTGGGCGGCCTCGTTGGTCCGCCAGGCCTCGGACGCCGGGTCCGCGGCGCTCGTCAGCACTGGTGCCTGCTGCATCGGTCGAGCTCCCTTGCTCGGTGCACGCTGTTAATGAGCGTTAACGCATGTACCGCCTAGGTTAACGACCGCTAACGGCCCTGTCTAGAATGGTGTCCCATGAGCACCAGTGCGCCCGCCCCGACCCGTCGCGAGCAGATCCTCAGCGAGGCCGCCCGCCTCTTCGCGGCGCGCGGGTTCCACGGCGTCGGAGTCGACGAGATAGGGGCCGCGGTCGGCATCAGCGGCCCCGGCCTCTACCGGCATTTCGCGGGCAAGGACGCCATGCTGGCCGAGCTGCTGGTCGGCATCAGCGAACGGCTGCTGACCGGCGGCCGGCGCCGGGTGGAGGAGGCGGCGGGCGACCCCGCGCTGGTCCTGTCCTCCCTCATCGACGGGCACATCGACTTCGCGCTCGACGACCGCGCGCTGATCACGGTGCACGACCGGGAGCTCGACCGGCTGCGCGACGCCGACCGCAAGCTCGTGCGCCAGCTGCAGCGCCAGTACGTGGAGCTGTGGGTGGAGGTCGTACGGGAACTGCACCCCGAGGTCGGCGAGGCGGAGGTGCGCGTCTGCGTGCACGCCGTCTTCGGCCTGCTGAACTCCACCCCGCACCTGGCCGCCCTGGGGCGCGAGGCGACCGAATCCCTCCTGCGGCGGCTCGCGCACGGGGCGTTCGGGGCGCTGACGGTGTGAACCGGCGCGTCCAGCCGTCGGGATGGGCGCGCCGCCTGCGCCGCGGCGGCGGCAGAATGGGGCGCATGCCGAAGCCGATAGAGACGCCCGTCCCCAGCCGCGCCGAGCTCGTCGACCACCTGGTCCGCACGCGCATCGCGGGACAGGTCGCCACCCCGCGCGAGAACAACCTCTCCCACTACCGCAAGCTCGCCAACGGAGACCGGCACTACTGGCTCGGACTGGAGCTGGGCGACCGCTGGACCGACGAGCAGGACGTGCTCGCCGTGATGGCGGAGCGCTGCGGCGTCGTGGACGACCCCGCGCACCGCTTCGGCCAGGACACCATCGACCCGGAGCTGACGGTGGCCGGCCTGGACCGGCTCGCGGCCCGGCTGCGCAAGGCCGCGCTGGACCGGCAGAGCGTCCTGCTCGCCACCGGGCACCCCGGCGGGCTGCTGGACGTCCACCGGGCCACGGCGGCCGCCCTGCGGGCGGCGGGCTGCGAGATCGTGGTGATCCCGGCCGGGCTCACCGCCGACGAGGGCTCGGTGTGGCAGTTCGCGGACGTCGCGGTGCTGGAGCGGGGCGCGACTCTGTGGCACACCCACTCGCCGGAGCCGATGGCCGCGATCCTGGACGGGCTCGCCGCGGCCGGCCGGCCGCAGCCGGACCTGGTCGTCGCCGACCACGGCTGGGCGGGCTGTGCGGCGCAGCGGGGGCTGGACGCCGTCGGGTACGCGGACTGCAACGACCCGGCGCTCTTCCTCGGCGAGGCCGAGGGCACCCTCGAGGTGGCGGTCCCGCTCGACGACCACGTCCGCGACCCGCGCTTCTACGACCCGCTGGTGGCCTACCTGCTGTCCACGGCCGGGCTCCTGGAGGAGTAGGCGTACCGGCCCGCGCGGCGGCCGCGGGCGTCAGGTGCGCGGTACGCGGACCACGCCCTCCTGGATGACGGTGACGGCCAGGCGCCCGTCCTGGGTCCAGATGCGGGCCTGGCCCAGGCCGCGCCCGGCGGCCGCCGACGGCGACTCCTGGTCGTACAGCAGCCACTCGTCCGCCCGGAAGGGCCGGTGGAACCACATCGCGTGGTCCAGGGAGGCGCCGACCACGTCGCCGACCGCCCAGCCGCCGCGCCCGTGCGCGAGCAGCACCGAGTCCAGCAGGGTCATGTCGGAGACGTAGGTCGCCAGGCAGGTGTGCAGCAGCGGGTCGTCGCCGTCCAGCTTGCCGGCCGTGCGGAACCACACCTGCGAGTGCGGCTCCCGCGGTTCGCCGACGCTGCCCCACGGCGGAGTCGTCGCGTACCGGAGGTCGACCGCGCCGCGGGCCTCGATCAGCCGCTCCACCGTGTCGGGGTCGCGGAAGGTCTCCCGGTACGCGGGCAGCGACTCGGCGGCGGTCGGCAGGGTCTCCGGATCCGGCGCGGCGGGCATCCGGGCCTGGTGGTCCAGGCCGTCCTCGTAGGTCTGGAAGGACGCGGACAGGTGGAAGATCGGCTTGCCGTGCTGGACGGCGACCACCCGGCGCGTGGTGAAGGAGCGGCCGTCGCGGATCCGGTCCACCGAGTAGACGATGGGCGCGCCCGGGTCCCCGGCACGCAGGAAGTACGAGTGCAGCGAGTGCGCCGTGCGGTCCCCGGGCACGGTGCGGCCGGCCGCGACCAGTGCCTGGGCCGCGACCTGACCGCCGAAGACGCGCGGTACCACCGCCGAACGGCTGGTGCCGCGGAAGATGTCCTCCTCGATCTGCTCGAGGTCGAGCAGATCGAGGAGCGTCGTCAGAGCCTCGTTCATGGGGGGAAGGGTAGGTGCCCCGACCGCCTTACAGGCCCATGGACTTGGCGATGATGGACTTCATGACCTCGCTGGTGCCGCCGTAGATGCGGTTCACGCGGTTGTCGGCGTACAGGCGGGCGATCGGGTACTCGTTCATGTAGCCGTAGCCGCCGTGCAGCTGGAGGCACTTGTCGATGACGCGGTGGGCGACCTCGGTGCAGAACAGCTTCGCGGAGGCGGCCTCGGCGGCCGTCAGCTCGCCGGCGTCCAGGGCCTCCAGCGCGCGGTCGGCGACGGCCTCGGCGGCGTCCACCTCGGCCTGGCAGGAGGCCAGTTCGAACTTGGTGTTCTGGAAGTGCGCGACGGGCTTGCCGAAGACGGTGCGCTCCGTCACGTACTGCTGGGCGAACCGGACGGCGGCCTTGGCCTGCGCGTAGGCGCCGAAGGCGATGCCCCAGCGCTCGGAGGGCAGGTTGGCGCCGAGGTAGTAGAAGCCCTTGTTCTCCTCGCCGAGCAGGTCCTCGACCGGGACCTTGACGTCGACGAACGCCAGCTCGGCGGTGTCGGAGGTGCGCAGGCCCAGCTTGTCCAGCTTGCGGCCGACGGAGTAGCCCTCCGACTTGGTGTCCACGGCGAAGAGCGAGATGCCGAAGCGGCGGTCCTGCTCGCTCGGAGCGGAGGTGCGGGCGCAGACGATGACGCGGTCGGCGTGCACGCCGCCGGTGATGAAGGTCTTGGCACCGTTGAGGACGTAGTGGGTGCCGTCCTCGGAGAGCTTCGCGGTGGTCTTCATGCCCGCGACGTCGGAGCCGGTGCCCGGCTCGGTCATGGCGAGCGCCCACATCTCCTCGCCGGTGACGAACTTCTCGAGGTAGCGCTTCTTCTGCTCGTCGTTGGCGAGCATCTTGATGTAGGGCAGGGCGAGCAGCACGTGCACGCCGGAGCCGCCGAAGTTCACGCCCGCGCGCGAGGTCTCCTCGTAGAGCACGGCCTCGAACTTGTGGGTGTCCAGGCCGGCGCCGCCGAACTCCTCGGGCACGTTGATGCCGAAGACACCCAGCTCGCCGAGCTTGTAGTAGAAGTCGCGCGGCGCCTGACCCGCGGCGAACCACTCGTCGTAGACCGGGACGACCTCGGCCTCGATGAAGGCGCGGATGGTCTCGCGGAACGCCTCGTGGTCCTCGTTGAATACGGTACGGCGCACGGCCGACTCCTCTCGGTGGCGGCGCGACGCCGCTTATACCTAAGCGCTTGCTCAGATTAAGTTACCGGCGGGTCGTCGTCCGTGTCCAGAGCGGGATCGACCCTCAGTGCGAACCGTCCGCACGGGAAGGCGGGGCGGGCCCGCGTCAGTCGCCCGGCTGCGGGGACCGGACGGGAGCCGGACCGCTGCCCGTCCCCCGGCCTCCGGCCCAGCGCAGGGCGAACCACAGCTCCATCCGGACGTCCGGATCGTCCAGGTCCCGCTCCAGCAGCTCCGCGCAGCGGGCCACGCGCTGGCGCACGGTGTTGCGGTGCACACCCAGGTCCGCGGCCGTGCGGTCCCAGCCGCCGTGGTGGGCCAGCCAACCGCGCAGGGTGTCGCGCAGGGCGGGCGGCAGCGGTGCGAGCAGGGCCTCGGCGTGGGCGCGGGCCTCCGCCTCGCCGACCAGGCCCGCGAAACCGGGGTCGGAGTGCCGGGCCAGCGGGGTGCGGGCCGCCTCCGCGCGGTCCAGGGCGCGCGCGGCCTGCGCGTCGGCGGCGGCCAGGGCGCCGGGCGCGGCCGGGGCGCTGACCCCCAGCCGCCACCCCGGCTGCGGCGTCGGCTCCCGGTCGGTCAGCAACCGCACGCCGCCCTCGTACGGATCGAGCAGTACCGTGCCGAGCGCGTCCCCCAGGGCCTGCGGGTCGCCGGTTCCACGGGCGTGGACCACGTGCCAGGGTCCGGGTGCCAGCGCGCGGGCGGGGTCGCCGCCGAGCAGGAGCCGGGTCAGGGCGGAGGCCTCGTCCCGGGCCGGGCGGTTCGCCGTGAGCAGGGTCAGCAGGACGGCGGCGACGGAGGCGATGGTGTGGTCGCCCGGCGCCCGGCCCGGGGTGGCGAGGGCCAGCACCCGGCCGCCGCCCACCGCGTAGGCCGCCAGGTGCGTCCCGGCCAGGGTGTCGGTGGCGGTCGCCGCGGCACCGGGAGCCACCCGGAGTCCGAGCGCCCCCACGGCGGCCCGCACCTCCGCCCCGGGCGCGCCCCCCGCACTCCGCACCACGCTCCACCCGGACTCGGACCGCGGTGCGGGCGCCGGGTCCGGTGCGAGAAGGCCCGCCCAGCCGCCCAGGCCCGCCGCCAGGCGGGCGAGGACCGCGGGGACCGGGTCGGGGCGGGCGGCCGCCGCCGCGAGGGACTGCTGCGCCTCCGTGACGCGGCGCAGCTCCCGCGTACGGGCCTCCTCCATCAGCCGCCACACCGCCCGGCCCACGGCGGTGAACGGCGTCGCGGGCGGCACCTCGACCAGCGGCAGCCCGTGCCGGGCGCAGGCCTCGACCAGGGCGCGCGGCACCGTCTCGTGCACCGGGGTGACGCCGAAGCCGACGGCGGCCGCCCCGGCCCGCACCAGCCGCTCGACGTACGGCCCGGCGTCCGCCCCGCCGCCCGGAGGGCCGCCACCGGCGCCCGCCTCCGCCTCCGCCCCCGCCAGGCCCGCGCCCGCCGTCAGCAGCAGCTCCCCGCCCAGCAGGTAGGGGGACGGGTCCGCCATCTCCGAGGCGTGCACCCCGTGCACCTCGGCCTCGGCGGGCCCCGCCAGCCGGCGCAGGCCCAGCTCGCCGTCGGCGAGCAGGCGTGCGAGGGCGACCGGCGGGGTGGGAGGCGCCTCCATGGATACTCCGTACACATCGGGGGGTGCTGATGGATGAAACGTACACTTCGCGGCCCCCGGGCACCGGCTTACGCTCGAAGGACCGCACCCGTCAGGCCAGAGAAAGAGGCACAGCCATGAGCACGCAGCCGCGCGGCCCCGTCGACTCCTCCCGCATCCCGCGCTACGCGGGTCCCGCGACCTTCGCCCGGCTGCCCCGCCTCGACGAGGTCGGCTCCGCCGACGTCGCCGTCGTCGGCGTGCCCTTCGACTCCGGTGTGTCCTACCGTCCCGGCGCCCGCTTCGGCGGCAACGCGATCCGCGAGGCCTCGCGCCTGCTGCGCCCGTACAACCCCGCCCAGGACGCCTCCCCCTTCGCCCTCGCGCAGGTCGCGGACGCCGGCGACATCGCCGTGAACCCCTTCAACATCAACGAGGCCGTCGAGACGGTCGAGGCCGCGGCCGACGAGCTGCTCGGCGCCGGCTCCCGCCTGATGACCCTCGGCGGCGACCACACCATCGCCCTGCCGCTGCTGCGTTCGGTCGCCAAGAAGCACGGCCCGGTGGCGCTGCTGCACTTCGACGCGCACCTGGACACCTGGGACACCTACTTCGGCGCCGAGTACACCCACGGCACCCCGTTCCGCCGCGCCGTCGAGGAGGGCATCCTCGACACCGAGGCGCTCTCGCACGTCGGCACCCGCGGCCCGCTGTACGGCAAGCAGGACCTGGACGACGACGCCAAGATGGGCTTCGGCATCGTCACCTCGGCCGACGTCTACCGCCGCGGCGCCGACGAGGTCGCCGACCAGCTGCGCCAGCGCATCGGCGACCGGCCCCTCTACATCTCCATCGACATCGACGTGCTGGACCCGGCCCACGCGCCCGGCACCGGCACCCCGGAGGCGGGCGGCATGACCTCCCGCGAGCTGCTGGAGATCATCCGCGGTCTGTCCTCCTGCAACCTCGTTTCCGCCGACGTGGTCGAGGTGGCCCCGGCGTACGATCACGCGGAGATCACCTCGGTCGCGGCCTCGCACACCGCGTACGAGCTCACCACGATCATGAGCCGACAGATCGCGCAGTCGAAGGGCAAGTAAGTCACGTGACGCACGACCACGACCTGGTTCTCCGTCCCACCGAGGCCCAGACGGCCGCCGCGCTGGCTCCGCCGCCGGGCCGCACGGGCGGGGACCTGGTCGTGGAGACGCTGCGTTCGCTGGGCGCGACCACCGTCTTCGGGCTGCCCGGCCAGCACGCGCTGGCCGTCTTCGACGCGGTCGGCCGCTCGGACCTGCGCCTGGTCACGCTCCGCACGGAGAACAACGCCGGCTTCGCGGCGGACGCGTACGGACGCCTCACCGGCGAGGCCGTGCCGCTGATGTTGTCGACGGGGCCCGGTGCGCTGATGGCGCTGCCCGCCCTCGCCGAGGCGGCCGCCGCCTCCGCGCCCGTGCTCGCCCTGTCCTCCCAGGTGCCGGCGGCGGGCCTGGGCGGCGGGCGCCGGGGGTACCTGCACGAGCTGCGCGACCAGTCGGCGTCCTTCCGGGACGTGGTCAAGTCCGTCCACGTCGCCCGCACCGCCTCCCAGATCCCCTCCGCGGTCGCGGAGGCATGGGAATCGGCGCTGACCGCACCGCACGGCCCGGTCTGGGTGGAGATCCCGGCGGACGTGCTGACCGCCGAGACGCTGCTCCCGCAGGTCACCGCCATGGACGCGACCCCGCACGAGCTCGCCCCGCGCCCGGAGCTGACCGCCCTCGCCGCGCACTGGCTGTCCGGGGCCGCCCGCCCGGTGATCGTCGCGGGCGGCGGGGTCGTCCGCTCCGACGCGGCCGGCAAGCTCCGGCAGCTGGCGGAACGCCTGAACGCCCCCGTGGTCACCACCTTCGGCGGCAAGGGCGCCTTCCCCTGGACCCATCCGCTGTCCCTCCAGTCCTGGCTGGAGGACCGCCACATGACCGACTTCCTGGAGGACGCGGACGTCCTCCTCGTCGTCGGCTCGGGACTGGGCGAACTGTCCTCGAACTACCACACGTTCCTCCCCGCCGGCCGGATCGTCCAGATCGAGGCGGACCTCGGGAAGCTGGAGTCCAACCACCCGGCCCTCGGCATCCACGCGGACGCCCGCCTGGCCCTCCAGGCCCTGCTGGAGACCGTGGACGAGCGCCCGGACCCGTACGCCCCCGACCGCGTGCGGATGGTCCTCTCGGCCATCGCGGACCGCCTGTCCACCCAGGACGTCGCCCTGGAGCAGGAGCTCCTGGCCTCGATCCGGGCCGCCCTGCCGCCGCGCTCCCCGTCCTTCTGGGACATGACCGTCCTCTCGTACTGGGCGTGGTCGGCCTTCGACCCCGGCCACCCCAACACCATGCACTCGGCGCAGGGCGCGGGCGGCCTCGGATACGCCTTCCCCGCGGCCCTCGGGGCGGCGGTCGCCGAGCCGGGCACGCCGGTCCTCGCGGTCTCCGGCGACGGCGGCGCCATGTACTCGCTCGCGGAGCTGGCCACGGCCCGTCAGCACGACCTGGACGTCACCTGGCTGATCGTGGACGACGGCGGCTACGGCATCCTGCGCTCGTACATGGAGGACTCCTTCGGCCGCACCACCGCCACCGAACTCACCCGCCCCGACTTCGCCGCGCTGGCGGAATCCTTCGGCGTCCCCGCCTGCCGGACCTCCCCGGAGAACCTCCGCACGGACCTCGCGAAGGCCCTCGCCGCGCCGGGCCCCTCGGTGGTGGTGCTTCCGGTCGACCTGCGCATGTTCGCCCCGACGCACGTATAGGCGCCCCCGGTGGCGCGGCACCGCGCAAACCCGTTCGAATGATTGCGGCGGGATGAATTCCGCCGGTCCGGGCGTTGGCGCATGCGGCAGGGACAGGACGAGCGGGGAGGCACCACGTGACGGCGGCTGGCGGGAAACAGGGCTGGGCCAAGAGGCTGACCGCCTACACCTGGCGGTACAAGGCCAACGTGCTCCTCGCGCTCGGCTCCTCGCTCGGCGGCATGGCCGTCATGGCGCTCGTGCCGCTGGTCACCAAGGTGATCATCGACGACGTCATCGGGGACCGGTCCAAGCCCATGGGGCCCTGGGCGGGCATGCTCATAGCCGCCGCCCTCCTCGTCTACGCGCTGACCTATGTCCGCAGGTACTACGGCGGGCGGCTCGCCCTCGACGTCCAGCACGACCTGCGCACCGACATGTACGACTCCATCGCCCGCCTCGACGGGCGGCGGCAGGACGAGCTGTCCACCGGCCAGGTCGTCGGGCGGGCCACGAGCGACCTCCAGCTGATCCAGGGTCTGCTCTTCATGCTCCCGATGACCATCGGGAACTTCCTGCTCTTCGGAATATCCCTCGGCATCATGCTGGCGCTGTCCCCGCTGCTGACGCTCGTCGCGCTGCTGATGGCCCCCGCCCTGTGGTTCATCGCCAAGCGCAGTCGCAAGAAGCTCTTCCCCGCCACCTGGTACGCCCAGGGCCAGGCCGCCGCCGTCGCGGGCGTCGTCGACGGCGCCGTGACCGGTGTCCGCGTGGTCAAGGGCTTCGGCCAGGAGGAGCAGGAGACCGCCAAGCTGCGCACCGCCGGACGGGGGCTGTTCGCCGCGCGGATGCGGACCATCCGGCTGAACTCCCGCTACACGCCGGCCCTCCAGGCGGTCCCCGCCCTCGCCCAGGTCGCCATGCTGGCGCTCGGCGGCTGGATGGCCACCCGCGGCCAGGTCACCCTCGGCACCTTCGTGGCCTTCTCCACCTACCTCGCCCAGCTCGTCGGCCCCGTCCGGATGCTGGCCATGGTGCTGACGGTGGGGCAGCAGGCACGGGCCGGCGTGGAGCGCGTCTTCGAGCTCATCGACACCGAGCCCGTGATCCGGGAGGGCACGCGGGAACTGCCCGCCGACGCGCCCGCCACCATCGCCTTCGAGGACGTCCGCTTCGGCTACGACCCCGAGCGGCCCGTCCTCGACGGGTTCTCGCTCTCCGTCGCCGAGGGGGAGACCATCGCCGTCGTCGGCGCCTCCGGCAGCGGCAAGTCCACCGTCTCGCTGCTCCTGCCGCGCTTCTACGACGCCGACGCCGGAAGCGTCCGCGTCGGCGGACACGACGTGCGCGAGCTGACCTACGCCTCCCTGCGCGCCGCCATCGGCCTGGTGCCCGAGGACTCCTTCCTCTTCTCCGACACCATCCGCGCCAACATCGCCTTCGGGCACCCCGGGGCCACCGACGAGCAGATCGAGGCCGCCGCCCGCGCCGCCCAGGCCGACGGGTTCGTCCGCGCGCTGCCCGCCGGCTACGACACCAAGGTCGGCGAGCAGGGGCTCACCCTCTCCGGTGGCCAGCGCCAGCGCATCGCCCTCGCCCGGGCCATCCTCACCGACCCCCGGCTGCTCCTCCTCGACGACGCCACCTCGGCCGTGGACGCCCGCGTCGAGCACGAGATCCACGAGGCCCTGCGCTCGGTCATGGCCGGCCGGACCACCCTGCTGATCGCCCACCGCCGCTCCACGCTCGCCCTGGCCGACCGGATCGCCGTACTCGACCACGGCCGGCTCTCCGACCTCGGCACCCACGAGGAGCTGGAGCACCGCTCCGCCCTCTACCGCAGGCTGCTGACCGACCCCGACGCGCTCGGCGCGGGCTCGCCGCGGACCCGCGAGGCCCTGCCGATGGCCGAGTTCGAGCGGGACATCGAGCGGGACATCGAACTCGAAGCGGAGATCGACTCCGAGCCGGTCAGCGCCAAGCGCCGGGTCGCCGACGGGATCACCCCCGAGCTCTGGAGGCGGCAGGAGGAGTCCGACGGCGCCGGCTCCTCCTCCGCCCCCGGCACGTCCGCCCAGCTCCCGCCGGGCGGACCGCCGGCCACCCCCGAGCTGCTCGCCCAGCTCGCCGCCCTGCCGCCCGCCGACGACCGGCCCGACGTGGACGAGACCCGCGCCGCGGCCGCCGAGGAGAGCTACGGCCTGCGCCGCCTGCTGCGCGGGTTCTGGGCGCCGCTGGCGCTCAGCCTCGCTCTCGTCGCCGTCGACGCGGGCTCCGGGCTGCTCCTGCCGATCATGATTCGGCACGGCATCGACCAGGGCGTGGAGAAGGCCGCCCTGGGCGCCGTGTGGGCGGCCGCCGCCCTGGCGCTCGCCGTCGTGGCCGGGCAGTGGGCGGCGCAGTTCGCCGAGACCCGGATGACGGGCCGGACCGGTGAGCGCGTGCTGTACGCGCTGCGCGTGAAGATCTTCGCCCAGCTCCAGCGCCTCGGCCTCGACTACTACGAGCGCGAGCTGACCGGCAAGATCATGACCAGGATGACCACCGACGTGGACGCCCTGTCCAGCTTCCTGCAGACCGGGCTCGTCACCGCCGTCGTCTCCGTCTTCACCTTCTTCGGCATCCTCGCCGCGCTGCTCGTCCTCGACGTCGAGCTCGCCCTGATCGTCTTCGCCACCCTGCCGGTGCTGGTGGTCGGCACGATCGTGTTCCGCCGCAGGTCGGTCGCCGCGTACGAGCTCGCCCGGGACCGGGTCAGCCTGGTCAACGCCGACCTCCAGGAGTCCGTCGCGGGGCTGCGCATCGTCCAGGCCTTCCGCCGCGAGGGCTCGGGCGCCCGCCGCTTCGCGGAGCACAGCGACTCCTACCGCGAGGCCCGGGTGCGCGGCCAGTGGCTGATCTCCGTCTACTTCCCGTTCGTGCAGCTGCTGTCCTCCGGGGCCGCGGCCGCCGTGCTGATCGTGGGCGCGGGCCGGGTCGAGGCGGGCACGCTCACCACCGGCGCCCTGGTCGCCTACCTGCTCTACATCGACCTCTTCTTCGCCCCCGTCCAGCAGCTGTCCCAGGTCTTCGACGGCTACCAGCAGGCCACCGTCTCCCTCGGCCGCATCCAGGGGCTGCTGCGCGAGCCGACCACCACCCCGCGCGCCGAGCGGCCGCTCGCGGTGCCCGAGCTGCGCGGCGAGATCGCCTTCGAGGACGTCCACTTCGCCTACGGCACCGCCGAGGAGCGGGGGGAGAAGGGCGAAGCGCTGGCCGGAATCAGCCTGAGCATCCCCGCCGGGCAGACCGTCGCGTTCGTCGGGGAGACCGGAGCCGGCAAGTCCACGCTGGTCAAGATGGTGGCCCGGTTCTACGACCCGACCTCGGGCCGGATCACCGCCGACGGCGCCGATCTGCGGGAGCTGGACCTGACGGCCTACCGCCACCGGCTCGGTGTCGTCCCCCAGGAGCCCTACCTCTTCCCCGGCACCGTCCGCGACGCCATCGCCTACGGACGGCCCGACGCCGAGGACGCCGAGGTGGAGGCCGCCGCCCGCGCGGTCGGCGCCCACGACATGATCGCCACGCTCGACGGCGGCTACCTGCACACCGTGGCCGAGCGGGGCCGCAACCTGTCCGCCGGGCAGCGCCAGCTGATCGCGCTGGCCCGGGCCGAGCTCGTCGACCCGGACGTGCTGCTGCTCGACGAGGCCACCGCCGCCCTGGACCTCGCGACCGAGGCGCAGGTCAACCAGGCCACCGACCGGCTCGCGGGCAAGCGCACCACGCTTGTGGTGGCGCACCGGCTGACCACGGCCGCGCGCGCCGACCGGGTCGTGGTCATGGACCGCGGCCGCGTCGTCGAGGACGGCACCCACGCCGAACTCCTGGCGCGCGGCGGCCGGTACGCGCGGCTGTGGCGCACCTTCGTCGGGGAGGACGAGAAGGCCGCGGCCTGACCGCCGCCGGGCGGGTCAGAGCTCGCCGAAGAACAGGTTGCCGGGGGCGTCCTCATCAGTGCCGGTGTAGTACTCCCGCGGGGCGTCGAGGAGTTCGTCCACGGTGAGGGTGCCGTCCCCGTCGGCGTCGATCCGCCGGAACAGCGCCTCGGCGTCACCGGGGCCCAGTTCCGTGCCGAAGGCCTCCTGGGCCAGGTGGAACTCCTCCGGGCTGATGCGCCCGTCGCCGTCGGTGTCGACCACCGTGAGGACCGCCCGCACCATCGGCCGGAACGAGCGGTCGTAGGCGGGACCGCCCTGCGCGTACAGCCATGTCATGCCCACCTTGTACTCCTCGGGCGTGACCTTGCCGTCCCGGTCGTTCGTCACGGGGTTGTGCCCTTCACGGCTACGCAACACGAGGGATGGGCAACCCAGCGTAATCGCCTCCCGTCGTGAACTCCCCTCCTCCCCCCGGAACGTGGCGCATGCACCCCTACGGGCGACGGCCCCCGCCGCACCCGGCCGGATCCCGTGCCGGCGGAGGGGCCCAACTAGGTCTGTTCAGACGTGCGTTCGCCCCGCTAGGTTCACCGCGACCGAAGTGAACTCAAGGGGAGTGTGCATGCGCAAGACGCTCGGATGGCTGCTGTCGCTCGTGGTGCTCATCGGCACCATGGGCGCGGCCGGCTCCACGGCACAAGCGGCCACCGCCGCGCAGCCCGCGGCCGCCACGGACATCAAGGACCAGATCCTCGGCATTCCCGGGATGAGCCTGATAGAGGAGAAGCCGTACCCCGGCTACCGCTTCTTCGTACTGAACTACGAGCAGCCGGTCGACCACCGCAACCCGTCCAAGGGCACGTTCAAGCAGCGCCTGACCCTGCTGCACAAGGACGTCTCCCGCCCGACGGTGTTCTTCACCTCCGGCTACAACGTCAACACCAATCCGCGCCGCAGCGAGCCGACGACCATCATCGACGGCAACCAGGTGTCCATGGAGTACCGGTTCTTCACGCCCTCCCGGCCCACCCCGGCCGACTGGCAGAACCTGGACATCTGGCAGGCCGCCAGCGACCAGCACCGCATCTTCGGCGCCCTGAAGAAGATCTACCCCAGGAACTGGCTGTCCACCGGCGGCAGCAAGGGCGGCATGACGGCGACGTACTACGAGCGCTTCTACCCGCGCGACATGGACGGTGTCGTCGCCTACGTCGCGCCCAACGACGTCGTCAACAAGGAGGACTCGGCCTACGACCGGTTCTTCGCCAAGGTCGGCACCAAGGAGTGCCGCGACAGGCTGAACGCGGTGCAGCGCGAGGCGCTGGTGCGCCGCGAGCCGCTGGAGGCCAAGTACGCGGCCGCCGCCGCCGCGAACGGCTGGACCTTCACCACCGTCGGCAACCTCGACAAGGCCTACGAGGCCGTCGTACTCGACTACGTGTGGGCCTTCTGGCAGTACAGCCTGCTCGCCGACTGCGCGTCGATCCCGACCGCCGCCACCGCGAGCGACCAGGAGATCTGGGACTCGATCGACGCGATCTCCGGCTTCTCCGCCTACGCCGACCAGGGTCTGAGCACGTACACGCCGTACTACTACCAGGCCGGCACGCAGCTCGGATCGCCCGACATCAAGCAGCCCCACCTGGGCAACCTGAGCCGCTACGGCTACCAGCCGCCGCGCAACTTCGTGCCCCGCGAGATCCCCATGACCTTCCAGCCGGGAGCCATGAAGGACATCGACGGCTGGGTGCGCGAGCACGCGAACCAGATGCTGTTCGTGTACGGGCAGAACGACCCGTGGGGCGCCGAGCCGTTCCGCATCGGCTACGGGGCCCGCGACAGCCACGTGATGATCGCGCCGGGCGCCAACCACGGAGCGAACGTCGCCCAACTGCTCGACGGGGAGCGCGCCCTGGCGACCGCGAAGATCCTGCAGTGGGCCGGGGTCGCCCCGGCCGCCGTGATCGCCGACGAGGCGAAGGCGGCGCCGCTGGCCGCGCCGGACGCCCAGCTCGACCGGCGCGACCTGGAGCGCGAGCCGCAGCTGCGGCCCTAGGCCCTGGCCACGGACCGCGGACCACGCGGCGGCCGCCACGGGCCGGCTCGGGTGCCTCTCGCACGTCCGGTGCGAGAGGCACGAGCCAGTGCTGTGACCCCGGCACTAGTACGCCAGCCCGTGGCCCAGCGGGTAGCGGCCCGGCACCGGGACCGGGAGGCGGCCGGCCGGCCGCGCCGCGCCGGTGAGCACCCGGGCGGCCGCCCGCATCTCCACGTCCGTCCAGGAGTACGTCGCCACCTCCGCCGCGCAGGCCGGCAGCCGGGCCGGGTCGTAGGGGTTGCGCATCGCGACCACGACCACCGGCACCCCGGTGGCCAGCAGGTCCGCCACCAGGGTGCGCTGGGCGTTCTCCTCCTCGGGCACGTTGTAGGTGCACACCAGCACCGCCGCGTGACCGGGCGCCGCGGCCGCCGCGCGGGCGGGCGGCAGGGCCGTGGCCCGGCAGCCCAGGGCCGTCAGCTCCCGCGCGAGGACCGCCGTCGGGGGGCCCGTGGTGCCGCTGGGGGAGACCGGGTCCGCCCCGGTGACCAGCAGCCGGGGGGCGGACGGGGCGTCGAGCGGCAGCAGCCCGGCGGGATTGGCCAGGACGGTCGTCGTCCGCTCCGCGATCGCGTCGGCCGCCGCGAGGTGCTCCGGGGTGCCGACCGTCCCGTCCACCCTGCCGGCCGAGGTGCCCGCGCCGTCGAACAGGCCCCGGCGCGCCTTCAGTTCCAGGATCCGCAGCACCGACGCGTCGATCCGCTCCCGGGTCAGCTCGCCGCTCTCCACGGCCGCCAGCACGCTGCGGTGGGCGAGTGCGAGGTCCGGCGGGTTCAGCAGCTGGTCGCAGCCCGCCAGCAGGGCCAGCACCGGCACCCGGTCGTCCCCGTACTTCTGGCGGACCCCGGCCATGTCGAGCGCGTCCGTCACCACCACCCCTCCGAAGCCCAGACGTTCGCGCAGGATGCCGGTCACGATCGGCCGGGACAGTGTCGCCGGGTCTCCGGAGGGGTCGAGGGCGGGGAAGACGATGTGCGCCGTCATGACCGCGTCCACGCCCGCCTCCACCGCGGCCCGGAACGGCGGTTCGTCCAGCTCCTCCCAGGCGGCCCGGCTGTGCCGCATCACCGGGAGCCCGACGTGGCTGTCGGTCTCGGTGTCCCCGTGTCCCGGGAAGTGCTTCGCGGTGGCCGCGACCCCGGCCGCCTGGTAGCCGCGGACCTGCGCGGCGACCAGCTCCGCCACCGCCGCGGGGTCGGAGCCGAAGGACCGTACGCCGATCACCGGATTGGCCGGATTCACGTTGACGTCCGCGACCGGCGCGTAGTTCTGCCGGATCCCCAGGGCGGCCAGCTCGTCCCCCGCGATGCGCGCGGCGCGCCGGGCGTCGGCGGTGGAGCCCGTCGCTCGGTGCTGCGCGCCCAGCGCCATCGCCCCCGGGAACAGGGTCGCCGGCCGGCCGACGCGGGCGACGGCGCCGTGCTCCTGGTCGGTGGAGAGCAGGAGCGGGACACCGGGCCGGGAGGCGAGGGCGGCCTGCTGGAGCCCCGCCGAGAGGGCCGCGATCTGGTGCGGGGTACGGGTGTTGTGGGCCCAGCCGAAGTAGATGACCCCGCCCAGGTGGTAGCGGGCGACGACCTCGGCCGCCGTGCGCACCCCGAACAGCTCCAGGTTCTTCGCGGCGTCCGCCGGGTCGGGTTCGGTCGCGGAGTGCCCGTACGCCCGGGACACGAAGAGCTGACCGACCTTCTCGGCGAGGCTCATCGCGTCGACCAGGCGGCGCACCGACCGGCCGGGTGCGCGGCCGGGCGCGTGCCCGTCGTCCGTGGGGCGGGGGGCGCCCGCGGCGTCGTGGGCGGCGCAGGCGGGACCGGCGCCCCCGACGGCCACCAGGGCGGCCGCGGCGAGCAGGGTCCGGCGTGAGGCGTGGTTCGGCACCCGCCGGACCCTACTGCGAGGGCGCCCGCGAGGGGTGGCGGACACTCGGAGGTCAGGCCGGATGACCCGTTCGTGCGGTCCAGTGCTCCCGCAGGGTCCGCACCGCCTCGGTGATCGCGGGCCGGCGGGCCGCCCCGGACCGCCACAGCGCGTACAGCCGGCGTACCGGGCCGGGCTCCAGCGGGACGGCCACCGCGCCCGCCGGGAGCGCGCCGGTGCCCAACCGGGGCACCACGGCCACCCCGAGCCCGGCCGCCACCAGGGCGACGATGGTGTGGTTCTCCTCCGCCACGTGGGCGATGTCGGGCTCGAAGCCGGCCGTGCGCAGGGTCCGCACCAACCAGTCGTGGCAGACCCGACCCGGCGGCTGGCACACCCAGCGCTGACCGCCGAGGTCCGCCCGCCGGATGACCTCCCGGGCGGTGAAGGGGTGCCCGGCCGGGACCACCAGCTCGCACGGGTCGTCGCCGATCACCGCCTGTTCGACCCCCTCGGGCGCCGGCAGCGGGGCGATGTCCCAGTCGTGGGCCACCGCCAGATCGGTGACGCCCCGGGCCACCAGGTCCACCGACAGGTGCGGGTCCACCTCCGTGAGGCGTACGTCGAGCGCCGGATGACGGTCGGCCAGATCGGCCAGCACCCCCGGCAGCAGCCCCCGCGCGGCCGAGGCGAACGCCGCCACGCTCAGGCGTCCGCTCGGCGCTCCGCGCCGCTCCTCCAGGGTGGTCTCGGCGCGTTCCACGATGGCCAGCAGCTCCCGGGCCGTGTCGGCCAGGTGCCGGGCCTCCTCGGTGAGCGCCACCCCGCGCCCGCGCCGCTCCAGCAGGGTGGTGCGGGTCTCCCGCTCCAGCTTGGAGATCTGCTGCGAGACCGCGGAGGGGGTGTAGCCGAGGGCGGCGGCCGCCCCCGCGACCGAACCGTGGACCGAGACGGCGTGCAGGGCGCGCAGCCGGGCGAGATCGAGCATGGCCTCATCGTGGCACTCCGCGCGATCCGTAAGCAACGCTTCATCCATCGCGGAAGGGATCCGCGCTGGTGCTACACGATCGGGCGGCCGATGCTCGGAGCATGCGTCCCGTACACACCGCTCTCGCCGTGCTCGTCGCCGCCGTCTGGGGGTTCAACTTCGTCGTCATCGAGATCGGCCTCGGCCACTTCCCGCCGCTGCTGCTGTCCGCCCTGCGCTTCCTCGTGGCGGCCCTGCCCGCCGTGTTCTTCGTCGGGCGCCCCAAGGTCGCCTGGAAGTGGGTCCTGGGGGTCGGCCTGGCCCTGGGCATCGCCAAGTTCGGCCTGCTCTTCACCGGCATGGCCGCCGGGATGCCGGCCGGGCTGTCCTCCCTCGTCCTCCAGGTCCAGGCCGTCTTCACCGCCGTGCTCGCCGCGGCCGTCCTGCGCGAACGGCCCGGCCGGCTGCGGCTGCTGGGGATGGGCGTCGCGCTCGCCGGGATCGCCGTGGCCGCGGCGGACGGCGGGACGTCGGGACCGGTGCTCGGTTTCACCCTGGTCGTCGCCGCTGCGGCCTGCTGGGGCGTCTCCAACGTCCTGACCCGCAAGGCGTCCCCGCCCGACGCGCTGAACTTCATGGTGTGGGTGTGCGCGGTGCCGGTGCTTCCCCTGTTCGGGCTCTCGCTGCTGCTGGAGGGCCCCGACCGGGACCTGGCCGCGCTGCGCGGCCTGGACTGGTCGGGGGCCGCCGTCATCGGCTACGTGGCCTGGGTCTCCACCGTCTTCGGCTTCGGCGCCTGGGGCTACCTGCTGCGCCGCTACCCGGCCTCCTCGGTGGCGCCGTTCTCCCTGCTGGTCCCGGTGTTCGGGATGTCCTCGGCGGCCCTGGTCCTCGGGGAGCCGGTCCCGGGACCGCGCTGGCTGGCGGCCGTACTGCTGGTCGGCGGCGTGGCCCTCACCTCGTGGGCGCCCTCGCGGCGCGCGCCCACCGCGGCGGTTCCGGCCGGACCGGTGACGGCCGGACCGGCGGGTCCGGCCCCGTCGGCTCCGCCGCGCACGAGCGGTGCGGCGCCGACGTGCCGTACGGCCGTTCCGCGGTCGGGGTGAACCGCTACTTCCGACCGCCGAGGATCTGGCCGAGCAGGTCGCCGAGGCCGGCGCCGGCGCCCCCGGCGGGGGCCGCGCCGGGCGGGGGCGGGCCCGCGGTGCCGGCGCCGGACGCGGCGCCGGCGCCCTTGCCCGCCGCCGCGCGCCGGGCGAAGACGGTCAGCAGCACCGGGATCAGCATCTCGATGACCCGGCCGACGGCGGGGGCGGGGATGCCGGTCTTCTTCGAGACGGCGTCGGCGACCGGCCGGCTCACCTTGGCGAGCACCCCGGCCATCAGCCCGCCGCCCAGCAGCCCGCCGCCGAGCGTGGCGACGCCCTGCAGCGGCGGCTCGGCCACCTCCGCGACGGCCCGGCGGACCTCGTCGTCGCCCTCGGCGTCGGCCTTCTGCCGGAGGCTGCCGGTCATCGCACCCACCGTCTGGGCGACGGTGTCCCGGGCACCGGCGGTGTCGGTGCCGAGCACTCCGGCGATCTCGGTCAGCCGGTCTTCGCCGAGTTCGCCGAGCACGTCGTCTTGGATCGAGGATTCGCTCATGCCGGAAACGCTACGTTCAGGAGGATTTGACGGCACCTCGGATGGACCTTCGGGTAACGGAAACATAAAACTCCGGTTCCCGGTGCAACCCTGCGCGTCCCCAGGCGGTCGTACGGTGCGTCGGGGCTTCCGGGAGGGGATCTGGGGGGATCGGGAAGTCCGGCGAGGGAGGGGTAACCGTGAGGGGGTCCGGCCGCGAGGCCGGGCCCCCTTCTGGTGTTCCGGACGCCTTTCCACAGGCGGGCCGGGCTGTCGGCGCCAGGCGGTAGCGTCGGGGCATGGCAACGAACGGGGCACAGGCGCAGTCCGTGCAACTGGCTGTGGTCGAGGGCGTGCTGGAGCGCATCACCTATGCCAACGAGGAGAGCGGCTACACGGTCGCCCGCGTCGACACCGGCCGCGGCGCCGGCGACCTCCTCACCGTCGTCGGCTCCCTGCTGGGCGCCCAGCCCGGAGAATCCCTGCGCATGGAGGGCCGCTGGGGCTCCCACCCCCAGTACGGCAGGCAGTTCACCGTCGAGAACTACTCCACCCTGCTCCCCGCCACCATCCAGGGCATCCGCCGCTACCTCGGCTCCGGCCTGATCAAGGGCATCGGCCCGAAGATCGCGGACCGCATCGTGGAGCACTTCGGCACCGCCACCCTCGACGTCATCGAGGACGAGCCGAAGCGGCTGATCGAGGTGCCCGGGCTCGGCCCCAAGCGGACCAGGATGATCGGGGCGGCCTGGGAGGAGCAGAAGGCCATCAAGGAGGTCATGGTCTTCCTCCAGGGCGTGGGCGTCTCCACCTCCATCGCGGTGCGCATCTACAAGAAGTACGCCGACGCCTCCATCTCGGTGGTGCGGAACCAGCCCTACCGGCTCGCCGCCGACGTGTGGGGCATCGGCTTCCTCACCGCCGACCGCATCGCCCAGGCCGTCGGCATCCCGCACGACAGCCCCGAGCGGGTCAAGGCCGGGCTCCAGTACGCCCTGTCCCAATCCGCCGACCAGGGGCACTGCTTCCTGCCCGAGGACCGGCTCATCGCCGACGGGGTCAAGCTCCTCCAAGTGGACACCGGGCTCGTCATCGACTGCCTGGCCGAACTCGCCGCCGACCCGGAGGGCGTCGTACGGGAACCGGTGCCCGACCCGCAGGGCGGGCCGGATCCCCTGACGGCCGTGTACCTGGTGCCCTTCCACCGCGCGGAGCTGTCGCTGGTCGGCCAGGTGCGCCGGTTGCTGCGCGCCGAAGAAGACCGGATGCCCGGATTCCAGGACGTGGACTGGGACAAGGCGCTCGGCTGGCTCGCCGGACGGACCGGCGCCACGCTCGCCCCCGAGCAGCGCGACGCGGTCCGGCTCGCGCTGACCCGCAAGGTGGCCGTCATGACCGGCGGCCCCGGTTGCGGCAAGTCCTTCACCGTGCGCTCCATCGTCGAGCTGGCGCGGGCCAGGAAGGCCAAGGTGGTCCTCGCCGCCCCCACCGGCCGGGCGGCGAAGCGGCTGGCCGAGCTCACCGGGGCCGAGGCGTCCACGGTGCACCGGCTGCTGGAGCTCAAACCCGGCGGGGACGCGGCGTACGACCGGGAACGCCCGCTGGACGCGGATCTCGTCGTGGTCGACGAAGCCTCGATGCTGGACCTGCTGCTGGCCAACAAACTGGTCAAGGCGGTGGCGCCGGGCGCCCACCTGCTGCTGGTCGGGGACGTGGACCAGCTGCCGTCGGTCGGCGCCGGCGAGGTGCTGCGCGACCTCCTGGCCGAAGGCGGCCCGGTACCGGCCGTCCGGCTGACCCGGATCTTCCGGCAGGCCCAGCAGTCGGGCGTGGTCACCAACGCCCACCGGATCAACACCGGCGTGCCCCCGATCACCGACGGGCTGCCGGACTTCTTCCTGTTCCCCGAGGAGGACACGGAGGCGGCGGGCGTGCTCGCCGTGGACGTGGCGGCCCGGCGGATCCCGGCCAGATTCGGGCTCGACCCGCGGCGCGACGTCCAGGTGCTCGCGCCCATGCACCGCGGCCCGGCCGGCGCCGGGAACCTCAACGGCCTGCTCCAGCAGGCCATGACCCCGGCCCGGCCGGACCTGCCGGAGAAGAGGTTCGGCGGCCGGGTCTTCCGGGTGGGCGACAAGGTCACCCAGATCCGCAACAACTACGACAAGGGGGCCAACGGCGTCTTCAACGGCACGGTGGGCGTGGTCACCGGCCTCGACCCGGACGAGCAGCGCCTGACGGTCCGGACGGACGAGGACGAGGACATCGACTACGAGTTCTCCGAGCTCGACGAGCTGGCCCACGCCTACGCCGTCACCATCCACCGCTCCCAGGGGAGCGAATACCCCGCGGTCGTGATCCCGGTCACCACCGGTGCTTGGATGATGCTCCAGCGCAATCTGCTCTACACGGCGGTGACCCGGGCGAAGAAACTGGTCGTCCTCGTCGGGTCCCGCAAGGCCCTCGGGCAGGCGGTGCGTACCGTTTCCGCAGGCAGGAGGTACACAGCGGTCGCGGCGCGACTGTCCGGCCGGATACCGGTGGGAAACATCACCTAAATGATCGATCATTTGGGGTTCCCCGACCGGTGCGAAGGGGGCAGGATGAGCAGCTTGACGGCACTCAGTGCCGTTCAAAGCACCAAAGGCCGACCCCGAGTGCACTCTCCTGCGCCAAATGGGGGAAGGTAGAGGCAGTCAGGGCACCTCGAAGAAGAGGCACTACGTCGGTGAGGGATGACGTGAGCGACAACTCTGTAGTACTCCGGTACGCGGACGGTGAATACACCTACCCGGTGGTCGAGAGCACCGTCGGTGACCAGGGCTTCGACATCTCGAAGCTGAGGGCCCAGACCGGGCTCGTCACGCTGGACAGCGGCTACGGCAACACGGCGGCCTACAAGTCCGCGATTACCTACCTCGACGGCGAGCAGGGCATCCTGCGCTACCGCGGTTACCCGATCGAGCAGCTGGCGGAGCGCTCGACCTTCATCGAGGTCGCCTACCTGCTGATCAACGGTGAGCTGCCGACCGTCGACCAGCTCGCGTCGTTCCGCAACGAGATCACCCAGCACACGCTGCTCCACGAGGACGTGAAGCGCTTCTACGACGGCTTCCCGCGTGACGCGCACCCGATGGCGATGCTGTCCTCCGTGGTCAGCGCGCTGTCGACGTTCTACCAGGACAGCCACAACCCGTTCGACGAGACGCAGCGCAACCTCTCCACGATCCGGTTGCTGGCCAAGCTGCCGACGATCGCGGCCTACGCGTACAAGAAGTCGGTCGGCCACCCGGTGGTCTACCCGCGCAACGACCTCGGCTACGTCGAGAACTTCCTGCGCATGACCTTCTCCGTGCCGGCCCAGGAGTACGACCTGGACCCGGTCGTGGTCTCGGCGCTCGACAAGCTGCTGATCCTGCACGCGGACCACGAGCAGAACTGCTCGACCTCCACCGTGCGCCTGGTCGGCTCCTCGCAGGCGAACATGTTCGCCTCGATCTCCGCCGGCATCTCGGCCCTGTGGGGTCCGCTGCACGGCGGCGCCAACCAGTCGGTGCTGGAGATGCTCGAGGGCATCAAGAACGACGGCGGCGACGTCGACGCCTTCATCCGCAAGGTGAAGAACAAGGAGGACGGCGTCCGGCTCATGGGCTTCGGACACCGCGTCTACAAGAGCTTCGACCCCCGGGCGAAGATCATCAAGGCGGCGGCGCACGACGTCCTCTCGGCGCTCGGCAAGAGCGACGAGCTGCTCGACATCGCGCTCAAGCTGGAAGAGCACGCGCTGGCCGACGAGTACTTCGTCTCGCGCAACCTCTACCCGAACGTGGACTTCTACACGGGTCTCATCTACCGCGCGATGGGCTTCCCGACCGAGATGTTCACCGTGCTCTTCGCGCTCGGCCGGCTCCCCGGCTGGATCGCCCAGTGGCACGAGATGATCAAGGAGCCGGGTTCCCGCATCGGCCGCCCGCGCCAGATCTACACGGGCGAGGTCCTGCGCGACTTCGTGCCCGTCGAGGCCCGCTGACCCGAGGCCCTCGCGCCACCCCCGCGGGCCCGGGCCGGCAGCAGCACCGGCTTGGGCCCGCGGTGGCCGCAGGTACGAAAAGCGCCCCGCCGTCGATCCCCCCACGGGTCGACGGTCGGGGCGCTTTCCTTTCCCCGGGACGGATTCCCCCCACGGGACCCGAGCCGGGGCGTCGGTGTCTGCCGGGACCCGTTCGGGTCGGGAGGGCCGCTCAAAGCCTCCCGCGGGAACGCGTCCCGGCCGGCCGGTGCCCATGGACGTCCCCCAAGACATCCGTCGGAACGTCCCCCAAGACATTCCCGGCACCGCCCCATTAGACCCGTGCAGACCCCGGATGGTTACGTCGGCATCACTGTGATCTGCGTCTCCCGTGAAGGAGGTGTGTGAGTGATGCGAAGGCGATCCGCTAGCGGAAGGACCGCAACCGGAGGCTGTTGGTCACCACGAAGACCGAAGAGAAGGCCATCGCGGCGCCCGCGATCATCGGGTTGAGCAGCCCGGCGGCCGCCAGCGGCAGGGCCGCCACGTTGTAGCCGAACGCCCAGAACAGGTTGCCCTTGATGGTGGCCAGGGTCCGGCGGGAGAGCCGGATCGCGTCCGCCGCGACCCGCAGGTCCCCCCGCACGAGCGTCAGGTCGCCCGCTTCGATGGCGGCGTCCGTCCCCGTGCCCATGGCCAGGCCCAGGTCGGCCTGGGCGAGCGCGGCCGCGTCGTTGACCCCGTCGCCCACCATCGCGACCGTACGGCCCTGCGCCTGGAGGCGGCGTACGACGTCCACCTTGTCCTGCGGAAGCACCTCGGCGATGACCTCCTCGATCCCGACCTCCCGGGCCACCGTCTCGGCGACGGCCCTGTTGTCGCCCGTCAGCAGGACCGGGGTGAGACCGAGCGCCCGCAGCCGGGCGACCGCCTCGGCGCTGGTCTCCTTGACCGCGTCGGCCACCGTCAGCACCCCGCGGGCGGCGCCGTCCCAGGCCACGAGGACGGCCGTGCTGCCCGCGGTCTCGGCCTCGGCCTTGGCCCGCTCCAGCGGTTCGGGCAGGGGGATCGACCGGTCGGCCAGCAGCCGCGCGCGGCCGACCAGGACGGCGTGCCCGTCGACCACGCCCTGGACGCCGAGCCCGGCGAGGTTCTCGAACCCCTCGGGAACGGGCGGCTCACCCGTCCGCGCGGCCGCCCCGGCGGCGATGGCGCGGGCGATCGGGTGCTCCGAGGCGTGCTCGAGGGAGCCCGCGAGGCGCAGCAGTTCCCTTTCGTCGACCCCGTCGGCCGCGTGCACGCCGATCAGCGTCATCCGCCCGGTGGTGACCGTCCCGGTCTTGTCCAGGACGACGGTGTCGACGCGGCGGGTGGACTCCAGCACCTCCGGCCCCTTGATCAGGATGCCGAGCTGGGCGCCGCGGCCGGTGCCCACCATCAGGGCGGTCGGGGTGGCCAGGCCCAGGGCGCACGGGCAGGCGATGATCAGCACGGCCACGGCGGCGGTGAAGGCGGCGGTGGGGTCGTCGGTGAGCAGCAGCCAGGTGAGCCAGGTGCCGAGCGCGAGCAGCAGGACCACGGGCACGAAGACCGCGGAGATCCGGTCGGCGAGGCGCTGGACCTCGGCCTTGCCGTTCTGCGCGTCCTCGACCAGGCGGGCCATCCGGGCGAGCTGGGTGTCGGAGCCGATGCGGGTGGCGGCGACGACGAGCCGCCCGGCGGCGTTGACGGTGGCGCCGGTGACGCTGTCGCCGACGGAGACCTCGACGGGTGCGGACTCGCCGGTGAGCAGGGAGGCGTCGACCGCGGAGCTGCCCTCGACGACCGTGCCGTCGGTGGCGATCTTCTCGCCCGGGCGGACGACGAACCGGTCGCCGACCACCAGCGTGCCCACCGGCACGCGGACCTCCCGGCCCCCGCGCAGCACGGCCACGTCCTTGGCGCCCAGTTCGAGCAGGGCCTTCAGGGCCGCACCGGCCTTCCGCCTGGAGCGGGCCTCCAGATAGCGGCCGAGCAGGATGAAGGTGACGACGCCGGCCGCGACCTCCAGGTAGAGGGCGGAGGAGCCGTCCGTGCGGGAGATGGTCAGGTCGAAGCCGTGCCGCATGCCGGGCATGCCCGCGTGGCCGAAGAACAGGGCCCACAGGGACCAGGTGAACGCGGCGAGGGTGCCGACCGAGACCAGGGTGTCCATGGTGGCGGCGCCGTGCCGGGCGTTGGTCCAGGCGGCCCGGTGGAAGGGCAGGGCGCCCCAGACCGCGACCGGCGCGGCGAGGGTCAGCGAGAGCCACTGCCAGTTGTCGAACTGCAGGGCCGGGACCATGGAGAGCAGGACGACGGGCAGGGCCAGGGCGGCGGACACGAGCAGGCGCCGGCGCAGCGCGGCCAGGACCGGGTCTCCCGCCGGCGCCTGCGGGTCGTCCGCCGCGCCGCGCTCCGCACCGGGCCGGGGTTCCGGCTCCGGCGGCGGGGGTTCCTCGGCGGTGTAGCCGGTCTTCACCACGGTCGCGATGAGATCGGCGACCCGGACGTCCGCCGCGTAGGAGATCTTCGCCTTCTCGGTGGCGTAGTTCACCGTGGCGCTGACCCCGTCCATCCGGTTCAGCTTCTTCTCGATGCGGGCCGCGCAGGAGGCGCAGGTCATTCCGCCGATCGAGAGTTCGACCGCCGTGACGGGTCCGTCGTGCACTGTGCTGGTCATGTTCCGGCTCCAGGGGGGTGGCCGGGGTGTACGGGAACCAGTATGAGCTGGCCGGCACACCCCGGCTCGGGTGCTGCCGAAGGGAGGGGCGGGTTCAGGCCCGGCCGGCGAACCCGTAGCCCGCCTCGTCCACGGCGGCGCGTACGTCCTCGTCGGCCAGCGGAGCGGCGGAGGCCACGGTGACCTCGCCGGTCGCGGCGACGGCCTTGACCGAGCTGACGCCCGGCAGCGCGGAGAGCTCGGCGGTCACCGCGCCCTCGCAGTGCCCGCAGGTCATGCCCGTCACCCGGTAGACGGTGGTGGTCGCGGTGTCCGTCTCGGCGCTCATGTCGTTCTCCTCTTCAGGGGCGTGTGCGGTCACCGGCAAGGCGGCGCATGACTGAACCGTCTTCCCGATACGGGAAGACTATACCCCTAGGGGGTATGGAAGCGAGTGTCCGCGCCCGTCCGTTCGGGATGTCCGGTCAGGATGAAGCGTACGGAAACAGCCCATAGGGAGCACCCGGCGACCTCGGGTGAGGGCTGCCCCGTTCGGCGCCCTGCGACGGGTCAGTCCTCGCGGCGCCCCCGGTTGCCGGGACGCCGGGCCACCCAGGCGCGGATCGTATCGGCGTACCAGTAGGGCTTGCCGCCCTCCACGTGGTCCGGTGGGGGAAGCAGCCCGTGCTTCCGGTAGGAGCGCACCGTGTCGGGCTGGACCCGGATGTGGGCGGCGATCTCTTTGTAGGACCACAGCTGCCGGTCGCTCATGACGCACCTCCTTGTCCACGTCGCAGGGCCGGCCGGAAGGCCGTCGGGGGAACCGGCGCGTGGACACGACGATCACTCGGTTGGTGCCCGGGGAACGACGCGGGGTGAGGCCGGGGGAGGGGCTGTCGAATGCCTGTGACGGAAAACCCGCGTAACGCGGACATGTGTGACACCAGGGAGACCCCTGTGACAGTCGGGGCATACGGGTCCGGTGGGTCCAGCCGGTCCGGCCGGTCCAGCCGTCCGTCAGCGGTAGAGGGCGGGCCGGGGCGCCAGGGTCACCGGGGTGCGCACGCCGGTGCGGGCCGCCGTGAGGGCCGCCTCGGACACGGCGGCCGCCGCATAGCCGTCCCAGGCGTCCGGCCCGGCCACCCCGCCCCGCGCGGCCGCCGCCACCCAGCGGCGCAGCTGCCGGTCGTAGGCGTCGGCGAAGCGCACCGTGAAGTCCTGGTCGATCTCACCGCCCCACCGGCCCGCCGACTGCACCACCATCGCCTGGCCGTCACCGATCCGGGCGCTGCCGGACTCCCCGACCGCCTCGCACGTCACCTGGTAGCCGAAGCCGCAGTTGACGAAGACCTCCACGTCCACGACGGCCCCGCCCGAGGTCTCCAGCAGCACCAGCCGGGGATCACGCAGCCCCTTTGGAGCCGCCGAGGTGGGGGTGGGGGAGAGCACGGTCACCGCCGTGACCTCCTGTCCCAGCAGCCAGCGGGCCGCGTCCACCTCGTGCACCACGGAGTCGCTGATCAGCATGTCGCTGGTGAAGAAGGACGGCGAGGAGACGTTGCGGTGCCGGCAGTGCAGGAAGAGCGGCCGGCCGATCCCGCCCGCGTCGAGCAGCTCCTTCAGCCGTTCGTACTCGGCGTCGAACCGGCGCATGAAACCCACCTGCACCAGGCGCCGGCCCAGCCGCCGCTCGGCCTCCATGATCCGCAGGGCGCCCGCCGGATCAGGGGTCAGCGGCTTCTCGCACAGCACCGGCAGCCCCCGCTCCAGCGCCTTCCCGATCGCCTCCTCGTGGGCCGGCCCGGGGGAGGCGACGAGCACGGCCTCCACCCCGGGCACGGCTATCGCGGCCGCCGGATCGGTGTGCGCGACGGCGCCCTCCAGGCCGCCCGCGACCTCCTTGACCCGGTCCCCGTCCGGGTCGGCCACCGCCACCACCCGGGCCCCGCCGACCGTCCGTCCGATCCGGCGGACGTGGTCGGCGCCCATCTTCCCCGTACCGATGACCGCGATGCCGAGCGTGCGGCTCATGTCGTGATTCCTTCCAGGAGTTCAGCGGGCGCCACAGGAGCGCAGGTAGGCGCGGGTGCGCCGGGCGACCGGGAGCGGACGGTCGGGGTCGCAGGGGTACATGTCCTGTTCCACGATGGCGAACAGGTCCACGTCCAGGCGCTGGGCCGCCGCCAGCACCGGCTCCAGGGCCGGCACCCCCGCCGGCGGTTCGCACATCACCCCGCGCGCCACGGCCGGCCCGAACGGCAGCCGCTCCGCGACCACTTCGGCGAGGATCCGCGGGTCCACCTGCTTCAGGTGCAGGTAGCCGATCCGCTCGGCGAAGGTCTCGATCGCCTGCACGCTGTCGCCGCCGCAGTAGGCGTAGTGGCCGGTGTCCAGGCAGAGCGAGACGAGGGCGGGGTCGGTGGCGTCCAGGAACCGCGCCACGTTCTCCGGGGTGTCGATGTGGGTGTCGGCGTGCGGGTGGACCACGATGCGCAGCCCGTACCGGTCGCGCACCTCCCGGCCCAGCCGCTCGGTCTGGGCGGCCAGTTCACGCCATTGCCCGGGCGTCAGGGTGCGGTCCTCCAGGACCTTGCCGGTCTTGTCGTCCCGCCAGAAGGACGGGATGACGACGAGATGCGCGGCCCCCATCGCCTGGGTGAGCGCCGCGATCCGCGACACGTGCTCCCAGGTGTCCTCCCACACGGCGGGACCGTGATGGAGTCCGGTGAAGACGGTGCCCGCCGACACCCGCAGCCCGCGCCGGGCCGTTTCCTCGGTGAGTCGGGCGGGATCCGTGGGCAGGTAGCCGTAGGGGCCGAGCTCGATCCAGGCGTACCCGGCGTCGGCGACCTCGTCGAGGAACCGCTCCCAGGGGGTCTGTGCGGGGTCGTCGGGAAACCAGACACCCCAGGAGTCCGGAGCCGAACCGACGCGGATACGGGTCAACGCGGGCGGGGAGGAGGTCATGGCGGCCACCTTAGGGTGCGAGGCTCGTAGGGACGGTGAAGACGGTGGGACCAGCGGGAGGACCGAGGGTGAGCGGGGACGGGCCGGCGTTCGACGTGATCACGATGGGGCGGCTCGGGGTGGATCTCTACCCGCTGCGCACGGGGGTACCACTGGCGGAGGCGGACACCTTCGGCAGGTTCCTGGGCGGCTCCGCCGCGAACGTGGCCGTGGCGGCCGCCCGCCTCGGCCGGCGCACGGCGCTGATCAGCCGCACCGGCGCGGATCCGTTCGGCAGCTATCTCCGCACGGAGCTGCGGGGGTTCGGGGTGGACGAGCGCTGGGTGGCCGAGGTCGCCGGCCGCCCCACCCCGGTCACCTTCTGCGAGATGTTCCCGCCCGACCGCTTCCCCCTGTACTTCTACCGGCTGCCCAAGGCCCCCGACCTGGAGATCGCCGAGGACGAGCTGGACCTGGACGCGATCCGGCGGGCGCGGGTGTTCTGGATGACGGGCACCGGCCTGAGCGAGGAGCCGAGCCGCACGGCCACGCTGGCCGCCCTGCGGGCGCGCGCGAAGGCCGGGACCACCGTCTTCGACCTGGACTGGCGGCCGGTGCTGTGGCGGGAGGAACCCGGCCCGTCCTACGAGCGGGCGCTGGCCCTGGCGACGGTGGCCATCGGCAACGCCGAGGAGTGCGAGATCGCCACCGGCGAGTCCGAGCCCTACGCGGCGGCCCGGGCGCTGCTCGCCGCCGGGGTGGAACTCGCGGTGGTCAAGCGCGGTCCGCAGGGCGTGCTGGCGGTCCACCGCGACGGGACGGTGGCCGAGGTCCCGCCGGTCCCCGTCCGGGTGGTCAACGGACTAGGGGCCGGGGACGCGTTCGGCGGCGCCCTGTGCCACGGGCTGCTCGCCGGGTGGGACCTGGCGGCGGTCATGCGGTACGCGAACGCCGCCGGGGCGATCGTGGCCTCGCGCCTCGCGTGCGCGTCCGCCATGCCGTTCGCCGACGAGGTCGAGGAGGTGGCCGGGCGTGCCGGTGGTGTCTGAGTGGGGAATGGAGTGGACGCGGCTGACCGTGCTCGACCTGGAGCCGGGCGAGGTGTACGCGCACGCCTGCGGTGATGCGGAGTGGATCGTCCTGCCGCTCGCGGGCGCCGGTACGGTCCGCCTCGACGGCTCCGCCCCGGACGGGGGCGGCGGACCGCTGGTCTTCGAACTGCGGGGGAGGAGCGGGGTGTTCGACTCCGCCACCGATTTCGCCTACGTGCCGCGCGACGGCCGGGCCGAGGTCACCTCGGCCGCCGGCGGCCGCTTCGCCCTGGCGGGGGCCCGGTGCGAGACCGTCCTGCCGGCCCGGTACGGCCCGGCCGCGGAGGTCCCCGTCGAGCTCCGCGGCGCCGGGCAGTGCTCCCGCCAGGTCAACAACTTCGCCGCCGCCGGCCCGGCCGGCTTCGCGTGCGACCGGCTCATCGCCGTCGAGGTGCTCACCCCCGGCGGGAACTGGTCCTCCTACCCGCCCCACAAGCACGACGAGCACCACCCCGGCGAGGAGTCCCGGCTCGAGGAGATCTACTACTTCGAGATCGCCCCGCACGGGGACACCCCCGGCCTCGGCTACCAGCGGGTCTCGCCCTCCCCGGCCGGCAGGACCGACGTCCTCGCCGAGGTGCGGACCGGCGACGCCGTCCTGATCCCGGACGGCTGGCACGGCCCCTCCATCGCCGCGCCGGGGCACGACATGTACTACCTGAACGTGATGGCCGGCCCGGACCCCACCCGCGCGTGGCTGATCCGGGACCACCCCGACCACGGCTGGATCCGCGACACCTGGCCGGGGCAGGCGATCGACCCCCGGCTGCCCTACCCGCAGGCACAGGCCGCGCAGGCCGCGCAGGCTGTGAAGCCCCCACACGTCCCGCAGGACCCGCAGACGGAGGCGCCCCGATGAGACTCACCGTCGCCCAGGCCCTCGTCGCCTTCCTCTCCCGCCAGTACACCGAACGCGACGGCCGGCGCCACCGGCTCATCGCGGCCACCTGGGGGATCTTCGGCCACGGCAACGTGGCGGGCATCGGCCAGGCCCTGCTGGAGACCGGTCCCGGCTCCATGCCCTTCCTGCAGGGCCGCAACGAGCAGGCCATGGTGCACGCCGCCGTCGGCTACGCCCGCCAGAGCGGGCGGCTCTCCGCGCACGCCGTGACCACCTCCATCGGCCCCGGCGCCACCAACCTCGTCACCGGTGCGGCCCTCGCCACGATCAACCGGATCCCGGTGCTCCTGCTGCCCGGCGACACCTTCGCCACCCGCCCCGCCGACCCCGTCCTGCAGCAGCTGGAGGTCCCGTACGCGGGCGACCTCTCCGTCAACGACGCGCTGCGGCCCGTCTCACGCCACTTCGACCGGATCACCCGCCCCGAGGCCCTCGTCCCCGCCGCCCTCCAGGCCGTGCGCGTCCTCACCGACCCCGTCCAGACGGGGGCCGTCACCCTCGCGCTGCCGCAGGACGTGCAGGCGGAGGCGTTCGACTGGCCCGAGGAGTTCTTCGCCGAGCGCGTGTGGGGCGTGCGCCGGCCCCGGCCGGACCGCGCCGAGCTGGCCGCGGCGGCCCGGGCCGTACGCTCGGCCTCCCGCCCCCTGATCGTCGCCGGGGGCGGCATCCGGCACAGCGAAGCCTCCGAGGCGCTGGCGCGGTTCGCCGAGGCCACCGGGATCCCGGTGGCCTCGACCCAGGCGGGCAAGGGGGTGCTTCCGTACGACCACCCCGCGGACGTCGGAGGGATCGGGCACACCGGGACGGCGACCGCCGACGAGCTGGCCCGGGAGGCCGACCTGGTCCTCGCCGCCGGCACCCGGCTGACCGACTTCACCACCGCCTCCGCGACCCTTTTCCGGAACCCGACCGTCCGGTTCATCGGCCTCAACCTCGACCCGTACGACGCCCACAAACTGGCCGCCCGGCCGCTGGTCGCCGACGCCCGCGAAGGGCTCGACGACCTCGGGGCGGCCCTCGCCGGCCACCGGGTGGACCCGGCCTACGAGACGGCGTACCGGCAGCGGAAGGCGGACTGGGAGTCCCGCGTCGACCTCGCCTTCGCCACCACCGACGAAGACCTCCCGCCCACCCAGGCCCAGGTCCTCGGACTGCTCGACGCCCTCGTGGACGGCACCGACATCCTGATCAACGCGGCCGGCTCGCTCCCCGGCGACCTGCACAAGCTGTGGCGGGCCCGCTCGGCCGACCAGTACCACGTCGAGTACGGCTACTCCTGCATGGGCTACGAGATCCCGGCCGCGATCGGCGTCGCCCTCGCCGCACCCGGCCGGCCGGTCTGGGCGCTGGTCGGGGACGGCACGTACCTGATGAACCCGACCGAGATCGCCACGGCCGTCCAGGAGGGCGTTCCGTTCCGGCTCGTGATCCTCGACAACCACGGCTACGCCTCCATCGGCGGCCTGTCGGGGGCGGTGGGCGGCGAGGGCTTCGCCACCGGCTACCGCTTCCGGGGGCCCGACGGCGCATACACCGGGGAGCCCCTCCCGGTGGACCTCGCGGCCAACGCGGCCTCCCTCGGAATGGCCGTGATCCGCGCCCGCACCGTCCGTGACCTGCGCGAAGCCCTCGCCGAGGCCCGCCGCGCGACCCGTCCCACATGTGTCTACACACAGACCCGAACGCCCGACACTGTGTCGGGCCCACCCCCCGCACAGGCGTGGTGGGATGTTCCTGTGGCCGAGACCGCGACCCGCGAGGCGGCGGTCCGGGCCCGTGAAGAGTACGACCGGCAAGCCGCGCAGCGACGTCGCCATCTGTGAAGGAGCAAGGCACATGAAGACCGTCAACCACTGGATCGGTGGCAAGACCGTCGAGGGCGCGTCGGGCAGCTACGGCCCGGTCACCGACCCGGCCACCGGTGAGGTCACCACGCGGGTCGCGCTCGCCTCCGCCGAGGAGGTCGACGCGGCGGTGCAGGTCGCGAAGGAGGCGTTCCAGACCTGGGGCCAGTCCTCGCTGGCCGCCCGTACGAAGGTCCTGTTCGCCTACCGAGCCCTGCTGGACGCCCACCGCGACGCCATCGCCGAGCTGATCACCGCCGAGCACGGCAAGGTGCACTCCGACGCGCTGGGCGAGGTCGCCCGCGGCCTGGAGATCGTCGAGCTGGCCTGCGGGATCACCACCCAGCTCAAGGGCGAGCTGTCCACGTCCGTGTCGAACCGGGTGGACGTCTCCTCGATCCGCCAGCCGCTGGGCGTGGTCGCGGGCATCACCCCCTTCAACTTCCCGGCGATGGTGCCGATGTGGATGTTCCCGCTGGCCGTGGCCTGCGGCAACACCTTCATCCTCAAGCCGAGCGAGAAGGACCCCTCCGCGGCCAACAAGCTGGCCGAGCTGATGGGCGAGGCCGGCCTGCCGGCGGGCGTGCTCAACGTGGTGCACGGCGACAAGGTCGCGGTGGACGCCCTGCTGGCCCACCCCGACATCGCGGCCGTCTCCTTCGTGGGCTCGACCCCGATCGCCCGCCACATCCACACCACCGCCTCCGCCCACGGCAAGCGCGTGCAGGCGCTGGGCGGCGCCAAGAACCACATGCTGGTGCTCCCCGACGCAGACCTGGACGCGGCCGCCGACGCGGCGGTCTCCGCCGCCTACGGTTCGGCCGGTGAGCGCTGCATGGCGATCTCCGCCGTCGTGGCGGTCGGCTCCATCGCGGACACCCTGGTGGAGAAGATCCGCGAGCGCGCCGAGAAGATCAAGATCGGCCCCGGCAACGACCCGGACTCCGAGATGGGACCGCTGATCACGGCCGCCCACCGCGACAAGGTCGCCTCCTACGTCGAGGGCGCGGCCGCCCAGGGCGCGGACGTGGTCCTGGACGGTACCGGTTACACCGTCGAGGGCAAGGAGAACGGCCACTGGATCGGCCTGTCCCTGCTCGACAACGTCAAGACGGACTCCGACGCCTACCGCGACGAGATCTTCGGACCGGTGCTCTGCGTGCTGCGCGCGGAGACCTACGAGGAGGGCGTGGCGCTCATCAACGCCTCGCCGTTCGGCAACGGCACGGCGATCTTCACCCGCGACGGCGGGGCGGCCCGCCGCTTCCAGTTGGAGATCCAGGCGGGCATGGTCGGCGTCAACGTCCCGATCCCGGTGCCGGTGGGCTACCACTCCTTCGGCGGCTGGAAGGACTCGCTCTTCGGCGACCACCACATCTACGGCACCGACGGCATCCACTTCTACACCCGCGGCAAGGTCGTCACGACCCGCTGGCCGGACCCCGCCGACGCCCCGGCGGGCGTGGACCTGGGCTTCCCCCGCAACCACTGACGCCTGACCGCACCCCCGGAACGCGGCAGCCCCCGGCCCACCCTCACCGGCCGGGGGCTCCGCCGTGCCGGCGGGCGTCAGCCGGCGCGGGCCAGGTCGGGAGCAGGCCGCGGACGGCCGCCGGCGGCGGCCCGGCGCCGGCGCAGGACCCAGCCGGCGAGGGCCGAGCCCGCCGGCACCAGGGCCGCGCCCGCGGCGGGCCACGGGACGGCGACGAAATCCGTCGACGCGCGCGCTGCGAGGTCCGGGTGGGCGGCGGCGCCGGCCGTGACCGTGACCGTCACCCGGTCCAGCTGGGGGGCGTCCGGCCACGGCTGCGTCAACTCGACGCGCTGACCGGGCAGGAGCGCGAGCTTCAGCGCCCGGGACGGGCGGCTGAACACCTCGCGCCCGAACAAGCCCTCGGCGGACAGCGCCACCTCCGGCTCGACGACCGTGTTGCCCCGGTTGACCAGGGCGTACGACACCGTGGCACGGGCGTCACCGACCCAGGGCAGCAGCGGCGCCGAGCGGCTGACCCGCACGTCCTCCACGCTCAGGCCCGGTGTCAGCGGTCCCGGCACGCGGAAGTACAGCCGGGCCCCCACCGAGCGCTTCACCCCGACCTGCACCCTGCCGTCCTCGCGCACCCCCTCCACGGCCGTGTTCAGCGCCACGATCCCGCCGACGTGGTCCCCGGGCGTCGCGTCCGCCGGGACCGTCACCGTGAACGGGATGTCCTTGCGGCCCCTGGCCGGCACCGTCACCGTCGTCGCCGTCTCCGGCGGCAGCGCGACCCACGCGCCGACGTCCGCGGGCTCGCTCTCCACCGGCAGCAGCGCGAAGGCGCCGTCCACCGGGGTGTTCACGGCGTCGGTGGCGAAGACCCGGAACGTCAGGTCCCGCTCCGAGGAGTTCAGGATCGTCGCGCTGTCCCGCACGGTGGCGCCGGCCGCGCCCTGGTGGAAGAAGTACGGGCGGTCCGTCATGGCCGCACCCGCCGCCGGCGTGGGGAAGACCCCCCAGGTGCCGTTGTCCGCCGCCGTCGCGGGGACGGCCGGGAGCAGGGCCGCGCCCAGCAGCAGCAGGCCGGCGAGCAGACCGTACGGGGAGGAGCAGGCAGGGGTGCGCATGGCGGCGTCTCCAGTCGGCGCGGAAGGGGGAGGTGGCACGGCCTCCTGCGCGGAGCACCGCACCACCCAGGGCCGGTCGACCGGCCGGACCGACGGCCCGACCGGTCGGGCCGGGTCAGGCGATGGAGAAGGTGACCACCGACTGGTAGGTGTCGGCGAACATGAACGACGGGAGCTGGATCATCCCCGCGCCGCCGACGGCGAACTCGCCCCCCGTCAGCTCCTCCCCGCCGGCGGCCTGCGAGGCCACCTTCATCGGGGTCCCGGAGATCGCCCCGGGCGCACCGGCGGTGCAGGTGCTCGGGCTGTCGGCGTTGGTGACGGCGCAGGTGGGCTGAATGCCGATCTGCGCCTTCGGCATCGAGTGGCCGGTCGTCTCGTTCAGGAACGGAGTACGGGTCGCCGTGACGTCCCAGCCGAGGCTGCCGCCGCGGAAGTCCTGGACGGTCATCGCCGTGAACTGGCCGGCGACCGACTGGGGCTTGCCGTTGATGGTGACCTTGCCGAAGCTGACGGCCGGGTTGCCGCCCTGCGGGCCGATGGCCAGCGGACCGGGCAGCACCTCGACGTCGACCGGGTTCCTCACCCCGGGCTGGTCCTCGAGGAAGACGAAGTCCTTGTACGGGGCGGCCGAGCCGTCGATCCTGATCTGGTCGGCCTTCTTGGTGACCGTGACCTCACAGGTGGCGGCGCCGCCCGCGGCCGCCGAGCCCGTGCCGGTGTCCCCGGTCGGAGCGCCCGCGAGGAGCGCGGAGCAGGTGACCGCGCCGGGGGCGAAGTTGGCGCCGGTGACGGCGACCTTGGTGCCCGCCTTGCCGCTGTTGGGGATCAGCCGGGTGGTGACCGGGTCCTTGGGCAGGGCCGCGACGGCGACCGAGCCGACGGAGCCGCTGGGGCGCGGGTCGGGGGTGCAGGTCGTGGTGTACACGGTGCCGCCGAGGTCGGCGTCCGTGATCACCTGGTCGATGGTGATGTCGATGGTCCGGCCCTCGGTGCCGTCCGGGATCGTGACGGTGCCCTCGAACGCGGGCGGGTCCGCCTTCTGGCCCGCCGTCTGCTTGCTCGGCACGGGCGGGCTCGTGACGGTCTGGGCGACGCCGTCGACGAGCAGTCTGGCCTTGGTGGTGTTGACGGTCTCGATGGTGAACATCGGCACGACCGGGGTCAGGCCGGGGTCGATCGAGATCGGCACGGTGTCGCCTGCCTTGGCGCCGTCCGGCAGTGTGACGGTGTAGTCCTGGAGGCCCTCGGCGTCGGGCTGCGGAGCCGGGGCATCGCACTTCACGTACACCGGGGTGGTCCTGGTCGCGGCCTGCGCGGAGCCGGTCAGGCCGACCACACCGCCCGTCAGGGCCAGGGAGAGGGCTCCGGCCCCGGCCAGTACTCTTCGTCGAAGCGTTCTCGTACTCACTGGGTCGCGACTCCTTCGTCATGACGAACCCTCCCCCCACCCGCTGTGTGGGGGAGGCCGAGCCGGTGCGGTGGCCGACATTGACGCGTCGCCGTGATGAGAAGTCAATGACTTGTTTTCCCCCGAAGCACACACACATCGATGTGCCATCAGGGCAGGTCTGATGGCCCGGCGGATACCGACTGGCCGGTGAGCCCGTCAGTTCGCGATGGGGGTGTGGAGCAGGAGGTCGGGGGTGCCTGCCGGGAGCCCGGTGATCCGGCCCGGCACGGCGCCGCCCGTCAGCGCCGCGGCCACCTGCGCAGGTGTCTTCGCCGTGTCGGCGGCGCGGATCAGCGCCGCCGCTCCGGCCACGTGCGGCGCGGCCATGGAGGTCCCGGAGGAGCGCGCCGTGGCGGTGGGGGAGCCCTTCCACGCGGAGACGACGGACACGCCGGGCGCCGAGAGGTCCACGCAGCGGCCGTGGTTGGAGAACCGCGCGCGCCGGTCCCCGGCGTCGGTCGCGGCGACCGTGACGGCCTGCCGTACGGAGGCCGGGGATCCGGCGCAGGCGTCCCGGCCGTCGTTCCCGGCGGCCACGACGAAGGTCACCCCGGAGGCGACGGCCCGGGCGACCGCCTTCTCCAGGGCGCGGCTGCGGGTTCCGCCCAGGCTCATGTTCGCGACCGCCGGGGTGGCGGGGGACCGGGCGGCGTGCTTCACCATCCACTCGATGCCGCCGACCATGGCCGAAAGCCGCGCGGAACCACGGCAGTCGGCCACCTTCACCGAGATGAGGGAGACCCCCTTCGCGACCCCGTACGTCTTGCCGCCGACGATGCCCGCGACGTGCGTGCCGTGGCCGTTGCAGTCGCCGGAGCGCTGGAGGAGCAGCCCGTTGAAACCGGCCCGCGCACGGCCGCCGAACTCCTGGTGGCGGGTGTTGATCCCGGTGTCGATCACGTAGACGTTGACGCCCTCGCCCGAGGCCGGGTAGGTGTACGAGCCGTCGAGCGGCAGCTCGCGCTGGTCGATCCGGTCCAGCGGCCAGGGGGCGCGCGGCTGGGTGTCGGTGGTGTGGAACTCCGCGTCCGGTTCCACCGAGGCGACCCGCGGGTCGGCGGCGAGGGCGGCCGCGCGGCCGGCGGTGGTGCGGACGGCGAACCCGTCCAGCACGGTGTCGTAGACGGTCCCCACGTCGTCGCCGGCGGCGGCCGCTTCGGCGGCCAGGGCCAGGGCGCGGGCGGGCAGGCGGGGGGCGGTGTCCTGCGGGGCGCCCTTCAGGACGACGACGTAGGGGGCGGTTCCGGCCGGCGCGGCGTCGGAGCGCGGTGGCAGGGCGGTGGCCGCGGTGGCTGTCGCGAGGAGGGTGGCGGCGGGCAGGAGGGCGGCGAAAGCGGTCATGTGGCCGATGCTCGGCGACGGCCGGCGGAGGCGCGCGGAGGGTGCGCCGACTGGCCGCACGACACGCCGCCGCGCGGGCGAGGGGCGTCGGCGACGGCCTGCGGTGACGGGCGGGGGGTCGGCGGTGACGGGCGGCGGTGGCCGGCGCGGGGCCGGCGTGGGCCCGCGGTGTCGGGCTCGGGCGCGGCGGCGGGGACTGGGGCTCCTACGGGGTGAAGGGCCAGCCGCGCATCGTGAAGACGCCCTCGTCGCGGGCTCCGGCGGCGGCGTAGGTGGCGAGGGCCGCCTCGTTGTCCGTGTCCACCCCCACCCACATGCCGTAGCAGCCGCGGGCCCTGGCCTCCTCGGCGAGGGCGAGGGTCAGTGCGCGGCCGATGCCGCGGCGGCGGTGGCCCTCGTCCACGGAAAGTTCGTACAGGCACATCTCGGTGCCCTTGTCGGGGTGGGTCATCTCCACGCCGGAGACCATCCCGGCGGGTACGCCGTCCACGTGGGCGATGAGCAGCACGTGCCCCGGAGCGGCCAGGAAGCGCTCGGACCAGTCCGCGCGGGCGGGCCCGTCGAAGAGGTGCTCGGCCGCGGCGAGCTCGGCGGCGGTGCGGGCCCGGCGGATCTCCATGGCGGTCACGATAATGCGGCGATGACGGAGGGGGAACAGGAATTCACCCAGGTGCGGGAGCGGACGCCGGAGGCGGTGCGCCGCTGCCTGGCGCTCGCCCACGAGGCGCTGTCCGCGGGCGGGTTGGCCGTGGGGGCGGTGCTCACGGACGCGGGGGGGGGGGGGGGGGGGGGGGGGGGGGGGGGGGGGGGGGGGGGGGGGGGGGGGGGGGGGGGGGGGGGGGGGAGAGGGGGGGGAGGGGGGGGGGGGGGGGGGGGGGGGGGGGGGGGGGGGGGGTTTGGGGGGGGGCCCCCCCG
>NZ_JBWKLE010000021.1:0-111252 GCF_056430495.1 Streptomyces sp. NPDC045967 | reverse complement strand
GCCCGCTGGCCTTTTGGGGGTGGGGGGGTTTTTGGGGGAGAAAAACAGACAACAGACCGGGAAGGCCCCCCCCCCCCCCCCCCGGGGGGGGGGGGGGGGGGCCCCCCCCCCCCCCCCCCTCCCCCCCCGCCCGGTTGTCGGGTCAGGAGGGATCGCCGTACTGCAGGCCGCGGCCGTTGGTTCCGACGTACACGCGCCCGAAGGCGTCGGGGTCGCCGGTGATGACGCCGGTGCCGCCGATGCCGCCCCACTGGTGGGCGTCGTCGTTGACGCGGAGCCAGGTGGCGCCCTTGTCGGTGGAGCGGAAGACGCCGGTGACGTCCTTGACGGTGCCGATCAGGTACAGGGCCTGGTAGGAGGCGCCCGGTGCGGCCTTGCCGAAGCCGACGGCGGAGGCCGACTTCACCGGGGCGAGCCGGGTGAAGGTGCGGCCGCCGTCGGTGGAGTGCAGCAGCCCCTGGCCGCCGCCGGCGATCCACAGGTCGCCCGCGGCTCCGGGGACCGCCTCCAGCCGGCCGTCGGCGGGCAGGCCCGTGGCCCGGGCGCTGAAGGTCGCCCCGCCGTCGGTGCTGGCGTACAGGGTGCCGCCGGCCAGGGAGTAGAACGTCCCGGCCGAGGAGCGGTCGGCGACGACGACGGCGTTGGTGCCCAGGCCGTTGACCTTCGACCAGCTCGCTCCCTTGTCGGTCGAGCGGTACGGGGCCTGGCCGGTCTGCGTCCAGACGATGGCCGAGCCGTCGGCGGAGAGCGCCACCCGGCCGCTGTCGGCGCCGGCCACCGGCTCGGACGCGAAGCCCTTCCAGCTGCGGCCGCCGTCGGCGGAGTAGGCACCGTCCTGCGCGCCGCCCCGGCCGACGCGGACCATCATCGAGGGGTTGGACTGGGCGAAGTCGATGGATGTGCTGTTGGCCATCATCGGGTTCGTCAGCCGCCCGGAGGGCACCTCGGTCAGGGAGTCGTGGCGGAATCCGCCCAGGTCGCCCAGGGCCGTGACGACGTGGGCGCCGCCGGGCGGCGCGATCGCGTCCAGCACGGCGGTCTCTTCCAGCCCGCGGGCGCCCACGCTCCAGTGGCTGGTGCCGCCGCTGTCGGAGGCGTTGGCGTCCTTGCTGCGCAGGATGCCGCTGCCGGTGCCGTACAGCACGTGGCCGGAGTCGAAGGGGTCGATGGCCAGGGCGGTCATCCAGTGCCCGGTGCCGGTGCCCACGTACGGAGCGGCGGAGGCGTCCCGCACCGACGTGGCGGCCAGCGCCTTCCACGTCGTGCCGCCATCGGTCGTCCGGTAGATCTCGTCCTCCGGCCACCAGCGGTCGAGGGTGGTGACCATCACCGTGGAGGGCTTGCGCGGGTCGACGGCCAGACCGGAGAACCCGTAGGTGCCCTGGGAAGGGGAGACGTTCTTCCACGTTCCGCCTGCCGGCGTGTGCTTCCAGACCGAGCCCCCCGTCACGCCGTTGGGGCCAAGGGCGTTGGTGTACGTCAGGTACAGCGAGCCGTCGCCGGAGAGCACGCCGTGCTGGGGCATCTGTCCGGTGGGCTGTCCGGGGACGGCCTGCCACGTGCTGCCGCCGTCGGTGGAGCGGTAGAGGGAGGTGGTCTTGTCGGCGACGCCGACGTAGACCGTCTTGCTGCCGGCCGGGCCGTACGTCACGAAGGAGATGCCCGCGCCGCTGCCCGCCCCGTCCTTGACGGGGAACGAGGGGACCTGGCTCCAGGTCGCGCCGTGGTCGGTGCTGCGCCACAGGCCGTTCTTGCGCGTGCCCAGCAGCAGGGTGCCGTTGTCCGCGGGGTTGACCGCCAGCCGTTCGCCCGCTCCGCGGCCGTCCTCGTTGCCGCCCAGCTTGAAGGGCAGGTCGGTGCGCTGGAAGGTGCGGCCGCGGTCCGTGGAGCGGAGGATCGCGCCGTTGCCCGCCCAGTCGTTGGTGTAGGTGCCGGTGGCGAGGTAGAGCCGGCCGGGGTCGACCGGATCGGTGGCCAGCGCGTCGATGCCCAGCAGGTTCCAGTCCTTCTCGCCGATCCAGTCGGTCAGCGGGATCCACTGCTCGGCCCCGGTGTCCCAGCGGTAGGCGCCGCCCATGTCGGTGCGCGCGTACAGCAGGCCCTTCTCGCGGGGGTTGAACACGACTCCGGTGACGTAGCCGCCGCCCACCACCTGGGCGTTGCGCCACGCGTACGGTCCGGACCCGGGCGTCTTGGCCCCGGTCGTCCTGACCAGCTTCCACTGCTGGTTGGTGCCGCCGTGGCCGCGGTACTGGATGACTTCCGCGCCGTCGGCCGTGGAGCTGCCGGAGACGTCCAGGACCTGGCCGCTCCTGCGGGAGGTGAGGACGACGGCGTCGGATCCGCTCACGTCGTCGATCCGCCATTCCTGCGAGGTGGCGGAGCCGTCGGTCTGCTGCTCGGCGGCGGCCGCCTGGGCGGTCGAGTCGCCGGCTATGCCCAGCACCTTGCCGCTGTTGCGGTTCACCAACTCGTGGTAGCCGTCCCCGGTGGGCCGCAGCTGCCACTGCTGGTTGGCGGTGTTCTGGTCGGTCCACTGCTGGATGCGGGTGCCGTCGGCGGTGGAGAAGGCGTTGACGTCCAGCGCCTTGCCGCTGCGCACGGAGACCAGCCGGTAGTAGGCGCCGGCGTCGACCGTCGCGGCCTGCGAGTCGTCCTGCACGTACAGGAGGTACGGCACCAGGACGGCGGGTACACCGAGCAGCAGTCCGGTCCCGGTCCAGCGGCGGCGGTGGCGTCCGCGGCGCCCGCCGTTCGTGGGGTTCTTCATGGGGGGTTGTGCTCCTTGCTTGGCTCTGTGGATCGGGGCAGGTCAGCGCTGGAGGGTGAGGAGACCCGGCCGGTAGGGCAGTCGGTCGTAGGGGCCGCCTGCCGCGGGCGCCTTGCCCTGGTAGAGGAACCGCAGGTTGCAGGGGTCGACGGTCATGGTCTGGTCGGGGTTGTCGCGCACCAGGTCGCCGTGACTGATGTCGTTGGTCCAGGTGGCTCCGCTGTTCGCCTTGCCGGCGAAGGGGTTGCTCTCGGTGGCGGCCTGGGGGGTCCACGGACCGTTCAGGCTGGAGGCCGTGAACGAGCGGAAGTAGCGGGCCTGGTTCGCGCCCCTGGCTTCGACGATCATGAGGTACTGGTTCTGGCCCTGGACCTTGTAGACCTGCGGCGCCTCGAACAGGTTGTCGGGCGAGTCGCTCATGACCGTCGTGTAGGAGGAGCCGAAGTTGCCGGGGAAGTTTCCGATCGGCATGCTCGCCCGGTAGATCTTGCCGTTGTCACCGGCGAAGAACAGGTACATGTTCTTGTCGTCGGCGATCAGTGTCTGGTCGATCGGGCCGGTGGGGGAGTCGGTGCGGGGGATGCTGCCGGTGAACAGCGGCTGCGGCGCGGACCAGCCCTCGGGGTTGGCCGGGTCGCTCGACGTGCGGTAGATGAAGGGCCACGCCCCCCACTGGTACGCCAGCACCCAGATCTTCTTGGGCGCGAAGTAGAACAGCGTGGGAGCCACCGTGGCCTGGCTCATCCCGCTCTGGCGGGCCGACGCCATGTCCGACCAGTTCGCGAAGGGCCCCGACATCATGGAGCCGTACGAGGATCCCGAGAAGTACGAGCCGTAGACCAGGTGCTTGCCGTTGTACGTCACGTGGGTGAAGTCCTTCAGCGAGGCCCACCCGTTCGCCGGCTGCGCCAGCGCACCCGTCGACGTCCACCGGTAGGTCGACGGAAGAGCACACGTGCCCGTCGGCGCGGGAGTTGTCGGGGTCGGCGTCCCGGACGGGCCGGTCCACTTCTGGTTGCCGCCGGACCAGCAGGAGTGCAGCTGGATTTTGGTGCCGTTGGCGGTGCCCGCGCCGACGGCGTCGAGGCACAGCCCGGACTGGACGCCGGAGATCGTGCCGTCGGTCTTGATGTTCCACTGCTGGCCGGCGCCGCCGTTGCAGTCCTCGATGACCACCGCGGTGCCGTTGCCGGTGCCCTTGTCCTTGGCGGCGAGGCACTTCTTGCCGTAGACCGTCAGCTGTTTGCCGGAGGTGTGGGTCCAGCGCTGGTTGGTCCGTCCGTGGCAGTCCCACAGCTGCGCCTGGGTTCCGTTGGCGGTGGTGGAGCCGTTGATGTCGATGCAGCGGCCGGAGGCGACGCCCTTGATCGTGCCGGTGCCGGTGCCGGTGCCGGGGGCGGCCTTGAAGGCGTTCACGACGGCGGTGTAGGCGGCCTTGGGGTTGCCGTTGCTGTCGAACAGCAGGGGGTTCTCACCCTTGCGCCAGGAGTCGCTGTCCCGGATGCCCCAGACGGTGATGCCGGTACACCGGGCCACCGCCAGGCAGGACTTCACCGTGTTGGCGTAGTGGGTCGGCGACGCCTGGGCGATGTCCAGCTCGGTGATCTGGACGTCGACGCCCAGGGCGGCGAAGTTGGCCAGGGTGGTCTGGAAGCTCGCCGGGGGACCGCCGGCGCCGAAGTGGCTCTGGAACCCGACGCAGTCGATCGGCACGCCACGGGACGTGAAGTCCTTGACCATGTTGTAGACGCCCTGGGTCTTGGCGTCCGACCAGTTCTCGATGTTGTAGTCGTTGTAGCAGAGCTTGGCGGAGGAGTCGGCCGCCCGGGCGGTGCGGAACGCTTCCTCGATGAAGCCGTTGCCCAGCACGTTCTGGAACACCGAGCTGCGGTGCTGGGTCGACCCGTCGGCGAACGCCTCGTTCACCACGTCCCAGGAGTGGATCTTGCCTTTGTAGCGGGTCATCAGGGTGGTGATGTGGTTGTTCATCACCCCGCGCAGGGTGTTCGCGTCGCTGATGGAGCTGACCCAGGAGGGGAGCTGCGCGTGCCAGACCGCGGTGTGGCCGCGCAGGCGCTGGCCGTGCGTCGCGGCACGGTTGACGATCTGATCGGACGCGCCGAAGGTGAATGTGCCGCGGGACGGCTCGACGGCGTCCCACTTCATCTCGTTCTCCGGGGTGATCATGTTGAATTCCCGGTCCAGGATGGCGGTGTACTTCGCGTCGCCGAGCCTGCCGGCGGCCACAGCGGTGCCGAAGTACCTGCCCGAGGGCGCCGCCTGCGTGCCCAGGGGCGTTGCGGCTCCGGCAGAGCTCGGCAGGAGCGTCACGGCACCCCCCACCAGCGCCGCGGCGGCCAGTCCGATCGTCAGTGTCCGCCGGCGCCGACCGTGCCGGTGCAGGCCCTTCATGCTGCTCCTCGGAGGTCTCGGGTCGCCTCGCGGGGCGTGACCGTGGGCGCACCGGCCGATGCGGCCTGATCCGCCGCGGGGGCGGGGTGGGTGCGGTGCAGGACGAGGCGCCGCTCCTGCGTACGGGGCGTGCGGCGTTCAGGGGTATGTCGCGTCATGGGGCGCTTCCTTCCGGGGATGTGCCGATGGCTGCGGGGGCCTCTCACACCGCCTCGCATGGTGAGCGGCGGGAAGAACCCCACGAAGTGGAGGCTTCCGAACGCGAGGCGGCGTAACGAAAAAGCCGCGCCATCCCGAAGATCTGCCCGTGATGCATCTCGCAGGCAGGAAGTGTTACGCCCAGCCCCTCGGTTTGGACGTCCACGGGGGAGGGGAGGGCAGCGCTGCTCACGGGTGCTGTTCGTCAGAGCACCGGCCGATAGCCCGCCGTGCTCGGCCTTCAGGCCGACCGGTTCGGCGAGGCGCCCGTCGACGCAGGCTGATCGACCCCGGACCGGTGCGGCACGGCGGCGGCCCACCGCAGGGGTGTGCGCTGCGCAGTGCCGGAGCCGGCTGCGAGCGGCTCGCCGGCTGTCACTGCGCGGCTCGCGGCTCGCGGTTCGCGGCTCGCGAATCCGTGCGCGCTGCTCAGCGACCGGTTTTCAGAACCAGGCCTTGCGGACGACGAAGGAGGCTTGGCCGGCGAAGGCCCGGCTGCCGTCCGAGCCGTCGAGCCAGATGCCGCCGTCGCGGTGGCGGAGGACCGATCCGGGGTAGTTGTGCGAGTGCAGGGTCACCGACCCCGCGACCGCCCCGGGACGCGGACAGAAGGTGGCGTCCTTCCGGAACAGTTCGCTGCCGTCGTCGGTGCTCAGCCGCAACCGCAGGTAGTGGTGGCGCAGGTAACGGCCGTCGGCCGAGCGGAGGGTGACGCACCCCGTGTCGGCCAGGCCCCGGACCACCGTGAACGTGACGCGCTGCCGTGCCTGCGTACTGCTGGACGCGGAGACCGGACCCAGCGCCGCGAAGTCGCCGCCATATGTCAGGTAGAGGTCGGGTCGGTCCACGGACTCCAGAGAGTGTGCACCCAGCGGAACAGTGCCTCCTGTGACGGCGGACGGACTCGCCGACGGCGGTACGGCCGACGGCGGTCCGGCCGACGTGGGGGTGCCCGACGGGGCCGGCCCGGGATGGCCGGCCGTGGGAGCGGCACTGACGCCGGGCGCCCGGGGCTCCGGTTCCGGCCAGGTCGCGTAGGTGGCGGCCCCGGTGATGAGCACCGCGCCGGCGGCCAGGCTCGCCAAGGGATGGGCGGTCACCACGTGGAGTTTGCCGGCCACCGCGCCGTGCGCACTGCCTCCCATCGTCGCCGTGCCGGCGGCAACGGGGACCATGGCCGGCGCGGCGGCGATCGCAGCCGAACCCGACAGCAGGCCCTTGGCGGTCAGCGTGGCGATGAGTCCGGCAGGGACGGCCAGGGGCGCGAGGCTGAGGAGCAGCACCTCGACAGGGACCCGGTTCGTCGTCGTCGCCGTGCAGAGCGGGCAGTCGCGGGTGTGCCGCGCGATCCGCTTCCGCCACACCGAGGTACGTAGACCGTCCCAACCGGCGACGGTCTCGCCCAGCTGCGGGCACCGCGGGTCGGCCGCCAGGGCGGCGACGATCGTCCGGCTCAGGTCCAGCTGCTCGCGCATGCGTTGCAGGCGTACCCCGGCGTGGGCGACAGTCAGGCCCGTCGCGGCGGCGATGTCCTCACGGCTCAGCAGTCCGGCGCGCTCCTGCCACCACAGCGAGAGCAGCACCCGGTGGTCCGGGTCGAGCCACCGACCGGCCTCGGCGATCTGACGGCGCTCGTCCGACACATGGAGACGCAGGATCGTCGCGTCCTCGGGTTCGGGGCCGGCATCCGGTATGTGGAGTGCGTCGTCGAGGACCGCGGTCCGGCCGGCGAAGACGCGCTGCCGCTGCCCATGGGTGTGGATCTGGCGAAGCGTGATCGACACCAGCCAGGAGCGGAAGCTGTCGGGGGCGCGCAACGCAGGCAGATCCCGCACCACGCGCAACAGCGTCTCCTGGACGACGTCGTCGACGTCGGCATGTCCGCTCAGCGCCCGGCGGACGATGTTGTAGACCAACGGCAGGTAGGCGGCGATCAGCTCTTCGCGCGCCCGGGCATCCCCGGCCTGCGCCGCGACGACCAGCCCGGCGTGATCCGCGTCCATGAGCCCCATTCCCACCCTCCTCACCAAGGCGTCAGACCCTAACGTCCGCAAAGGTGTACGACCAAAGCTGAGGCCCCAGGCCAAGGATCGGGACCCTGCCGGCGGCAGGGTCCCGGCACAGCGGCCTCGCCGCCAAGGGGGTTGCTGCAGCTGGAAACAACACCTGTCGGAGTGAACGCGGCTATCGCACAGCGGGCGTTGGGCCGATCGCGTCGAGGCGTCACGGCATAGTCCGCTGCATGAGTTCACTGGAAGCGGCCAAGCCGTGGAATGACGTACGCACCGGTCGCCGTTCCTTCCTCACTGCCCTGGGCGCCATCGGTACCACCATCGCAACCGGCGTCCCCGCCTACGCATCGGACAGCGCGCGGGACGTCGGCAAGGCCGACGGCTACGTGGACGTCCAGTTGCTGAGCATCACGGACCTGCACGGCTATCTGGCCGCAGCTCCGGGCAGCAACGCCACCATCCACGGCAACAGTGGCCAGACCTACACGGTGGGCGGAGTCGCCTACATGGCCGCACACCTGAAGCGGCTCAGAGAGGGACGGGTGAACTCCCTCTTCTTCAGCCCGGGCGACAACTTCTCCGGGTGGGAGTTCGACTCGGCGGTCTTCGCGGACGAGCCGACGATCGAGGCGCTCAACCTGATGAGGCTGGACTTCTCCACTGCGGGCAACCACGAGTTCGACAAATCACCGGCCATGATCACACAGCACATGGAGCAGGGAATCCCCTTCCCGGTCGTAGGCCAAGACACGTCGTTCATCGACTCCACCGGCCGAAGGTTCCGCGGGGCGGATTTCCTCTACTACACCGGCAACGTGCAATGGCGCGCGGACGGCACCGACGTGCTCCCCTCCTACAACATCAGGTACGTCTCCGGCCCCGGGGGAGAGGCCATCCCCATCGGCTTCATTCACCTGACGCCCGTCGGTACGGAGTCCAGCACCACCGCGTACCTGCCCGCCGTGACGACACGTGACGAGCTCCAGACGGTCAACCGCTGTGCCGCACTCCTCAAGCAGCGAGGAGTCAACGCGATCGTGCTCAGCATGCACGACGGAGCCGTCGCCGGCGGCGACTTCAACGCCGGGCACAATCCCTCCGGGCCCGCCTACGAGCTTGCCCTGCACGCATCGCCCGACATCGACGTCATCGTCACCGGCCACTGGCACACCCGGTTCAACATGATGCTGCCCGACCCTGACGGGGTGCCCCGGCCGTTCGTGGAGGCCGGTTGCTACGGCCAGCTCATCAACGAGATCAACCTCAAGCTGGACCCGCTCACCGGCACGGTGGTACGCGAGCTGACCGTGTCCACCAACCACCCCAACACACGGACCGACATCGCGCCGGACCCCGAAATGCAGCAGCTCGTCTCGTACTGGAACGTGCAGGCAACAGCACGTGCCCATTCGAAGATCGGCAGGCAGAGCGGCTCGTTCCTCCGCAAGAGGAACGCCGCGGGGGAGAGCACGATGGGCGATCTCGTCGCCGACTGGGCGCTGTGGGCCGGCAGCCGGCCGACGGACAAGAACTTCAACGGCAACAGCCACCCGAACGTGCCGGGGCAGCTCGCCCTGGTGGCCACCGCTCCCCGCGTCGGGCAGTCGGTCATCGCCGGAGACCTCGTCTACGACCAGGCCACAGACGGCGCGGTCCAATTCGTGCAGGCGTGGCGCGGCGTGGGATACGGCGACCCGATCGTCAGCGTCTGGGTCACGGGGCAGCAGATCCACGACGCCCTGGAGCAGCAGTGGACGACGAAAGAGGGCGGGGGAATCCAGTACGCCCCGCTGGCCGTGTCGAAGAACGTGCGCTACAGCTTCGACTCGGTCGCCGCCGTCGGATACCGAGTCGACCCCTACGACGTGTACATCGACGGCGAGCGCCTTCAGCTGGAGCAGCGCTATCGGCTGGCTACCTTGGCTTACACCCTGCTGGGGGCTGACGGGTATCCCGCTCTGACCGAGTTCGAAGAGCCCTTCACCCACCAGCGGGACTTCGAAAGCTTCGTGTCGTTCGTCAGGCAGGCGGGCACCCTCATCCCCGCACCGACCGACCGTGTGTCGGTGATGTCATCCGGAGAGCTGGAGTCGAAGCTGGGGGAGATCACGGATCCGGCGCAGCCCGTCTTCTCCGACGGAACCCCGCTCCCTCGGCCCGAGGCCGCCATCGTCACCGCCGCAAGGCCGGACGACCGCCCCTACCCGCCGTGCTGACGGACCACCGGCAACGGCGTACCGGCAGCCCGTCAGCATGGCTCACGCGGTGGACGTTGCTGCGTGCGACTCTCTCGCAGTCGCGTCGCAATCCGTGGAGAGCTGGGGTACTCGACGTGCATGCGCTGTGCCTGTCGCCCAGTGCCGATCGAGCGGACCCGCGAACGGGAACGCAAGCCCTCGCCGACTCTCTCCTGAGCTGATCACCGGCACTGGCGGAATGCGCCATGTCCTCCGAACGACGCGAACACTCGCAGGGGGCGGAGACAGGGGCAGAGACAGGGGCAGACTCGACGTGACCTCATCTTCTGGCTGCGAGCTTTCCGCTTACTCCAGGTAGAGAGCTGCCAAGCGGGGCAGTCGGCGCGTCATTTCGTCGTGGTCATCGAAATCGAAGTTCCAAGCGGGGTCCAGCTCCCGGTAGCGGATGGTGAATGAGTCCGCGGGGAGCTGATCACCGGCCGCGGAGATGTGTGCGTTCCAGGCGATGCCCAGCATGTCCTCGCCCTCCAGATCGACGCCGTCGGCTGCGGCGGCTTGAACGACGGGCAGTTCTGCCAGGGCATCGGGATCAGCGACTACGCGCTCGAACACTTCACGGCCCTGGGCGATCAACCAGCCGCGGAAGTAGTCGAAGCCGTCGTCGGAGCACCCGCCGTTGACGCTGTAAGCAGCGGCCCACAGAGGATTGGTGTAGGAGTCGACCATCAGATCCCACAGCACCTGCTCAGCGGCGACGATCTCCTCGACCGGCCGGGAGGCGAGCAGCGAGGTGGCTTCGCGAGCGACCGCTTCGCCGTCGTTCGGATTGGACGCCTGTTCGCGGGCTGCCTCGATGAGCTGCCAGAACTGCTGCTTGTTCATGGAGGCAGAGCCTGCCACCTGGTACTGACATCGGGCTGATCGGGAGAGCCCGCCATCAGAGCAGCCGCGTCGCTCCTGTCAGCTTGTGTTCTCGCCGGGTGCACAGATCGGCTCCAGGTTCGGCTTGGAAGACGAGCTGGCGGATCGCGGAGGTCCTGGGACGGGTGCGCCCTGGCGTTCGCAGATCCCGAAGCCGTTCCCTTCGGCGCTGCCGGAGTCGTTGGTGGGTCAATCCCCGCCTGCGCGGGGAGCAGGTCCAGCACGATCGCGGCGACAAGGGGGACGCGGGTCAATCCCCGCGTGCGCGGGGAGCAGGCTTGCTGACCTGGGACTCTACTCAAGCAGACCGTTGTTTTCCGCGTACTTTCGCCGAGTCCGACATACAGCACGAAATCTCAGTGACACGGCGAGCAAGGCCGGCGGACAGCCCCGTGCAAGGACGCTTTCGAACGCGCTGCCTGCCGAATTCGGCCAGCCCGTTGCATTGCCGCCAATCCCCTGCAAACCGGCCCCATCGTCGCTGACCTCCCACTACACAAGAACCGGGGGCTGTCGTCCGCTGCCCCTTGTTCTGGCGGGGGGACGGGCACTTGCTGACGATCAATGTCGCGGTACTGCTGGTGGTCATCGTTGTGCTGCGGCTGCGCCGGCGCACCGAGGCCCGCAGCCGGTTCGACGAGAAGATGACCGTGGTCATCGTCCTGGCGCTGGGCATCATGCTTGCCCCCACCGACGTAGGCCAGGGCATCGCCGGCTTCCTCGGCCAGCTTGTCAGCGGCGTATCGCAGGCGGGCCAATGACCTCTGCCGATTCCCTTCGCCCATCGCTCGGCTGCGATACGGCGGGTTCCTCATCCGTGTGGAGGAGCAGGTGAGCGGGCGGCGCCGTCCGGTCCGGCGCTCCGTACGGCGACCCCGGCGGCGCAAGAACCAGAACGTGGAGCAGATGCTCCTGTTCGCTTTCGCGGCCGCGGTCGTATTCAGTCTGGTTGCCACCGCACTGCGGTGGCTGGCCGAGCATCCCTGGGTCGTCGTCCTCCTCGTCCTGGCGGCGGCAGGGGCGGGCGGGGCCTGGATCTGGCGGCGCGGGGAAGCAGCGCGCTGGGAGCAGGTGCGCGCGCAGGGTCTTCGCTACGCGATGGAGCAGCTGGACCGCCTGCACCACACGCAGTTCGAGTTCGCGGTGCGCGACCTCATGCACCGGGACGGCTGCGCGGACGCGCAGCGGGTCGGCGGCCGCGGCGACAACGGTGCGGACGTGAAGGCGACCGATCCGTACGGGCGGCGCTGGGTGATCCAGTGCAAGCACCGCACGGCCGGCTGGTCCGGGAAGCCGGTCGGCACCCCCGATCTCCACGTCCTCAACGGCACCGGCCGGCAGGTCCACGGCGGCGACGTCCTGGTCATGCTGACCAACGGCAGGATCACCAGCAACGCCGTCGACTTCGCCAAGGACCAGCGCCTGCACCTGGTGGACCGCCACGTGCTCGCCGAATGGGCCGCTGGTTCGCGACCCCTGTGGGAGTTGCTGCGCGCGGTACCTCCGCCCCGCCGCCAGTCCCCCCTCTCCTAGCGATAGCGGCACCCGTGCTCGGCCCGTGCGCGATCTGCGTGCCCGGCGTTGTCAGTGAGCGGGTCTACTTTGAAAATTGCGGCCGAGCGGGCCGTCGTCGCGCACCTCCCCGACTCGTCAAGGGATGGACCACCCATGGCTCACGTCAAAGGGCACTACCGCAAGGACGGCACCTACGTCCGGCCGCACACACGGCGGACCCGGCCCAAGTCGGCTCATGCGATCCCATCGCAGCGTACTGGCCCGCGCCCTTCGCTCCCGCAGGACGTGGTCCTGACCACGGGCGTGCGCGGGCACTACCGGGCGGACGGTACCTACGTACGGCCTCACCGCCGGCGGATCGGGACGCCGGCGGCCGCGGCTGCCGCAGGCGGCGGGGGGCTGCTCATCCTCATCCTGATCCTGGCGGCACTCGGCGGCGGAGGCGGCGGCACGCCGCAGACCTCGAACCCGTCGGCCCCCGCCACCACCGTGAGCTCGCCGTCCGGGTTATCCCGGTAAGCCGGCTCCCAGCAGGGCCCGGCTGATGGCCGGGCCCTCCTTGTCCTACGGCCGCGGACCAGCCGCTCCGCGCAGGGCCCGCGCTCCCACTGTCGTGGACGCGCGCTCGCCAGTCCCGGAACCTTTCGCGTCTGGGGCAGTCCGCGAACCGGAGTGCGAGGCGCAGGCACGTGCCCCTTGTGGGCCCGTGGGCCGGTGACTCCTTCTGCGAGGTCGGCACCCTTGCGGCCGTCGACCGCGTACATGAGACATGGAAGACCTCTTGCAATCGCCCGATTCCGCACGGGCCCGGATGATCTCGGCACGGACCGGGCTGGGTCGGCAGCCCCACGGCGTGCCGGTGTAGCCGTCGGGGCGGAGTGCCGCGTCTGCGGTACCGGAGACGGACGGGACACGGGATAATCGGGTCCATGGTCACGCTCTCCTCCAGCAGCGCGGCGCCGTCGGCCGCCGAGGTACTGCACGCACGGTACGCGGGCCGGTTGCCCGCCTCGCTGGAGAAACTCGCAGGTCCGCGGCACGGCGTCGTCGAGCTGCCCCTGCACGTGGCCTGGTCCGGACTGCGCGCCTACGACCTGGACCGCCCCCGCCTGCGCATGGGCCTGTACCGCACCGTCCTGGCCGAAGGACAGCACGAAGACCTTGTCACCCTGCTGAACCGCGACCTTCTCCTGGCCCAGTGGCCCGTCCTGCGCACCTTGATCAGCAGGCATCTGCGGCAGGTGTGGGAGGAAGCCTTCCCCGAGCTGGCGACCACCGAATCCGCCGCAGCGTGAACCTGAGCGACCTGCATCGCCGGCTCCTGGCCGCCGTCATCGACATCGGCGCCCCCTACCCCCTCGTGATCACCGGGGGGTACGCCGTCCAGGCCCACGGCCTCGTCGAGCGGCTCAGCCAGGACCTGGACGTGGCCACCGAGAACCCGGCCCCCATGGCCGAGATCGTCGCGGACCTCGAGCGGGGCTTGACCGCACGGGGCTGGCAGGTGCGCGTGATCGACGTGGACGCCCTGACCGCCCGCCTGATGGCAGCCGACCCCGACACCGGCGAGGAGTGCGAGGTGGACGTCCTCAAGGAACACTTCTGGACCCCGCCGGCACAGACCGAGTACGGGCCGGTCCTCGCCTTCGACTCCGTCATCGGCACCAAGGTCCGCGCCCTGGCCGACCGCGGCGCCGTCCGCGACCTCATCGACGTGCACGCGGCCTCCCGACACCGCACCACCAACGAGCTGGAGCGCCTCGGCAGGCGGCACGGGCGCGACGAGTTCCGCCTCCACGATCTGCGCGACCGCCTCGCCGGCGCGGACTGGGCCGACGACGAGGAGTTCGCCGCCTACGGCCTCACCGAAGACGAGACGGCCGAGCTCCGCGCCTGGGCCCAGCGCTGGGTGAACGATCTGGAGCAGCGCCTGCACGATGACGACGGCCAGGACGGCGACAGCTGACCCCATGTGCAGGCCAGTGAGCTGCGGGGATCCTGCCACACGTAGGTATTGAGCACGGGCCGGCGGCACTCCTGAGGCTGATCGGTCACGCTCGCACCGAAGAGCCAGCGGTGCCTCCGTAGCGGGCGCGCGCGGCGCGGTCTCTCGGGTTCCTCCCCGCATGCGGGGGAGCCGGCCGCGGGGACCTGGACGGACGACGGTACGCGGGGTTCAACCCCGCGTGCGAGGGGCAGGTCGAGCCGGCGCCGAGGCCGACGGAGCAGCTGGCTATCGCAGAAAGCCCCCAGGGATCGCTTCTCCCGTCGTGAGGCGAGCCGACCCGGTCGGGAACCCCTGGACAGCGGGTGTCAGGGGGTGCATCTACGCTCCCGTTCATGCACATGGATGATCTTGCCTGGCAGGCGAGCAACTTCGGCGGCCTCGCCCCGAGAAGCGTGGACTTCCTGTTGGAGCACGGTCACCTGGAACTGGTGATCCAGGCGGCGGCGGAACGCGGCGAGTGGTTCTGCGCGAAAGGTGCGGTGGAGGAGCTGTGCCGGGCAGGGGAGTTCGGGCGGGCGCTGCAGGTGATGGAGCCGTTCGTCGCGACCGGGTGGCCGACCGCCTTGTGGGCGAAGGCCGACATCCTGCTCCGGGCGGGACGGCCGCAGGAAGCACTGGATCTGGCACGCCCGGACGCAGCCGGTGGGATCTCGAAAGCCGAGTGCCATGACTTCGCCAGGTTGCTCGCCAAGGCAGGGTGCATCGACGAGGCCGTCGATCTGCTCGTCCCGCACATCGACGGATGGTGGACCCTGTCCGTCCTCGTGGAAATCACCGAGGGCCAGAACCGTGACGAGCAGATACTGGAGCTCATCGCCCCGCACGCCGACAGTGCGCGCCACGCCCAGGGCGAAAGCCGGTGGAACCACCCCTTCTCCAACGCGCAGGAACTCCAGGCCCAGGTACTGGAGCGTGCTGGGCGTACTGACGAAGCGATCCGGATCCTCGGTCAGGACATCGCCGGCCACCACTACCTCGCACAGAACACTCTCACCGCTTACGCCGGGCTTCTGGCGCGTCATGGTCGGCTCGACGAACTGCGCGAGTTGGCCACCGGGCGGAACACGCGCACCGTCCTGGACATCTACGCTGGTGCCCTTCGCGAGCACGGTCGGGCCGAGGAAGCCGAGACCGTGATGCGCGAAGCCATCGCCGCCGACGACTGGGTCGGGTACCGGGCCTGGCTCTCCTCGGCCTTGCTGCGGGACGGCCGACTGGACGACGCGATCGCCGTGGCCGAACCCGGCTTCGGCTGGTACGACTGCTCCAACCTCCTGGTACCCCTCGTCTACCCGCTCCTCGAGCACCCCGAGGAACTGCTCCACCTGGTGGAGCACCCCAGTGTCGTGCCCCACCACGACCACGAGGAGTTCCAGCACTGGTGGCGAGCGTTGGCCCTCGCCGGCCTTGGTCGAGTCGACGAGGCGATCGCCCTGGCCGAGGCCGACCCGCGCCCCTGGACCGACTGCCGCATCGTCAAGGCCGACCTCTTCAGCGCGGCCGGCCAATTCGACTCCGCTGCTGCCGAACTGCGAGCCCTCGGCACGATCAAGGCACGTGAGGAACTGTGCAAGGTCTTGGTCCGGCAAGGGCAGGCGGCCGAGGCGATCGCCATCCACCCCACGGCGGCCGAGCAGCGAGCTGCCAAACCGAAGCCCGGGCCCGTCCCACTGGGCGAGAACGGGTACTCCTTGGAGTCGCCCTTCTAGAGGTGTCGCTGGATGTCACCCTCCGTGGTGACGCGCTGGATGTGACCTACCCACGAATCCGGCGTCAGGGAGGACCACACAACGTCGATCTCGACGCCGTGGAGTGTGCGGGTGTGGTCCGCGAGTTGCGTGAAGATCGCCGCCTGTACGTCCTCGAGAGCCGCGTCGGCGGGCAGCGGGACCTTGCCGCATCCGCCACCCGAATCATCGGCAATGAACGTGTAGGGCCACGTCTCTTGCCCGGACAGCAGGATGATCTCCCTCGGTATGCCGAACGGAGGTCGCTTCTTCTTCGTCTTGGGTCGTCTCTCCACGGTGCCATCCAACCCGACGGACCGCAGGGTCAGGCACCCTGCACAGACACCGCAGCCCCTTCGTGAGGTGAGGACCGTCCCACTGACACAACTCTGAGCGCCACTGACATTTGCTCTGCGCACGACACTTACATGTCCATTGCGCTGTAGAGGGTGCAGTTCTACTACTCGCTTCCCACGGCACGGACATGGACGAGGCGATGTCCCGCACGCGTGTGACAGGTCCCGGCTCGGCCGGCAGCTGGCCGGCCACGACCGCGACCACGCGGAGGGCCGCGTCCCGCACAAGCGCGACGAGCTGCTGACGCTGCTCGCCACCCTCGCCGACCACGACCAGACCGACCGCGAGTCACCGCACTGGCCCGGCAGCCCGGTCGCCATGATCTGCACGGAGATCTCCCGGCTACTCCCGGAGGCTGCCCTGCCTGACCGACCCCGAGCGCGAGGTGCGTCGGGCTGCGGACGGCATGGGCGAGGAAGGGGTCCCCAGCTCATCGGCGTACCTTCGTGCGGTGCGCATGTTTCATGCCGGTTCCCGGTACACCGCATCGGGTGCCGTGGTCAGCGCAGCGGCTGGGTAGGTTCTGGGTTCGGGCCGCTGTACGTGGTGATCGCCGGATGGCTGGTGTCCCTTTGGGGCAGACGGGACAGCAGATCCGCAGGAGGCTCAGCTCCGGCTGCGACCGCATCGACGTAGCGCAGCGCGTCTGCCGGACTCAGCCCGCCACCGGCTCGCCGCACAGCCCGGTATGCCTCCGCTTTGCGCCCGAGAGCGCAGAGCCGGTGCACTTCGACATCGAGCTCCCGGGGCGGGATCTCGCCCCGAACCTTCTCCCGGTACTGGTCAGGCCATTCCAGTCCGTCGACGCAGAAGTGCCTGCGCACCATGTGCAGGCTCCCGTCCAGCGCGTCGACGAGGAAAGGGCCGTTGCCGATGAACATGTCGCGGTCGTCGCGGGAGCGCGCGTACGCCGTCGACTGGCAGGTGACCAACCAGCCCAGTTCGTGCGGCTGAACATCGATGACGACCATGGCCGTCTCGGGCGAGGCCCCCGCTTCCGCGCGCAGTTGGCGCTCCACGACCTCGATGGCCCACTCACGGGAAATCATCCGGCCACCGTACGAGCCGGACTCGGCTGCCGCTCGCCTATTTCCGGGCTCGGTAGGTCTCGGCACGACCCGGGCCTCTCGGGCATCTGCTCCGTAGCGAGGCCCAGCGTGTCACTCCTGCTCCGCGTCGAAGGGCTCGTCGTGCCAGCGCCAGCCGGCGGTGCCGTCGTCGTGGATGTGCAGCATGAACTCAGCTACCGGGGTGCCGTCGGGGAACGTCATCGTGAGCGCACCGCGGATCTGGGTGTAGCAGGCCTCGGCCCGCTCCCAGTCCTCTTCGTCGCCTGCCCGCTCTTGCTCGGCGAAGAGGGAACGGAACCGTTCGAAACCGGGAAGTGCCTCGACTGCGGCGTAGGTCCAGGGCATATCGGCTCCAGTCACGGTCAGCCGGGCGATCTCGCGATTCCCGTGGTAGAGCCGCCAAACACTGTTGGTGGTCAGCTTCAGGTTCGTCATTGCCCCATGATGGCGATCACTGTCACCTACTGGTGCGGCACTCTGGCCGCCTCTGGAGGGCTGGGCGTTCTCCATCAGGAGCAGGGTCAGCTCTTCGTCGTGCTGCGCCGACATGATCGCGGCGATCGCCTCGACGCGCTGCTGCCCGATCCCGCGTGACGACGCTGCGGGCCCGCGGTTCACGGCTGCCCCGGTCGTTCAGGACGTCGGCCGTGGTCGGGGTGGGTGCGGCCGGGGGAGGGGCTGGGGGCCGGATGGCAAGAGTGGTCCCCTGGGGAATCGGGCAAGTGGTATGGACCGTTCGTTCCCCGTGCGATGAAGTCGTCGTACAGCCGTGGATCGCCGGAGTTCGGCTCGAGTCGCGGCACATACCGGGGGAGAGGCTTTCATCAGTGGCTGTGTTGTCAGTACCGAGGACCACCAGGGGCGTTCGGGTCCGGGTTGAGTCCGCCGCACATGGCCCCAGTGACCCGTTGAGCGTGTACGAGGCCCTGTCACACGTCCGGTCCGCGGGCGACGTGTACCTGCTGGAGAGCCTGGACGGGCCGGCTCAGGACCGGTTGTCCGCGGCCGTGGGGTGGGGGCTGCTCGCCGAGCTGAGGGTGTTCGCCGGGCGGGTGGAGCTGAGCGCCCGCCCCGAGCTGGGGGCGGTGCTCGGGCCCCTGCTCGGGGGGACCGAGGCCGGCAGCGGGTGGGTGTGGGAGGTGCGGGGGCCCGAGGAGGTGTGGCGGATCCTGCGGCGGTTCCAGGGCGCGTTCGAGGTGGACACCGAGGTGCCCACCGACACCTTCGCCTTCGGATTCCTCACCACCCTGTCCTACGAGGCGGCGTGGAACATGGAGCAGCTCCCGCAGAGCCAGGACGAGACGGACGTCCCGCGTTGCACCCTCGCGCTGTTCCGCGACACGCTCTGGTACGACGTGCCCACCGGTTCGGTGCGCCACCTGTCGGCGCGGTCTGATCTGTGGCCGCGGGACACGGGGCAGCCGCTGGCGGAAGTGCTGGTGAAGGCCGCCGCGGCGGCGGTTTCGGAGACGGCCGTGCCGCCCGCACCGGCCGCCCGGTCCGTGCGGGGCACGGTGGACGAGGAGACCTTCGCCAAACGCGTGGACCGCTGCCTGAGCCACATCCGGGTCGGTGACAGCTACCAGATCCAGATCGGCCACCGCTTCGACGTCGAGACCGACCTGACGCCCAAGGAGGTCTATCGGCGGCTGCGCCACCGCAACCCGTCCCCGTACATGTACCTGGTCCCCTGGGCCGGGCGGACGGTGATCGGCGCCAGCCCCGAGCTGTTCATCCGCATCGCGAACGGCACCCTCTCCATGCGTCCCATCGCGGGCACCGCGCCGCGCGCCGCCGACCCGGCCGAGGACGCCCGCCGGGTCGCCGGGCTGCGGGCCAGCGCCAAGGAGCAGGCGGAGCACGTGATGCTGGTGGACCTGTGCCGCAACGACATCGGCCGGGTCTGCCGCCCGGGCACACTGGACGTCGGCACGATGATGGAGGTCGAGCCGTTCGCGTACGTGCACCACCTGGTGTCGACGGTGACCGGCGGGATCGACACGGATACGGACGTCTGGGCGGCCGTCTGCGCCACCTTCCCGGCCGGCACCATGACCGGGGCGCCCAAGCTGCGCGCCATGGAGATCATCAACGACATCGAGGACGACGCGCGCGGCATCTACGCGGGCGCCCTCGGCGTGGTCGACGTGCGCGGCTTCACGATGCTGGCGCTGTGCATCCGTACCGCGGTCCACGACGGTCACCGCTACTCGACCCAGGCGTCGGCCGGCATCGTCGCCGACTCCACCCCCGCCGGAGAGTGGCGGGAGACCCTGGCCAAGATGAGCGCCACGTACTGGGCGCTGACCGGTGAGGAACTGCTTCCGTGAAAGTCCTGCTCGTCGACGCGTACGACAGCTTCAGCCACATCATCGACCAGTACCTGCTCATGCTCGGCGCGCGGACGGAGGTGGTCCGCTCGCGGACCCGCTCCGTGGAGGAGCTCCGGGCGTCCGCGCCCGACGCGGTGGTCCTCGGCCCGGGGCCGGGGCACCCCGCCGACTCGGGGCACGTGGAACTCGTGCACGCCTTTGCGGGACAGGTGCCGCTGCTCGGCGTGTGTCTGGGGCACCAGGCCATCGCCCTGGCCCACGGCGGGCGGATCGCGGTGGCGCAGAACCTGATGCACGGCAAGACCAGCCCGGTCGAGCACGACGGGGAAGGCGTCTTCGCAGGGGTGCCGGGGCCGCTGACCGTGACCCGCTACCACTCGCTGATCGTCACCGACCCGGTACCGCGGGACCTGCGGGTCACGGCGACCTCGCTCGACGACGGGTACGTCATGGGCCTGCGGCACCGCACGCTCCCCGTCGAGGGCGTGCAGTTCCACCCGGAGAGCGTGATGACGCAGGAGGGGCTCACGCTCTTCGGGAACTTCCTCGAAGGGGCTCGAAGCCCGGCGGCCCACTGACCGGTGGCCGCCAGGCGCACCACCGCACCACCGCACCACCGCAGCACCGCAGCACTGCTTCGCCGCTTCACCGCACCACCGTCACATCCACGGGGGAACACGGAAATGAGCACAGCAGAACGCACACCGCCGCCGCTCGCCGTCGTCACCGGCGGCGCCGGGGCCATCGGGCGGGCCGTCACCGCCGCGCTGGCCGGAGCGGGGCACCGGGTGCTGTCCGTCGACCGGTCCGACGCAGCCGATCCGGCGGCCCACGGCACGCTGGTGGCCGACCTCGGTGACCCGGCGGCCGTCGAGAAGACCTTCCGGCTGATCGACGAGGAGTACGGGCTGCCCGCGGTCCTCGTCAACAACGCCGGGATCTACGAGGCACGGGACTTCCTCGACTACCGGCCCGAGGACTACCGGCGGGTCTTCGACGTCAACGTCGGGGCGGCCTTCTTCGCCACGCAGGCCCTGGCCCGCGGCCTGATCGCGGCCGGCCTGCCGGGCAGCGTGGTCAACATCGCCTCCATCAGCGGACAGTCCGGCAGCCCCGACAGCGCGTACGGAGCCTCCAAGGGAGCCGTAATCGCCCTGACGCTCGGCCTGGGCCGCTCGCTCGCGCCGTACCGCATCCGCGTCAACGCGGTGGCCCCGGGGCTGATCGACACCCCGATGGCCGCCCGGATCCCCGCGAAGCGCGCCCAGGACTACCGGGACCGCATCCCTCTGGGGAGATTCGGCGCCGCGTCCGAGGTCGCTTCCGCCGTGCTCCACCTGGCCGGCCCCGACGCGGGCTACACCACCGCGAGCGTCCTGGACGTCAACGGCGGCCTGCACTGACCCGACCTGACCGGACCGGGTAACGCAGGCCGGCCGCCGTACGGGGCACGGAGCCGTACGGGCCCGTCCGCCGGGCGCACCCCGGCGCACGGGGGACCGACCCCGCACATCGGCGCCCCACATCGGCGTCCCGCGCCCGGAGCCCCGTACTGCCCCCGCGCGCACGCCCCCGCACGCCTCGCCCATGCCTCGTCCGTCCCACGCGTGTCGGACATGACCGAGAGGACCCACACCATGTGGCTGCCCACCCAGGGCTCCGCCGCGGAGTTCGCGGAGCGCTACCTCGCCCTGCACCAGTCCTTCTACGACCGCACCCTCAGCGCGCAGGCCCTCGACGACTGGCGCGCCCGCCAGCTGCGCACGGTGTTGGAGCAAGTGCGCGCCGGTTCGCCCTTCTACGCCCGCCGGCTCAGTGGCGTGGACCTGGACGCCGTCACCCCGGCGACGCTGGCGGAGCTGCCCTTCACCACCAAGGCCGACCTGCGCACCGAAATGCTGGACGTGCTCAGCCGTCCGCTGTCCGAGGCGGTGTTCTTCTACGAGACCACCGGCACCACCGGCGCGGCTACCCCCTGCCCACGTGATGGCCGCGAGGTCGTCGCCAGCAACGCGCACGTCACGGAGTCCTGGGCGTCGATCTTCCGGCACCACTTCGGGGGCCACCGGCCCCGCATCGGGCTGATGGGCCCCACCGAAGTGCACTCCTTCGGGGACACCCTCGGCGACGTGGCCCGCAACACCGGCTCGATGAACGCCAAGATCTGGCCGTACTCCCCGGTGATCGGCTTCCCCAAGGCCCTCCAGCTGATGAAGGAGCTGGAGCTGGAGGTGATCTGCTGTACGCCGGGCGTGGCGCTGACCCTGGCCAAGGCCGCCGAGCACTTCGGCTACGACCTGCGTCGGGACTTCGGCGTCAAACTCCTCTTCGTGACCGGGGAGATGTGCACGCCGGCGCTGGCCACCAACCTGGAGTCCGTCTGGGGCGCCGACGTCTACAACATCCTCTACGGCTCCCAGGAGGCCTTCGTCATCGCGACGGCCTGCCACCGCAAGCGGATGCACCTGTCGCAGACGAACTACCTCATCGAGGTCGTGGACCCGGAGACCGGGGAACCGCACGGATCCCACGGCAGTGGTGAACTGACCGTGACGATGCTGGTGGACGGGGTGAAGCCGCTGGTGCGCTACCGCACCGGCGACGCCGTCGTCATCGAGCCGTCCGACTGCGATTGCGCGATGCCCGGTGACGTCGTACGCATCGTCGGCCGCACCCTCGACCGGCTCGTCCTCGGCGGCCGGCGCTTCACCGCCGGGCAGATCGAGACCGCCGTACTGACCGGGGTGACCGGTTCCGTCGGATACCAGGTCGTCATCGATCGGGACAACACCGGCCAGGACCAGCTGACGGTCCGCCTCGAACTCCTGAAGGGGCTCGCCGAGGACCCGGAGGGACTCGCCGCCGCGGTCTCGGCACGGGCCGGCGAGGCCCTGGGCGTACCGGTGGAGACCGAGCTCAGCGACGGTCTCGACCCGATCGTCAGCACCGGGGCCTTCGTCAGCTGGAAGGCCGCCCGCATCGTCGACCGGCGCTCGGCGCCCGACCACGAGACCCAGGTAGCCCAGCGAATGGCGGCGAACCGCGGCTATGAGCGCTGACACCGCCCGGCGGCTCACCGAGGAGTACACCGCGCGCTGGAACAGCCTGACCGCCCTCTGGTCCGAACGGCCCGGCACCACCCTGGGCACGCTCGGCCCGTCCGGGACCTCCAGCCATGTCGCCGCCGGTCCGCTCGTGGAGCGTTACGGCCTGGACATCAGGCTGTTCAACACCTTCGACGACGTCCTGGCGGCGCTGGTCGACCGGAAGGTGGACTACGCCCTGGTACCCAGCGCCTACCAGGGGCTGACCCGCTTCCACTGGCACCGCGACCTGCGGCTGGTGGCGTTCTTCCCGCAGGCGACGCCCGAGTACGGGATCGCGTCCGCTCCGCACACGGCCGTAGTGGACGAAGACACGGGACCGCTGCGCGTCGCCGCCATGTGGGAGGTGCGCCGGATCTACGCCGAGGTGGCGCCCGCCGCGCTCAGCGGGCGCGAGGTGAGGTGGGTGGACGTCGACTCCACGCAGCACGCCGCCGAGCTGCTGGCGGCGGGCGGCGCTGACCTGGCGGTCACCAACGCGCCCGGGGTACACGCCCACGGGCTGGGCTGGGTGGCCCGCAGACCCGGGGCCGAGATCGTCTGGACGGTCTTCGGCCACGCCGGCCCGTCCCACACCTGAACGCCGGACCCGGCCGGGCTCGACCACGCCGGACCGGCCCCATCACGCCGAACCAGGCTGGAGACGGCCGAACACGGGGGAGCACAGACCATGCCACGCAAGACCCTGCTGCACCGCGCCACCGTTCAGGAAGGCCTGGGCCGGGCGTCGGTGCCCCGCCGCAGCGTGCTGCTCGACGGAGACCGCGTCGAGGCCGTCCTGCCGGAGGACCTCGCGCCCGTCCACGCGTCCGGTGTGGACGTCCTGGACCTCGACGGCCGCACCGTCATGCCCGGGATGACGATCGGGCACACCCACATCGCCTACCTGAACGTGGTCGACGGGCGGGAGATGCTCTTCAAGCACTCCATACCCGAGGTCACCCTCGCCGCCGCCGAGAACGCCACCCGGCTGCTTCCGCTCGGCTACACCGCCTTCGTGGGCGCCGGTTCGGTCGCGGGCATCGACATGGCTCTGCGCCGGGCCGTCGACTCCGGGCGGCTGCGCGGCCCGCGCATCACCCCGTGCAGCCGGGACCTGATGGTGTCCGGACCGCCGGAGCGACGCAATCCCGAGGTCAAGAAGCGGATCCCGACCGACCTGATGCGGCTGGCCGACACCCCGGAGGAAATGGCCGCGTACGTGGCCGGAGAGATCGCCGAGGGCGCGGAGATCGTGAAGGTCTTCTCCTCGGGCGACGACACCTTCCCGAACGGAAGGTCACACGAACTCCTCTTCACCGCCGAGGAGTTGAAGATCGCCAGCCGGACGGCGCACGAGCACGGCGCGCTGATCCGCGCCCACTCCCGGGGCCTCGGCGGCATCCGCAACGCCATCGCAGCCGGGGTGGACGTGATCGACCACGCCACCTACGCCGACGACGCAGCGCTGGAGGCCATGGCCGAGCGCCGCATGTTCGTCGTCCCCAGCCTGCACCAGCCGCACAAGCTCCTGACCACCGGGACCCAGCACGGCAAGACGCCGGACTACCTGGAGACGCTGGAGTTCCAGGCGGAGATCGACAACACGCTGCGGATCCTGCCGCTCATGGTCGAGATGGGCATCCCCATCGTGGCAGGCGACGACTTCGGCTTCGCATGGACCCCGCACGGCAGCTACGCGGAGGAACTGGAGACCTACGTGACTATGGCGGGCATCCCCGCGGCCACCGTGCTGACCTGGGCGACGGCCAACGGCGCACAGCTCGCAGGGCGGGGGGACGAAGCGGGCACGGTCCAACCGGGACGCCTCGCGGACCTGGTGATCACCGGCGGCGACCCGGCCGAGGACATCACAGTCCTCAGCCGTCCCGGCGGCATCGAGGCGGTCCTCCTCGGCGGCGAGTTCGTCGCCGGCGACCCCGCCGCCTTCCGTACGGGCCCGGGCGCGGGTACGGATACGGGCGCAACCGACGGCAGCCCGGCCAAGGCCGCGGCCGACGGCAGCCCGGGAAAGGGCGCCCGTGCAGACGCCCGTACCACGCTCGGAGCCGTGTGATGGCCGCGGTCCCCGCCCGGCTGCCCGTCCTGCCGCTGCTCGCCGTCGGCGCGTTCGCGATTGGGACGGACACCTTCGTGGTGGCCGGTGTCCTGCCGGAGGTGGCCGCCGACCTCGCGGTGAGCCACGCCGACGTCGGCTGGATCAGTACGCTCTTCGCCCTCACCTACGCCGTCTTCGCCCCGGTGCTCGGCGCGTTCACCGGTGCCTGGGAGCGGCGCGCGGTCCTGGTGGTGTCCCTGGCCGGCTTCGCCGTCGGGAACATCGCCTCCGCGCTGGCCCCCTCCCTCGGCCTGCTCTTGGCCGCTCGGGTGCTGACCGCCGCGTGCGCCGCGCTGTACATCCCGGCGGCCTCGGCCTCCGCCGCCGCCCTGTCCCCGCCCGAACGCCGCGGCCGGGCCATGGCGGTGGTCCTCGGCGGGCTGTCCGCGGCCACCGTCGCCGGTGTCCCGTTCGGCACCTGGGTCGCCGCCGACCTGGGCTGGCGCGCCACGTTCTGGCTGCTCGCCGGGCTGGGCCTGGTGTGCGCGGCCGCCGTGGCCCTCTGCCTGCCCCGGCTGCGGCTGCCGGCCTCGCCCGGTCTGGCCGCCCGGCTGGCGCCGGCCAGGGACCCGCGGGTGCTGCTCACCGTGGGCACCACGCTGCTGTTCATGACGGGCGGCTACCTCTGCCTCACCTACATCGGCGCGGTCCTCGAACCCGTCACCGACGGCGACGGCTCCGTGCTCGCCCTGCTGCTGCTCTCGTTCGGTGTCACCGCGATCGCCGGTACGGCGCTCGGCGGCCGGGCGACGGACCGCTATGGCGCCACCCCGGTGCTCGCCGTCTCGGTCGCGGTGCTCGCGGCGGTCCTGGCGACCCTGCCGCTGACCCGGAACACGATGGCGGGCGCCGTCGTCTCGATGGCGGTGTGGGGCCTGGCCGCGATGGCGACCCAGCCCCCTCAGCAGCACCGGATGTTCGCCATCGCGCCCACCTCGGGTCCGCTGCTGCTGTCGCTGAACTCCTCGGCCACGTTCGTCGGGATCTCGCTGGGCGGTTTCCTCGGCGGGCAGGTCATCCGGGACGGCGGAGCGGACGCGCTGGACGCCCTCGGGGTGTTCGGTGGCTGCCTGGCCGCGCTCTCCCTCGCCACCGCCTTCGCGGGCGCCCGCTTGCGGACCCGCCAGGAACCCGCTCTCGTCACCGAGTCCCGTTGACCGGCCCACTAGGGGGAACCGTGAAAGGCCAGCACGTGGAAGGCCGACGCCCCGTCGTCCTCGGCATATCCGGCTCCGAACGGGCCGGCGGGAACACCGATCTCGCCCTCGCGCACGCGGGCGCACTGGTGGCACTGCGGGACGCAGAGTTCCGTACCGTGGCCCTGCGTGACCACCGCATCTCACCGTGTAGTCCCTGCGGCGACTGCAACTACCGCGCCGACCCCTGTGCGCTGCCCGACGCCATGCCGCAGATCGTCGAGGAGATGAAGCGGGCCGACGGCATCATCTACGCCACACCCGTGCACGGATTCGGCCTGGCCCACCTGATGCAGATCTTCATCGAGCGGGCGGGCGTGGGCTTCCTGCGCTTCGAGCGGCCCCTCGCCAACAAGGTGGGCGGGATCATCGTCACCGGCCGGCGCTACAGCGAGGCGTCCGTGCACAACCAGCTCGTGGACAACCTGCTGCTCAACCGGATGATCCTGGTGGGCAGCGGTTTCCCGGCGCTGCTGCGCAGCACCTCCCGGGAGCCGGCCCTGACGGACACCGAGGGACTGGAGGCGGTGGAGCGGATGGTGCACCGGATGCTCGACATGATCCTGCTGCTGCGGCGCCACGAGGACGTCACCGGAGAGGCCGTCCTGCCGTTGGATGACCGCAATGAACGTGTCGTGCGGGTACGTACGCACTGAACCGGTGGCCGGATATGTCCACATGTCAAGACTGGTACGGACCACGGTGTCCTGAGTGGCCTTGGGCGGGTTCCGTCCGGCTGTTGGAATGATCACGCGAAGTACGCGCGGCAAGTGAATCGGGAGAACCCTTTGAAAGCCCCAGCACTGAGCGCAGGCCGTAAGCCGTCCGGATCGGCTGGAACGGCCCGCTTCTGCGCAGTCGCGGCAGCGGTCGACCCCGCTGCCCTCGGCGTCCTGCTCGATGAGCGGCGCCGGGAACTGGCGCGACGGTCCGACGTCGCAGACGTGTTCGCGCGCGCGGCCGAGGTCGCGCGGGTCTACGCCCGGTGGTTCGAGGCCCAGGGCCACACCTGTCCGCTGCCCGGCCAGATCGCCGCGGCCCGGAGCAAGGGCCTGCCCTCGATCATGCCGGCCGTCGACACGCTGCTGTATGCGGAGCTGACCACCGGGGTACTGATGGGCGTCCAGGACGCGGACGCCATCGACGGCGAACTGCGCTTCGACTGGGCGTGCGAGGGCGAGTCCTTCACCGGGTTCCGCTCCACCGTCACCTGTGTCCGCGACGAGCCCGTGGTACGGGACGCGACGGCGATCGTGGCCTCGGTACTCCAGGGCCCCGATCGCCGCACCAGCGTCACCAAGAGCTCCCGGCACCTGGTCTTCACCGTGTACGACGCCCCGGGGCTGCCCGCCGAGGCGTTCGACGCGGGGGTGGGTGTGCTGCGTGAACTCCTCACGGCGGCCGGGTCCGAGCCCGAGGTGTCGGAGGTGCTTCTGTGAAGGGTGTAAGCGCGGCCGAGTGCGAGCGGCTTTCCCAGGACCCGCTGCCCAGCCGCCACCAGCGCCGCATCCTCATATCCGCCGATCCGGACGGCACGTCCACCGGCCCGGACGACGCTGGACCGGCCGACCTCCAGCGGGCCGCGGCCCGCTGGCAGCGCCAGTACGTCGGCGGGGTCTACGTCCGCGTACCGGGTGACGCCGCCCGGCAGAACGCCACCGTCGCCGGGTTCACGGCCGCCGGGTGCACCCTGCAGGCCATCCACTTCTACCGGCCCGCGGACGTCTCCGCGCTGTCCTTACTGGCAGGGCGCATCGACACCCTGCCCCTGGACGCGGAGTTCGACCCACTCCGGGCGGCGGAACTGGTGCTGCTCGGAGCGACCGACGTGGTCGGCCCCTATCCGCAGCGGGACATGGACGCGGCACGTTCCGCGGCCGCGTACGTCAACAGCCGGCTCGGTGAGGGCGTCCTGGCGTTGCCCCTGTTGACCCGGGTGCCGGGACCCACGGTCACGGCCGGGGGGCCGGAGGGGCCCGCGGCCCCGGGTCGGGCCGCGCTGGAGGACCACTTCGCCGACACTGCGCGGGCACTGGCGGCCGAGGCCGAGAGCCGGCTGGAGGTCTTCGACGCACTGGACCGCTTGCCGGGCGGCGGGAACGCCCTGCCCTTCTCGGCGGCCCTCGCCGGCGAATGACCCGGCGCACCACCGACCACACCGTTTGAAGCGTCACCAGCGATCCGGGGGGAACCGCGATGCGCACCACGACCACCGCCACCACTACGACGACTCTGCGCGCCGTACTCGATTTCGACCTGGCCGACTACGTCCGCCACGCCCGCGCCGCGGGCCGCGACCACCTTGACCCCGGACTGCGCGCCTGGATGGCCGAGGCCTACGAGGACATCGTCGTCCTCCTCGCCCTGGACCGTGACCGGCTCACCCGTCAGGAGCGGGCCGTGCTCCGCTTGGCCGAGCTCGTCTTCCAGGCGGAATGGAAACTGGCCCTCCCCGACGGCGAGAGTCCCCAGGAGGTCGCCGCCCGTGGCGGCGGTCCCCTGGACCGGCGCGGCAAGCGCTACCAGCCCTACGGCAACGTCCGTCTCCTCAACCACGTCCTCGGCACCCGCGCCCACGTTCCTGACGGAGCCGTCGAGCGGGCCTGCTGGCAGGCGATCCGCGCCATCGCCGCGGGCTGGCGGGCGTACGAACAGCGCACCGTCGAGGGCACCGAGAAGTGGGCCCAGGACGCCCTGCCCAGCGCCGCGCAGCTCACGGAACGCATCGCGCGGCTCGGCTCGCTGGTCTCGCTGACCGCCGGGCGCGCCCCTGCGCTGCGGCCTGCCTCCGTCGAACCGCCCCGCCACTGGCAGGATTACCTGCTCCCGCACGGCCGCGCCGACATCCTGGAGCACCTGGCCGTCCTCCCGCAGACCACCCAGCACGACGAGGTCACCTTCCTGCGGGTGATCCACCTCGTCGAGGCCACCACCTGGGGCGTGCTCACCCGGGTGATGTCCGCCGCCGAATGGCTGCGCGCTGGGCGGTGGGAGTACGCCACCGAGTGCCTGGAACGCGCCGCGACCATGGCCGCCGCGCAGACCGAGGCGCTGCTCGTGCTGCGCAGGACCATGCCCGTCGAGCACTTCCACGGCTTCCGGGCGGCCACCGGTGACGCCAGTGCCGTCCAGGCCTTCCCCACCCAGCTGCTCCACATCCACCTGCTCGGAGTTCACCCCGAGAAGGTCGAGGCACTCGGAGAGGCCACCGAGAACTCCTATGTACTGATGCACCAGAACCCGGACTTCGAGCCGTTGCGGAGCCTGCTGCGCAGGGTGCCCGACGAAGGGTCCGGGCAGCGGGTACTGGACGCGGCCCACCGCCTCGACCAGGAACTCTTCGCCTGGCGGAAGGTCCACTACGGGGTGGCACTGCGTTACCTCTCACCGGGGGCAACCGGCTCGGGCGGCACCTCTGGCGCCCCGTACCTGCGCGGCTTCTACCAGGACCGGCTGTTCGACGCCGACCGCACGCTGCTGCCGCAGCACCGCGCGGCGGGGACAGCCGTGCTCGATCCCTGGATCCGGGCCCGCTCCGCGCTGTCTCCCTTCAACTGACCGGAAGGGAAACGCCGTTCGTCCGGGGAGGCGTACCGTGCGGGATCACTCCTCGTACGCCTCCCCGATGCGTCGGATCGCCTCCGAGATGCCCGACCGGCCCATGGCCGTGTACCCCAGGACCAGACCGGGCAGGGCGGTGCCCGGCCGGTCGTAGAACACCCGGCCGCCCTTGACCAGGACGGACCGTGCCAGCGCCCGGGCCACCAGCCGCTCCTCATCCGCGCTTTCCGGCAGCGTCGCGAACACGTGCAGCCCGGCCACCGGACCCACCAGCGTCGCGGCCGGCAGGTACCGCTCCACGGCCTGCATCAGGGTCCCGTGCTGCGCCCGGTAGCGCGTCCGCATCCTGCGCAGGTGACCGTCGAGCAGCCCGCTGCGCAGGAAGTCCGCGAACGCCAGCTGCATCAGTCCGTCGCCACCCAGGTCCCGCCTGACCCGGACCATCTCCGTCACCCGCGTCAGCTCGGGCGGCAGCACCAGCCACCCCAACCGCAGACCGGGCGCGAGGAGCTTGCTCGCCGTACCGGCGTAGATGATCCGCTCGGGGCTCACGGGCTGCATCGCGAGGTGGCGGCCGCGGTGGTCCAGCCACAGCCCGCCGTCGTAGTCGTCCTCGATGATCCAGCCGCCGGTGTCCTGCGCCCAGCGCACCAGCTCCTGCTTGCGCTGCTGGGACATGGGGACGCCCAGGGGGAACTGGTGCGAGGGCGTGACCAGCACGGCCCGCACCCCGCTGGCGTAGAGCGGTTCGATCTCCACCCCCTCCGCCCCCACCGGCACCGCCACCGTCCGGATGCCGTTCTCCTCGATGAACTGACGCTGCCGGTCGTGGCTCGGGTCCTCGACCGCCAGCCGGTGCACGCCCAGTTCGACCAGGGCCGCGCAGATCAGCCCCAGACCGTGCGCGAACCCGCCCGTCACCATGGTGTTGTCGGGGTGCCCCAGCACACCGCGCACCCGGCCGAGGTAGGTGATCAGCTCCGTGCGCAGCTGGTCGACACCGAGCAGCGGCGGATAGCCGAGCCCCTGGTAGCGGGCCGTTTCCACCGCCCGCTGGTAGGAACTCGTCCACTCGCGGTGCGGAAAGGTCGCCGCGTTCGGCGTACCCGGCAACAGGTTGAACCGGGCCGGGGGCACCGTCCGGTCCACCAGCACCACCGGCTTCCTGATCCGGGTGTCGGCATGGGCTGCCACCCGCGTCCCCGACCCGCGCACCGACTCCAGCAGCCCCTCCCCGGTGAGCTTCTCGTACGCCTCCACCACCACGCTCCGGGACACCCGGAGGTCCTGGGCGAGCTGACGGCTGGACGGCAGCCGGGAACGGGGCGCCAGCCGGCCCTGTTCCACCTGGCGGCGCAGCTGGTCCGCGATCTGGGCGCCCAGTGGCTCGGGCCCGTCCCGACGGACCTCTAACACGACGTGCCACGTCATGGAATCCCCCTGTTCAAACGTGTGTTGCGTCAATCACGAACTTACAGGCGGACTGCGATTGGTCCGGTTCCGAGCCGGTCAACTGGTCTGGCGTGGTGTCACCTGGATTCGCAGACTGAGTTCCGTGACAGCCCGCGAACTGACGACGACCTGGCCGGACCTGCTCGATTCCCTGCTGGACGGGCAGGACCTGGCGGCGGCCGAAACCTCCTGGGCCATGGAACAGGTGATGACCGGCGGGGCGACCTCCGCCCAACTGGCCGCGCTGCTCGTCGCGCTGCGGGCCAAGGGGGAGACGGCCACCGAGGTGCGCGGCTTCGTCGACGCGATGCGCGCCCACGCCGTGCCCCTGGACGTGCCGGGCCCCACCATCGACGTCGTCGGCACCGGCGGCGACCGCGCCCGTACGGTCAACATCTCCACCATGGCCGCCGTCGTGGCCGCCGCGGCCGGGGCGCGCGTCGTCAAGCACGGCAACCGGGCCGCCTCCTCGTCCTGCGGGTCCGCCGACGTCCTGGAGGCGCTGGGCGTCCGGCTCGACCTGCGGCCCGAGGACGTGGCCCGGACCGCCGCCGAGACCGGCATCACCTTCTGCTTCGCCCAGCGGTTCCACCCGGCCCTGCGGCACGCCGCCCCAGCCCGCCGGGAATTGGGCATCCCCACCGTCCTCAACCTGCTGGGCCCGCTGACCAACCCGGCTCGCCCCGCGGCCCTCGCGGTCGGTACGGCCTTCCCCGACCGGGCCCCGCTGCTCGCCGAGGTCCTCGCGCACGGCGGCGGATCCGCATTCGTCTTCCACGGCGACGACGGTCTCGACGAACTCACGGTCACCACGACCTCCCGGGTGTGGAGCGTGTACGGCGGCGAGGTGCGGGCCGAAGCCTTCGACCCTCGCGACGTGGGCATCGCCCCGGCCCCGGCCGAGGCCCTGCGCGGGGCCGACACCGCCCACAACGCCCGGGTGGCCCGCGCGGTCTTCGCCGGGCAGCGGAGCCCGGTACGGGACGCCGTCCTGCTCTCCGCGGCTGCCGCCCTCACCGCGCTGGCCGCCGTGGAGGACCCGCGGGTGGCCGCTCTCCCCTTCACCGAGCGGATCGGGGACCAGCTGGAACGGGCCGCCGAGGCCGTCGACTCCGGCGCCGCCACCGCCCTGACCGGCCGCTGGGCCGAGGTCTCGGCCAAGTTCGCGCCCTGACCCGGCGACCCCGTACCCGTAGCCATTCCTCCGCTCGCCTTGCGCTCCGCGACGACCGGCCGTCGCACGGCCCGCGGCACGCAGCCGTTCCCGAACCGAAAGGTGCCCGATGCCCTCCCCGTCGCCGTTCCCACCCTCGTCGGACGCCCCCGGCCCCGATGTCCGTCCGCTGCTGATCCTGATCAGCCCCATGGACCAGGAGACCCGCGGCCACCTGCTGGAATCCGTGGCGCACGAGCACCGGATCTGGCTGTTCTCCGACCGGGAGCCCGGCTGGGAGGCCCCGTTCATCACCGGGCACACCCTCGTCGACACCCTGGACGCCGAGGGCATGACCCGCCACGCCGGTCCCGTCGGCGCGGACGCGATCCTGTGCTGGGACGAGACGCGCATCCTGCCGGCTGCCCGGGTGGCCCGAGCCCTCGGTCTGCCCGGGCTCACCCCGGAGGCGGTACTGACCTGTCGCGACAAGCACCTGACCCGTCTCGCGGTGGCCGCGGCCGGCGGCCCCCAGGCCCGCTCCACCGCCGTGTCCACGCTGGACGAGGCGTACGCGGCGGCCGCTCGGACGGGCTACCCCGTCGTGGTCAAGCCGCGCGCGCTGGTCGGCAGCACGGGCACCCGCATGGCCCGCACGCCCGAGGAACTCGCCGCGATCTTCCCCGGCATCCGCGGGACCACCATGGTCGAGGTACGCGAGCGCTTCGAGCAGCCCGTCCTCGTGGAGGAGTACCTCGACGGCCCCGAGATCAGCGTCGACGCCCTGATCTGGGACGGTGAGGTCACCCCGCTCTTCGTGGCCCGCAAGGAGCTGAGCCCGCCCCCCAACTTCGAAGAGGTGGGCCATGGCGTCGACGCCGCCGACCCGCTGCTCACCGACCCCGAACTGCTGAGGGTACTGACCACCGTGCACGCCGCCGTCGGCATCACCCGCGGCTGGACGCACTCGGAATGGCGCCTCACCGCCCGCGGCCCGGCCCTGGTCGAGGTCAACGCGCGCAGTGGCGGCGACTTCATCTCCTACCTCGGCCTGCTGGCCACCGGATGGAACGCCGGCCTCGCCGCCGCCTCCCTGGCCCTGGGCAAGCACCCCGAACAGGGCGTCGCCCGGCACGGCGCAGCCGCCGTCCGCTTCCTCTACCCCGAGGTGGAGACCGTCGTGGGCCGGGTCACCATCGACCGGGACCGGCTCCCCGCCGCCATCGAGATCGCCCGGGTCGTCGCCCGGCCCGGTCACATCCTGGAACTCCCGCCCGCCTCGCACACCGGCCGCTACGCCATGCTGGTGGCCGCCGCCGACACGGCGAACGCCTGCCGGGCGGCCCTGGACGCGGCCGAGGACGCCGTACGCCTCGAAGCGGCTGCCCCGGTCACCGCAGCGCGATGAGCGTGGACGAGGGCACGCGGAACGCCGCCGGGATGGAAGCGGTGGGCATCGCGCGCACCTGGCGCGAAGCCCCCCTGCCCGTCAAGGCGGTGATCGCCGGGATCATGGTGAACCGCCTGGGCGGCTTCCTCCAGGTGTTCCTGGTGCTCTACATGGTGGCGGGCGGCTTCCCCGTGGTGCGGGCGGGCTTCGCCCTCGCCGCACACGGCGCCGGCGCGGTCGCCGGGATCCTCCTGGGCGGTTGGCTCGTCGCCCGGATCGGCGTCCGGGCCTCGATCGTCTCCTCGATGACCGTCAACGCCGTCCTCACCGCGGCCCTGCTGTATGCCCACTCCTACCCGGTACTGCTGCTGCTCGCCGCGGGCACCGGCGCGGCGAGCCAGGTCTACCGGCCCGCCTCCGCGGAGCTGGTCAGCCGCCTGACCAGCGAGCAGCGCCGCGTGATGGTCTTCGCCATGTACCGGCTCGCCACCAACGTCGGCACCACCGCCGCCCCGCTGATCGGGGCGCTGCTCGTCGCCCACTCGTACGCCCTGCTCTTCTGGGCGGAGGCGGCAGCGGCCCTGGCCGTCGCCGTGCTCGGGCAGCGGCTGCTCCCGCGCGACCGGCCCCCGCGCGGTACGGCCGCCCCGTCGGCGCGGCCGCGGGGGACCGGCCCCACCGGCTACCGGGCCGTGCTGCACGACCGGGGTTTCGTCCTGTTCCTGCTGGCCATCTTGGGCTTCTCCGCCGTCTACACCCAGTACCTGTCGACGCTGCCGCTCGCCGTGCGCGCCCACGGCTTCGACGTCTTCGTCTACGGCGTGCTCGTCGCGGTCAACGGGGCCATCGTCATCCTCTGCGAGCTGCTGGTCACCCGGCAGGTGCAGCGCTGGCCCGCCCGGGTGTCGAGCATCGCCGGGATTCTGGCCGTCGGCGCGGGCCTGACGGCCTACGCCCTGCCGCTGGGCCTCGCCGGACTGGTGCTCGCCACCGTGGTGTGGTCCGTCGGCGAGATCATCGGCTCCCCGACGATGACCGCCTACCCCGCGCTGGCCGCGGCTCCGGAGGATCGCAGCCAGTACCTCGGCGCCTCGCAGGCGATGTTCGGCGTCGGCTCCGCCGTGGGTCCCGCCGCCGGGGTTGCCGCGTGGGCCCTGATGGGCGACGCCGTCTGGCTGCTGTGCGGGGCCGTCGCGGTGCTCGCGGCGCTCGCCGCCCACTTCGGGATGCCGGCCTCACCGCGCCGTACGTCCCCTTCACACAAGGAGAGTTGAGAGAACGTGTCACCGGTTCCCCGCAGAAGCGTACTCACGGCGGCCTCAGGAACGGCTCTGACCGGAGCGCTGCTCCTCGACGGATTCGCCGCCCCGCCCGCCCGGGCCGAGGCGCCGTCGCCCGATCCCGTACCGCCGGCCCCGGCCGCCGCGGAAGCCGGCGAGCAGGTGTCCCTGCGCTTCACGGACGCCACCAACGGCGCCGCCACCGCGACCGCCGGCGGGGATCGGATCGTCGCCGAGGTACAGGGCGTCCTGTGGGCGGTGCCCCGGGACGGCTCTGCCGCCACCGCGCTCACCCCGCCGGACCTGGAGCCGAACCGGCCGGTCTTCTCGCCCGACGGCCGCCAGGTCGCCATGAGCGCCTACCGGGACGGGGCCTTCCACATCTGGCTGATGCGGGCGGACGGTTCCGGTCTGCGCAGGCTCACCGACGGCCCCTGGGACGACCGCGCGCCCGCCTGGTCGCCGGACGGCCGCACCCTCGCCTTCTGCTCCGAGCGCGGCGGTGACCCCGTCGCCGGCACCCCGTACCGCATCTGGACGGTGTCCGTGCGCGACGGCGCCCTGACACAGGTAACCGGCCGCCCCGGCCAGGACGGGCCCGGACAGGACCGCCCGTGGGAGGACTTCGACCCGGCCTGGTCCGCCGACGGCTCCCGGCTGCTGTTCGTCCGCGCGGGTTGGACCGCGCCCGCGCTGACGGCCCGCATGCTCGTGTCCGCCGCGGCCGACGGGAGCGCGGCGCGCGTCGAGCACACCACCGCCGAGGGCAACCTGCTGACGCCCGCCGTCTCCCCGGCGGGGCGCACCGCGTGGCTGCGGAGCACACCCGGGCCGCCGAAGACCGAGGCGATGGCCCTGTTCGTGGACGGCCGGCAGGTGGCGCTGGACGCCGAACTCGCGCCCGCCCCGCCTCGCTGGATCGACGACGAGCAACTGCTGCTGACCGTCGGCGGCCGCTTTCGGGTGATCCGCCCGCACCGCGACGACCGGGGGCGCGAGATCGCCCTCGACGCCACCCTCCGGGTCCGCCGGCCCCGCTACACGGTCAAGGAGTACGCGCTGGAGGCCGAGTCCTCCCGCCCGGTGCGCGGCATCCACCAGCCGAGCCTGTCCCCGGACGGGCTCGGCATCGCCTTCGCCGCGCTGAACGCGCTGTGGGTGGTGGGCGTCTCCGGCGGCTCCCCGCGCAAGATCCTGCAGAGCCCTCCCACCGCCTACGTCCAGGGCCCGGTGTGGTCCCCCGACGGCCGCGCGCTGATCTGGACCGACGACCGGGACGGGCTGGGTGCGGTGCGCCGCCGCGAGCTCCACGGGGGAGCGGAGAGCGTCCTCGCCCCCGGCGGCCGCGTCCACGGGGTGCCCTCGCCGGACGGAACGCGGCTGGCCTGCCTGGACATGGCGGGCAACCTGCTGGTGCGGGAGCTGTCAACCGGCGCCGAGCGGGTGCTGGCCGCCCCGCTGGGCGGCGGCGGGCTCCCGGGCCGGCCGAGCTGGTCACCCGACGGCCGCTACCTCGCCCTCTGCGACCGCAACCGACTCAACTTCCGCTTCCGTGAGGGCCACAACCTCATCCGTGTCGTCGACACGCACACCGGCGCGGCCCGCCTGTACGGCCTGGCCCCGCACGTGTCCCTGTCCGACCGGTACGCCTCGGGGCCCGTATGGTCACCGGACGGACGGGCGCTGGCCTGCGTCAGCGAGTCCGCGCTGTGGCTGCTTCCGGTGGGCCCCGACGGCGCCCCGGCGGGCGAGGCCCGCCTCCTGACGGAGGAACCGGCCGACCACCCGTCCTGGTCGGGGGACTCCCGGACCCTGCTCTACCAGTCCAGCGGCCGGCTGCGGCTGCTCGGCGTCGACGCCGCGGGTGCGCCCGCCGGAGCCCCGCGCACCGTGCCGGTGTCGCTGACCTACCGCCGTCCCACCCCCGTCGACACGGTCGTGCACGCCGGACTGTTGTGGGACGGCACCGGATCCGCGCCGCGCGCCGACGTGGACGTCCTCATCAGCGGCGGCCGGATCACCGCCGTCGAACCGCACCGTCCGGGTCGCGCCGCCGTCCGTACCGTGGACGCCTCCGCGCGTACGGTCCTGCCCGGCCTGTGGGACTCTCACGTGCACCCCTGGCAGTACACCTACGGCGCCCGCCAGGGCGCCCTCCAGCTCGCGTACGGCATCACCACGGCCGTCTCCCTCGGCGGGTTCGCCTACGAACAGGCGCGGCTGCGCGAGGACATCGCCGCGGGTTTGCTGGCAGCGCCCCGGCTGCTGGCCACGGGGGAACTGCTCGACGGCTCGCGCGTGGGCTACAGCATGGGCCGCGCGCACCGCACCGACGAGGGCTTCGCCCGCTCCCTGGCCCGCGCGGACGCGCTGGACTGGGACTTCGTCAAGACGTACGTGCGCGCCCCCTACCGGCAGATGGCCGCGGCCGCCCGCCACGCGCACGAGCGGCTGGGCGTGCTGAGCGGTACGCACCTGTGCGCCGCCGGGATCCAGTCCGGGATGGACCTCACCACGCACCTGCTGTCGACCGACCGCGCCGAGTACGGGCACGGCGCGAGCGCCGAGGGCCACACCCACCAGGACACCCTGGAGATCTACAACCGGGGCCGCTTCGACCTCATCGCCACCCCGTTCACTGCGATGGCGTTGATCGGCGCGCACCCGGAGGTGGCGCAGGACCCGCGGGTGACGGCGATGATGCCGCCCTGGGACGTCTCCGTCGTCCAGGGGCTGGCCTCCCGGCCGCCGACGGACGGTGAACTGGCCGTGCTGGAACGCGAGGTCGACGCCTACCGACGGGTGGCGCGCGGCGGCGGCAGGCTGGTACTGGGCACCGACGCGCCCCTGTCCCCGGTCGGACTGCACCTGCACATGGCCATGCGCGCCCTGCACCGGTACGGGCTCTCGCCGGCCGAGGTGCTGACCACGGCCACCCTGACGCCCGCCCGGGTCTTCGGGGCGGACCGGCACCTGGGCACGGTGGAGCGGGGGAAGCTGGCGGACCTCACGCTGGTCGACGGCGACCCCTTCGAGGACTTCGCCTCCCTCATCCGTACGGCCGGTGTCGTGCGGGGCGGGGTCCTACACGAACGGGCCGCACTGGAAGGGGCCTTCGGCGGTCCGCGGACGGGCCGGATGGCCGACCTGGCGGCGCCTGCGGGCGGCTGGGCGGCGGTCACCGAGCAAATGGTCAAGGACGGCTGCTGCGAGGACCACCGCATGAAATGATGGCGCCCATGCCGAGCACCAGCCCCCGGTCCCTGACCGAGATCCGCTCCCTGATCGACGCGCTCGACGGGGAGCTGGTCGACCTCCTCGCCCAGCGCCAACGGCTGGTGCGGGCGGCGGCGGGCTTCAAGGCCGACGAACGGGCCGTACGCGCCCCCGACCGGGCGGAGCGGGTGATCGCGGCGGCCCGGGCCAGGGCCGAGACCGCGGGGCTGGCCCCCGAGGTCGCGGACGCCGTCTGGCGGGCCATGGTCGGGGCCTTCATCGACCTCGAACTCACCGAGCACCGCGGCGCCACCGCGCCGTAGCGAGCGGAACAGCGGCGCGCGGGACTCGGGGCCCCACCGGGTCCTTTCCGAGAGTGATGGATGAAATGCGACATGGTGCGGAGGGGCTTCCGGACCGGAGGAGTCCCCGCCGAGCCTCCGAGGGATCACAACGACGGTAGCCCGTTGGCGCAGATCCAGCGCCTGGAGGCCCTCATCGCCCCTACGGGGGGTCACAACTACGGGCTGGACGCTCCGGCGCCGGACTCGTCGCAGTCCTCATCGACCCTCCGGGGGGTCACAACAGGACGGGGCGGTCGGAACAGGGCTCGCACGCTCAGCCAGTCCTCATCGCCCTCTGAGGGGTCACAACAGCGCGATGCCGCGCCAACTGGTGGAGTCGAAGGTCCGGTCCTCATCGCCCCTCGGCGGGATCACAACGGGGCGTGGGCGTAGTTGATGGCCGCTGCGACATCGGGAGCGGGTTCATCGGCGCCGGGGACTGGGGCATCACGGAGCGCGGCGTCTGCACGGACAAGAAGGCGCGGCGCGAGATCGTCCTCTTCCTGACCCCGGACCGGCGTCGTCCGCCACTGACGCCGCGCCGCAGGGGTCGCGTACGGGCCGCGCCGAGCGGCCGGCCCGCACGCCTTCGGCCCTCGGCTCCAGCCGGGGGCCGAAGGCGTGGTCCCGGGCGGGAGCCCGGGACCACGCGGCGGTGCCGGGTCAGCCAGGGGTGACTTCCCGGCGCAGTTCCACCAGTGCGCGCAGGGCCGCGCTGTACATGTGGAGGCTCTTCTCGTTGTGGCTGTTGATGGCCGTCTTGACCTCCCGGAAGGTCTTGGCGATGACCTCGTCCAGATCGGTGATGTCGATGCCGTTCATGTCGTTCATGGCTGTGTCTCCTTTGATGGTGTCGGTGGTCAGCCGATGGGCCAGCGGGTGAGGCTCGTCCACGGGGCGCAGTCGGTCGCCTTGTCCGTGCCCAGACCGTCACGGACGCGGTGGTGGTGGGCATGTAGGAGCTGCGGATGCGGACCTCGGCCGTTCCGTCACCGCACACCTGCGTGTGCTTGCGGGTCGCGACCCTGTCCCACCCCGAGGTGCTGTTCCTCGACGAACCCACGGCAGGCATGGACGCCGAAGGCCGCCACGCCACCTGGCGGCTCGTCCGGGAGCTGCGGGAGCAGGGCACGACGATCCTGCTCACCACGCACTACCTCGAAGAAGCCGAATCCCTCGCCGACCGGTTGGCCATCATGCACCGGGGGCGGATCGCCGGCACCGGTACCGTCTCGCAGATCGTCGCCGATCACCCGTCGACGCTGTCGTTCGGTCTCCCCGAGCAGTGGAACGTCCGCGACCTGCCGGTCAGCGGAACCGCGGAGGAGCGCGACGGCCGGGTGACCGTCACCACGGACCGGCTGCAGAAGGACGCCGCCCGGCTCCTGGCCTGGGCCGAGGACAACGACGTCGAGCTGGAGCGGTTCACGGCCCGCCCGGCCTCCCTCGAGGAGGCCTTCATCAGGATCGCCGGTACGCACGAGGACGCCGAGGACACCCGGCACCAGCAGGAGGGGGAGGACGAGTGAACGCTCCGGCCATACGGCACATGAAGGCCCTGTTCCGCATCGAGTGGAAGCTGTTCAACCGGATCAAGGCGAACTACCTGTTCGTGGTGTTCGTACCGCTGATGATCCTCGTGACGATGCGGGCCGTCCAGGACCAGCTGGACATCGCCAAGTACGGCCTGAACGCGGGACCGCTCATGGTGTCGACCGCCGCGGGGACCCTGCTCATCTTCACCCTCTACTCCTCCGTCACCGGCCTGTACGTGGCACGCAGGGAGGAGCTGGTCCTCAAACGGCTGCGGACGGGAGAGCTGTCCGACCCGGTGATCCTCGCCGGCGGCGCGTCCATGTACGTGACGATCGCCGTCGTGCAGATCATCGTGGTGACCGCCGTGCTGTCGGTGATGTTCGACGCGGCTCCCCAAGCGCTGCTCGCGGCGCTCGCCGGACTCGTCACCGGCGTCGCACTGATGACGGCGATGGCAGCGGCGACCGCGGCGCTCTGCCGCACCGTCGAGTCGGTGATGGTCGCCACGCTCCCGGCCATCTTCATCCTGCCGATGATCTCCGGGGTCTACATCCCCCGCGAGGTGCTGCCCGATCCGCTCGGCGAGGCGCTCCTGTTCGCGCCGCTGTCCTCGACGGTCGATCTGATCCGCTCGGGCTGGACGGCGGAACTGACGGTGGGCGCGGCGCTGGCCCGAGTCGCGCTGACGGTCGCGTGGACGGCCCTGTTCGCGTGGATCGCGATCCGCAAGTTCCGCTGGGAGCCCCGTACGTGACGCCGGCCGCCCCTCGCGCCGAGCGGTGGAGTTCGCACCGTCCAAGACCTCGCGGATGATGTCCGCGTGACCGGCGTGCCGGGCCGTCTCCTTGACCAGGTGCAGCAGGATCCGGCGCGCCGACCAGGAGACGGGCTCCGGCGGGGGCCAGGGGGGGGCAGGGAGGGGAACGGCCACGCCCAACATGGTGTGGTTCCGCGCGGCCGGGCTGCCCGAGAAGCGGGGGGGGGGTGCCTCTATGTTCTTCGTTCTTCGTCAAGCGTGTGGGCAACCCCGGTCCGGGGTTCGATCTTCTTCGTGGGGCATGAGACTGTCTGGTCGTGCCACAGATGATGAGCGGGTTGAAGGCGGCCTTGGCTGAGGCGTCGTCTCCTTCATGGGCGCAACGTGTTCGTGCCGGGCGCGACCTTGCTTCCTTCGTTGATGTTCCTGAGGCTGCCGAAGTGCTGGTGGGGCTGCTGCTGGACGTCGAGGACACGGCGGTGACCCGGGAGACGGCAGAGGCCCTGGCCCGGGTGGGGACGGTGGCCGCGGTAAGGCTCATTGCTCTCGCGGTTGCCGAGGCTGACGACAACCAGGCTGACTGGCTGCAGACCGGGGTGCATGACGCGCTCGTGGGTGCGGACGGTGGTGTGCCGAACGTCGCAGCGGCTTGCGCGGGCCTTGCCCGGGACCAGGAAGACGCTGTCCGACGGGCTGCCGCTGATATCTCGGCGTGGGCAGACGACACAAGGCGTTGACGTGAATCGGCCTGCCTGTGGGCTGGTTCACGCAGCCGCCGCTTGGGGGAAGCGGGGTTCGTAGAAGGTGCTGTCGCGGAGCATCGCGAACAGCACGCTGATGCGTTGGCGGGCGGGGCGGAGAACGGGGGGCATCGCTGCTCTGCTGCGATCGTGCCCGCTACCGCACCCTGCACCCATGACGTCCCGCAGGTGGGCGACGCCGCCGCCTGCATCTACCTGGGGTGTTTGCGCTGTGGTCCGAGTGATGCGCGGGACCCCCGGTAAAGGGTGACGTGTTCTGTCAGTTTTGGCATGAACGATGGATGACATGAACAACGAGGACATCTCTCAGAACGCCCAGAGCACTCAGAGCACCGTGCAGGCCAGCCCAGCGGGTCCGCTCGCGGGGCGGGTCGCGCTCGTGGCGGGTGCTACCCGCGGGGCGGGCCGGGCGCAAGCCGTGGAGCTGGGCCGGGCAGGGGCGACCGTGTACGTCACCGGCCGAACCACCCGGGCCCGGGCCAGCGAGGTCGGCCGGACCACCGAGACCATCGAGGAGACCGCCGAACTCGTCACCGCAGCGGGCGGCGCCGGGATCGCGGTTCCCACCGACCATCTCGACGAAGCCCAGGTACGTGCCCTCGTCGAGCGGATCGACCGGGAGTACGGCCGCCTCGACATCCTCGTCAACGACTTGTGGGGCGGCGAGCACCTGCTGGTCAGCTCAGTGTTCGGGAAGAAGAGCTGGGAGACACCGCTCGCCGACGGCCTGCGGATCCTGGAGCTCGGCGCGCGCTCGCACGTGATCACGGCGGCGCTGCTGCTTCCGCTGCTGATCCGCTCCGACGCGCCGCTGCTTGTGGAGGTAACCGACGGCACCGCGCACTTCAACCGCCGCTACCGGGAGAACATCTACTACGACCTGGCGAAGAACGCCCCGATCCGCCTCGCGTTCGGGCTGGGGCAGGAGCTGGCGGAGTACGGGGGCACGGCGGTCGCGGTCTCGCCGGGCTTCCTGCGCTCGGAGCAGATGCTCTCCCACTTCGGAGTGAGTGAGGAGAACTGGCGTGACGCGATCGCCCAGGAGCCGGCGTTCGCGATCGCGGAGTCCCCGCGCTACCTGGCCCGTACGGTCGCGGCGCTGGCCGCCGACCCGGATCGCGCGAAGCGGTGGAACGGCAAGTCCACCTCCAGCGGGGAACTCGCCAGGGTGTACGGGGTGACGGACGTGGACGGCAGCCGGCCCGACGCCTGGGCCTACTTCGAGGACGTCGTCTACGGCGGCAAGGATGGCTCCCCCGAGGACTACCGCTGATCCTCGGCTTCCCCGGGTTCCGCCTCCTGAGGGTCGGCCCGGTAGAGGGCGGCCAGGGCTGCGGCGCGCTCACGAAACCGGGCACGCAGGCAAGCCGGGGCGAGCACCTCGGCGTCCGCGCCGAGCCGGGCCAGCTGGTCGAAGGCGACGTCCTCGGACTCCGTCGGCAGGTCGAGGGTGACCAGGCCGGCGGGGTCCGGGGCGCTCGCGGAGGCGAGCGCGTCCGCGACGGCGGCCCCGTCCACGACGGCGGGCAGCCGCCGTAGCCCCCGGCCGGTCAGTCGGATCGTGACGGTGGTGCACAGCAGGGTGCGGGCGAAGGCGGCCGAGTGGGCCTCCCAGTGCGCGGCCAGCTCGAAGGACGGGTCGCGCACGAACGGCTCCTCCGCGCCGGGAGCGGGGCCGAGGGCGGTGATCCGGTCGACGCGGTAGGTACGCCAGGCGCCGTCGTGATCCTCCCGCTCACCGGGGATGCGGGCCACGGCGTACCAGGTGCCGGCCTTCAGCACGAGCCCGTAGGGCTCCACCACCCGCGCCACGGCAGAGGACCGTGCACCGTCCCGGCCGGGCCGCGCGTAGGACAGTTGGACGGCCCGGTCCGCCCACACCGCGCGGGCCAGCTCCGGCAGCAGTTCCGGGGTGGCGGGTTCGCGGAACCACGCCGGGGCGTCGAGGTGGAAGCGGCGCACCGAGGACTCGGCGGCCTGGCGTACCGACGGGAGCAGGGTCGCGGTCAGCTTCAGCCGGGCGGTTTCCGCCGCGTCCGACAGCCCCAGATCCTGCAACGCCGAGGGCAGACCGGACAGGAAGAGCGTCTCCGCCTCGCTCGGATGGAGCGTGGTGAGCCGGGTCCGGTAACCCGCGGCGAGGAAGTACCCGCCCACCCGACCCCGCTCCGATCGGACGGGGACGCCGGCCTCCTGCAACGCCTGGGCGTCGCGGATCACGGTCCGCTCGGAGACCTCCAGCTCACGAGCGAGGGCGGCCGCGGTCAGGCCGGGGTTCGACTGGATCAGGAGAGCCATACGGATCAGGCGGGCGGCACGCATCCTCAAAGGATCACCGACCCGACGAACAAACGGGATCTCCTGCCGCCGCTGGGCCCTCGCTGAGGCTCTGTGGCGTGTCGCGGCGGACGCGGACGGGGCAGTCGCCGTTCTGGACTCGGTCTTCGCACGCGCCGAACAGAACCCATGGTCCCGGTGGTCGGTGGTGCGGGCGGCCCGCACGACGGCCCTCCTCGGCCCGGCGGGACGGCCGCTCGCCGCCCGTCTGGAAGCCGCCCTCAATGATCCGGCACAGGCACCGGCCGCAGTGCTGGCCCTCACGGCCGTGGCCGAACCCGCCTCACTGGACCGCACCGCGCTCGCCGAGGCCGTCCTCCGCTCCGCCGGACAGGGCGCCGATCCGGAGGGTGCCTGCGACGCCCTGGAAGCACTCGGCCCCGACGCATTGACCAGCGACCACGTGAGCCGACTTGCCGCTCTCGCCGACGGAGACGAACGGGTGATCCGCTCGGGGGTCGAAGACCGCGTCATCCGCCAGGACGAAGCACTCCGAAACCGCGCCCGGATACTCCTCACCCACTGCCCGCCGTGAGCGTCGTAGGTGGTCAGTGTCAGCGCCTTGCTGGCGCGCTGGCAATCCTGACCTACCGCGCCCCGGCGGTGGCGAGGTGGGCGTCCACGGCGACGACACCGTCGACGCCCTGGCAGAGGCCCACGACCACCGGCACCAGACGCGGCTCCGGGACGTGACCGCGCAGGGCAACGACCCCCTCCCGCACCTCGACTGCGACGGCGCCCTTGTCCAAGCCGAGGATGCGTCCCAGGACGTCCTGCTCCACCTCGCCGCGGATCTCGGCGTCGGAGCGGATGAAGGCGTCGAGCAAATCGCTGCGGCTGACGATGCCGGTGAGGAGCCCGTCGTCGCCGACCACCGGCAGCTGCTTGACGTGCCGCCTGCGGAGTTCCCGAGCGGCCCGGGGAATCGTCCAGTCGGCGCGGGCGGTGAAGACGGGTCTGCTCATGAGCGCGCCCGCGGTCCGAGCGCGGGCCTTGCCCCAGGCGCCCTCTTCGCTCCCGTCCTTCCCCTGCGGATCGGGCATCCCGGTCTCGTGCCGCAGCACGTCGGACGCGGACACGACGCCGACGAGGGCTCCGTCGTCGTCGACGACCGGGGCCGCGACGATGTCGTTCGCATCGAGCAGGCCGACGACGTCCTCGACCGATGTGTCGGGGCGGACGGTGACGACATCCCCGGTCATTACGTCCCCGACGGTGCGGCGGTGCAGCATGGCATCGGCCTCCTCCGTTTGGCGAGGGGGCGGCCGCGGTCGGACCACCCCGGGCGGACGACGCGCGGCGCTCCGGCTTCCAAGACCCTGCCGGCTCGTCAACGCGTCTTCCCTCTTCATGACAGCACCCCGCCGCTCCAGCGACCACCGACGTTTGACCTGGCGAGGAGGCGACGGCCCCACGCCAGAGTGCCTCCGAGCGCGGTAGGTGCCGGCTGTGCTGCCGGGCGAATCAGCCCACGAGATCGGCGTACAGAATGATGTTGTCGGGCCGGTGGCCGTCGGTGATGTCCCCGCCGCAGGTGATGACGCGCAGCTCGGGGCGGGCGGTGTCGCCGTACACCTTGTGGGTGGGGAACCGTTTCTTGTCCACCTGCTCCAGCTCGCGTACGCGGAAGACGGCGGTGCTGCCGTCCGCCCGGGACACCGTGATCTCGTCGCCGGTGCGGACGCGCGAGACGTCCTTGAGCACGGCCGGTCCGCGGACGGTGTCGAAGTGGCCGATCAGCACGGAGGGGCCGGTCTCCCCGGGGGTGACGCCCTTGCCGTACCAGCCGATCTTGTCCGCGTCGGCGACGGAGGGGACCTCGACCGTGCCGTCGGCTGCCAGCCCCAGCGTCAGCAGCGGTGAGGCGTCCACCCCGGCCGAGGGAATGCGTACGCGGACGGGAGCGGAGGCGGGCAGCGGAGCGGCCGGCGCCGGCGCCGCGGGGGCGGTGGTGGGCGTGACCGAGGGCGGGGCGGCGGCGGGGGCCGGGTCGGCGGTGGTGGTGGCGGTGGTCGCGCCGCTGCTGCCGCACCCGGTCAGGGCGGCGGCGAGGAGGACGGCGGCGAACAGCGGGCGGGCGGCGCGGTGGGCCATGGGGGCGCTCCGGGAACGGGCTGCGGCGGGCCACCGGAAGGGTGGCCCGCCGCAGGCGTGGCAGGCGTGGCAGGCGGGTCGGGCAGGGGCGGGGTCAGTCCTGCACGCGGCGGCGGCGCAGGACCACGCTGGCCCCGAGCGCACCGAAGACCGCCATCAGCCCGGCCCCGGCCGCCACGGTGGTGGTGTCGCTGGGGGTGTCCCCGGCCGCGATCTCGGCACCCGCGGCGACCCCGCCCTTGGGCACGACGGAGGTCTGGCCGGAGGTCGGCGACTTCGGGGCGGCGGTGGTGGGCGCGGTGGACGGCTTGGCGGAGGGCTCGTGGGACACCGGGGTCTCCGGCTGAGGCTTCTGGGTCGGCGTTTGCAGCGTGTAGAAGGGCGTGCAGCCGGGGCGCAGCTTCGGGAAGGCGGCGTGGCCCCACGGAGCGCCGTTCTGCAGGTGCCACTCCAGGACCGGCTCGGCCGAGCTCGCGTTCAGGATGCGTACCTCTCCCTCCCTGGCCGGCAGCGTGGGGTTGGTCCGGTCGAGCGTTCGCCACGGGGTCTCGGAGGCGGGCCCGTACAGCGTGGCGACGGGGCCCGACGGCGACATGGTCAGCTGGGCCTCCAGGCCGCGCCCCAGCACCTGGTGCACCGGCCCGGACTGGCACTCGGAACCCTGGCCCTTCGGCAGCGGGTAGGAGGTGCTCTTGCCGTCCTTGGTCACGACGAGGGTTTGGACGTGGATCTCTGCGCCCTCGACCAGTTCCAGCTTCAGGTCGTTGGCCGAGCCGGAGCGGTGCTTGTCGTCGAGGACGGTGACCACCGAGCCCATGTAGTCGTCGCCCGGCTTCCAGTCCGCGGAGACGGAGCGGATCCAGGCTTCGGGTCCCTCCGCCCGGTAACGCAGCACCGCGACCAGGCCTTTGTCGATGGAGACGGGGGTGCCGGCGTACCGGTCGGGGACGGAGGACGGCGCGGCCGCGGCACTCGCAGGGGTGGCGGCGAAGGCGGCACCGGCGGGGGCGAGAAGAGCCCCGGCGAGCACGGCGGTGGCGATGGCGGTGCGGGCGGCGGTACGCATAACGACTCCTTGAAGCGGTTTGGAAAGGAAGGGAGAGCCGCATGCCGCGTTGTCTCTGTCGGGTTTCGTCCGGGTGAGGGTCCGGCGGGCTGCTGAGGAAAAAACTACGGATCTTGTGCGAGCGGACGATCTGCTTCCTGTCATCGCCGCGTAACAGCGAATGGATATGTCGATTCCGCAGCGAATTTCCGGTGGGCAAGGGTCGTCATTTCACTGCCCACAAAGAACCGTTGTTCGAGCGTAAAAGACTGGCCTACGGCCAGACTGCACAGGTCGATGGGGTCGATCCGGCCCGTGCTCGAACGTTGTTTGTTCAACACGGGCGAAGCGCCCGGCCGTCCCTATTGGCTTCACCCGACCACCCTCCCAGCCGAGGCTCCGCGGCCGGCTCGATCGTCGCCAACGCCATCGGCCTGGCGGAGTCCGCGGGCAGGACAAGGCGTGAGACGACACGGAAGCGCAAATCCCCGGCCGCAGCGTGAACCTCTTTTGGAGAACCTCCGGCTCGTTTCAACGGCCTGGCTCTCCTCGATTGCGTCGCGGTGCCGCATATCGATTCACCCGGCCACCCCGAAACCGAGAGCCGCGGCACTATTGCCCAACGACACCTCGTGACGGACGCCTTTCCAGCAGCCGAACTGCGGGGCGTCCTCACCCCACAACGTCGGCATGGTTGGCCAGTGATAGGACAAACTCGGTCCGTCAGGAGGCGACGGTGCTGGTCGGGGCCATCGACGAGTGGCTGTCACCAGCAAGGTCGCCGACCGCAGGAGGACGTCAGCGGTGGCCCAACACGTTGACCACCCGGCCATTGGGGTCACGGACGAAGAACCGCCGTACTCCCCACTCCTCCTCCTGCAACGGGTAGACGATCTCCACCCCACGCTCCTGCATGACCGCGTAGGCCGCATCCACATCGTCCACCTCAACGCTCATGTCCGGCGTGACCGGTGCGGTCTTGTCGCTGGACATGACGCTGATCTGCGCTGCCGGGCTGGACGGGGAGGCGAGCGTCATGATCCAGCCGTGGTTCATGACCTCCTCGAAGCCCAGCAGGCCGTAAAACTCCCGGCTCTCCTCGGCGGCCTCGGACTGGATGTTGGGCACGACGCGACGAACTGCCATCGAAGACTCCAAACAAGATCGGGGGGCGGCGAAGCGGATCTCGATTGAGCGGACTTTGGTGGGTCAGTGCCAGGAGGAGGGCGAAGACGATCCGGAGCCGTTCCAGGAGATGATCAGAAGGATGACTATGATCGCCAACGGGACGGCGACGAGCAGGGCGCACCGGATCGCACCGGGCAGGTTCTTCCTCGGAAGGTGCTGAGCGAGCAGCTTGGCCTCGGAGGTGTCGTTTCGCCAGTGCGGCTGGAGCTCCGCGGTGCCGTCGGAGATCGCCGCGGCCACCCGGGCGGCGCCCGCGGGGTGGTACGTGCGCCGCTTGCTCTCGCCCCAAGTGGAGTGCGATACGTGGAGGTTGCTGCGGACCTCGTTGGCATTCGCGGTGGCGTCCAGGCAGGTCGTCCGAAGAGCCGGCCAGGCTCGGGCCAGCTGGCCCTTGAGGGTCTACTTGCCGGCATAGGTGCTCCAGATGGCGGCGGCTGCCGCGCCGCTCGACCATCAGTCAGCCGTACGGCACCTATGAAGAGACCGGCGCGTCGAACGCGGACAGGCTCTCGACAGCCCCGGCGCGGCTGGCTGGCCGCAAGCAGCCATCTCCACGATCACGGACGCGGTGATGTCACCGCAGGCCGCCGCATCCGCAGTCAGTGGGGTGTTCACCATTCCAGGGCGATGATCTGCACGATGTAGACGCGTTCGCGGCGGACGACGACCTGGTATGTGATCATTCCGCCGGGGAGAGTGAGCGTGTCGCCGTTGGGGTCGAGGCCTTGGTGGTCGCTGGCGTGGAGGTAGCCGACCTCGCACACGCGCACCAGCTCGTCCGCCTTCTTCTCCACCTCCCGCAGGAAAGCGGCGGGCGCCGTCCTGGCGGCTGCCTCGGCGCTGAAGGCGTACTCCCATTTCCAAGTCAACCGCGCACCGCCCGATGGGCTTCATCGAGTACAGCGCTGATATCGGCGAGGGCCTTGTTTACCGCTTCTTCGTCGTCATGCCCGGTCTTGTCGTACGTGGCCAGCACGTCCTGCGCGTGCTGGTAGCGCGACCGCAGGTCCACACGCCGGGCGATCTCGATCTTCTGCGCCCAGACCAACAGCCAGGCCTGGATGGGAGCGAGCGACTTGTGGTCGATGGCCTGGGCGAAGGCCTCGTCCATCGTGCGCTGCATTTCCCCCAGCCGAGACGGATCAACCCTTGCCAGGGCCGCACGCAGGGCGCTCGCGGTGCGTTCCGGGCGGGGGATCAGCTCGTTCGCGGTGTCATGCTGCGGTACCGGTGTCACGGGGTGCTCCTCTCCATCGGCACTCCGAACCTACCGGCTCTCCCGTGATCATTTCTTCTCGTCTCCTTCCGGGCTTGCGGAGGGTCCAGCGGTCGTGAACTACCTGTTCGATACTTCGACAAGCTCTCAATTCACGACCCGAATGCCGAACCCCTGCTGTCGGAGCGTCGTGTGCAAGGGGTTCGATCTTGATTGGCCCTGGAGCGACGGGATGCTCGGGACGCCACACCCGGGAGTGGCCTGCGCTCACCATGTCCGGGCTTGTTGGGTGATGGTTGGCCGGGGGCCGGCGGTGGTGTCCATGCAGCCACAGATGAACCCCATCGCGGCCGCCGCGATGGGGTTCATCTCGTCTCTCGTCTCGCAGGCAGCCCAGGGAGCCGGCTTCGCCCCTCAGTGGACCGTACCCTCGGAGTCCGTCAGCGGCTTGATGTCACCGCTGAGGTCGACGGAGACGATGTCGTCGTCGATCATCTCGGCGCGAACTTCTCCGCCTGGGCCCGCATGTTGTCCATCAGGTCCGGGCCGTCGATGCCGGTGGGGAAGCCGGGGTAGTTCTCCACCTCGGTGGTCGTGGTGAGCGAGCCACCGACGCATATGGAGCTGCCGAAGAGCAGGGGCTTCAGCCGTGCGCGGGCCGTGTACGGCGGGGCGGTGTAACCGGCAGGGCCGGAGCCGGTGATGATGACCTCGCGTCGTCGTCATGCGTCATGATGCGGTCAGCTCTCCTGCTCCTTCGCGTTCTTGGCGTCGATCTCGGCGACAAGGCCCTCGATGAGGCCCTTGATCTCGTCGCGGATGGAGCGGACGGCGTCCACGCCCTGGCCGGCCGGGTCCTCGAGCTGCCAGTCGAGGTAGGTCTTGCCGGGGAAGTACGGGCAGGCGTCCCCGCAGCCCATCGTGATGATGTAGTCCGATGCCTGGGCGGCCTCGGGAGTGAGGACCTTCGGCTTCTGGTCGGAGATGTCGATCCCCAGCTCGGCCATCGCGGCCACCGCGGCGGGGTTGATCTGCTCTCCGGGGACGGAGCCGGCGGAGCGGACCTCGACCCGGTCGCCCGCGAGGTGGCGCAGGAATCCGGCGGCCATCTGCGATCGGCCTGCGTTGTGGACGCAGACGAACAGCACGGATGCGAGCGGGGTGGAGGACATCGTCTCTTCCTTCAATCCAATGACTCATCCCGGACTGGTATCAGCCCCGAGTGATGTGACAGTATCAGCACATGATGATGTCAGTCGACACTGATCTGCTCAGGGTTCTGGCCGACCCGCTCAGGCTCCGGATCGTGACCCTCCTGGCCAGGGAAACGCTCTGCACCACCCACCTCGTGGAGGAGACGGGTGCCAAGCAGACGAACCTCTCCAACCATCTGAAGGTGCTGCGGGAGGCCGGCGTCGTGGAGACGGAGCCGTGCGGAAGATTCACGTACTACCGCGTGCGTCCGGCGGTCATCGAAACCATCGCCGGCCAATTCGCCGCTCTTGCCCAGACCGCGCGCGTCACCGCCGAGTCGAACGTCAAGCGGTCCTGCCCGTAGTCCGCCCCCTGCCTTACTCGCACCTGCGCACGCACCCGCCCGAGGAGAAGTCCTTGTCCGTCGCCGAGCCCGTCGCGGAGACCGTCATAGCCACCGACGCGTCCACGCCCCAGCCCGCACCCGGTGCGACTCCGCCCCGCACTCCGCTCGTCGCCCGGGCCGCCGCCGAGCTCGTCGGTACCGCCGCTCTGGTGGCGGTCGTGGTCGGCTCAGGCATCCAGGCCACCGAGCTGACCCAGGACGTGGGCCTGCAGCTCCTGGCGAACTCCCTGGCCACCGTCTTCGGCCTGGGCGTCCTCATCACCCTGCTGGGCCCCCTGTCCGGAGCGCATTTCAACCCGGCCGTCACGCTCGCCGAGTGGTGGACAGCCCGCCGCGGCGGCGCCGGAGTCACCGCCCGCGAGCTGGCGGTGTACCTGCCGTCCCAGATCGCCGGTGCCATCGCGGGCGCCGTCCTGGCCGATGCGATGTTCGGCGAGCCGCTGGTCCAGTGGTCCACGCACGACCGCTCGGCCGGGAACCTGCTGCTCGGCGAGGTCGTCGCGACCGCCGGACTCATCCTGCTGATCTTCGGACTGGCCCGCACCGATCGCCTGCGCTTCGCGCCCGTCGCAGTGGCCTCGTACATCGGTGCCGCGTACTGGTTCACCTCCTCCACCTCCTTCGCCAACCCGGCCGTCACCATCGGGCGCGCCTTCACGGACACCTTCGCGGGCATCGCGCCCGCCTCGGTCCCCGCCTTCATCGCCATGCAGCTGGCGGGCGCCGTCGTGGGCCTGGCGCTGGTAGCGGTCATCTTCATGCGAGGAAAGACGGAGCAGGAAGTGGCCGGCGCGTGACGCAGCACGCGGACGTGGTGGTGATCGGCGGCGGCCAGGCAGGGCTCGCCGCCGGCTACCACCTGCGCCGGGCGGGCATCGACTTCACCGTCCTCGACGCCCAGACCACCCCCGGCGGTGCCTGGCAGCACGCCTGGGACTCACTGCACCTCTTCTCTCCGGCCGCCTACTCCTCCTTGCCCGGCCGCCTCATGCCGCAGCAGGAGGGCAAGCCCTTCCCGGACGTCGCGCACCTGCTGGAGTACCTGGCCGACTACGAGAAGCGGTACGAACTCCCCGTCCAGCGCGGCGTCCGTGTCACCGGCGTGCACGACGCCTCGCCACTGCTGCGCGTCGAGACGGACACGGGCGCCTGGACCGCCCGCGCTGTGATCAATGCGACCGGCACCTGGTGGCGCCCTTTCCTCCCCGCCGTCCCCGGCCGGTCTGACTTCCAGGGCCGCCAGCACCACACGGTGGAATACCGCACCCCCCGGGACCACGCCGGCCAGCGCGTCATCGTCGTGGGCGGCGGCAACTCCGGCGCCCAGATCGCCGCCGACCTCGCCCCGCACGCCACCGTCCGCTGGGTCACCCAGCGCCCGCCCCGCTACCTGCCGGACGAGATCGACGGCCGCGCCCTCTTCGAACTCGCCACTCGGCGCGTGCGGTCCGGCGGTCCCCGCATCTCCGACCTCGGCGACATCGTCGCCGTCCCGCCCGTCCGCGCGGCCCGCGACGCCGGCCTCATCCCCGACCACCGCATGTTCGACAGCCTGACAGCCGACGGAGGCCGCTGGGCCGACGGCGGCACCTGGCCCTGCGACGCGATCATCTGGTGCACGGGCTTCCGCCCCGCCCTCTCGCACCTGACTCCGCTGGGCCTGCGCACCGAGGGCGGCCGCATCCCCACCGAAGGCACCCGCGCCATCGCCGACCCGCGGATCCACCTCCTCGGCTACGGAGACTGGACCGGCCCGGCCTCCGCGACCCTCATCGGCGTCGGCCGCACGGCTCGTGAAGCGGCCCGTCAGATCGCCGAACTCCTCAGGGCCTGAACCGCCCAGCAGCGGGAATCATCGAGGCGGCAGGCCATGATGAGCGAGATCCCGATGGACCGGCAGGCCGTGTACGCGGACTACGAGCGCGCGCGGCAGACCTTCCACGACCTGCTCGACAGCGCCACGCGGGCCGAGCTCGCCCGCCCCACCCGCGGTACTCGGTGGACCAACGAGCAGCTGCCGTGGCACATGTTCTTCGGCTACGTGGTCGCCCGGGTGCTGCTGGTCCTCGCCAACGCGTTCGGACGGGCGCCTCGCAGCGTCGGCAAGGTCTTCGCCAAGGCACTGAACGCGGCGACCACACCGTTCGATTGGATCAACTACATCGGCCCGTGCGGCGCGGTGAAGGTCTTCGGGCCGCGCCGGACAGGCGCCGCCTTCGACCGCGTCATCGATTCCCTCCACCGCCGCCTTGCGGCCCAGTCGGATGCCGACCTGGCCCGTGGCATGCACTACCCCGTCCGCTGGGACCCGTTCTTCCGGGACTTCATGACGCTCGCGGACATCTACCGCTTTCCGACGCAGCACTTCGACTTCCACCGCCACCAGCTCACTCTGGAGGGGGAGCTCAGTTGATCAGCGGGCTCCGACGCTCCAACAGGACCACGTCACGCCACACGCCGCGCCGGCGGCCTATGCGCTCGCGGGTTCCGATGACGCGGAAGCCGACCCGCTCGTGGACGGCGAGGCTGGCGGCGTTCTCGGGGAAGATCCCGGACTGGATCGTCCAGATGCCCGCCGCCTCGGTCGAGGCGATCAGCTCCTGGAGCAGGGCGCGGGCGACGCCACGGCCTCGCGCAGCCGGGTCGACGTACACGGAATGCTCGACCACGCCCGCGTACGCGCATCGGTCCGAGACGGCGGTCGCGGCGACCCACCCGAGGACCTCCGCCTGCTCGTCCACCGCGGCGAAGCGGTGATGCGGCAGCTTGGCGGCATCGAACGCCTCCCAGGTCGGGGCGGCGGTTTCGAAGGTGGCGTTGCCTTCGTCGATCCCGCACTGGTAGATCGCCAGCACCTGCTCCGCGTGCGCCGGAGTCATCGCCGCGATGGCGAACTCAGCAGCCATCGGCGGGCGCCTCCTCGCCGAGGATCGCGCGTACGGCGCGGGGGAAGACGGTCAGGCAGGTGTGGTTGACCGTGTAGAGGGTGGAGGTGCCCTGCCTCTCGGCGAGGACGAACCGCACCTCGGCGAGAGTCTTGAGGTGGTGCGAGACGGTCGACTGGCCCACGTCGGCCCGCGCGACGATCTCGCCCACGCTCATCGCGCGCTTCTCGCCGGCGAGCAGGTGGAGGAGCCGCACACGGGTGGGATCGGCCAGGGCCTTGAACCAGCCCGCGTAGGTGCGGGCGTCTTCTTCGCTGAGCGGCATCGTCTTCATCGCCCATCGACGATAATCGATAGATGGGGCGGCCGCCACCCGGGCGCCCCCCGCGCGCGGCCCTACCCCTCGCGGGCGGAGTCGACCAGCAGCGCCCCCATCGCGGCGACCACGGACGGCTCGACCCGGTAGTACACCCACGTGCCGCGCCGCTCGGAGGACAGCAGGCCCGCCTCCTTCAGCTTCTTCAGGTGATGGGAGACGGTCGGCTGGGATACGCCCACGTCGGAGATGTCGCACACGCACGCCTCCCCGCCCTCGTGGGAGGCGACGGCGGAGAACAATCGCAGGCGAACGGGATCCCCGAGGGCCTTGAACATCTTCGCGGCGACTTCTGCCTCGCTTGCGGACATGGCGCGCTCGGTCAGCGGCGGGCAGCACGACACGACGGCGTCGGGCTCCAGGAGCGGCAGAACCTTCGCATTCGACATACGTCTATGTTGACACATGTCGAACCAGGTGGGCAGGGGCACCGTCAGGTGCGGTCCAGGAAGGCCGCAAGGCGGCGAGCCGCCCGCGCGGCGTCCCGACCTACCCCGCGCAGGGAGTTCGAGGACAGACTGCGCTGCCATTCCAAGCCCACGAAGGCCAGACCGGGGTGGGCGAGCGAGGCTCCGCCTCGATGGCGGGGCGCGCCGGATATGGCCAGGGCTCCGTCGAGTCCGGCGAGGTAGGGCACGTCGGGGCGGTACCCGGTGGCCAAAACGATCGCGTCCACCGCCTCCATGGCCCCGTCGGCCCAGGTGACCTTTTCGCCGTCCAGGCCGAGGAACATGGCGCGACGGTCCGGGGCGCCGGCGTCCAGGGCGGCTCGGTAGTGGCCGCTGTCGAGGACGGGCTGAGCGGGCGGGGTGCGCAGCAGGCGCCCCAACGGCGCGGTGTCCAGACCGCTGCGGGTCAGCCAGAAAGTCAAGTCCCGACCCAGCAGGTGCTGGGGGGCGAACTTCACCGGCGCCCGGGTCGCCAGCGTCGTACGGCTCACCCGCGCGAGCTCGGCTGCGATCTGGACCGCGGAGTTGCCCGCCCCGACCACCACGACGCGTTGCCCGGCGAAGGGGGCCGGGTCGCGATAGTCGGCCGCGTGCAGCACCGGCCCGGTGAACGACTCCAGGCCCGGCAGCGCCGGACGGAGGGGCCGGCCGAAGCTGCCGGTGGCCGCGACCACCGCGCGCGCCGCGAGGCGCCCGCCGCCCTCCAGCTCGATGGCGAAGCCGGCGCCGTTCGCCCTGACCGCGCTCACCCGGTGGCCGGTGCGGATGTCGGTCTGGAGCCGCTCGGCGTAGGCGGTCAGGTAGGTGACGACTTCGTCGCGGTGCGGGTAGCGGTCCGGGTCGCCGCCGAACGGCATGCCGGGCAGCGCGCTGAACCGGGCCGGGGAGAACAGGGTCAGGCTGTCGTAGTAGTGCGGCCAGGACCCGGCCGCCCGAACCGACGCTTCCAGGATGACCGGGGCACGGCCCTGCCGGGCGAAGGCGTCCGCGGCCGCCAGACCCGCCTGGCCGCCTCCGACGATCGCGACGTCCACGTGGTCCACGAGAACCCTCCGATTTGACGAATGTCTATGTTGACGCTCATCGAAGCAGGTGTCAGGCTGGAAACGCAAGCATCGATGGATGTCGAAACAAAGAGGAGCCCGCCGTGAACGCGCCTGCCACCGCCGAGCCGCCCGTCGTCGTCATCGGGGCCGGTCCGGTCGGCCTCGCCGCCGCCGCCCACCTGGTCGACCGCGGCATCGAACCTCTTGTCCTGGAGGCCGGACACTCGGCCGGCGCGGCAGTGCGCCAGTGGGCGCACGTGCGTCTGTTCTCCACCTGGGGCGAGGTCGTCGACCCGGCCGCCGGAAAACTCCTCGCCCCCACCGGCTGGGTCAGGCCCGAGGCCGACACCTACCCCTCCGGCGGGGACTGGGCCGACCTCTACCTCCAGCCGCTCGCCGACGTCCTGGGCGAGCACGTCCGCTACGACGCGCGGGTCACCGGCGTCTCCCGTACCGGACGGGACCGCATCGTCGACGCCGACCGCGAGACCCAGCCCTTCGTCGTGCACTACGAGACCACCGGCGGACACGAGCACCGCATCCTGGCCCGAGCCGTCATCGACGCCTCCGGCACCTGGTCCACCCCCGGCCCGGCAGGCGGCAGCGGACTCGCCGCCCTCGGCGAGAAGGCCGCAGCCGACCGCATCACCTACCGCGTCCCGGACCTGAAGGACCCTGAGATCCGCGCCCGTTACGCGGGCAAGCGCACCGCGGTCATCGGCTCCGGCGCCTCCGCCTTCACCGCGCTGGCCTATCTGGCCGACCTCGCCAAGGACGCCCCGGGCACCCACGCCGTCTGGATCCTGCGCCGCGGCATCAGCGGCTCGACCTTCGGCGGTGGAGCCTCCGACCAACTCCCCGCCCGCGGCGCGCTCGGCCTCGCCGCCAAGGCCGCCGTCGACAACGGCCACGCCGACGCGGTCACCGGGTTCCGCACCGACACCGTGGAGGAGGACGGCCGGCAGGTGGTGCTGGTCGCCGACGACGGGCGCCGCCTGGAGCCGGTCGACGAGGTCATCGTCCTGACGGGCTTGCGCCCCGACCTGTCGTTCCTCTCCGAGCTGCGCCTCGGGCTCGATGAGCGCCTTCAGGCCCCCCTGGAGCTGGCCCCGCTGATCGACCCCAACCAGCACTCCTGCGGCACCGTCTACCCGCACGGGGTGAAGGAGCTCTCCCACCCGGAGAAGGACCTCTACCTCGTCGGTATGAAGAGCTACGGACGCTCCACGGCCTTCCTCGCCATGACCGGCTACGAGCAAGTCCGCTCCGTCGCCGCCTTTCTCGCCGGCGACCGGGAAGCCGCCGAACGCGTCGAACTCACCCTGCCCGAGACCGGCGTCTGCGGCGGCGCCGGCCTCTTCGACCAGCCCGAGGCCGCCGAGCCGGCCGGTGGCAGCTGCTGTGCAGCCCCCGCCACGCTCACGATCGGCGCCCCGGCCTCTTCCGGCGGCTGCTGACCACCGTGCAACCCATCCAGGCCGACGCGGCCGCGACCGGAACGGGGACCCGGGCGCGGCCGCGCGCCGTACTACCCGCGCTCTGCGCCACGCAGATCACCAGCTGGGGAATCGTCTACTACGCCTTCCCCGTCCTCCTGCCACGCCTGACCGCCGACACCGGCTGGTCCACCAACGCGGCAACAGCCGCCTTCTCCCTCGCGCTCCTGGTCTCGGCCCTAGCCGGAATCCCGATCGGCCGAATCCTCGACCGGCGAGGTCCGCGCGCCGTGATGACCGCCGGCTCCGCACTCGGCACCCTCGCCCTGCTGCTCATCGCGGCCGCCCCCAACCTGATCACGTTCACCCTCGGTTGGCTGCTCGCGGGCGCCGCCATGGCCGCCACCTTCTACCCGCCCGCCTTCGCCGCCCTGACCCGCTGGTGGGGCCCCGACCGTGTCCGCGCCCTGACCATCGTCACCCTCGCCGGCGGACTGGCATCCACCGTCTTCGCACCCCTGACCGCGCTCCTCGCCGAGCACCTGAGCTGGCGGGAGACGTACGCGGTCCTCGCGCCGATCCTCGCGGTCATCACCATCCCCGCGCACGCCCTGGCCCTGCGGGCTCCCTGGCCGACCGCCCCACCGCAGCCACCCACCGTCAAGCGCACCTCCGTCCCCCGCAGCCGCCCGTTCCTCCTGCTCGCCGCGGCCTTCACCCTCTCCAGCTTCGCCATGTACGCCGTCGTCATGGGACTCATCCCGCTCCTCACCGAACGCGGCGCCACACCCACCCAAGCCGCCTGGGCACTCGGACTGGGCGGAGCAGGCCAGACCCTCGGCCGCACCCTCTACGCGAGCCTGTCCACCCGCACATCCGTCACCACCCGCACGGCCACCCTCATCGCACTCGGCGGCGCGACCACCGCATCACTGGCCCTCATCTCGGGACCGATGCCGCTGCTCGTCGTCCTCGCGGTCCTGGCTGGTGTCGTACGAGGCAACCTCACCCTGCTCCAGGCCACCGCCGTCACCGACCGCTGGGGCACCACCCACTACGGCCGCCTCTCCGCCCTCCTCGGAGCCCCTGCCCACATCACGGCAGCCCTGGCCCCCTGGGCATGCGCCGCCCTCGCGGGCCCCCTCGGCGGCTACCCCCAACTCTTTCTCCTCCTCGCGGGCCTATCCGCCGTGGCCACAATCCTCTCGCTCGTTCGTATTCGGGTGATCACGTGAACCTGTCATCTTTGCCCACAGGGATGAACCTCGCGGGAGGCGGCCAATGACGGCAAAGGGGCGCCGCGGCCCCGGCCGGCCCAGCGACTTCGTCCTCGGGTGCGAGCGCCGATTACGGGCGGCAGGCATTTTGAGCCGAAACGGTGAGGCGTCTGCAGCTCGGTGACACCGTCGATCACACTGAGCGTCAGCCATCACCGCTGCTCGCCGCGGCTTGCTGCGGATGTGGACGCCGAGTCCAGCCGTTGAAGAGGAGGCCCCTGTGGCTCTCAAGAGTGTGACCGACGCTTCCTTCGAAGAGGACGTCCTCAAGAGCGACAAGCCCGTACTGGTGGACTTCTGGGCCGAGTGGTGTGGTCCATGCCGACAGGTCGCCCCCTCCCTGGAGGCCATCGCGGCCGAACACGGAGACAAGATCGAGATCGTCAAGCTGAACATCGACCACAACCCGGCAACGGCCGCCACATACGGCGTCATGTCCATCCCCACGATGAACGTCTACCAAGGCGGCGAGGTCGTCCAGACCATCGTCGGCGCCAAGCCCAAAACCGCCCTCGAGCGGGAGCTGGACCCCTTCCTCAGCGCCCACTGACGCCGGGAGAGGCGAGGCCGTCCGGACAGCGTCTCTCTTTGAGGGAGGAACACCCCACCAGCTGCGGATCGGCTACCGGTCCCAGGACTGTCTCGCAGACCGAACCGGTCCTACCTCAGATCGCTGCGGGCAGGCCACCTGCCCAGCAGATCTCAAGAGGCCATGGTTCCGCGCGTTGCGCCGCGTTGACGGGGAAGGCTCCCCGCCTAATGGTGCGGCCGCAACAATCGCAGAGCAGCCTGGTGCGGGCGCCCGCGTCCTCAAGAATCCCAGCCGCCTCGACAGCGGCTTCGAACCAGCCGGCTGCCGCGATCTCTACGGGTGCGCCGGCGAGCAGAAGCTTGCTGTTCCAGAGACTGAGGCCGGTGACCGTCCGTATCGCACGAGTTGCCTCCATCTTCCGGTCTCCTGCTTCTGTCAGCAGCACACGGAATCCTGGCTCTTCCACACGCTCTCCCCGGCCGTCCTGAGCTGTCCGGCAAGTGAACCATCACGGCACGGCTGACTGCCGTGGGGTGCGGGTGGTCGATAGGCCCAACGATGAATTCCTCTGCGCGCGTGCCAGGGGAAACAGGCAGCCCTACGGCCGCCTTTGGGCAGCAAGGTTGCCTAGGCTTCGGCTTCCTCAGCCTCGGTCAGCGCCCTCTCCGCCCTGCCCAGCTCGCCCCGCGAATACGTGACCAGCGTCCGCAGACGCGGCAGGTGACTGTATTCACGGGTTGTGGTGCTGTGCCAGAACCCTGTCTCATGAACAAAGTCAGTGGTGGGATTCGGCGACCTGCCCCGACTCGCGCCGAGTAGCATCCCGCACCAACGCACATCCCCCTGAGAAGGAGCGTGGATCCCAGTGGCGAACGAGCCGGTCAACACCCCGACCCAGACCGAGTACACGGACCACCTGGCCGCGGCTCTCGCGGCCAACCAGGCCGAGCAGGCGATCCTCACCGGTCGCCTGAGCAAGCTCCAGGGAGAGGAGAAGTGGCTCGCCGCGGCGCTGGCGGACACGCCGCAACATGTCCGTGCTGAGCCGACGCTGTCACCGGTGCCGGCACCTGCACCTGTTCAGCCCGCACGCCGCACTCCCCCTGTCGTCGACGGCACGGACCCGGCGGCCGTGCCGCTGCCCAGGACGGAGAGGACCGCAGACAGCGACGCTCCGGCGAAGCATGCGACCACGACCAAGAAGCCGGCAGCCAAGAAGGCCACGGTCAAGAGCGGCACGGCCCCCGCGAAGAAGACCGCGGCCAAGAAGACGGCGGCCAAGAAGACCGCAGCATCCGGGGGCAACGAAACCGCGAAGGCGGAGCCCACCCTTGGTCAGCTCCTCAGCGCGCTCCTGTCCAAGCAGCCCGGCGAGCCCAAGAAGGTCAGCGAGATCCAGAGCGAACTCCAAGCGGCGCACCCCGAACGGGCAACCTCGGTTCAGACGGTCCGCAACGCCCTGCAGAGGCTCGTGGAGAAGGAAGAGCTCGAGCGGGTCAGCCAGCAGGGCACGGTGTTCTACACCTGGCCCGCGCCCGAGGCCATCCCTGCGTCGGCGGACGAGACCAAGGCAGAGGAGCCTGCACCGGCCGCCGTCTGAGAGCAGCCCGCCGGCCCCGGCGGTGAAGGCACCGTCCTCAGCTCATACCCGGACGCGGAGCTGTCCGCGCGACCTGGCCGTCGGGCTGCTGCGGCTGAAGCGTCGTGGGCGCCGTCGCTGTGGGCGACGGCGCCGGTGATGAATGGAGGGGTCCCGCTGGAGGAGGGATTCGGTGACGCGTATGCCGGTGTTCAGGTTGGACCGAATGGGCATGCCGCTCGTCGCCACCGACGGGGCGATGAGGAGCAGCCGCTGCGCTTGCGGATCCGCAACACCCGCAGACTGCTGACCGTCGCCGCCCACGCTCAGCGCAACGCCAGGCCCATTGAAGGACCCGGGTCTGGGGCAATACACGCTGGTCAGGGGACTGTACGCGTCAGGACGCGAGGCGAAGCCGCAGGGGGGCACTACGGAAGCTGACCGACTACCGCGTTCGCCTACCTCGGATCGTCGCTTTCCCATGGATGGATGAAGAGGTCGGGTTGGACTTCCCATGCGTCGAGCACGGTGTTCAGCTGAGACTCGTCCCCGGCGTCGGCGGACCCGAGGAGGGCTGCGTCGATGTCGTAGTCGAAGCCATCAATGCGCTCGCGGTCGTACTCCCAGTGCTCGATCCGGAAGCTACGTTCAACGTCGCTGCGAACCCATCCCTCGTCCCGAGCCTGGACATCAGGCTTGCTTTGCTGGGGGCGGATGTCCACGAATGCGCGGCGATCTGGCCGTGAGGCCGGAACCTCCGCAACCAGCCTCCTACCGAGTCGGAGCGCGGTCAGTTTGTCCGTCGGCCAGCCCGATCCGTCCGTCATTCACAAGGCTCATTCTGTTCCTGCCTCTGGAGGGCTGGGGAGCGGGGGCTAGGCCGGAACTCTGTGAGCCACTCAACCGGGCCCCGCCTGAACAGGTGCAGCGCACTTCCGCGGACAACGCATCCGTGGGTCGGCTGGGAACTCCGAGCCGATCCACGGCTCACGCCGCTCGCCAGACAGGGCAGTGATTACGTGTTGCGGCGATCCCTGGAATCCGCCTGATGCCGGAGGGCGGGGTCGCAGGCTGCATTGGCCTCAGCCCTCCCAGTAGACGTAGCCGTCGGGGCGGACCAGCATCGCGGTGCGGCGGGCCGGGTCGGCCCAGGTGGCGGTGGTGGCCGCGCCGGGGGCCTTCGGCGCGTCGGGCGCGTCGGCGCCTTGGGGGGTGATGAGGACGAACGAGCCGTCGCGGAGCAGTTCATAGAGCCGGCCGCGGTCGAGTGCCGCGTCGGGCGCGCGGTGGCCTCCGGTGCGGTGCGCGGCGGGGCCGGTTCCGTACGCGATGCCGATGCCGCTGATCATGCCCGCCGCCTTGTCCGAAGCCGGGCGTATCGCGCCGATCAGGCTCGTCGTGACGGCGCGGAACGCGCGCTGCAGTGGGGTGCGGGCCATCGCGAGCCGGACGGCGGCACCGCTGCTGCGCAGCACTGCCGCGCCGACGGGGTGACGCTCGGACTGGTAGCTGTCGAGCAGCGCGTCGGGGTCGGAGGCGTCGCCGCGCAGGACGGTGGTGAGCTTCCAGGAGAGGTTGGCCGCGTCCTGCAGGCCGGTGTTCATGCCCTGGCCGCCGGCGGGGGAGTGGACGTGGGCGGCGTCCCCGGCGAGGAACACGCGGCCGGAGCGGTAGGCGGGGGCCTGGCGCTCGTCGCTGTGGAAGCGGGAGATCCAGCGGGCGTCGTGCATGCCGAAGTCGGTGCCTAGGGCGAGACGGGCGATCTCGCGAACCTCGTCGAGGTCGACGGGCTCGCTGTCGGGGACCTGGCGGGAGCGGTTCCAGCCCATGACGCGGTACCAGCCGTCGCCGAACGGGGCGATGAAGGCGAAGGCATCCCCGACACCGTTCACGGTGAGCAACTCCTTGGGCTCCTCGGCCAGCTTGACGTCGGCAAGGACCATGGAACGGATGACCGAGACGCCGGGGAAAGGTATTTCGAGGGCGGTGCGAACGGCGCTGCGGATCCCGTCGGCACCGACGAGGTACCGGGCGGTGAGGGTGCCGGGCCTGCCGGCGGGATCGGTGATCTCGGCGGTGACCATGTCGGTGTCCTGACGCAGTCCGCCGAGTTCCGTGCCGTAGCGGAAGTCGACCCCGGCGCCCAGCGCCCGGCGCTCCAGGAGGCGCTCCACCTCATATTGCGGAGTGATGAGCAGGTACGGGTAGCGGGAGGGCAGCCGGCCCAGGTCGAGGGTGAGCCGGTTGAACAGCCGCAGCCGCGTGCGCGGGGTGCCCTTGTCGACCAGTTCGTCGGCGAGGCCGCGGGCGTCGAGGACTTCGAGGGTGCGGGCGTGGACGCCGAAGGCCCGGGTCATGTTGCTGATGCCGTGCGGGCGGCGCTCGAGGAGGGTGACCCGCACGCCGGCGGCGGCGAGGTCGCCGGCGAGCAGGAGGCCGGTGGGGCCGGAACCCACGACTAGAACGTCCGTGTCGGTCTTCGTGTGCTGCACGACTGCCTCCCCGGGGTGGCCGACTGCTGTCGGTCCGCTGTGGTGTGCCAACGCTTGTTGGTCAACGATTGTTGGCAACTGTAGGCCCGACCGGATTGGCATGTCAACACCTGTTGGCCTACAGTCGTTGACATGATGACCGCCCCACGCCGTTCCGATGCCACCCGCGCCGCGATCCTTGAGGCCGCACGCGAGCGATTTGCCGCTGACGGCTACGAGCGCGCCACCATCCGCGCCATCGCCCGCGACGCGGGGATCGATCCGTCGATGGTCATGCGGTACTTCGGCAACAAGGAGGGGCTGTTCGCGGCCGCCTCCGCCTTCGACCTGCGGCTGCCCGAGGTGGGCACGCTGCCCGCGCAGCACATCGGGGCCGTCCTCGTGACCCACTTCCTCGACCGCTGGGAGCGGGACGAGGTGCTCACCGCGCTGCTGCGCGTCGGCGTCACCAACGCGGCGGGCGCGGAGCGCATGCAGGCGATCTTCAGGGAGCAGTTGGGCCCGATCGCGGCCGGCGTCTGCCCCGACCCGGCCGAGGCCCCGGCCCGCGCCGCACTCGCCGCCTCCCAGATCCTGGGCATGGCGCTCGCCCGCTACGTCCTGCGGCTGCCGCCCGCCGCGGCCATGTCCTGCGAGGAGGTCGTCGCCTGGCTGGGGCCGACGGTGCAGCGGTATCTGACGGCGGAGGCACCGTAGGGCCCCTGTGCCGGAGCGGCTCCGTTACGGATTCGGTGCTGTTCCTGGACTGGGACGGGGATGGCCACGGGCACCGGCGCCACGACTACCCAGGCTTGCCCGTCATCTGACCCGCTTGGGCCGGTCGGCGGGCGGTGTCACCCGTCACCCGCGGTCGGGGTGCCAGTCGGCGGGGCCGCCCCCGCGCCGTTCGATGATGTCCCCACCGTCTGCGGCGACGTCGTCGAGGTCGAGGCTGCGCGGCCCTACTTGCCTCGCACAAGGGGTTGGCAGGGGCCCGTCCCTTCGGGCGTTTCACGCTGCACCGGGAGACGGATTCCGGACCGGACCGGACCGGACCCGACGCGGATGCCAACCGCCGTCCCTTCGGCGTCCAGGGTCCCGCGTCAGCCGGTGCGCACCGCCGTGACCGTGAAGCGCTCGACCGCGGAGATGTGCCCGCCGGTGGACGCGACGATGGTCAGCACCGGGTCACTGGCGCCGGTGAACGACACGGTCGCATTCCAGGGCTGTTGGTTTCCGCCGGCCGGAACGCAGCAGGATGTGCCGATCGGGGCGGTGGACGAGGGCTGGCGCACGTCCACGCGGATGCTCTCGTCCACACCGGTGAGCCGGCCGCCGGTCCCCACCGGGGAGCGCACGACCGATCCGTAAGCTGGCGTGGTCAGCGAGAACGTCGTGTCGTCGGTGCCCACGACCTCCCACGGGGCGTCCGGGCCGGCGCCGTACCGCACGAGGTGGATGACCGCGACGGTGCTCTTGTAGCCCTCGGCGCCCGGGGGCAGGCTCAGGCCGACGCCGATCCGGGCATCGCGGCCGGTGACGGTGCGCTGGGTCACTCGGCCGACATCCTTGAAGCCGAGGTAGCCCTGGGTGAAGGAGAGCGCGGTCTGGTCCGGGTCGAGGTGCCAGGGCTGGTGGCCCCCGGACCGGTACTCCTGTTGCCAAGCCTGGGCTTGGGCGAGCGTAGTGAACGGCCACACGGGCTGGAGGTGCGCCGAGCCGAGGGGCGGCGCGTCTCCGTCGGGCTCGGGCGTGGTGGAAGCGGGCGTACTGGGGGTGGTGGTCCCGGGCGCGCTGGGTGCGGTCGCAGCCGCGGTGGGCGCCGAGGACGTGCCCCGTACGACGGAAGGGGATGGCCGCGGAGGTTGCCCGCCGGAGCCGCCGCAGGCGGTCAGCGCACCCAACGCGGTTGTCGCCACGAGGAACTGGGTGAATCGGTTGAGTCGGCCGAGTGGGAGCCGGATGTTCATGTTGACCCCAGAACGTCGGTACCGAGCGTCGGCACCGCCTGAACTCATGGTGCCATCGAGTGAGGTCGGCAGCGAGAGGGCCGGGGGGTGAAAGTGTTCCGGCGCCGCCGAGGCGGGAGGGGTCCCCGTCCACGCGCGGTATGGGGAGTGTCCGCTGCCCCGTGGTCAACGCACGCACGGGCAACGCCCAGCGGCAGGATCACCCCCCACGCAGGGGCACCGGCTCGAACGGGCCGGTGCCCCTGGGACAGTTCGCGGGCCGGCAGGAATCAGGCCTGCGTCTCGGCGCTGCAGACCCAGTCGCCGTAGCGGACGCCGTCCTTCGAGCGGACGATGCAGGTCCGGACCGTGTCGTTCTCGGTCAGGTCGTAGTTGCAGAACGAGTAGCCGTCGGTCGTGTCGTTCTTGGTGGTCGTGTCGTAGCAGCCGGTGCGGTGGTCCACCCAGCTCCACGCGTCGATGTTGACCTTCTGCCAACGCTGGATCTTGGCCTGCACGGAGTAGCCGTCCGCAGACGAGTCCTTCACCCACAGTTCGTCGCCGTAGGTCTTGAAGGTTGCGGTGCCCCAGGTCCGGGAGATGGTCACATTGCTTCCACTTGCGTAGGCCGAGCCCGCCATGCCCCCGACGATGATGACGCTCGCCGCGAGAGTCATACCAGCCTTTGCCACCATGTCGCGCTTCATCGAACGTTCCCCCTGTAGGTGTCGGGTCGTACGCGTGCTAGATCAAAGCGCCGTCCCGGATCACCTGTCAACTGACCTTCTGGTGCCATGGGTTGTGCTGATCCAGGGCCGGTCGTTCCAGCTGCGCAGGACATGGGATCACTTCGTCCGGCCGAGACGCCTGGAGGTCCGACTCGATGACGAAGTCGCGAGCCGGTGAGCAGGCACGGCCAGTCATCGACTCTCCCTCCGCTGTGGAGGTGGTACCGGGCCACCGCCGATGAAGTTACCCAGGGGTAGCCATGGGTGCGCCGGGACGGTAGCGTCGGCCGCCGAGAAGGGGAGAGCCATGGCTCGTACGTTCACCGTGTCCGACAGCATCGTCGTCCACGTCCGTCCCGCCGACGTCTACCGGCGCGTCTCCGATCCCGCGCGGATGGGGGACTGGAGCCCGGAGAACCTCGGCGCCACCGTCCACGGCGGTGCCGGCGAGATCCGTGTCGGGATGGTCTTCGACGGGCGGAACAAGCGCGGGGCCTTCCGCTGGACCACTCGGTGCACGGTGACGGCGGTCGAGAAAGACCGGCTGTTCCGGTTCCGAGTGCACGCCATCGGGGTCCGGCGCCCGCGGATACGAGGCCCCATCGCCACCTGGGAGTACCGCTTCGAGCCGGTCCCCGAGGGCACCCGGGTCACCGAGACGTGGACCGACGACCGCCGCTCGTGGCCGGACTTCGCGGCCCACGCCTTCGACCGGGTCGCGACGCGTGGACACACCTTCGCCGAGTTCCAGCGCTGGAACATCAGCACCACCCTGCGCAACCTCAAGCAGGCCTTGGAGCCGGCACCCGACAGGGCGTGACGTGTGAAGGGGCGGTCAACGCGTTGACGTACTGGGCGAATTAGGTTCGTTGCCTGTCGGTCGGTGTGGTGTAGAGCGGCGCCTATAGCTCATCCGTGAGCTGCTCGGCACGCTGCCATCGGGGGATCAGGAGTGCGGCTACGGGATGTGGCTCTTGCCAGCCGTGGTGGGTTGCCTGCTCGGCGCCGAGGTCGGCGGCTTCCTCAGTCGGCATCACGGGCCGTCCCGCCGGCCAGCCCGCGGATACCAGGCGGGGACCGAGGAAGCCCTGTACCGCTTGGACCACCGAGGCCGGCGCCTCACCGAGCACCCCGAACCGTCCGCGGCCATAGAGGCCGCAGCCCGGGGAAAACCCGGCGTCCAGGCCGATGGCGGCGGTCGCCTCGTCGGTCCCGCCTGCGCAAAGTTCAGGCGGCGGACGTCCACCGGGCTTCGACGAAGAGCGGTACAAGAAGCGCAACACCGTCGAGCGGGCCATCAACGGCTCGAACAGCACCGGGCGGTGGCTACCCGCTACGACAAGCACCGTTACGTCTACCTTGGCACCGCAACCGCCGCAGCCCTCGCCACCTGGCTCCGATCGTGATCGGCCGGACAAGTCCCAGAAATCCCCCCAGGGATCGCTTCTCCCGTTCTGAGGCGAGCCGACCCGATCGGGAACCCCTGGACAGCGGGTGTCAGGGGGTGCATCTACGCTCCCGTTCATGCACATGGAGCGGCCTCGCCCGAGTCGGCGAGTGACGCCGTGAAGTCGTCGGTGTTTGGCAGGGCATGACCACGCACAAGACACACACCGGATTCATCTTTACGGCGGTCGCCGCGGGGCCGTGGTCGCCACGGCCTCGCCCGCGTCGGCGGGTGGGGCGGGTGACTTCCTGTCGCCGCCCTTCGGAGCCAGCTGCGCCAGGGATAGCGGCCACGAGTGGATCATGCACCTCGACGTTGGCTCCCCCTTCGATAAGAGTGCGGATGAGATGGGTGGCCGGAGTGTTGCGTGCGTCGTAGACCAGGTTCAGGACGTAGCTGATCACGATCAGGACCAGCCCGGCGCGCAGCGGGCCGTGGACCACCCGCGCCAGCAGCCGTCCGGGCCGAGAGCCACCCCATGGACGCAGACCAGGCGCGCGCCGAAACCGAAGCCCGCCTTCGGCACGCGACACTCTTGGACCTTGCCGAACTGCAGGCCCGCCACCGGCATTTACCGAGACCCACACCCCCGCGGCGCACGCAGAGAGTGCTCCGGTCGCATCCTGCTCGCCGGCGAGGCCCTGGCCACCGGCCTGTGCAGGCCCTGCCGGGCAGAGCACCCCACCTACGGTCTTTTGACATCCCGGGCCCGGGTCAGCTTGGCGCTGACCTCCCGACCCGGCGACGGGCCGCAGGAGGGGCGCGGCCCGTCGCCGGATCTGGGGGCGTCAGAGGCGTCACTTCTTGACGTAGAGCTCCTGGACGGGTGTGAAGGGAAGCTTCTGGTAGCAGATGTACGCGCTCCATCGGCCCTCCGTGACGCCTTCCTTACCTGCGGCCTGGCACGCGGCGGCTCCGAAGAACGAGCCCTCGTGAATGTAGTCGGCGGGAGGGGTCCAGGCGCTCGCCGTAGACGCGACGGGCTGCTGCTTCGGAGCGGCGGCGAAGACCGGTGAGGCTCCCAGAACAAGAGCGGCGGTGGCGGCCAGGACGGCGACGGGAAGTGCCTTACGCATGTCGGATTCCTTCTGTACGGTCGCGCCAGTGCAACGACCACGGGGTGGGTGGGAGGTGGTTACGAGTACTGCTGTTTCTTGACGTGGAGGTGGTTTGTAGATGTCGGTCGGCGTGTCTCCTGGTGGCAGACGTGCGCACCACTCTGGTTGCCGTCCGCGATGCCTCGCCTTGGACGCGACAGGCTGTTGCGCCGGAGTGGCGGCGCAGAGGGTGGAAACTAAGTCTTGGCAGCCGCAGCCCCGCTTGCTGTGCGGCGACGGACAGCTGATCGACTGACAGCTCGACGATGCGGCTCACGGCCCGCGCGCCGTGATCGACCCCGGCCTCACGACGCAGCGGTATGAGCCCGGTCTGGCCCGCGACCATGCCAGTTCATATGCGACATTGGGATGATGATATGAATCACAAAGCGGGCGCATGCTCCTTGTTCCTTTACTGGATCAATACCTCCTAGGCTGCCTGTCCACCGGCCAGGGCTGACCACCACAAGCCGGCGCAGATCTTGACGTAGGGGGCACACACCGTGAACAACCTGTCGGCATTGGGGATCTCGGCGCTCGAGGAGCGGGTATACCGGCACTTCCTTCGCAACCCCCACACCACGGCCAACGACCTTCTCCTGCGCACCCCTCCAGCGGACACCGAGCGGGCCCTTCGGCGGCTGTGCGAGCTGGGGATGGTGCGGGTGGACGAGGAGCGCTTCGGGACAGTCGTCGCGACGGCGCCCGCCGTCGCGATACGGCGGCTGATCGAGCAGCAGGTGTCGGACATCCATCAGAAGCTGCAGGATGTAACGCAGACGTCCCGTCTGATCCCCGCTCTTGAGGAGGAGGCCGCCGCGACCGACGAGGAACAGCCGGGTGTCGAGCGGCTGGAGACGCTGGACCAGGTCCGGGGTCGCCTGGACGACCTGGCCTTCTTCACCCGCCACCACATCGACTCGGTTGAGCCGTACGCCCGGCTCACCCAGGAGGACATCGACTACGCCCGCCCATTGGACCTCCGGTGCCTGCGGCGCGGTGTGCAGGTGCGCAATGTGGTCCTCAAAGAGGCCACCAGAGATCCGCTCACCCTTATCTACCTTCAGGAGCTCACGCAGCACGGGGCCCGGATCAGGGTCGCGGACAGCATCGTGGAGCGGATCCTGATCTTCGACCGGCAGACGGCGATCATCCCGCAGGACCCGTCCGACACCTCCCGCGGTGCCCTGCTCACCCGCGAGACCGGCCTGGTCGACAACATCCAGCGGCTGTTCGAGAAGATCTGGGACTCCTCGCTCGAACTGTCCCAGGTGGTGGCGCCGGACGACAACGAGCTGTCTGAGATGGAGCGGCAGGTCCTCGAATCCATGTGCACGGTCGGCAAGGACGAGATCGGCGCCCGTGACCTCGGCGTGTCGGTACGCACCTATCGGCGCCACGTGGCAGATCTGCTGCGCACCCTCGGCGCGGTCAGCCGCGCGCACGCCGCGCTCCTTGCGCGCGAGCGCCACTGGATCTGACCGAGTCGGCTCCGTACCCGCGGCTTCTGGGGACTCGTGCCGTCTCAGTAGCGCCATCGCCAACCCCGTAGCGCCGGCTCGGCGAGAACCTCCCCGAGCTGGGAGCGCGCCTCCGCGGGGGCGCTCCCAGCCGCCCGGATGCGTATCGACACACGTTGCTCCTCGGCCACCGGCCGGCACTGCCACCGCGCGGGCAGGGCCGCGAGCAGGCGGACCACCGCCGTCTGCCAGGGCGGCGCCGAGGCGTCGGTGCGCTCGCCCACCACCTCGAGCTCGGTGCAGGGCTCCGGCGTCCCGGCGGCGCTCATGCGAGGAGTCCGCGGAGCGTGTCGCGGGCGCGGGCCGGGCCGAACAGCAGGGTCAGCCGGGGGAGCGCGGCCTGGACAAGGCGTTCGCCCAGAGCGGCGTCCCTGATCAACTGAACGATCCGGTTGGCCAGTTCCGACGCGCTGTCGCCGACAAGGACCTCCGTGCCGTGGCGTAGTCCCATGCCCTCGAAGGCGAGCGTGGTGCCGACGACCGGGCGGCCATGCTCAAGCGCCTCGCCGACCTTGCCCTTGACGCCGGCCCCGAAACGCAGGGGCGCGGCCACCACCCGCGCGGCCGCGTACAGCGGTGCAAGATCCGCCACCCAGCCGTGCACCGTCACCGCGTCCCCGGCCAATGAGAGCACCGCTTCCGGCGCCGAGCTGCCGACCAGGTCGAGCCCCGCCTCCGGAACCTCCCGGCTGACCAGCGGCATCACCTCACGCGCCAGCCACCGTGCGGCGTCCACGTTCGGCTGGTGCAGGTAGTGACCGACGAAGAGCACCCGAGCGCCGTCCGCCGCGCCCGGCGCGGGGCCGGTGGGGGGGAGGTGGATGTTGGACAGGACGCGGACGTCGGCGCCGGGGACGAGCGAGCGGAGCGTGGTCCGTTCCTCCTCCGAGACGACAAGCGTGATGTCGCAGGTGCGGGCGAGGAGCAGTTCGAGGGCCCGGGTCGTCTCGGCCTGGGCACGCAGCGTGAACCGGTCGGTGCGGCCCTCCCGTTCGGCCAGGTCGGCGGCGCGGCCGAGACGGCGGAAGTGGAGGTCCACTGTGTCGTAGACCACGGTGCACCGTGGTGCGTGATCCCTGATCTCCCCGAGGAGCCGGATCGCGGGCTGGGGGCGGCAGAGCAGCGCGAGTCTGATGCGGTGCCCCTGATCCCGCAGGAACCGCAGCTGCGCGGCCGGGTCACCGAGGACCGCGACTCCCAGTTCCTTCAGGCGCGTCGCGTACGACATGTCGGTACGGCCGTCCAGCGGGAAGAAGAGCACCTGGCGGCCGAGCCGTACCAGCTCCTCGATCATCCGGGACAGCCGCACCGATCCGGAGTCCTCGTCCGGGGCGGGCAGCCGCTGGTCGACGACGAGTACGATGCCCGCCGTCCGCGGGCATGTGTCGGCCATGATCGTTGTTTCCCAGTCCCTCAGTTTCTCAGCCCGCGAACAGCACGGTGATCAGGGCGCTGCCCAGGCCCTTGAACGCCTCGGCCCAGGGGCCGCGGTCGTGTTGGGCCGCGACTAGCCGGCCGGCCCGCTCGGCGATGGCCTGCGGGTCCTCGCCGGGTAGCACGGCGGGCAGCGCGCCGATGCCGTTGAGGATCATGACGAGGAGGACGGTCGACTCGTCCGGCCCGCCGTCGCCTGCCCCGTCCCCCTCCCCGGTGACGGCGGTGCGGACGCGGTCTACGACGGACGCCTCATACGAGGTGTCCTCGGCCGGCCAGGAGTTCGTACGGATGAGGCCCAGGAACCGTCCTTCCTGGTGGCGCACCAGGCCGCGGCCGGTCAGCGCCTCCATCAGCGGCTCCCAGCAGGCGTGGCCGATGTTCTCCGCGGCCCAGGCCAGCTTCCGGTCCTTGGCGGTGAGCATGGACAGGGCACGGTCGAGCGCCGCGTCGCCGGTGGGGGCGGCGTCCAGGACTACCGGCCGGGCGTCCTTCGGGTCTCCGCCCGGGCGGTCGACGGCCACCCGGCCGACGCGGACCAGGTCGAGCAGGATCGCGCTGCCCACCGCCCGGTGTCGGCGACCGATGTCGACGGTGCTCCGTCCCGAGCTGTCGTCGAGGAGCAGCAGGGCGAGGTCCTGAGCAAGAGCGGACATGATGTCCATACCTTTCTTCGTGGGTTGCTTCGGGTCATTCGTAAGATCGGGACGGAGGTCGAATTCGGGGTCCGCGACGCGCTGGGGCTTCGCCGACTGTCCCTACGGCTCAGAGCGGGCGCTGCAGCGCCCGCTCGCGGCGGGTCGCCATGACGGAGCCGGATTCGCGGCGGGCCATGCGGCGCAGCACCACCGGTGCGATCAGCAGGCCGGCCACCGCCCAGACGCCGAGCACGCCGACTGTCTCGGCATGGCGCCAGGAGTCGCCGATCTCCGCGGCGACCGCGGAGTCGGGGAGGAGGGCGGAGCGGGCGGCCAGGCCGATCCAGTACAACGGAAAGATTTCGGCCAGATGCTGGACCCAGATGGGCAGTTGGGAGGCCGGATAGAAGATGCCGGAGACGGAGGCGAGCCCGAACAGCGGCAGCATCACCAGGCCGAGGTTGCGCGGGCTGTCGATCAGCGAGCCGAGGATCGCGCCGACTGGGAGCATGGCGAGCAGCCCGAGCGGCAGCGCCCAGGCGAGAGCCGCCCAGAGTCCGGGGTCGGCGGCGGAGACGTCCGGCAGCATGACGATGCCGGTCAACGCGACCACGGCGCAGGCGGACAGAACGGTCCCCGAGACGGAGACCAGCTTGCCGACGAGGTAGGCCGGCATGCCGTGGGGGAGCGCCTTGAGCCGCAGCAGGGTGCCGTCCTGGCGCTCGACGATCAGCTGTTGGGTCAGGCCGAGCATGCCGTTGAAGGCGACGCACATGCTCATCAGGCTGGGCAGCAGAAAACCGGCGACGGTCATGCCGGTGTCGGCCAGTTGCTCGTCGCGCAACATGTACAGGGGGGCGAGCAGGCCGACCAGCCAGACGAGGTTGGCGGCCAGATCCTGCTTGGTCGTGGCGATCTGGTGCAGTTCGCGCCCGCCGCGGCGTACCCCTTCGCGCAGGACGTATCGGAGGCGGTTCACGCGGCGGGCGGCGGCGGGCCGGGCCGCGCCGGGCGTGGCGGTCGGCGCGGAGGCGGGGGCCGGGGCACTCGGGCGGGAGGCCGTTCTGTCGGCGCCGGTCGCGCGGATCGTCGTGTCGCTCATCGCGCCGCTCCTTCGAAGAGACGGGCCGCCTGGTCGGAGCGCCCGGCCTCGGCCTCCCTGACGGTGGTCAGATAGACCTCCTCCAGGCCACCCCGCCGGATGTCCAGATCGTGCACGTCCTCTCCGTTCTCCTGGAACAGCCTGCGGACGAACCCGGTGACGTCCTGGGTCCGATGGCGGTGGACGGTGCCGTCGGCTGTCCAGCCGACCTCGGCGTCGGTGCCGATACGCCGGGCGAGCTCGTCGACCGTCCCCTGCGCGACGATCCGGCCGCCGACGAGGATGAGGACGCGGTCCGCGAGCTTCTGGGCCTCCTGAAGGTCGTGCGTGGTCAGCAGAATCGTGTTCCCCGCCCCGGCCAGGGTCCGCACCAACTCGTGGAACTCCTGCCGGGCCTCCGGGTCGAAGCCGACGGTCGGCTCGTCGAGGAAGAGCACCTCCGGCCGGCCGAGCACACCGACCGCGATGTCGAGGCGGCGGCGCTGGCCGCCGGAGAGGCTGGAGATCCGCTGCTGTTCCAGGCCGTCGAGCCCGACGAGGGTCAGCAACTCGTCGACGTCCCACGGCTTCGGGTGCGCGGGGGTGGAGTAGGGGGTGTAGAACGCGGCGAAGTGGCGCAGCAGTTCCGCCACCCTCCACTTGCCGTGGTCCCGCCAGGACTGGAGCACGATCCCGAGGCGGGAGCGCCAGAGTTCGTCGCCCTCGACCGGGTCGGTGTCCAGGACCCGTACCGTGCCAGAGGACCGTGCGCGGAAGCCCTCGAGGATCTCGACAGTAGTGCTCTTGCCCGCGCCGTTGGGGCCGAGCAGGGCGACGACCTCGCCCTGGTGCACCTGGAAGTCCACTCCGCGCAGCACCTCGTGGCTGCCGTACCGCATATGCAGGTCGCGCACGTCGACGACCGGCTGTGCGACGGCCGGCTGTGCGGGGGAGCATGTCGCCTGCGTCCTCGTCACCGCTGTTCCTCCCGAATGTCGTCCCGATGCTGCCTGGGTTCCTGGTGGCCCTGTCGGCTCTGTCGGCCCTGGAGTTCCGTCCGGCGTGCGAGTGCCGCCTCCACGACGTCGGCGGCCGCGCGGGCGCCGCCCGCCGCCGCGGCCTCAGCCCGGATCGCGGACAGCCGGGCGGGTACCGAGCTGTCGGAGAACAGGTCCTGTACGGCTTCGGCGAGCGCCTGCTCGTCGGCGGAGTCCGGCCCGGTCGACGAGACGGCTCGTAGCACCCGTCCCACGCCCAGTGCCGCGACTCGTTCGGCCGTCACGAACTGCTCCACGGCCTGGGGCAGTACCACGAGCGGGACTCCGTGCGCGAGCCCTTCGAGCACGCTGCCGGTGCCGCCAGCCGTAAGGAACAGGTCGGTGTGGCGGAGCACGTGCTGCTGGGGCACCCAGGTGTGGATCTCGACACCCTCCTCGCGGGCCAGATCGCGCAGTTCGTCCGTGGTGGCCGGGCTGCCGGTGGCGACGACCACGTGCCGGTCGTCGCCGAGGCGGCGCAGGGCACGGACGCACATGCGGAAGACGTCGGTGCGCCGGTTGTACGTCGTGCCGAGCGAGACCAGGGCGCAGGTACGGCCGGGGTGCGGCGGGGCCCAGTCGCCGTCGGTGCGGCGCGGGCCGCCGACCGGGCCGACGAAGACGTGGCGCCCGCTGATTTCCTCCGCCCGGAACTGCAGCGACCGCGGCATGGCCACCACACAGGGCACGGTGCCGTCCAGTGCCGCCCGGCCCGCGCCGACGGCGGGGCCGGTCACCGCGTCGGGGAAGGCGTGGGTGGGCGAGAACTGCACCTCTGCCGCGCCCCAACGGCGGGCGAGCAGCGGGGCGCAGCCGGTCACCGTGTCGTACACGACGAGCTCGGGCACATCCCGCGCGTACGCCTCGGCGAGCTGAGGCAGCGCCGTGCGGCACTCCCGGTCGAAGGCGGCCACGGCGAGGCTGCCGTCGTCCTCGGCGGGGATCCAGTCGCCGGAGCCGCCGCGGGCCGAGGGGAAGCCGGAGCGGTAGCCGACCGCCGTGGCGCCGGACTCCTCGACGAGCGGGGCGAAGTCCTCGCCGGTGGCGAAGGTGACGCGGTGGCCGCGGGCCGTCAGCTCGGCGGCCAAGCCGAGCATCGGGTTCACGTGTCCGTGCAGGGGCACGGACATCAGGGCGATGTGCGCACCTGTGGCGACCTGCATGAACGGCTCCTCTCACGGGTGGGATGGGGATGGCCTGCGGGGAGGGGGGTTAGCGTGGCCCGGGCTCCGGCGGGTTCGCGGCCTTCGCGATGGCCCGCAGATGGGCGAGGTGGGCGGTGAGCGCGGCGCGGCCCTCGGGCGTGAGGGCGATCCAGGCTCGGATGCGGGAGCCGAGCGGCTCCTTGTTCAGCTTCACGTACCCGGCCGCCTGCAGGATCTTGAGCTGTTTGCTGAGCACCGAGTCGCTCAGGCCGAGCTCGTCCCGTACGACGGAGAAGGCGAGCGAGTCCACCGGCGCGAGCATCGAGCAGATCCGCAGCCGGTTGATCGGGTGGATCACCTCGTCGAACTCCGGCTCGCTCACGCCCTCAGCTCCTCTGCGACGGCGCGGTCCACCCGACGGCCCGCGACGACCGTGCCAGCAAGGGCGAGCACCCCGCACACCGCCATCGACCAGCGCAGGTCCGCACCCCATTCCAGGGCCAGGCCGATGCCGATCAGCGCGATGACGAACGGACCGTAAAAGGTCGTGATCCGCCGGGCGCCCGGGGTGGCGTGGAAGCGGTCGAGCGAGACGCCCGTGGCCCGGGCCGCGGCCATCGTCACGAGGAGGGGGCCGAGGCCGATGCCGACGATGACGCCGTACGGGATGAGGTCCCAGTCGATGCTCACCGAGGCGAAGGCGAACAGCAGGCAGCCGCCCAGGGCCGGGTAATACCAGCGCGGGGCCGCGGCCCGTGCCACCGTGCTCGCACGGTCCGCGCCGGCCTGTTCGAGAGCGCGGCGCGCCTCTTCGGAATCCATGACTCTCCTTCCCGTCGGGCGGTGCGCCCAAGGTCTTTCCCTGCCGCGATCCGCCCCTTTCCATAGTGGAAAGATAGCCTTCTGTTTCCATGGTGGCAAGAGGGCGGAGGTTCACCAGCGTGATCACTGGCGGATCGCCAATTCCGTGGTCAGCCAATCCAGTTCAATGGCGCCCAGGGCGACGACGGTCTCCGTGGTGGGCACGAAAAGGTGCGCGGCGGCAGCAGCCACCTCGTCCCCCGTCACCGCGTCGAGCAGTTGTGGCCGGCTGATCACCCAGTCCAGGCCGCGCCCGGACCCCGTGGTGTGCCGTAGCGCGTCCGCGAGGAGGCCCGGCGAGTCGAAGGCCGACAGTAACTGGGCCGCGCAGTATCGCCGTACGGTGTCCAGCTCGTCCCGGCCCGGGGGAGCGGCGGCCAGGGCGGCGGCCTCCTCGGCCACGTCGCACACCGCCCGCGCCGCCTCCGCCCGCGGCGCGGTGACCCGGACCAGCGCCCGTGCCCGGCCGGCGACCACGTCCCGGCCCGCGAGCATCACGTGCCCGGCGCGGCCGAGCCGTCGGCAGCGTTCGGCGAGCCGGGCGCCGTAGTGACCGCCGAACAGCGCGGTGGTCAGGTAGCGGGCCGGGAGGTCCGGGGCGCCACCGACCCCTCCCGCGCCGTCCGGCTCCGGTGCGCACAGCGTCAGCGCGACGGTGTCGCCGGCCGAGGGCTCGCGCAGCACCAGTACGGCGGGGGAGGCCATGCCGGTGCCGGTGCCGCTGGGCGGTTCTGGCGCGGCGGCCGACGCCTGCCAGGGGCGCAGGGCGCTGGCGGCCTGGTCGACGGACCGCTCCGGATCCACGTCTCCGACGACGACGAACACCGCACCGCGGGGCGCCAGCATCCGTGAGTGGAGGCCGGCAGGCGCGAGCGGCTCCGCCGCCGCCCCGCCCAGCCACTGCAGGCGCAGCGCCTGGTCCATCCGCTGCTCCGGGGAGAGTCGCGGCGCGGCGGCGACGGCGGACGCGGGGAAGGCGTCCGGGAACCGTGGTGGAGTGAGCAGGCCGGCCACGACGCCGAGGAGTTCCTGGTACGCCTCGCGCGGCGCCCACGCGCTGATGTCGGCCCACTGGCCCCCGGTCGCGACCCCGAGCCGCCCGCCCAGCCGGCGGACCCGCGCCGACGCCCCCGTTGCGGCGTCCGCGTGGCGCAGCAGCCAGGCGGCCTCCGCGGGCCTGCGCCAGCCGTCCGGCCCGAGCGGAACCCGCAGCCGCACCTCCACCTGCCCGGCCCGCCGGTCCAGTACGGCGAGGATCCGCGGCCCGCCGTCCGCCGCGATTTCCACGGCACCGTCGAGGCGCGGCCCGGCCGCGCGGCCCAGCGACGGCAGCGGACGTGGTCCGCGCCGCGTTCGGGCGAGCGCCTCGGCCCCCCGCCAGATCTGCGGCCCGGGTCCGGCGGGCGCTTTGCCTTCGCCCCCTGCTGGTGTCTCGCCCTCGGTTGCGGCGGACGCCTCCGCCACGGTCCCGGAGCCGGCCCGTGCGGTCGCACCTCCCGGAGTGCCGGCGCCTCCGCCGAGGACCAGGATCGCGCGGGGCGCGGATGCCAGTTCGGCGGCGGCGTCGGCGAGGTCGGCGGGGGTGACGGATGCGACCAGGTCCGGCAGTTCGTCGACGAGTTCCGGGCGGCCGAAGAGGAGTTCCGCACGGCCCAGGGCCCGGCAGCGCTGCTCGAGGTCCGCGTGCTCGCGGCGGAGGCGTGCGGCCAGAGAGCGGGCCGCGTCCGCGGCGCTTTCGCTCACCGCCTGCGCATCGCCGAGGCGGTCCCAGAACGCGGTGAGCCGACCGAGGAATTCGTCCGCGGTCAGGTCCGGCGGCAGCACCGAGGTGACCACCAGGGCGTCTGTGCCCCGAACGTCGAGCGGCCCGAAGAAGCCGCAGGAGGCGCTCACCGGTGCCCCGGCCTCGACGGCCGCCGCCTGCTGCGCCAGCTCCGCCAGCACCATGCGGGCCACGTACGCCTCCGGCCCTACCGCCGGGTCCGGCAGCCGATGGCCCACCGCGACCGCGGTGCGCGGCACCCGAGGGTCCGTGCGATGCAGCACCCGGTCCTCGGTGAGCGGCGGCTCGTCCAGCGGCGGCGCGGCGGCGGGGGCCCGGCCCGGGATGTCTCCGAAGTGCCGCTCCACCAGCGGCCAGACGTCCTCGGTCCGGTGCGGGCCGACGACCGTGAGGACGGCGTTCGACGGGGCGTAGTAAGCCTCGAAGAAGCGTGCGCAGTCCTCGACGGTGACCAGGGCGAGCCGCCGCGCGTCACCGTAGCCGTCGTGCGCGCTGGCGAAGCCGCGGAACATGACCTGGGGCAGCAGCGGCCACGGCAGTCCGCCATACGGCCTGCCGTCCCTCATCTGCTCGATCTCCCGTGCTACCTCGGCAAGTTGGGAGGCGAGCTGGTCCGGTACGAACCGGGGCGCTCGCATCCGGTCCGCCTCGCGGAACAGTGCCTGCTCCAGGGCCTGGGCGGGCACGGTCTGGAAATAGTCGGTGTAGTCCTGGTGCGTAGTGCCGTTGGCGGCGCCCGCGACCGGGTGCAGCGCGTCGTAGAATGCGCCGTCCGGCAGGCTCTCGCTGCCGCGGAACATCAGGTGCTCGAAGAGGTGGGCCATGCCCTCCTGGCCGGGCCGCTCCGCACGGAAACCCACCCCGTAGTGCACGGCGACCGCCGTGCGCGGGGTGGGCCAGTGCGGAGCGACGACAACCCGCAGCCCGTTGGGCAGCGTACGCCGGTGCAGACCGCCGGCCCGCGCCGGACGAGGGATGGTCATGTACGTGCTCCTGGCAGGCGATCGGGTCGGGGAAAGCCGAAAGAACAGGGCCGGGGGCCGGGGGCCGGGGGCCGGAGGCCGGGTCAGCGGTCGGCGGTCGGGCCTCCGAGGTCCAGCAGGAACGTGGCGAAGCCCGTGTACTTCTCGAAGTTCCGCTCGTCCCAGCCGACATAGGCGGTGTAGTCGTGCAAATGGAGCAGGACGCGCAGGGCCGCCAGGGACGACCAGTCGTCGCCGAGGCTCCGCCCGTAACCCTCGAACAGCGCGTCGAGCAGCTTCGGCCAGGCGGGTCCGCTGTCGCCGCGGTACCACTTGAGCTCGACGAGCTCGCCGAGCGTCCAGCCCAGGTCCCAGTACCACGGGGCGAGGCACAGGTCCTCGCCCACCAGCATGTCCGCTTCGCCCAGCGCGCCCGCCACGGGGACGAGCGAGCCGAGTGCCGCAGCCCCGTGGCACGGCACCCGGTCGCCGTCCGCGGCGATCCGCTCGCACAGTCCGTGCAGCCGCGCCATCCGCGACTCCCCGAGCCGGGGCCGCAGCAAGGACTCCGCGTACGCCGCGCGCGGCTCGGGGGAGCGGCCCGCCAGCCAGTAGGTGAACCGCACCAGGCCCCGCGGCAGCGGCCCCGGGGGCACGGCCCCGGTCGGCACGGGCGTGTCGTGGAGCGTCCGCAGCGCACGACCGAGGCCGCGCAGCGTGTCCGCCAGTTCGTCGTCCGGGCCGTGGTACAGCAGTCGGCCGGCGGCCGACTCCGGGCCGCGGACCTGGTAGACGCGCCCTTCGCCGTCGGCCGTCGGCGTCCCCGGGGCCCACCGTACGGAGGCCTTACCGCTGTCCAGGAGGCGGAAGACCGCATCCGCGACAGGGGCCGCGAACGGCGCGGGCGCCTGCGCGCCCGGTCGCCGCTCCCAGACGTAGCGGCCCGCGCCGGTGCCCGACGCGTCGCCCGTCACCCGGGTGCGCAGCAGCCCGGTGCCGAACTCCCTGCGATACGCGCCGCCGCCGCGGCCCGCCGACGCGTGCTCGGCCGTGCCCGTACCCGTACCGTTCATCGCCCTGCCTCCTGCTCCGTCTGCGCCGGTACGCCGGGCAACGCGCCCGCGCCATCGGCCGTCATGGCCTCGTACGAGGCCGGCGCCGTCCGCAGGTGCTCGCGCTCCGTCCTGCGGTCCTCGATCCGCCGCACCACGTCGCTCACCGGCGGCGGCACCCAGCCGTCCTCGCGCCCGGTGGTCAGGCTGTAGCCCGGGACCGGGGGCACCAGGACGATGTTCTGGCGGGCCGCGAGCGCGGCCCAGTGCCGGCGGAAGGCCGGGCTGTCGAATCCGCCCGGCGGCAGCGACGGCGCCACCGCCACCAGTGCGTCGGTGCACTGGAGGGCGAGCAGTGCCGGGGTGTCGGCGAGGCCGAGGGCGAGGCGCGCGGTGAAGTGGAAGGTCGCCGGGTAGACGAGGACGGCCTCGGCCCACTGCGCGTACGCCACGTGCCGGGCCTCGTCGCACTCCTCCCAGGCGTCGGTGTCCACCGGACCGTCGGCGCGCAGGCCGAGCGACAGCGGTGTCACGAAGCGCTGCGCGCTGCGGCTCATCACCACCCGCACGGTCAGTTCGGGGTATCCCTGGCGCAGCCAGGTCAGCCACTGGGGCAGTCCGGCCGCCGTCGTCGAGCCGGTGACCACGAGGAGCAGTCGGCGGATCCCGAAGGGCGGCACGACCAGCGCGTCTGGGGTGGCTTCCGGGGCGCTTCCTGGCGCCTCCAGGGCCTGTTCCGGCCGTGTCATGGCGTGGCCACCAGCGGAATCAGCCGCTCCAGCTCCCGGAGGGCGGCGGTACCCCCGTGCGTCATCGCGACGCCGGTGACATTGAGCACGATCTCGTCGACGCCCGCCTCGGTGAACTCACGCAGCCGATCGCGTACCTCGCTCTCGTCCCCGAAGAGGAACGCACCGCCTCCGGCCAGGGCCTTGGCGCTCTCCTCCGGGGCGTTGCGCATGTCGACGTCGATGCCGGACCGGCGGAGCATGTCGGCGTAGTGCGGCAAACTCATGTGGCCGGCGTTGCTGGCGAGCGCCAGCTTGGCCGCGTCGCGCTCCGGCCCGTCCAGGGCCACCGGCACGATCGCCACGACCCGCGGCATCGGGCGATCTGCCGTGTCCGCCCCGGCGCGCAGCGCGGGGACGACACTGTCGCGCAGATAACCGGCCGGGGTCAGCCAGGTGATGGCCGCGTCGGCCAGCTCGCCGGCGAGCTCCGCCATGCGCGGCCGCAGTACCCCAAGGCCGATACGGACCTCGGGCAGCGGCTGCCGCGGCAGGGCGGCGTTGCAGGTGTAGAACTCGCCCTCGTGGGCGGCCTTTCCCTCGGTGAGCAGTCCTCGCAGGATCGTCACGTAGTCCCGCACCGCGCCGAGCTGGCTGCGGTAGGGCGCGCCGAGGATGCCGCGCTGCAGGACCGCGGCGCCCGGCCCGTACCCGGCGATCACCGAGTGCCCGGTGGCCGCCGCCAGGCTCTGCGCCCGCAGCGCCGCGTCGTACGGGTGGCAGAAGGGCATCAGCGACACCGACGTGCCCACCGGCACGCGGAAGCCGCTGGCGGCCGCGTGCACGAACGCCTGGTGGGTGTCGCTGACCGTGCCCTGTCCCTGCCAGAGCCGGACCGCGCTGCTCCACTGCGCGAGCGCGGCGAACGGCAGCAGCTGCTCGGGCCGGGTCGGGACGAACGGGACGAGGAAGGAGACGTCCGTCATGCTGCGGCCTCCGTCTCGACGACCAGCATCTGGCCGTGCACGAGCCGTGCGTACGCGGGGCAGTCGGCCATCAGCGTCGTGTGGTCGCCCTCGCCCACCGTGCGGCCGTCCTCGAGGACGATGACATGGTCGGCGTGCTGCACGGTGGAGATCCGGTGGGCGACGACGAGCAAGGCGCACTCCCGCGAGAGTTCGTCCACGAGATCGCGCAGCTTCTGCTCGTTGATGCTGTCCAGGTGCGACGACGGCTCGTCGAGCAGCACCAGGTCGGCGCCGGAGAGCATGGCTCGCGCGAGGGCGAGACGCTGGCGCTGTCCGCCGGAGAGGTCGACGGCACCGGCCAGTACGGTGTCCAGGCCGCGCGGTCCGCCGCGGAACTCCTCGGCGAGACCCACCCGGTCGAGGACCAGCCACAGTTCCTCGTCGGAGACCGACGACGGGTCGCGGCCGAGGGTGAGGTTGGCCCGGATGGAGTCCTGGATCAGGGTCGAGGACTGGTCGACGTACGCCATGCGGCCGCGAAGGCCGGCCAGCGACCAGTCCGCGACATCGCGCCCGAAGACCTCGACGCTGCCGCTGTCGGCGGCGGCGAACCGCTGCATCAGCTCCAGGCTCGTGGTCTTCCCGGAACCCGAGATGCCCACCAGCGCGGTCAGGCCTCGCGCCGGGACACGGAAATCCGCGCCCCGCAGCACGGGCGCTTCGCCGTAGCCGAAGTGGACCTGCTCGAAGCGGACGGCGGGCACGGCCTGCCCGTCGGAGGAGGCGGCGGCCTCCGTGAGCGCCTGCTCGCGGTCCCCGTCCTGCTCCTGCTCCCGGGCGAAGAGCGAGGTGAACCGGTCGCGCGCGACGTTGCCCATGCGCAGCGCGGTCACGGCGGACGCGATCATCATCAGCGGCCCGGTCAGCTGGAGCAGATAGAGCAGGAACGCCACGAAGTCGGCGAGCGACAGCTTGCCGTCGAGCATCCGGGCGCCGCCGCCGGTGATCACCGCGACCAGCGCGATCTGTTGACCCAGCGTCATCGCCGGCATCATCAGAGCTTCCATCCGCGCGGCGGCGATCTCCCGTCGCGCCACCTCGCCGGCCTTCTCGGCCAGGTCGTCGCCGACCTGCCGCTCCGCTCGGTACGCCTTGATGACCTTCACGGCGTCGGCGGCGGCGACATATCGCTGCGCCAGGCCGCTGGTGGCCTCCTGCACCGCGGTGTAGCTGCGCCGGAGCCCCTTGACCACGGCGAAGATCAGCACCGCAGCAGCCAGGAACGCGCCGAGGGTCACCAGGAGCAGCATGCCGTCGATGAATCCCATGATCACGAGCGTGCCCACGGTGGTCAGCGCGGCCATGGGCAACTGGACCGGGCCCGCGTCGACGAGCCTCTTCACCCGCGCGGTGTCCGCGGTGATACGGGAGACCAGGTTGCCGCTGCCCTCGTGCCGGATGTCGGCGACCCGCATCCCCAGGGTGTGCCGCATGGTCCGCACGCGGAGTCGGCAGATCATCCGCTGGCCGAGCCGGGCCAGGAGGTACGTGGCGCCGGCGCCGGCCAGCGCGGAGCCCAGGCCGAGCCCGACGAGCAGCCAGGTGTAGCCGTTCAGGCCGTCGCCGCCGAGCGAGGCGATGAGCTTGCCGACCGCCCAGGGCAGCAGCAACGTGGAGGCCGTGGAGAGCAGGGCTAGGAGGGCGATGGCAGCAAGCCGGCTGTAGCGGCCCGCGGCCAGCTCCCGCATGATCCGGAAGTCGCGGTCGGCGGCCGGTGTCGTGGCGGGTGCCGTCGCCGGTGCCGCCGCACGAGTCCCCGTCCGTGCCGTCGTGCTGTCAGCCACGGTCGCCGCCCTTCTCGCGGTACGCGTCCGCCGATTCGGGCGTGACCGGGCCTGGACGGGGCGTCAGCTCCACCAGGGAGCGCGGCCCCTGGACCGGTCCCCGCCATGTGATGTCGAACCCGGCCCGGTCGCAGAGCCGCTCCAGGTCCGTGACCGAGCGCGACGGCGCGGGCATCATCGAGCGGTACTGCAGCTCGACCGCGGGCCCGCCGGTCGGCATGGCCACGTCCGCGAGGAGGACCTTGCCGTCGCGGCCCGCCGCCTCGCGGCAGCGCTCCAGGATGCGTACGGCGTCGTCGTCCGACCAGTCGGCGAGGATCGCGGAGAGCAGATAGACGTCGAAGCCCTTGGGTAGCGGATCGAAGAAGCTGCCGACGACCGCAGTGGCGCGGTCGGCGACGTCACTGCGCGCGAAGCGGGCGCCAGCCTGCTCGGCGACGTGTCGCAGGTCGACCAGGGTCCCGCGCAGATCAGGGTGCGCACGGAGCAGGCCGATCAGGATCGCGCCGAGGTGGCCGCCCACGTCCGCCACGGTGCCGACGCCGCTCCAGTCGTAGTCCTCCACGATGTGCTGTGCGCCCCAGGCGAGTGGCTGGTCCTGGGCGGCGTCCGCAGTGAGCGCCTGCTCGGCCCATTCCGCGGTGAAGGACGGGTCGTTGTTGACGGTCTCCCAGTAGCCGCCGCCGGGGACCGCGGCGTGCGCGGGCTCGCCGGTCCTGACGGTGTGGTCGAGGCGGAGCAGGGACTGCGCGCCCCACCCGATCATGCTGTCGTTACGGAGGACCCGGCGCAGACCGGTGGGGTGATCGGTCAACAGTGGCTCGCCGAGCGGGGTCAGCGCGAAGTGCCGCTCACCGCCGTCGCCTCCGCCCTCGCGGTCGTCGCCGCCCGTCGCGCTCAGGAGGCCGATGTCGGTGAGGTGCCGCAGCAGCGCGTCCATGACGTCCGGCTGGGCATCCGCGGCGCGGGCGATCCCGGCGGATGTGGTCGCGCCGGCCTGGATGTGGTCCGCGACGCCGAGCGTGGCGGCGGCACGGATGGCGGACGGGGTCAGCAGGTCCGCCAGGGACAACAGTTTCTCGTAAGGCCGGGGGTCCGCCATCTTTCGCCGCCTCCAGGTAGGTAGTCAGGGGGTGGGGCGTGTGCGGGCCGGAGACCAGCCCGCACACGCCTGGTTCATGCCAGTCGGCTGATCAGCAGCCGTCGTCGACCGTCTTGGAGACGACCTGGCCGCTCATCCAGCTGATGCTGGCCGACACCGCGGCACAGCCCCAGGTGGTGGCCGGCGCGTCCGAGGCCGCCGAGAGGTTGATGTCCTCGGCGGAGGCGTACGCCTCGTAACCGGACAACAGTTCGATGACAGAGGTTGCCTTCTCCATGGCTATGGCCTTTCGTTGCGTGAAGGAGGTGGAGCGAGGTGCCGCGAGGTCAGCAGGTGGCCTCGTACGTGACGGCGCTGAGGAAGCTGGCCGCGGCGGAGGCGCAGTACCAGGTGGTCGCCGGGGCGTCGGCCACAGCGCTGACGTCGAGGTCACCCGCGTCCATGTAGGTCTGGTAGCCGGCGACGAGGTCCATGACACTGTCGGTGTTGTTCATGGATTCCCTTTCATGTCCGAATGTCTGAACTCAAGGCTGAGAGCGTCGTCGACGCCCCCAGCGATGGGCTCAGCTGTCGGCTCCGGACCGTGCCGCCCTCAAGCGGCGCTCGGCGTCAGATTGCGCGCCGGGGCGGCCGGGTCGATGCCCGCCTGCCTGAACTGTTCGACGACCGTGCGCTCGGCCGTTCCCGGGCCGGCGTCGGGGGCACCGGCGCTGTCGATCAGCGCGGTCGCGAGCACGCTGGCGCGGTGCTGCCCGAAGCTGAGCCCCTGCCGGCCCGAGTGGGGATCGGCTGGTTCCCAGGCGGTCGCCACGCCGGGGCGGAGCTTCTCCGTGAACGCGGAGACATCGGCGCGTACCCCCGGCAGACCGCCGACGTGCGTGGCCAGGTCCGGTGCGGCCTGGGCGTGTTCGGCGTCCAGGTAGACCACGACCGCGTCCCGCCGCGGGTACAGCTCGGGCGCGGAGAGAACCTTCGCCCGGTAGGGAAGCCCACGGCCCTCCAGGAAGGTCAGCGCGGCACCCCAGACTCCCACCACGTCGTCCACGTTCCAGACATTTACGTACACCCGCAGCACACCCTGGCCGCCCCGGCGCTGCCGGGAGCCGTCGACGAGGAAGAAGCCCGGCGACAGACCGGCGCGCGCGGACGGCAGGGTCACCTCGGCGACCGCTCCCTCCACTGGCTCCGCGGTGCCCAGTGCTGCCAGGGGGATCCAGAACCTGACCCCCTCGCGCTCCACCAGAATCCGGGACTCCCCCTTGTCGTCCGACTCCACCGCGGACCGGACCCGTGCCGGGGCGATGATCTCCCGGTGCGGCACGACGGCCGCGAGGCGGGCCTCAAGGCCCTCGTCCCTCAGCCGGGTCGGCACCCTGCCCGGCTCCTGCCCCGAATGGAACACGTCGTAGATCGCCTCGGAGAGCAGACGACGCAGTTCCCGGGGCGTCTCCGCTTCGATCTCCCGCTGTCCCACGACGGCCTTGGAGCGATCGGCCGCGACGCTGATCTTGTCCATCACTTCGCGTACGCTCGACGCCAGCACGTCAATTCCCCCTTTTTTCTCGTGATTTCTCGTGTTCCGGGCTCAGGAAACGAATCCGAGCGTCGCCGTGAACCTCTCCGGATTCACCACGGCGGCCCGCCCCACACCCGCCGCGGCCCGCTGAATTCCGGTGAGCCGGGAAGTGGAGAGCGCACCCGCCACGAGCCGGTCGAGAAGGTGCCATCCGGCGAACGCGGTCGCCCGCACGGCGAGGGTCTCGTCGACATCGGGAAGGACGTCCCGGTAGCCCCGCCAGAATTCCCCCACCAGGGGCAGCAGGCGCTGCATCTTCTCGGCCCCCCGCCGCAGCACCATGTCGTGCGTGAACTGCATGTCGACGAACACGTCGTCGCCCCGGTTCGTCACGAGGTCGAGCACGGACCGGTAGATCCATTCGCCCGCGAAGGCACCGACGTCACGCGCCGGATCCGCGAGCCGGAACTCCTCCCAGTCGGCGACGTAGACGGCCTCGGGCCGCACCAGCAGCTGGTCCACGCGGAAGTCGCAGTGCGACGGGACGCGCGGCGCGTCCGCCTCCCACGCCCGGAGCCGCTCCAGGGCCCGGATGAGGGCCTCGTCGTTCTGCAGCAGCCGCCATGCCTCCAGCTCTCCCGCGCTGGAGCGGATGTACACGGACATCGGCAGTCCGCGCAGGAAGGAGACCGGCGGGAACGGCGGCGCCACCTGCTCGACCTCGACCGTCCCGACGGGCGGAGTGCCGTGCAGCCGGCCGATGACGCGACCTATCCGGTATGCCTGCTCCCCGGTGAACACCTCGTCCACCATCAGCTGGGCGCCGTTCTCCGCGTCCACGACGCGCTCGAAGGCCACGATGTGCCGGTCGGAATCGGCTCCCAGGAACTCGGGCCGGAAGAGCTCCGGAGGACGTGCCGCCTTCGCGTACTCCTCGAAGGCGAGCATGCGCCGCAGCCGGGCCTCCACATCGGCCCTGGCCCCCGTGAGGCGCTTGACGAAGACTTCCATGCCGCTGGTGGTCGTTCCGGCCCAGGCGTCGTTCCGGCCGATCGGCGCGGTGACGGAGTCCCGCACCAGCGTGCCGACTCCGAGACCGGTGAGCAGTTCGTCCACCTCGGGAGCGGCATCGAGGTCGATGGCCGCCACGTCTCTCTTCATGCCAGTCATGCGAGCAGTCCCCCTGAATCCGGTCGACCCCGTGTCACTTCCACTCGAAGACGAGCGGGGGGATCCGCGGGGTGACCTCGATGCCCGTCGGCTCGCTCTTCCACTCGATCACGAACGCGGAATCGGGCACCACGCCGTTCTGCGAGTCCGAGACCGAGTTCGCCTCGGCGTGGGCGGGCACCGCGCCGGCGAAAGCCACTCCGGCGACGGCCAGGGAAGAAAACGCGATGCGAACGGTGCGACGCTTGTTCATGACTCTCCAGCCCAAGACGAGTGTCATCCCCCGGGAGCGGATCTTCTGTCCGAAAGATTGCCATCGAACGAAGTACGTCCGGCCTGAAGCGCATGTCAGCTTGATGCAAGGCTCTTGCAGCTTGATGCGAGGCGGGCACGAGCTTCACGGGGACCGGCCGGGATACCTGCGACAGCTCGGTCTCTACGGCTTCACGGAACGGCGCTCAGCCTGTTCCGGCACCTCCCGCAGGGGCACGCTGGAGCGAACCGAGAGCGTGGGAAGGCTGACGCCTCACCGCGGTGCGGCTGCCGAGCGGCGACGCCGGCGGCCTGCACGGCCACAAGTACGCCACCCACGTTCTCGTCGCCGCTACAACACGTGCCTCCAACGCGCCGTAGAAGAGCAATCGGACCCAGCTCGGCATCACCGTCTCCTCCCTCGTGCTGGGTGCGGTCGCGGAACCCGCCATCGCGCACCTGCTGGAACCCGCGTTCCACGCGGCAGGCGTGCCCGAGGCGCTAATCCACCCGATCGCGTTCGTCATCGCCCTGACGCTGGCGACCTACCTGCACATGCTGGTCGGCGAGATGGTGCCCAAGAACATTGCCTTGGCCACTCCGGCGCCTACCGCGCTGATGCTGGCCCCGCCACTGGTCGCGCTGACCCGGGGCTTGCGACCGTTCGTCTTCGGCATCAACGGCTTCGCCAACACGCTGCTGCGGATGCTGAAGGTTGAACCGAAGGACGAGGTCGGATCCGTCTTTACCGACGACGAACTCGCCCGCCTCGTGAAGGACTCCAGCGCGGCCGGCTTCCTTGCGCCCGAGGGAGGCGACCGCCTCAGAGACGCCCTGGAACTCGGCATCCGGCCCGTCGCCGAGGTGATGGTCCCCCTCGACCAGGTGGTCAGCGTCGGCCACGACATCACCCCCCGCGGCCTTGAGCGGACCGCCGCCGACCATGGCTTCTCCCGACTGCCCGTCCTGGGGACACAGCAACAGATCCTGGGCTATCTCCACATCAAGGACGCCCTCGGCGCCCCCGACCGCACCAGTCCGTTCCCCCGTACCGCGATGCGGCCCGTAATCAAGGTCACCCACGACACCCCGTTGGACGACACCATGACCGCCATGCGCGCCGCCGGAACCCACCTCGCCGCCGTCACCCATACCGACGAGACCGTCATTGGATTCGTCACCATGGAAGACCTCCTCGAAGCACTCGTCGGCCAAGCCGCCGATTCAGACGCCTGACCGCCGCCCAGGAGGCCAACGACCCGCTCCCTCCGCCCGGCCACCCGGGCGGAGGCCAGGGCACGGTCGATGGCCTCCGGGTGCGCCTGGGTGTCTCGTGCTCGGCCCGGAGCGACCACAAGCGCCTACCAGCCGGCAGGCGCGTTCCTGTATGCGGACGAGCGGCCCGCTGTAGGGCCGGGCTGGTTCGTCAGCCCCTGGTGGTGGCCGTACAACGCCCCTGGCCGGACCGACGACGAACCCGAAGACCCTCCCGCCGCTGCCGTCGTCCGCTGACGTTGCCGTCAGCATTGCCGTCAAGAACAGCGGAAGTCTCGCCAGAAAGCTCTGGCGAGACTTCCGCTGTTCTCCGCCACAGTACGCGGACGCATGCAAGCGGTACGCGCATCCTGCGCCAGAGACTGCCGATGCTGTCTCCATCGCAGGCCCTCAAGTACGTGAGCGCGTTGCTGCACGCCGATGTCCCAGCCCAGCTTGTGGCTGTCGCCGTTGAACAACTCATCGAACCCATGAACCCAGTGCTCGCCGTAGAGACCATCCGCCTGGGAAGGCTCGGCTAATGGATCTGACTCACGACGGTTGACTTCTCCATGGGGAAGCGACTGAGCTCGACAGTTGGCGGAGTGTCGGGGCTCCTGATGGGCAGGTGGGACGGTGGGGTAGCGCGGACCGGGCCCCGGAGCGGAAGGGTCGTTTCGTGTTCGAGGAATTCGCCACCAGGACGGTGCGCACCAGTGAGGCGTCCGTCTTCGTTCGGTACGGGGGCGAGGGCCCGCCTCTCCTGTTGTTGCATGGCCACCCGCGCACATCGGCGACTTGGCACCGGGTCGCGCCCCTTCTGGTGCGGCGCGGTTTCAGCGTCGTCTGCCCCGACCTGCGCGGGTACGGGCGCTCCCGCGGCCCGGTGCCCGCTTCAGATCATGTCCCGCACTCCAAGCGCGCCGTGGCCAAGGACATGGTCGAGGTCATGCAGACGCTCGGGCACCAGCGCTTCGGTCTCATCGGCCACGACCGGGGGGTTGCCGTGGCGCTCCGCGTGGTGCTGGACCACCCCTCCGCGGTGACCCGGGTGGCGTTCCTGGACGGCCTGCCCCTGAGCGAGCACCTGACCCGTGCGGATGCCCGGTTCGCCACCGCGTGGTGGCACTGGTTCTTCTTCGCCCAGCCGGAGATCCCCGAACGCGTCATCAACGCCGATCCCGACGCCTGGTACCGCGGCGACCCCGAAGCCATGGGGCAGGAAAATCACGACGAGTGGAGGACCGCCACCCGCAACCCAGACGTCGTCCGCGCCATGCTGGAGGACTACCGCGCCGGGCTCACCGTGGACCGCCAACACGAGGATGCGGACCGCGCCCGAGGCGCGCGGATCGACTGCCCCGTCCTGGTCCTGTGGTCGCTACGAGACGACCTGGAGGACCTGTACGGCGACCCGCGCACCATCTGGCGCGACTGGGCCGACGACGTCCGGGGCCACGGCATCGACGCCGGCCACCATGTGGCCGAGGAAGCCCCCGGCCCGCTCTCCGCCACCCTGGGCGACTTCTTCAACGGCTGACGCTGCCTCGCTCCGCCGCCGGAGAGGCGTTGCGTCCCCCATGGCCGAGGAACTGTCCGAGAACCTTCATCGTCGACGGTGGATTTGAGCACCACAGTTGGCCAAAGCCGCCAACTGTGGTGCTCAGTCACAGTAGGTGTCGCCTTCCGGGCCGGGCCGGTCCGGCCCGGCGGACTCTTGGAAGGGAGGACGACAAGGGAGGCTGCAGGATGACCTTGAGACCGCCGGTTGAGCCGATGTTGGCGCAGGCCGCGGAGGTGATGCCGCCCGTGCGTCCGCTCGGTTCGGGGGTGGCGTATGAGCAGAAGTTCGACGGGTGTCGGGCGTTGGTGTTCACCCCCGCCGGGGCGGGTGGGCGGGTGCTGCTCCAGACCCGCCGCGGCGCCCTGGTCCAGGGCGCGTTCCCCGGTCTCGTCGCGGCTGCCGAGGCGCAGTTGCCGCAGGGCCTGGTCCTCGATGGCGAACTGCGTGATCGTGGGTAAGCCACCCCCGAAGGAGGCTTACCCACGGCCCCCGCAGCGCACTGAGATGGAACCGGCCAAGGCGACTTCCCGCGCCGCGGCCGCGGTGGGAGCCGGCCTGTCCCGCGCTGCGCCTTCCGATGCCGCGCCGGTCGTGGGGAGGGTTGCACCGGAGGGCGGCTCAACCGTTGTGAACCGGCGCATCCTGACCAAGCTCCGGATGAAGGTCCAGATCGCGGCCACCCTCCTGTGGGCTCTTCTGGTTCTGACCCATTTGAAGATCACTCGCTGACAGACGATCTTTCGTGATCATGGCCGCCCGGTCAGCCGACTCGCGCCACACCAAGCGCTGTCCATCACCTCCCACCTGCACAGAGCAGGTGGGAAAGTGCTTATCGGTGTCACCCCAACCGATGTGCAAATGTGTGTCTGGGCCGGGGGTGAGCGGTCGGCGTGGCCATCAGGCCATCTGCTCAGGGTTTTGTGGTCGGGGCCGCAGATCGGGCCGCTTGCCTGCTGCAAGGCCGATCAGAGGTACGAACTCGAGCCGGCATGTTGGATGCTGTCGGTGTCACCGGCCTGCCGCGTTCGGTCTTCCCAGTTGGCGCCCGCACTCGCTCCACCACCGACGGCTCCGTCACCCGTGGGGAGCAAAGAATGTCCGACAGGCGCGCCCAACGCCGAAATTTATCTGAATCGCCGGAATGGCGGAATGCTCGCACGCGTGGAGGGGTCGGATTATCGGGCAGGGGTGAGGGGGATGGTCCACATAGGGTAAATGCACTCTCGACTTGAGTTGCATATCTGATGATCTCCGCCGTGAATTCTAATATTACCTGCACGTCTTTTCCTTTTCTTTATCCCGGCACGCCGCCGCCCTGCTTGGGGTCATACTCGCTCTGGAGAGTTGCTGCGTAATATGCCGTTTCATCCATCAGGCATCCCGGGCGATCGGCAGGGCCCGGCATGCCACGGCCCCTCTAGGAAACGGCCTCTCGATGAAACTGAGAAACCTTCAAGCGGCGCGACGCCGTGCTTTGTCCGGCGGGCTGGCCTCGGGTATCGCGGCGACGGTCGCTGCCGTCATGGTCGCCGTCACTCCGACGATGGCGCTGGCGATTGCCACCCCGGTGCCGCTGGCCACGGCGGCGAGTTACTCGGTGCTGGCCGGCTCGGAGGTCACGAACACGGGCCCCTCCGTGATCAGCCACGACCTCGGTGTGCACCCGGGCACGGCGATCACCGGGTTCCCGCCCGGTGATGTGCTCGGTGCGGTGCACTCAGCGGACGCGGCCGCCCTCCAGGCCAAGAGCGACCTGGTCACGGCGTACAACAATGCCGCAGGCCAGGCCACGGACTTCGCGCTGCCGGCGGGAATCGGCACGGGCACCACCCTCCTTCCCGGTGTCCACACGGCCGTGGCCGGTGTGGGGATCACCGGCGACCTGATCCTGGACGCCGGCGGAGATCCGAACGCCGTTTGGGTGTTCCAGATCCCCGAGGCGCTGACCACGGCATCGTCCAGCCGGGTGCTTCTCACCAACGGTGCTTCGGCATGCAACGTGTACTGGCAGATCGGTAGTTCGGCCACGCTCGGCACCAACTCCACCTTCGTGGGGACGATCATGGCGCTGACCTCGATCAGCGTGACCACGGGTGCGAACATCGAGGGCCGGGCCTTGGCCCGCAACGGCGCCGTGACACTCGACACCAACCGGATCTTCCTGGGGACGTGTGCGACCGGCGGCACCACGAGCGGCACCACGACCGGCACGACGACCGGCACCACGACCGGCACGACGACCGGCACCACGACCGGCACCACGACCGGCACGACGACCGGCACCACGACCGGCACCACGACCGGCACGACGACCGGCACCACGACCGGCACCACGGGCGGTTCGAACGGCGGGACTTCGGGTGTCCTTGGCGGCGTACTCGGCGGTGTGACGACGGGCGGCGGGCTGCTCGGCGGACCCATCGCGAACCTCGTGACCGGCGGAACCTCGGGGAACATCTCCGGCAACACTTCCGGTAACACCGCGGGGAACACGACCGGGGCCGCTACCGCGGGCAATACGACCGGCGGGCACATCACGGGCGGAAGTATCACCGGCGGGAACATTACCGGTGGGAACGTTGGCAAGCCTGGCAAGCCTGGCAGGCCTGGCCACGGTGAGGGGCCGGGTAAGCCGGGCCACGGCCACGGTGAGGGACCGGGTAAGCCGGGCCACGGTCACGATGAGGAGCCGGGTAAGCCGGGCCACGGTCACGATGAGGAGCCGGGCAAGCCCGGCCACGGTGAGAAGCCCGGTGCGCACCATGGCTATGGCGCCGAGCCCGTGAACTTCGACTACAAGGCCTTCGAGGGCTAGGCACGGGCCGTACGAAGTCCGCCCAGCGGACCGCGGCGTGCGGTGGAGCTCTCATCGGGCTCCACCGCACCCTATCGGGCGCAGCAGGAAGGCCGGACGTGAGAAACCGTTACGAGAAGGGCAGGGTGGGGCGTGTTGAGCGGAATCGAATCGCCGACGGTGAAGGAGCGCCAACAGGCCGGATTTCATCCGGATCCGCAGGAACAACACGATGAAGCAGTGACGCCGCAGCGGCCGGCCCTAGGCGCCCGTGTGCTCACGGTGACCCTCCGCACCGCGGTGGCCGCGTGTCTGTTGACGACGTTGACCCACGTGGTCCTGCTGTTCCTCCACGTGGCGCCCCCCAACTCCGTCTCCAACCGGTTCAGCCCGCAGATCAACGCCTGGGTCTTTCCCCTTTTTGAACAGAACTGGCGGCTCTTCGCACCTGAACCAGACTCCGTAAATCGCACGATTCTCGCAAGGACCGCCCACACTGCCCCCAACGGTTCGGCTCAAGTGAGCGCCTGGTTCGACCTGAGCGCCGTGGACAATTCGGCGGTGGAGCACAACGTCTTCCCGAGTCACACGACGCAGAACCTCCTGCGCCGCGCCTGGACGTCCTACGCGGAAACACATGGAGGAGACGACACGGCGCGCTCGGACCGCGCCGTGATGATGCAGAAGTACCTGCGGAACATCGCCGTGGACCGTGTCAGCGCCCACCGCGACGGTGGCGCCTTCGACTTCATCCAGCTTCGCGTCCTCACGCAGCCAATCGCCGCACCGGGCACTTCGGCCGGCAACCGCCCGCCGACTCCTGCCGACGAACGGCTGCTGCCCTGGTGGAAGGTGACGTCCCGTGAGAACTGAGGACACCCCCCAGCCCCCGCCCCGAATCGCCGCGCCGACGGGCTCCACGGGGGGCAACACGCAGAGGATGGCACAGCGCTGCCTCACAGCCGTCACCACCCGGCCCGTATCGCTGTACGCGGTGGCGGTCATGCGAGCCGGCTACGGCATGCTCTACCTGCTCTTCCTCCTGCGCGAGTTCCCCCACCGCCACCAGATCTGGGGGCCCGCCTCCCCCTGGACACCCGAGCTAACACAGCAGCTCTTCGACCAGACGGGCTGGAACAGCATCCTGGCCCTGTCCGACAGCCCCACCTACTTCGAACTCTGCTACGTGACGGCCCTCCTCACGTCAGCGCTGTTCATGCTGGGCTGGCGAACCCGTGCCACGTCCATTCTGTTCGCCATCGTGGTCACCTCCTTCCATGCGAAGGCCATCTTCATGACGGATGGAGGCGACAACCTGATCCTGCTGATGGCCGTCTACCTCGCCTTCACCGCGTGCGGCCGCCACTGGTCCCTGGACGCACGCAGACACCGCCGCCGCACGGCCCGTACAACCAGTGCGCCCGAACAGCGGGAAAGCCGTGTATCGCCCCGCCTCCGTGAAGCGCGCACCACCTTGACGGCGGTCGTGCACAACTGCGCCCTCTTCGTCATGGCGGCAGAAGTCTGCTTCCTGTACGGGTCAGCAGGCCTGTACAAGGTCCAGGGCGCTTCCTGGGGCAGCGGCACCGCGCTCCACTACGTCCTGAACCTCGAACTCTTCCAGCCCTGGCCGGCGCTCTCCCACCTCGCGGACGACTACGCGATCCTGATCGCGGTCGCCACCTACACGACGGTGCTCCTGCAAGTGGCCTTCCCCTTCGTGCTCTTCGGCAGGCTCAAGTACCCGGTCCTGGCCATGCTGCTGGGGATGCACCTGGGCATCGCGTTGCTCATGGGACTGCCCCTGTTCTCCGGAGCGATGATCGTGGCGGACGCCGTGTTCCTCCCCGACCGCTTCTACACCTCACTGGCCGCGCTGTGCCGCCGCACGGTCCGTCACACGTGGCGGCAGCCACCCGGTTCCCCGACTTCCGTAAGGGTCCCCCCACAGGGCGGGCAGCTTGGCACACAGCCCGACTCTGCTGGACTCGGCGGGCGCCCGTCGGCTCATCCCGCATAGGGTCGCGCCGTCCGGGCGATAGGGCGCTCGGTGCGCTCCGGGTCCAGAGCTTGGGCCCGGAGACGGTCATACATCACACTGAAGCTCCGGACCTCCGAACGATTCTGCAGGTAGAAGTCGTTGGTCAGCCGCTCGAGATACACCGCCCCCACCCCCGCTCCTGTCCCGGGCGGATCGGCGAAGTGTAGGACGGAAAACTGTCCGGACAGCCCGGGATGGGCCCCCACATCATGGGGGAGGACCTGCACGCTGATGTGCGGCTGTGCACCGAGACGATTCAGGTGCTGGAGTTGTTCGCGCATGATGTCAGGGCTTCCCACGACACGGCGCAGCACCGCTTCGTCCAGGACGACCCGCAGGCAGAAGGGACGGGCCGGATGGTGAGCCCGGTGCTGTCGACGCATCCGTACCTCCACGCCTGCCGCAACCTGCTCGGACGTGGGCTGAGGGATCATTCCCGCGATAACCGCGGTCGCATAGGCGGGGGTTTGCAGAAGGCCCGGGATCACCATGGGCTCGTAGGAACTGATAGAAGTGGCTTCCATCTCCAACCCGATGTAGACCGAGCAGGGGACCTCGCCGTCAGCGCCCCACCAGCCCCGCCGCCCTGATTCCCTCGCCATCCGCATCAATTCCTCGACGACCTGCTGGTCCGCGACTCCGTACAGACCGCACAGATCCCGTACGTCACGTGGACTGATCGCCCGCCGGCCGGTCTCAATGAGGCTGATCTTGGGCTGGGAAACCATCAGCTGCTCAGCCACTTTACGGCCGAGCCCAGGCGAAGCCACTCGCCGTGCATCAATGTACAACGAGCCTCGCTATCCAGCGTCACAGCGGGATCACGGCAAGTACGAAGCTCTTCCCTGTACGCGTCCGCCTAAGCAGCTTGCCCGAGGGCCTGGTCCTCGACGGTGAGCTCGTGGTCTGGCACACCGCAGCCGTGCGGCTGTCCTTCGAAGCCCTCCAGCGCCGGGCCGCCGCCCGCGGTCGCACCGCGACCGCGCTCGCCGCGAAGACCCCGGCATTCTTTATCGCCTTCGACGTCCTTCCCGGGGCGGCCAGGCCGGACCAGGACATACATTGTGTTCCTCAGGCGGGACCCGCCACACCGGCGAAGTTCCACCCGCCACTCGTATGGCAGCAGACACGGACGATCAGCCCGTGCTGGCCACCGCCCCGGCCTCCAGCTTCGACACGATGTCGTCGGCCTGCTCGTCCGAGATCCCGACGGCGGCCAGGTCCTGGAAGACCGTGAACCGCGCAGCCGTGGCCTCGCTCCGGTGGTGGCTGATGCGGGCCAGCTCCTGGCCGTACGCTTCGACGTCGTGCTGCTCGGTGCTCACGGGGTGCCTCCCTTGTCTGCCTGGGTACGGTGGGCGACCCAATCCGGATCGCGCTCTGGTGTGGGCACCCGCGTGTCGGCGGGGGTGCGCATGATGCGCCGGCTGGTGCGCGGCGCGGTGACGACGTGGACCAGGACGACGACGGCCTGCCGCCCCGCGCCGCCCCGGACCCACGTCCCGGTGAACCGGACCTCATCGGCCGCCCAGTCGCCCGCACGACGCCGAGGGCGCAAACGTCCGAGCAGATAGCCAGGTCGGCTCCTCCCACTAGTCGTCGACCGGTCCGTGGATCTTCGGCAGCACGGCCTGCTGGCCGCCGGCACCATCGTCGCGAAGGAGGAGGAGATCCACGTCAATCCATGTCAATCCACGTCAACTCCAGGGCCAGATCAAGGACACTGCGGCGACGCCGCCTACCGCGAACAACTCGGCCAGTACCACGGGCGTGCCCGCATCTGACCCATCACGGCTGCGGGGCCTGGGGACCGTGAGTGGTGGCATCGCGGTGACACCGGGTCGCCCTAAGTGTTCAGCACCAGTTGCAGCAGCTCGCGCAAGGACTCGCCCTGCTCCGTGGTGAGCCGGTCCAGCGGGGCGCTGGCGAAGGGCATGCGGGCGCGGAGGTCGGCGGCGACGGCGCGGCCGGCCGCAGTGGCGGCGACGAGCTTGACGCGGCGGTCGCTCGGGTCGGGATGCCTTTCGACCAGGGCGCGGCGTTCCAGGCGGTCGATGATCGCGGTGACGTTGGAGGGCTCCGCATGCAGGTGGTCCGCAATGCGGCGCATCGGGACCGGGTCCTCGGTGGCGAGCAGCGCCTTGGCCTGGAGTGGGGTCAGCTCGTGGGCGGCGGCGGCGGCTTCGGATTCCCGTGCGTAGCGGCGGTTGATGGCCGCGAAGAGGCCGACGACCTCCCTGTTCGTCTCATCCGGTGGCGTGGGCATGACCCCAGTCTACCGATGTGCTTGACAACATGAAATATCCCGCCCCATAGTTATGAACAACATTAGTTATCTTCCATAAGTAAGGGCCGAAAGATGAACACCAAGACCGTTTTGATCACCGGCACCTCCTCCGGCATCGGCCTCGCCACTGCCGTTGCCGCCGCACAAAGCGGCTGGCACGTCGTCGCCACCATGCGCGACACCACCAAGGCGGGCGGGCTACTGGCGGCGGCGGAGGCGGCCGGGGTGAACGTCGAGGTCCGCGCGCTGGATGTGACCGACCCGGCATCTGTCACAGCCTGCCTGGCCGGCCTTGACCGTCTCGACGCGTTGGTCAACAACGCCGGCGCCGGCCACCTTGGCACGCTCGAGCAGGAGAGCGTCGAGGATGTGCGCGCCGTCATGGAGGTCAACTTCTTCGGCGTCCTGCACGCCACCAAGGCGGCCCTTCCCATGCTGCGGGCGAGCAAGGGCCGTGTGGTGACCGTGACCAGCGTCGGCGGCGTGGTCGGCCAGCCGTTCAACGAGGCATACTGCGCGGCAAAGTTCGCGGTCGAGGGCTTCATGGAGTCACTCGCGCCGGTCGCGGCAGCAGTCGGCGTGGCCGTCAGCGTGGTCGAGCCGGGCGCAGTGGCCAGCGAGTTCGTCAGCAACGTAGGCGGCCGCGACTCCGTGGTGGAGCAGGCTGGTCCGTATGCCCCCGCGCTGGCCGCCTATCTGGCCCGCACCCGCGACGCCTTCGCCGCCGCGCAGACGCCGCAGGAAGCGGCGGCACCAATCGTCGAGCTGCTGGAGGCCGAGCAGCCCGCCTTCCGGGTACAGACCTCGGATGCTGCGCGCGCGTTCACCGCCGTGAAGCTCACCGACGGCGACGGCTCGACCGTGCAGGAGCTGACCAGGAAATGGATCGCCTAGAGAGGGGACTTCCGGCGTCGGCGTTTACCCCGGGTTACTTGCTGCCGGCGTCCGAATTAGGAGTCCGAGGCTGGGGGGCAAGAACCAGGTCGACGTCTGCGTGGACGGAGGCTCCCAGGCGACGCCGTAAGCGTGTCGCACCTAAAGTGGAGCGAATCTCTCATAACGTTCACGTCTGTAATTTCCATCCGAAGGATGGTTGCGGCTCTGACGAAGAGGAAATGCTGTGCGCAAGCTTCGCAAGGCTGCCGTGGTAGTTGCCCTGGTCGGCAGTGTCAGTGTGTTCGGCGCCGGTGCAGCCTCTGCCCACGGCGATAGGGAGACGGGCCAACCCGGCGACGGGATCGTCTGCAATCAGAGGTCTGAGGTCACGCAGGTGACGTACCAGAACGGCCTCATCAACGGCCCGCTCCTCGGTAGTGGCCCGGCGACCGCAACGTCTCCCCAGCAGATCTGCAGCGGCAGGGACAGCCGCGGCCTCAATGGCGGCTCCGCCACGACCGGTGACCTCCTCAGCGGCCTCGTTTCCACCGCCACGGGCCTTCTTCCCGGCGTCCTGTAACGACCCGACACGCCCGACCCGGGTGGCAACCCCGGTTGAACGGCGCGACTCCAAGAACCGGGCCCCGGGACGTCAAGGCTGATTGCTCCCCGGGCCTGTGGTGTGCAGGGCGCGGTCGCGTTCCTCCGGCTGCGCCCTGAGGTAGGGCGGACCTATGGGGCCGGTCGCCCGTCGCGACCTGACCACCTCTTCGACAACTGAGTCGTGTTGCAGTCAAGGGCTGCACATCCCGCTCGTTGTCCGCAATCTGGCGTTCCGTCCATCGCGGATGGCGATAAATCGAACGACAGGGAGAATGTTGTGCGCACGTTTCACCGGGCTGCTCTGGTAGCTGCCGTGGTCGGGAGCGTCAGTGTGTTGGGGGCTGGTGGTGCCTTCGTCCACGCCTACGGCGGTGGGGACACGGGACCGAGCGTGGTCGAGTGTGATCAGCGCTCTGAGGTCACCCATGTGGCGTTTCAGAATGGCCTTCTCAATGGCTCGCTCCTTGGGAGCGGGGCGGCGAATGCGACCGCTGCCCAGCAGATCTGCAGCGGGAGGGACAGCGTCGGCGTGAATGGTGCCGCAGCCCAGTCGGGTCCCGTCGTCGCAACCACCCCCACCCCCACCCCTACCCCACCCCCCAGTGGTGAAGTGGTGTTCACCTCCGACGGAACCTTCACCGCACCCGCGGGCGTCACGTCCGTGATCGCCCGGGTCTGGGGTGCGGGAGGCGGAGGCGGCGGAGCCGGTGGCTCCGGCCCCGGAGTCGGCGGTGGAGGCGGTGGAGGCGGAGCCGGCGGCTACGTTTCGTGCACCGTGCCGGTGACACCGGGCACCGTCTACACCGTCGATACAGGCGAAGGCGGAGCCGGCGGCGAAGGCGGTGCGGCTGGTCCCGTCGGCACGCCCGGCGGTAACGGCGAGCCGGGAGAAGCTGCTGCCCTGCTCGCACCCGATGCCACCGCCCTGGCCAGCGCCACCGGCGGGCAGGGAGGCGGCGGTGGTGGAGCAGGAGGTGGTCCTGGGGGAATCATCCCCGGAGCCGGCGGCGAGGGCGGCACCGGGATGTGCTCAGGAGCCGGCACGATCCAGAATGGCGGCGACGGTGCCCCCGGCATCCTCGACGCCGGCGGCCAGGGCGGCCTGCCCGCCCAGCCCGCACCGGACGACCGTGCCGCAGGCGGCGACGGCGGCGACGCCGGAGCTGGCCCCGGCGCCCCCGGCGGCTCTGGAGAGCCGGGCGGCGACTCCTACGTCGTCATCTCATACTGACGCCTCTTCCCCTGGAATCAGTCGGAGAACGGTCATCGACAACAGCCGTCCAAGGCTGCGGCCTGACCGTCACAGGCGGCACCCCCCCGAACCAGTTCGGCGCCGTGCAGGCGGTCCTGATGGTCGGCGCCAAGCGTGAAAGCCTGCTCCCGAAGGTCCTGGCCGACGGGACCGGGACAAGACATCTGGACAACATAGGCTCGCCCCCGCCGTGGGTCCGCGGCGGAACCACCACCACACGGGCCAGCGGGCCCACACTCCGGTCCAGCGGGGTGTGGGCCCGCTGAATGTTAGGACCCTACCGTCGGCTGACAGCGTCTGAGCTACTCGCGCTTCCCCCGATGGCCTGCCAAAGTCCAGGGCCCCGACGCGCCCCTTCCTCGGGGCAGCCCGGGGCGCGCTACGCCCACCGCATTCCGACCTTGGACAGCTGCTCCACCCGTTCTGGCGTCAGCAACGCCCGACGGCCACCGGTACCCGCGCCGGGGCGTGCCTGCCAGGGCCGGGTCCGTAGCGTCGAAGGCGAGGAGCCGCTATGGCCGGCCCCTCTACACGATCCCTCGACCGAGACAGCCCCCGAAGTGGCGGAGCAGGACAAAGCCGAGAACGAAGAAGACGGCTGGCAGTCCTCGCCCTCATCCGCCTCAACCAGCCCGACTCCGACGATAAACAGCAGTGCAGGGAGAAGTCGCTGGCGCTCGGTTCGGGGGTGGCGTATGAGCAGAAGTTCGACGGGTATCGGGCGTTGGTGTTCACCCCGGCCGGGCGGGGTGGGCGGATGTGGCTCCAGACCCGCCGCGGCGCCCTGGTCCAGGGCGCGTTCCCTGATCTCGTCGCGGCTGCCGAGGCGCAGCTCCCCGCCGGCCTGGTCCTCGATGGCGAACTGCTCGTGTGGGACGGCGAGGCCGGCGCCCTGTCGTTCGAGGGATTGCAGCGCCGGGCCGCCACCCGCGCCCGCAGCGCTCCCGGCCTGGCCGCGAAGCTGCCGGCCCATTTCGTGGTGTTCGACGTCTGCAGATGGACGGCCGGGAGCTTTTGCACCTGCCGTATGTGGAGCGCCGCGCCTGCCTTCAGGCCCTGTTCACCGACCACGCCCTGATGACCCCATGGACCTTGTGTCCGATGGCCACGGACCCGGCCAAGGCACGCGAATGGCTCGAGTCGTGGACGGACGTGTCCGGCGTAGAGGGCATCCTTTGCAAACCTCAGACCCGCCGCTACCTGCCGGGCCATCGGGGGGCGTGGACCAAGGTCGGACGACGGGACACCACCGAGGCGGTCATCGGTGGCGTCACCGGCACTCTCACCCGCCCGCAGCTCCTCGTCCTCGGCCGCCATACCCCGGACGGCCGGCTGCGCCCGGTCGGCCGCACTGTCCCGCTGCGCACGGAGGCGGCCCGCCTGGTCGCGGAGCATTTGACGGCCGCCGACCCCGGACCCGTGGGAGGGCGTCACGTTCGCCGCGCCGTGGGGGAGCCGTGACGTCTTGGACGTGCGCCTGGTCCGCCCCGACCTGGTGGCCGAGATCTCCGACCGCTCGATTGACCGGGGCGGCGTGTGGCGCCACCCGGTGCGCTTCAAGCGGCTGCGCCTGGATGTGGGCGTGGAGGATGTCCCGGTGTTCGGGCAGGGCCCGGCCACCGCAGCCGGCTGACCCGCTTCCCGGGATGCACACGGCGAGGCTAGGCTCACGCGCCATGAGCGCCCGGCGCAAGCCTCGCAGCCGGAGCACTCCGATTCGGCGCGCAGCGGGCCCAGAAAGGCCCAGGGGTCCTTTCTTCTGGAGCGTGTCCACTGGTCCAACTTCGGTGGCAATCAGTCCAACTCGCTGTCACAGGACACGAGGGGTACGGGTGCCCCCTGCCGCCAGAGGCTGACCGCCAGATGCCTGCTACCGAAGCCCTGGGGGCTTCAGATTCTGGGCCTCACAAAGTGGTTCGCGTGCGCCAGGCGGTCAGCCCAGGATGCCACTGGGCAGGAGCCCATCCGGCCCGGAGATAGCGCTGCCGCTGGTGACGCCGCCGAGGAGGCCAGTCACCGTGCCCAGAAGGCCGCCCAAGTCGGCGGTGCCCGCAGGGGCGAGGGGCGCTCCCGGGGCTTCGGCGGCATGGGCGCTGGCGACGCCCAGTGCAAGCACACCGGTTGTCAGCACAACGGTGGTGGTGATGCGTGCCATGGTCTGTCGAATCGGAGTGGTGGTTGCCATTGGGTTCGTCCTCCATGAATGTCAATGTCGGCTGGGTGCTCAGGGAGCAGTGCTTCCGAGCACCCCACCAACAGGACGGCTCGCTGAAAGGTAACTGTGCGTGTCGCACAAATGGGGGCGAGGTGCGTCTACCGGAACCCGGCCCCGGGCCTCGTCAGGAGTCACCAGTGGGTGGAGACAGCGTGGACTGCAGGGACGTCGAGGACCTGCTCAGACAACACGCCGTGGACGGCGCACACCTGGATGTGGCGCCGCCGGAGACCGGCGACCGGCTCATGGACGACCCCGAGGTGAGGGCCGGGTTCCGCGCGGACGCGTGGCGGCCGTGCGACGCGTCCACCACGCCATGCTCGGCATCGCCCACCTGCACAACCTCGCACTCGCCGGATGGCCGTGTGGCCCGCACCGCGGCCCACACCCCCCAGGCAGCTCGAAGATCATTACGGGGCAGCCAGTCTTCACCCTCGCATTCCCATCACTCGGGCCGCGGATGTTTTCTCCTGGTACGGGGGCGCGGCCGCGGGGGCGGTCTGCTCAACGCTCGTTGCAGTTGGTGCATGGCTGGTCCAGGTGGAGGGTGGCGCCGTCCTCGCACATCGGGTCCGGGCAGTCGGTGGAGGGGCGTACCAAGCCCACTGCGTCCCCGACGGGGGAGGACAGTTCGCCTTGCGCCAGGGCGCGGGCGTAGCCGTGGCTCCACCACCGGCGCTGGATCCGATCGAGGATCTGCTGGGGCGTGCGTCCGCCGTCCAGGGCCTTGAGGATCGCCTGCCGTAGCACGGCTGAACGGTGGGCCGGCAGCAGTCGTGCCGGCTCGGGTGGCCAGCCTGCTTCCGCTGCTCTGACCGATTCCGCCTCTCTTTTCGATATCCGCTGGCGGGGCGCCTTACGGGACTGGGCTGATGGGGCGGGCGCGGCGTAGCCGCCGGCCTTGCGCGCTACTACCTGTAGGAGCCCTGCGGGCGTCATCGGCGCTACGCGCCGCAGGCGCTTTCGGGGTTTCTTTGACGGGGAGGGTTAAAGGAGAGGGTTGGGGGACTGACAGTCCCCCCTCCCCTCCTAGTTGGGTCGGGGTGGGGGAGGGGACTGACAGTCCCCTCCCTTCTGGCGCGCCTTCCCTCTGTCGCTGCGCTCTGTCCGTCCCAGGGGCGGCGACAGAGCCGGACGGGTGTGCTCCGTGAGTGGCGGCAGACCGCGCTGTGCCCGGTCCTCGTTCACCTGCCCAGGCGCTCCGGCCGGTACCAGGCGGCCGGGATGTGCAGGTCGTAGACCTTGGGGCGGGCCTCTGCGGGGACGTAACCGGGCGGCTGCCTGGTCTCCCAGCGTGATCACATCCCGCTCGGCGAGACAGGCCAGACGCCGCTGGACCGTCTTGACGTCGCACAACGCGATCCGGGCGAGTGTCCGCCGCGAGGGGAAGGCGTTGGTGCCGTTCGGATCGGCCTTCTCGGCCAGGCCGGAGAGCAGCATCCTGCCTGTGGTGCTGTTTACGACGCTGTCTTGCAAGGCCCGCAGGATCGGCTCAAGTGCCATGGCGCATCACCACATGCGGGGTGCGCCCCTGGACGTCGGGGGAGGTGGCTTGTGGCGGCCTCATGATGGTTCCGCATGAGCTCATCCCTCAGCGCACCTCTCAGTTCACGCAACCAGGTGCTCTTCCCCGCGCGGGCGGTCCAGGCCTTTGGTGACCTGCGAGCCCCAACCCGTGGCGGGGCTTTTCGGTACGGGAGAGTCGTCACGCCGTGCACAACGCCACCGGTATCACCGTCGTGATCACCGGCGGGCCTGGTGCGGCATCAAAACTGGGCGACGGCTCACCCGGTGACTCACCGGTGACTCACCGGTGAGTCACCGGTGAGTGACCGGCCGCTACGGCACGTGGCCAGCCAGCGGCAGCCCCCTAGTGCAGCTTCAGGCGGTCGGTAGCACTCATCCCCCGAAGGGTTCGAGTACTCAGCCATGGGCGTATGTCCGCCAGGCTGACCGGCTGTCGGCCCGATGAGCAGGGCTGGCGCCGGGTGCGCTACGGCGGTGTCGCCAACGGGGTCGTGCAGCGTCCGGCTGACATCCGTGTCTTTCTCGAGGCCGCTGGGCTGGAGTCCGCCGAGGAATGTGGACCTCACCGATCCCGACTTCGTGGAGTGGCGAGGCGCCGGCCCTGACGGGTGGGATCCCTCCCCCTGAAGTACTGACCACTTCCGTGTGGGACGGTCAATTACGCCCGGGCGCTCCGCGTGATGGTGGGTGAGTGGGCAAGCCCGTCACCCACCGGTGAGTGACAGGGTTCTGTAGTCACCACTGCCATCTCCCGTGGCAGATCAGCGCCAGGAGTTGGTGGGCAAGCCCGAACCGGCGGGCAGTGGACATGCCGCCGAGGCCGCTTCCGGGGCCGATGGTGATCCCACTTGCCGGCCCCGAGCATCCGGGACGGCTCCGGGAGCCGGTCTGTCGGCCTGAAGCGTTGCACACAAGGGAGGAAGCATCGGGGGAACCTAGAGGGGGAAGCAGGGAGGGAACCCAGAGGGGGAAACACAAGGGGAACTGCATCCTGCTTCCGCTCTGCGTTCATGCAGGTCAGGCCACATTTCCAGACCGGTGAGTTCTCAGACTTATATCTCAGGAGGGGGGTGGGTGTTGGTTGTGGAGGCTGATGCTGGGTGTCGGGCGGGGGTGGCGCTGAGGTGCGTTGCCAGATGGGCCGGAGTGGGGGCAGGGAGGTGGGCTGGTGTGAGCTCGGCCAGGCGCTTCTTCGGCCGGGGCTCGGCGTTGAGGAGGGCCCACCAGGCGTGGCCGTCGTGATCGGTGTGGGAGCCGCAGGCTTCCACGGCGCGCAGTACCGCCGCCTCCGGTAGGCGACGCAGTGCTCCTTGATGAGGAGCCGGGCGATACGCAGCAGCATCCGGTCAGCCGGTCGCAGCCCGCTGGGTACGGCGAGGTGGTGTTGTGCGTGCTGCTGCACGATGTGGAGGTCTTCCACGGCGAGCCGGAGTCGGGCGTGCCGCTCGTAGTCGTCGCGGGAGAAGGCCGCTCCGGAGAACCGGCCGGACGCCACCTCGCTGCCGATGAGGTGCAGACGGAAGGTGCTCCCCTCCATCACGTGGTGGTAGAGGTCGAGGGCCTGGAGAGCATCGCCACAGGACAGGCTGGTCAAGTCGAATGCGCAGTTCACCGTCGTTTGAACACTGGCGTCGTCGGCGTGGCAGATCGCGATGCGGCACCCGGTGAACTGCAGGTCCAGGCTCCGGACCAACCGCCCCTTCCCCGACGCCCGCACGGTCCCCTCGTACGCCGGTCCGACACAGGTCGAAGCGTCGACGAGGATCCGGCCAACCCCCTGCCAGTGCGCTGCGCCCATGGCAGCCGAGCGGGGACTTCTTCCCGCCGGTGATGCCCTTCCTCACCCAGGCGGAAGTCGCCTTGCCCGGGGGTGCGGCCCGGAGCGGGCGGGTCGAGGCCGCCTGGACCCCTGTCGGCACCACTGCGGATCTGGGCATGGACGCGCTAGGGAACTCCCAAGGCTGACGTCGCTCGACCCGATGGTGGATCGCCGTACGGCACGCGGACGACCACATCCACATCGCGGCGAGCTCGCCCGCCAGGACGGCCGGCACCCGGCTGCGCGGCGGCATCCCCGCGATGCACGCCGCCGCCCGCGGTTGCGAAGCCCGCTGGGTCCTGACCCCGATGCCGCCGCTGGACCGGACCGCGCGCCGTCCGCCGGTCACCGGCGAGGCCGAGAAGGCCGCCCGCAGCGGACCGGCGGAGACGGCCCGGGAGTCCCTGCAGCGCACAGTCCGCGCCGCGGCCGCGCTCGCTCACGGCGACGCCGACTGCCTCGAGCGGCTTCGCGACGCCGGCTGCGTGTGCGCGAACGCCTGGGCGAGGACGTCACCCTCGTCGGGTATGCGGCGACACCGGTGAGCGGACGGCCCACAGATTCAAGCACTCCCGTGTGGTCGTTACCGCAGTACGACAGGTGCGAGCGAACGAAGCCTTGTGTACCGGTGCGGTCCGCTCACCTGTTGACTCTGGGCCGTGGCGGTCATTGCCCCCGGCTGTTTGGGGGAACCGCGATCCACCCCGGCTCTCTTCGCCCCCGGCGCGTGCATCCATGGGTGAAACGAAAGGGAGACACGATGCCGCTCTATCTGTCGAGGTTCAGCTACACGCCGGAGACGTGGGCGAGGTTGATCGGCCACCCCGAGGACCGCGCAAAGGCCGCTCAGTCGTACATCGAATCCGTCGGTGGAAAGCTCCACGGCTTCTGGTACGCCTTCGGCACGCACGACGGCTACAACCTCTGGGAAGCTCCGGACAACGTGTCCATGGCCGCGGTTGCGCTGGCGATCAGCGGAGGTGGCGCGCTCAGCTCGTTCGAGACGACCGTTCTCCTGAGCGTCGACGAAACGCTGGATGCCCTGCGCAGGGCGGAGCAAGTCGGGTATCGGGCTCCTGGCGAGTAGCGGCCCGCGAGCAGGCCGTTGCCTCCGTTGATAACTGGTTGGTTGGTGGGCTGAGAACAGGGAGTCGCGGCCATGGGTCGTCTCGGACGAACTGTGTTCGCTGGTCGAGCCGTTGTTGCCCGAGCCGGGGGCGGTCGAGCGCACCATCGCCTGGCTGCACGGCTTCCGACGCCTTCGCCTCCGCTGGGAACGACGCAATGACATCCACGAAGCCTTCCTCGGCCTCGCCGCCTGCCTCATCACACACCGGCACGTGAAACGCCTTTGTTAGGACCTCTAGGGCCTCCTCTGGACCGCTTGTCTATGTAGCGCCGGTGCCGGCACGGGGGAGCAGAGCAGGGGGCGTCGGCGTGGGCGAAGGCATACGGCCAGTCGTGGCGTGCGAGGTGGGCTGGTGCGGCGCCGTATCGGGCCGGCTTCGGGTTCTACAGGTCGGTGTAGGGAGGGATGACACGGACGAGCGCGATGAGGCGTAGGCGGGGCAGGGGCAGGGCGTAGAACCAGCCGTCGGCAAGAAGGGGGATACGGCGCAGTCCGCCGGGGACGCCGCGGCGGGCTCCCTCACCGATGTCGGTGACATCCACGCCTACTTCGGCCAGCGCCACGAGCTCATCGGCCATGCGTTCGACCTCTGTGATCACGTGGTGCGGCAGGCCCTTGACGACGTGCTCGGCGTCTGGGTCGTACTCCCACCGCCAGCCGCTCAAGACTCCCCGCCGTGCGGAATGCCTGCTTCGAGCTCGTAACACGATCATGAATCGTGCTTCTTGAGACGTCTCCAGCAGATGAGGCCGCAGGCGAGGGAGACGAACGCGTCGTGGAGTTCGGTGCGGCGTTCCCAGCGGACGGCGAGTCGTTTGAACTGGTGGAGCAGGGCGAAGGTCTGCTCGACGACGTAGCGGAGTTTGCCCATGTCCTTGATGTTCGGGGCTCCCTTGCGGGAGATGACCGGCAGGATCCGGCGTTTGCGCAGCTCTTCCCGGTTGGGGTTGGAGTCGTAGCCCTTGTCTCCGAGCAGGGCCTCCGGACGCCTTCGGGGACGGCCGGGGCGGCCCGCCACTGGTGGAATGCCGTCGACCAGGGCGAGGGTCTGGGTGACGTCGTTGACGTTCGCCGCGGTGGTGATGACCTTGAGCGGGGTGCCGCGTCCGTCGCAGATCAGGTGGTGTTTGCTGCCCTTCTTCCGCCGGTCGACCGGCGACGGACCGGTGTCGGCGCCCCCTTTTTCGCGCGGATGTGAGAGCCGTCCACGCAGGCCCTGGACCAGTCGAGCTGGCCGGCTGCGTTCAGCTCGGCGAGCAGGATGCGGTGCAGCTGTTCGAAGACCTCGGCCTGCTGCCACCGCTCCAGGCGCCGCCAGCAGGTCTGCCCGGAGCCGAAGCCCAGCTCAGGAGGCAGGAGTTGCCAGGCGATGTCGTTGTGCGGACGTAAAGGATGCCCTGCAGACACAACCGGTCTGCCACCGGCCGCGGCCCTGGCGACCTCGTCGGCCAGGGCGGCAGCAGCGGCTCGATCAGTGCCCACAAGTCGTCGTCCACGATCCACGGCCGAGTGCTCACACACTCACGAACGGCCGAATCAGCACACCAGTTACGCCCGACCAGGGGATCTCACCAAGATCGTGTTACGAGCTCTAAGGGTGGCTCTGTTGGTTGGTTTCGAGAACGTCTGTTGCTCAGCGTCAGGAACACTCTCCTCATCCGGGAAGTGATGTTGCCGAGATTCGGGAACGCCTACGTGCTTGTGTCAGGAGCGTGGTTGTGCTCGGCCCGGGGCGCGCTGATCTGGCCGGACGTAGTGTCCTCGTGGGAGGGATCGCGGTAACCCGTTCGCGTGGCATGCTCCCGGCCGCGTACGTTCCGCCTATGACCAGGACAACGCCGGCCAGGCCGGTTGCCGTGGAGGCTGTGTTCCCCGAGCTGGCGGCATACCGGGGGCGGACGACCCGCCTGCACCCGCGGCCGGGGCAGCCCGGGCGGCATGACAGCCATGTCGGAGGGCCGTTGCTGTGGCCCAGCGACGAGCCGTGGCCGGTCTGCCGCGAGCCGCACGAGCCCGAGAGTGAGGGGTACGCACCGGAGGACATCCGCGCCGCCCGGGCCGCGGGCGTGTGGCCCCGGAGTCGCCCGTGGTCCGGCGCCGGCAGTCCGGGGGAGGACGGGCCGACGCCCTTCGTGGGGCTCGCCCAGTTCTTCGGCCGGGATGTCCCTGGCCTTGCCGCCGGTCCCGGCGGCGCTGACCTGGTGCAGCTCTTCCGTTGCCCGCGCACCCACGGCCCGTACCTGGAGCGCCGATACCTCCTGCAGTGGAGGCTGGCCGCGCAGACGGGGCGAGTGGACCGCTTCCTTGCCGCCGCGCCTGAAGCGCCGCTGCTCCGGTGGGAGCACGAACTTCCCGAACCCTGCGTCGTGCACCCCGAGGAGGTGGACACCTATCCCTGGGCGGAGGACGACACGCTGCCTGCGGCTCTGATCGCCAGCATCGACGCCTGGGACGACGCTCAGACGGCGGAAGGCGGCCGCAACGCCCCGAACTACCAGGGCGCTCTCTCCATCCCGCCCGGCTGGCGGGTCGGCGGCTTTCCCAGCTGGGCGTCGACGGGCCCGATGGACATCACTTGCGCGTCCTGTGGGGCCCCGATGCGGCTCCTGCTGACGGCCGGGGGCGACGAGATGGACGCCGGCTCGCACAGCTGGATGCCGCTGGAAGACCGCGATCCGTCCCTGCAGGGGATGGTCCCGATCCGGGGCGGCCAGTCCGTCGCCCAGCCCACCCGGCTTCGCTTCGGCCGTGACCGGGACCTACACGTCTTCACCTGCCCGGCCGACCCGGGACACCCGCCCCAATGGGTGCTCTCCTGATCCGTTCGAAGGGCGACAGATCCGGTCGGCATGCACCGCTGCGAGCCGCCGGCACTGTTCCTGGATCTCGCCGACATTCCCCACGACAACCAGCCGCGACCGTTCCCCGAATCCGGCTGCAACCGTTCCTGCAAGTCGCCTACGTAGCCACCATAAGGGCCTGTGTTCTTCTCACGCGGGGCAACCAGCCCGCCCCGTGAGCCGCCCGCGCTGCCTGATCTGCACCAGCGTGCGGGGCTCAGTCTGGTACGCCGCAGGTTCGCCCTTTCTCGCGCCTGCGTGAACAGCAGAGTGGTCAGGTCCTCACAACGGACCTGACCGCTCTTGCATGGGACTACAGGTTGGGCTGGTACGCAGTGCGGTTCAGGAACTGCCGGACACCGCGCAGTGTGGTGCGCAGAGTCCGCTGGGTTGCCCGGCTATCGAGGCGCACGTCGAGTGCGCCGGGAAAGGTGCTGTCGACCCGCAGGCCCGTGGGCAGTCGGGAGGCATCGAGTCCGTCCCGCTCGGCGATGAGCAGGCCAAGCTCGTGGCGGCTCACAGCGTCGGGGCCTGCGAGGTGGTGGACGCCGGCTGTGTCGGCGGCCGCCAGCTCCAGGAGGGCGACGGCCAGGTCGGTGACGTGCACGGGGCAACGGATGTCGTCGGTGAACAGGACGCCGTCGCGCGTGCCATCGGCGAGCTCGTGCACCACCTTCTCGTGTACAGACCGCCCGTAACCGATGATCAGCGATGTCCGGGCGACAGCGGCCTTCGGATGCACGGCGAGGACGCCGGTCTCTGCCGCGGCTTTGGCCGCGCCGTAGGGGGTGACGGGGTCGGGGAGGCTGGACTCCTCATAGTGGACTCGCGCACCGGAGAACACTGCGTCGCTGGACACGTGGACCATGCGGGTTCCGTACGTCGCCGCGACCATCGCGAGCCGGATGGGGCCCTCTGCCGTGGCCGCCCAGTCGGCCAATCCGCTCGACGCGTTGAGGACGAGCCGCGGGCGCACCTCAGCCATGATGGCGTCCAGGCTTCCCGCGTCCCGCAGATCAAGGTGGCGCCACGCGGTCGGGGAGGCGGGACCGGGCTTGGTCGCGTACGTCGCGACGGTCGTGTGCCCCGCTGTTCTCGCCTGCCGGACCAGCTCGGTCCCGAGGAAGCCGCTGCCGCCGACGATCAGAACTGTCATCACGACACCGTAGACCGGCTCCGCGACGATGAAGGCGGTCACCCTGGAGTTCGGGTGACCGCCTTCATCGTCAGCGTGCTGGTGGGGGAGGCCAGACGTAGCGGACGTCCGGCTCGCGCTCGTCGTTGCGCAGACCATCCGTTCGCTCGACCGCGATGAAACCGTGTCGCTCGTAGAACCGGTGCGCCGATTCGTTGACCTGGAACGTCCACAACGCCAGCCCGTCCGGCCGCTGGCTCTTGGCCAGGGACATGAAACGGTCGCCCAGGCCCCGCCCGCGCCACGCGGGGTCGAGGTAGAGCTGTTTCAGCTCCTGCCCGCCCAGCACCATGAGCCCCACCACGCTGCTGCCGGTGACCGCCACCCAGGTCTCGTACTGGGGCACGAGCACGCGGGCGAACCAGTCGCGTACGTCGGCTTCGCCGTGGGCGCACCGCACGGTCGGCAGCGCGGCGGCGAAGGAACGCAGCCACAGATCGGCCGCGGGGCGCGCGTCGGAGTCCTCGGCACGACGAAGAAGGACGTCGTCACTGATCATGGCAGGGCACCTCCGGCTTTCGAGGGCGTTGACGATGTGATGCGGACCTAGGGACTGTGTGATGTCGTGATCAGCTTCTGAGTTCTTCACTCTGCGCGGAGTGGGACCCGGTAGAACTGTGGTCGTGACCCGGAGGCAACTCA
>NZ_JBWKLE010000020.1:79591-124228 GCF_056430495.1 Streptomyces sp. NPDC045967 | reverse complement strand
CCCCCCCCCTCCCCCCCCCCCCCCCCCCCCCCCCCCCCCCCCCCCCCCCCCCCCCCCCCCCCCCCCCCCCCCCCCCCCCCCCCCCCCCCCCCCCCGGGGCGACGCGGTGCACCTGCCCCCGCGGTGGCGGTCAAAACGCTCCCGCGCATATACCCCGCCCGCGCGGGATGATCAAGGCGGTACGGGGTAGCCGCCCGGCATGATCACAGTTGGGGTCGAGGAAGAGTACTTGCTGGTCGACCCGGTCACCCTGCTCCCCGCGCCGCTCGTGGAGGACGTACGGGCCACGGCCGGACTCGCGCCGATCGCCGACGCACGGGAGGTGCAGGACGAGCTGCTCCAGGCGCAGATCGAGGTCGCCACCCCCGTCTGCGAGGCACTGGACGAGGTGGGCGGTCACCTCCTGCGGCTGCGCCACGCGGTCGCCTCGGCGGCTCAGGCCAACGGCTGCCGGATCGCGGCCTCGGGCGCCGCACCCTTGAGGGACACCGTCCCGGTACCGGTCACGGGCAGGCCGCGCTATCTGAGGATGCGCGGGGAGGCCCGGCTGCTGGTCGACGAGCAGCTGATCTGCGGGATGCACGTCCATGTCGGCGTGCCCGACCGCGAGACCGGCGTGGCGGTCCTGAACCGCCTGGGCGTGTGGCTGCCGACGCTCCTGGCGATGTCCGCGAACTCGCCCCTGTGGGACGGTCGCGCCACCGGGTTCGCCAGCTGGCGCACGATCATCTTCGGCCGCTGGCCGGTGAGCGGGCCGGTACCGCGCTTCGCTGACCTCGCGGACTACGAGGCGCGTGTCGACGCGCTGGTGGAATCGGGCGTCATCGCGGACCGGGGCCAGCTGTACTGGCAGGCGAGGCTCTCCGAGAGCTATCCCACCGTGGAAGTGCGCTGCTGCGACGTGCAGCTGGACGCCGACGAGGCCGTCATGCTCGCCGGTATCGTCCGGGCCCTGGTCGCCACCGCGATGGCCGAGGAGAAGGCGGGAGCGCCGCTCGTGGAGTGGCAGCCCGAACTCCAGCAGGCCGCCACCTGGCACGCCGCCCGCCACGGGCTGAGCAGCACCCTGCTGGCCCCGGACGGCCGACCCCACAGCAGCGGGGACGTGCTGTACATGCTCCTGCGGCACATCGCCCCCGCCCTGGAGGAGTCCGGCGACCAGCGCGAGGTGAACTCGCTCGTGCACCGCCTGCTGCGCCGCGGCACACCGGCCGACCGGCAGCGCCGGGCCCTCGCCGAGGGCGGCCTTCCGGCCGTCACCGACCTGCTCACCGCCGAGGACCGCGCCGAGGACCGCGCCGAAGACCGCGCCGAAGACCGCGCCGTGGTCCCCGACCTGCCACCTCTCGCGGCCGACCACGAAGGGTTCCGCTCATGATCACTCCACTCGACTTCACCGCCAGGTCCGCGGTCGTCACCGGCTCGGACTCGGGGATCGGACGGGCCGTCGCCGTGCGGCTCGCACAGGCGGGCGCCGACATCGGCATCACCTGGCACCACGACGAGCGGGGAGCGCAGGAGACCGCCGAGGAGGTACGGGCCTGCGGACGCCGCGCGGTGGTGGCCGGGCTCGACCTCACCCGCCTGCCGGCCGCCGCGGACGTCGTCGACGAGCTGGCCGACGAGCTCGGGGGCATCGACGTGCTCGTCAACAACGCGGGCATCGGCACCGCCACCCCCTTCGTCGACCTGGAGCTCGACACCGTGCGCGAGGTCCTCGACGTCGACCTCGTCGGTCCGCTGCTCTGCAGCCAGCGCGCCGCACGCCGGATGATCCGCCAGGGCCGCGGCGGCCGCATCGTCAACATCACGTCGGTGCACGAACACCAGCCCCGGGTGGGCTCCGGCCCCTACTGCGCGGCCAAGGCGGGCCTCGGCCTGCTGACCCAGGTGATGGCCCTGGAGCTGGGGGAGCACGGCATCACGGTGAACGCCGTCGCCCCCGGCGAGATCGCCACGCCCATGACCGGCCAGGAGGACGGGGACGTCCGCGGCGAGGAGCGGCCGGGAATCCCGGCGGGCCGCCCCGGTGACGCGCGCGAGGTGGCGGCCGTCGTCGCCTTCCTGGCGGGCCCGGACGCCTCGTACGTGACCGGCGCGTCCTGGGCGGTCGACGGGGGCATGCTGCGCATGGGACCCATGGCCGGCTCGCACCTGCGGCAGCACGACTGGCGCCGCCCCTGAGGGGAGCGTCCCGCGCACTGCCGGCGGCCCCGGCCTCGCACCCCACGAGGCCGGGGCCCATCCATGTCCGCCGTGCGCCGTCTGCTGTCCGCCGTCCCACATCCGCGGTCCGGCGTCCTGGGTGGCCCCACCCGGCGCCCGCGCGTCCGCTCAGGCCGAGTGTCCCGGTGAGAGGTCCTGGACATCGCTGAAGAGCAGCAGGTCCGGACGCGTGGGGCCCGGCGGGCCCTGTTCGACGGGCGAGAGCAGGAACCCGACGTGGTCTCCGCCGTCGACGCGTTCTTCTATCCGGCCGACGAACCAGCCGCACACGTCCTCGAGGACCGGCGGAGCCCACGCGGCCGGCCGTCCCCAGGCGACGTGCTCGAACTTGTCGATGTCGTCGCCGGTCCGGCTCCCGAAGAGCTCGGCCGTCCGCTTCTGGTCGCCTCGCAGCGCGTGGACCGCCAGATGGGAGGCGTGGCGAGCGGTCCGATAGGTGTGGTTGGCCTTGGAGAGCCACACCATGAAGCGGGGCGGGTCGATCGAGCACTGCGAGGTGAAGCCGACCAGGCAGCCCGCCCGCCGGCCCCCGGCCTCCGTCGTCACCACGTACATCGGATAGTCGAGTATCCGCGTGAACCCGTCCAGCCTTCCCACGATCAGGTCCCCTGCCTTCCGCAGCTCGTCGATCGTCCGGCCGCCATGCGCGCTGCCGGGACGTACATCAGGAACGGCCCCTGCCGAAGTGCGGCCCGGGGAAAGCCGGGTCGCATCCTTCGGAGGGCCGGAGTCGTTGAATTCCAGGTCCTGGCCCCGTATGGAAGCGAGACCCGTGTGAGCAGCCCGACCCACCTTTCACAAGAGGGCGTCGACGCCCTGCGGCACCTGCGGGACAGGCGTGAGGTGAACACCGTCATCCTGCGCTACCCCGACGCGCCGCCGGGAGACCTGGTGGTGGAGTTGGAGGGCAACCTGACCCACGAGGAGCTGGTCCGGGCCCTGTCGGCGGACGCGGCGCGCCTGGTCCTCCACGAGCTGTCCTTCGCGACGCGGGAGGGCACACGGCGGCACGAGACGCTGCTGATCCTGTGGATGCCCTCGGGCGCCGACGCACAGGAGGAGTCCTACACGGCCGGCTACACGGACCTGAAGCAGCTCCTCGGGGGTGTCCGGGTGCATCTGACGGCCCGACGGGCGGAGCAGCTGGACTACCGGCGGCTGGTCGCCCTGGCCGGCTGAGGACCCGGTCGCAGGTAAGCGGCCGCCGGTTGCACCGGCGGCCGCCCTGCCGTGCCGCGCGTGGCGGCCGACCCGTCGGGGGCGGGTCAGACCTGCCCGCGCCACTCGCCGGTGGCCGAACCGCGGTCCTCAATGAAGTGCTTGAAGCGCTTCAGATCGCCCTTGACCTGACGGTCGATGAAGCCGAGCTTGTCGCCGATGTTCTCCGCCATGCCGTCCGGGTCGAAGTCCATCATGAGTGTGACCTGGGTGTGCGAGGGGTCGATCGGCTCGAAGGTGACCAGGCCGGACTGCTCGCTCTGGCCGCCGATGGTCACCCAGGCGACCTTGTGGTCGGGGATCTGCTCCGTGATCTCCGCGTCGAACTCCCGCTCGACGCCGCCGATCTTCGTCACCCAGTGCGTGAGGGTGTCCGTGCGTTGCTCGATCCGCTCGACGCCGTCCATGAACTGCGGGAACGATTCGAACTGGGTCCACTGGTCGTAGGCGGCCCGGATGGGGACGTCGACCTCGATGGATTCCCTGACGTGCGACATGCTGACCTCCTGGTGGTGCGTGGAGCCGGGCCGGCCGGTGCGTGCGGCCCGGGCGGAGCACGTCATGGGTGCCCGCCGCGGACTCGCCTGCCCCGCCCGCCGGCGGGCATGCCCCGAAGGAGCCGTCCTGCTGCACCGTCCGGCTGACAGGGCTCGCGCCCGCCGGGCCCGGCGCGGGTCACGGGGTCGCGCCGGGTGGCGGGCCGCCGGTCAGGTGTGGATGCGGCCGTTGAGTCCGTCGTGGCTGTCGGCCTGCTCGTCGTCGAACCAGCGGTCGCCGGCCGCGAGGTAGCGGAAGGAGTGGGCGCTGTGGGAGGGCAGTGCGACGGTCGCCGCACGGGTGCCGTCGCCGCGGGGCTCCAGCGGGTGGGCGGCGGGGTTCCAGTGGTTGAAGTCCCCGACGACGCTGACCGGCCCGTCCGGAGCGTCCTGGGGAAGGATGAAGGTGACGTGGGTGCGGCCCTTGAGCTGCTTGCGTTCGAGCATGGATGTCTCCAGCCGGGAGGAACGGGATCGAGCCCGTGCATCCTCGCGCGCGGGGGAGTGCGGCGGCGCCCCACGCGGCCGTGCGCCGGGCAGAGGTCACCCGGCCGGACTCCGCATCCGGCCCCGGCAGGGGTGGACCCGGCCCCGCCGACGGCGGGACCGGGTCCGGTCGGGGTCCGGTCCGGGCTCAGAGGGCGGCGGGGAACCGCTCCCAGGCCCGGTGCCCGCCCAGCGCCGAGGCGAGGGCGTCCACGGCCGCGGCCCCGCTGTCGGTGAAGACGACACCCGGGTCGACCGCCGTGATGCCGACGGTCTCCAGCAGCCGCTCCGCGCCGTTCCAGCCGCCGATGGCCTTGCCGTGCCGGTACGCCTCGGTGACCAGCAGCACGACGCGCGGGTCCGGCGCCTTGGGCGGCAGTGCCGTGCCCGCCTTGGCATCGCGGGCACCGTACGCGTCGGCGCCGGCCTGCGGTACTCCGGCCAGCAGCAGGCCGTCGAACTCGACGGAGCGCGCGGTGGCGAAGGTCCGCTGGATGGCGATCGGTTCGCCCTCGGCGTCGAGCTTCCCGCCCGTCGGCGCGATGACGAGGGGCACCATGCCGGCGTCCAGGACGGCCTGCCGGGCCGCCCGTACGCCGTCCAGGTCGGCCGCGGCGTCGGCGACGATGCCGATCACGCGCCCGTCCGCCGGCCAGGTCCCTCCCAGCTGCGACAGGGCCGGGCTCGGCTCGGCGGGGGCGAGGGGCACGGTGGGCTCCGGGGCCGGCAGCCCGAGGCCCGCCGCCACCTGCTCGCACAGCTGCGGGTCGATGTTCGCCAGCACCTGCAGGTTGCGTTCCTTGACGGCCTGCTCGTAGCACTTGTTCAGTTCGAAGGTGTAGGCGGCGATGATGTGTTCGCGCTCCGGCGGGGTCATGCTCAGCCAGAACAGCCGCGGCTGGCTGAAGTGGTCCGCGAACGAAGCGGGTGCCTCGCGCACCTTGCTCGCCGCCGGAACCGTCACGGGCGTCTCGACGAAGGCGGACGTGTCGGCTCCGGCCAGGAAGGGGCAGCCGCCGTCGAGGCTGTTGGGCCGGTAGGGGGCGACGCCCGTGTGGACGGCGGTCTGGTGCATGCCGTCGCGCAGCATGTCGTTGACGGGCGCGTGCGGCCGGTTGATCGGGATCTGGCCGAAGTTCGGGCCACCCAGCCGGCTGATCTGCGTGTCGAGGTAGGAGAAGAGCCGGCCGGCGAGCAGCGGGTCGTCGGTGACGTCGATGCCCGGGACCAGGTGGCCGGGGTGGAAGGCGACCTGCTCGGTCTCGGCGAAGTAGTTCTTGGTATTGGCGTTCAGCGTCATCAGACCGATGGGCTGAACGGGCGACAGCTCCTCGGGCACGATCTTGGTCGGGTCGAGGAGGTCGATCCCCTCGAAGGTCTGCTCCGGGGTGTCGGGGAAGACCTGGATGCCCAGCTCCCACTGCGGGTAGGCGCCGGCCTCGATGGCGTCGAAGAGGTCCCGCCGGTGGAAGTCGGGATCCATCCCGTTGATCATCTGCGCTTCCTCCCAGACCAGGGAGTGCACGCCCAGCTTCGGCTTCCAGTGGAACTTCACCAGCACGCTCTCACCGGCCGCGTTGACCATCCGGAAGGTGTGGACCCCGAAGCCCTCCATCATCCGGTACGACCTCGGGATCCCGCGGTCGGACATGTTCCACAGCGTGTGGTGGGTGGCCTCGGTGTGCAGCGACACGAAGTCCCAGAACGTGTCGTGCGCGCTCTGCGCCTGCGGGATCTCCCGGTCCGGGTGCGGCTTGCCCGCGTGGATGATGTCGGGGAACTTCACCGCGTCCTGGATGAAGAACACCGGGATGTTGTTGCCCACGAGGTCGAACGTGCCCTCGTCGGTGTAGAACTTCGTCGCGAAACCCCGCGTGTCGCGCACGGTGTCGGCCGAGCCGCGCGAGCCGAGGACGGTGGAGAACCGTACGAACACCGGGGTCTCCACGTCCTTGGCGAGGAACGCCGCCTTCGACACCTCGCCGGCCGTGCCGTAGCCCTGGAAGACGCCGTGCGCGGCGGCGCCCCGCGCGTGCACGACCCGCTCCGGGATCCGCTCGTGGTCGAAGTGCGTGATCTTCTCGCGCAGATGGTGGTCCTGGAGCAGCACCGGACCGCGTGCCCCGGCCTTCAGCGAGTGGTCCGTGTCGTGCAGACGCGCCCCCTGGGCCGTCGTCAGGTAGGCGCCGCTCTGCGCCACGCGGGCCTGGTCCGCCCCCGTCGCCTGTCCGGTGGGGCTCACCGTGTCCGGGCCGTTCTGGTCGGGCTTCGGGGGCAGCGGTTCCATGGGCTCCGTCGGCTCGGCCACGGAGGGGGACTGCGGGCCCGGCTTGCCCGGGATCTCGTGGTCGGTGATGTCGTTCGAGGACTTCCGCTTCGTCATGCGCACTAACTCCTTCGATTTGTCCAAGTAGAGGTTTCGCCGCAGGTCACGGCAGGGGCGTTCCGCCCGTGGCGTTGACGATCTCGCCCGTGATGAAGCTCGCCTGGGCCGAGGCCAGGAAGACGTAGGCGGGGGCCATCTCGGCCGGCTGGGCCGGACGGCCCAGGGGGGACTGCCGGCCGAACTCGCTCGCGTCGGGCATCGTCGCGGGAATCAGCGGTGTCCAGACCGGTCCGGGTGCGACCCCGTTGACGCGGATGCCCCGCTCGGCGAGCATCTGCGCCAGTCCGTGGGTGAACGAGATGATCGCCGACTTCGTCATCGCGTAGTCGAGCAGGTGCGGGCTGGGCTGGTAGCCCTGCACGGAGGTGGTGTTGATGACCGACCCGCCGCGGGGCATGTGGGCAAGGGCCTTGCGGGTCAGCCAGAACATCCCGTACAGGTTGGTCTTCATCACCCGGTCGAACTGCTCCGTGGTGATCGCCTCGATCCCGTCGGGCTGCGCCATCTGGTAGGCGGCGTTGTTGACGAGGATGTCGACGCGCCCCAGTTCGCCCACGGCCCGGTCGATGAGGGCCGCGCACTGGGTTTCGTCGCGGATGTCGCACTCGACGGGTACGGCCTTGCGCCCCGCGTCGCGGACCAGGCGCGCGGTTTCGGCGGCCTCGTCCGCCTCCTCGGGCAGATGGGTGAAGACGACGTCCGCGCCCTCCCGGGCGAAGGCCAGGCACACGGCCCTGCCGATGCCGGAATCGCCGCCCGTGACGACGGCTGCCCGGTCGAGGAGGAGGTCGTGGCCCTGGTAGGAAGCCTCCCCGTGGTCCGGCCGCGGGTCCATCCCCTCGGTGGAACCGGGGTGGTCCTGCTGCTGGTCGGGGAACGGCGGGCGCGGATAGCCGGTGACGGGGTCGAGATCGCGCGGTGCGTCCTTCGGTGACATGCACTTCTCCGGTGTCGGTTGCGCTGTACGGGGTCGGCCGCCGGTCAGGCCGCCGGGTAGGGCGCGGCCTTCAGGCGGCGGGCGAGGTGGGCGGTGTTCGCGGCGAGCGTCGCCGTGGTGGCCGCCGTCTTCTCGGGGGTCTTCTCCAGGTCCTGGTAATCGGTGCCCTGCATGGCCTCGCCGACCCAGTAGGTGACGGCGTTCGGCGAGAGGGAGAACCCGACGTCGTTCAGGCCCTGGAAGAGGTCGGCGCTCACCTTGTGCGCGCCGTCCTCGTTGCCGACGACGCAGACCGCGGCCGCCTTGCCGTAGGTGAGCATGCGGCCCTCGTCGTCGGTCTGGGAGATCTCCGCGTCCAGACGCTCCAGCACGCGCTGGGCGATGCTGGACGCGTGGCCGAGCCAGATGGGCGTGGACAGGATCAGGATGTCGCAGCCCAGGATCGTCTCCCGGATCTCCGGCCAGGCGTCACCCTCGCCCATGTCCGTCTGCACGCCGGGCCGCACATCGTGGTCGGCGATCCGGATGGTCGTCCCGGTCACGCCGTGCTCGGCCAGGGCCGCCATGGTCTGCTCGGCCAGCAACTGGGAGCTCGACGGAGCGGGGGAGGGGGACAAGGAGCAGACGAGCGCGACGGCGCGGAGCGGAGGGTGGTGGGATTCCATGGTGTCCGGCTACCCGGACACCCGTTTTTGATGTCGTATGCGCCGCGATTGATCCCCTTTGGCTCAGTCCAGGACACCGGCGGACCCGTACCGGCCGTGCGCGGGCACGCATGAAATCCCGGTTCCGAAGCATGCGCGGCGTATGGAATGCGTGGTGTACGAGGAACGGTCGGGCCGGTCGGAGACGGTCGAGTGCGGCATCGACGACGAAGCGTGCCGGCTGGTCCTGAAACGGTTGCGGGAGCTCGGCGACGGAGAGTTCGGCTGGGTGCACCTGGTCGACCCGGCCGAGGAGGAGCTCGTGCAACTGGCCGCGGAGCTGGGCCTGCACCCCCTCGCGGTCGAGGACGCGGTACAGGCCCGCCAGCGGCCCAAGCGGGAGCGCTTCGGCGACGTGCTGGCCGTCGCACTGAAGACCCTCTGGTACGTCGAGGAGGAGGCGGCCGTGGAGACCGGCGAGTTGATGCTCTTCGTCGGCCCGCGCTATGTCCTCACCGTCCGGCACGGCGAGGTGGATCCGGTGGCCGAGGCGGCTCGCCGGCTCCAGACGGACCCCTCGATGCTGCGCTTCGGCCCCCTCTCGGTGCTGCACGCCGTCCTGGACGTCGCCGTCGACGCCTACAGCGCGGCCGCCGAGCGGGTGCGTACCGCGCTCAACCAGTTGGAGGACCGCGTCTTCTCGACCTCCCGCTTGGACCACACCGAGGACATCTACTCCCTGAAACGGGAGGTCCGCGAGTTCCGCGACGCCGTGCAACCCCTGGTCCCGGTCCTGTCCGGCCTGGTCGCCGGGCTCGGCGAGGAGGAGCGCCCGACGAAGGTCCTGCCCTACTTCCGCGACGTCGCCGACCACCTGCACCGCACCGACACCGAGGTGCGGACGCTCGACGAACTGCTCAACTCGGTCCTCGACGCCCAGCAGGCCCGCGTCGGCACCTGGCAGAACGACGACATGCGGCGCATCTCCGCCTGGGCCGCGATCTTCGCGATCCCCACCATGGTGGCCGGTGTCTACGGGATGAACTTCGAGCACATGCCGGAACTCGGCTGGAGCTACGGCTACCCCCTCGCCGTCGGCCTCATGGCGGTGGCCTCGGGTCTCCTCCACCGAGCCTTCCGCCGCAATGGCTGGCTTTAGCACGAGCCCTCCGCAACCGACTGGAACACGGTCGGCGAAGAGGCCCGTAACCCGGCCGATCCAGGGTAGGCGCCAGCCATGATTCCTACCGAGATCCTCGCGGCCGAGGGCCGCGGCGCCTTCTTCCTCATCTTCGCCGGCGTACTGGTGGTGGTCCTGCTGCTCGGTGCCTTCTGGTACGGCAGCCGACGCAGCGCACGCCGCAAGGCCCCCGCCCAGCCGGCCGACCAGAATCCCGTGGCACAGCGCCGCGAGGACTCCTGGCAGACGCCGGACGACACCCCGGGCGGCCACGGACCCCGCGTATGAGCGCACGAATCCGCCCTTCGCTCGAGAATGGGTATTCGGCTCTTCCTCTGAAGATCGACGGGAATTCGGATGGGCCGCCGCTTCGAGGGAACTCGCAGGTTGTCGATCACACCACCGCGGTCCGCTCCACGGACCGCACTCGAACCCGGAGGTACGCGGTGCCCTCTACGGCTCTGACCCTTCCCCCGCTGCCATCCGGTCTGATGGCCCTGCCGGGCGTCTACGCACCGCAGTCGGACACCCTCCTCCTCGCGGAGGCGCTCTCCCAGGAAGACCTGGGGCCGCAGACCGAGGCGCTCGAGATCGGCACCGGCACCGGAGCGCTGGCCCTGCACGCCGCGGGCAGGGGAGCCCAGGTCACAGCGGTGGACGTGTCCTGGCGGGCCGTCGCCACGGCCCGGCTGAACTCGCTGCGCTGGCGGCTGCCCCTGCGCGTCCGGCACGGCGACTTCGAGGCACGCACCGCGGGCCGCCGCTTCGATCTGGTCGTCACGAACCCGCCCTACGTCCCCGCCCCGGGCGCGCGCCTCCCCTCGCACGGGCCGGAGCGGGCCTGGGACGCCGGCCCCGACGGGCGCGGAGTGATCGACAGGATCTGCGCGCGCGCACCGGCCCTGCTGCGTCCCGGGGGCGTCCTGCTCATGGTGCATTCGGCGATGTGCGGGCCCGACGAGACCCTCGGCCGCCTGGCCGCCGCCGGACTGACCGCGGAGGTCACGACGCGTGCCTCGGTGCCGTGGGGTCCGGTCCTGCGTTCGCGCAGGGCCTGGCTGGAGCAGCAGGGACTGGCGGCGGAAGCCGAGGAGTGGGAAGAGCTGGTGATCATCCGTGCCCAAGCCGACTGACCACGGCCCGGCCGCGGCCCCCGTGACGGCGCCCGCAGTAGCGCCCGCGGCAGCGACCGCCCGCCGGGTGGCAGTGGACCCGAAGGGCCCCGTCCTGGTCGAGGGGCCGGTCGAGATCGCCCTCGACGACGGGACCGTCGCCCGTTCGGACCGCTTCATGGTCGCGGTGTGCACCTGCCGCCGCAGCCGCACCTACCCCTGGTGCGACACCAGCCACCGCCCCCGTGAGCGCGCCGGCTCCCCGACCGAGGACAGGAACCCCCGATGACCCCTCCGACCCCCAGCCCGAGCACGGTGACCCCGGCCGCCGGTCCCTGCCTGGTCGAAGGGAGGGGCGAGCTGTCCCGCGCCGTGGCGGAGGCGCTGCGCTCCGGCGGCCCGCCGGTGTACGCCACGACCGCCGTACTGACGGCGGATCCGTGGGGGGAGGACCTCCAGCTCGCCTTGTACCTGCTGTACGAGCTCCACTACCGCGGCTTCGACGGCGTGGACGACGCACGGGAGTGGGACCCGGAGCTGCTGCGGCTGCGGCAGGCTCTGGAAACCCGTCTCCTGCACGCCCTGCGCACCGAGCTGCACGACGCCCCGACGACGGTGGACGACGCCTTCGGTCCCCTCCTGGTCGAGCCCGTGGACCTCTCCGGCAGCCTCAGCCACCACCTCGAGACGGAGGGGGAGCTGTGGCAGCTGCGCGAGTACGCGGCCCTGCGCTCCCTCTACCACCTCAAGGAGGCGGACCCGCACGCCTGGGTCATCCCCCGGCTCACCGGGCGGGCCAAGGCCGCCATGGTGGCCATCGAGTACGACGAGTTCGGCGCCGGCCGCGCCGACCGGGTCCACGCCCGGCTGTTCGCGGACCTCATGGGCGACCTGGCACTGGACTCCACGTACGGCCGCTACCTGGACCAGGCCCCGGCGCCCCTGCTCGCCACCGTGAACCTGATGTCCCTCCTGGGGCTCCACCGGGCCCTGCGCGGCGCTCTCGTCGGCCACTTCGCGTGCGTCGAGGTCACCTCGTCACCCGGCTCCCGCCGACTGGCCAAGGCCATGCGGCGCTGCGGAGCCGGGCCCGCCGCGGAGCACTTCTACGCCGAGCACGTCGAGGCCGACGCCGTCCACGAGCAGGTCGTACGGCACGAGGTGATCGGCGGACTGCTGGCCGACGAGCCCCACCTGGAGGCGGACATCGCCTTCGGCTGCGCCGCGACGGTGCTCCTGGAGGACCGCCTCGCGGCCCACATCCGCGACGCCTGGGACCAGGGCCGCAGTGCGCTGCGCATGCCGTTGCCCGGGGCGTGATCCAGGCGTCCCGTGATGCAGGCGATGCGAGGGGCGCGGCCCGGCGGCCGCGCCCCTCGGCGGTTGTCAGTGGGGCGCGGCCCGGTGGCCGAACCAATGGTGGCGGCGGCGCGGGGCGTCGGCGGCCGGAGTACGCGTGCCGTCGCGCGGCGTGTCGTCGCGTGCGTCGACCAGGTCGTCGCGGTCGTGGTCGGCAGCGGCGCCACGGTGCGCCGTGTCCCGCTCCCGCCGTGCCCGCGCCGAGCGACGGGCGGACCGGCGGGCCCCGGCCATGATCAGGGTCAGGCCCAGCAGGGCCACGGCCCCCACGATGATCCCGGTCAGGAACAGGGATCCGGTCGTGCCGGTGGCGTGGTAGCCGAATATCGAGAAATCGCCGCCGGCGCCGAGCTCGTGCCCCGCGCCGGTATTGCCGAATATCCCGGCCAGGCCGACACCGACGGCGACGATCAGGATGACGAGTCCGAGGATGAGAATCATGAAGTTCTCCTTGGAACCGCGCCCGGACAAGCGGCCGGGCACGGCTGGCGCCTACCCTGGTGGTGAACCGTCAAGCGAAAACGGAGGACATCACATGCTCGTCCTCGGCATCATTCTTCTCATCGTCGGATTCCTCACGGGCATTTCGATCCTGTGGACCATCGGGATCGTCCTGCTCGTCATCGGGGCGATTCTCTGGATCCTGGGAGCGGTCGGCCACCAGGTCGGCGGCCGCCGGCACTACTGGTAACCGCGCCGGGACATGCGGCACGGCCCGGCCACGTTCATGGACCCCGGTTCACACGGGGTGTCTACATGGGGTCCATCGTGGCGCTTCCCCTGCCGTGCTCCCGCTCGATCTTCTCCCGCAGGTGCAGGGCTTTGTCCGTCAACCGCCGCTGCTCCGCCGGGTCGGTGGCGTGCTGCGCCGCCTGCTCCAGTTCCTGGGCCTTGTCGCGCATCTGCTGGGCCTGCTCGCTCGGCTGGCTGTCACCGGTCATGATCGCTCCTCGAGTCGGGGATTGGACGCCCCCAGGCAAGCAGGTGGAGTGCTGGTGCGCCACCCCACCCCGATGGCCCCACAGGGCGCGCCCGCCCGGGCGGCGGGTGGGACGATGGCCCCAGGAAGGACGCTTCCCCCACTATAGAAACGCATGCACAGCACATGCAGGACCCGCAGGACGCGCAGGACCCGCCGGGCCGGCGCACCGGCGGCTGTCCGCTCAGCCGGCCCGCCGTTCTCTCGCGGCGCGATCCTGGGCGGCCCGGGGACCGTCCGCATCGAGCGGGAGGGCGCCGCCACCGCGTATGGCGTGGATGACCGCGTCGTGCAGGGCCCGGCTGGCGGCCTCGCTCGGACAGGGGACGGGGCTTCCCGCCAGCGGCAGCCATTCCGACCCGCCGCTGTACTGCACGGTGACGTGCGCCATGCCCTCGACCTCGGTCCAGGTGGTGTGCACGTCGAGTTCACCCATGAGGACGGGGCCCTCCTCGCCGGTCCGCACCCCGTTGCGCCCGGCGAAGACCCCCGGGGTGGTCCATGATGCCCAGCTCATCCGGCCTCCTGGTCAGTAGTCGTCCTGCCAGTGTGACGTCGGAGCGCCCGGCGCGCCCCCGCAGGCCGAGGTCCCCGGCCGCACGGGGCCGACGAGGGGTATTCACAGAGGTATTCCAGGCCGCATACTCGGGGCATGGCAGATACCACCGTGAAGATCGACTCAGAGACGCGGGACCGCTTCGCCACCCTCGCCGCCGCGCGCGGCAAGAGCGTGCGGGCCTACCTCGCGGAGCTGGCCATCGAGGAGGAGAACCAGCTCGCCCTCGGCAGGGCCACCGCCGCGTTCCGCGAGGCCGTCGGCCGGCCTGGCCTCGCCGATGCCTTCGACGCCGAATTCGGCGGGCTCCCCTCGTCCGGCAAGACGCACCGGGGGGCCTGATCTTGGACCTGCACATCGACCTCCGATGGCTCCTCGACCGCCATGAGGAGTTGCTGAGCAGGGAGCTGGGGGTCCTGGACTACTCGGGCCTGGTGGCCGCGGTCGCCCGGCACCGTGTGAACACCCCGGCCCTCGAAACGGACGAGCCGGACGCCTACTGGCGGGCGGCCGCACTGCTGGAGCAGCTCGTGCTCACCCGGCCGCTCCCGGCGCGGAACGAGTACTTCGGCTTCGGGGTCGCCTTCGCCTACATCAGGGCCTCCGGCGAGGACGTGGACACGGCCTTCGAGCCGTGGCGGAGCCTCATCACGGACATCCGGTCGCTCCGCCTGACCGTGTACGACGTGGCCGACCGCCTGCGCGCGATGGCGCCCCCGGCCTGACGGGGTCCCGCCGTTCGGTGACCGGCCCGGGCGCCCCGGCCCGTGCCGGGCCGCGGCCGGGGTGGAGGGGTGGGGGCTGGCGCGCACGGGGGTGGGGCGCCAGCCCCCGGGAAGGGCCGCCGGACGGGGGCGCGTCTCGGCAGCCGTGGTGTGCGGGGCCCGCGATCGGCGCGCAAGCCGACGTACCGCGGGCAGTGGTTGAACTCTAAAGGATGCGCGGAGCCGTCCGTGCCCCGGGGGGTGGGTCCGGGCCGCGCAGGGGATCCGTGCGTCGCCGCCCAAGACGTGACAGGGCCCGGCCGGAGCTCTCGCATTCCGGCCGGGCCCTGAGGATGGCAGGTGCGGGTGTGGTCCCCGGCCTGTCAGAAGTCGTCGTCGCGCAGATCGCGCTCGTCGCGCAGCGGGTCTTCGTCGCGGCGGTTGATCTCTTCGGGGCTCTTGCCGCTGCGGGACGGCATGGCGGGGTCGGGGTGGACCGGGTCCTGGCCGGGCTGCTGGGGGCGTCGCTGCTCCTCGCGACCCTTGCCCGGCTGCTGGCGCTTGTCCTGCATACCGCCCATGACGGCGACTCCTCATCGAGTGGGGGGAACTCTCCCGATCACGCTGGCACGGACCGTCACCACTCGCATCCGCAGCGCGGCGCCCCCACGCGCACGAGCGGTGGTCCCGAACCCTTCTGCCAGGGGCTCGGGACCACCGCACGCACGCGTCCTGCGGTCAGATCACCGCTTGAACATGTCCTTCATCTTCTCCTTGGCCTGACGGGCATCGCCCTTGGCCCCTTCGGCCCGGCCTTCGCCTGTCATCCGCTCGTTGCCCGCGACGCGGCCGGCCGCCTCCTTGAGCTTGCCCTTCGCCTGCTCGGCCTTGGCCTTGCCCTTTTCGTCATGCGACACAGCTGATCACTCCCTGGGGGTGCGGGGACTGGCTTGCACTGCGCATGTGACCCGGATCGCGGCCGCCAAACGCGCGGGCCCGTCCGGCCCGCGTTCGGTCGGGCGGCGCACGTCGGCCGACTCCGGGAATTGCGCGGCTGCACCGTTTGGGCCCGCGAAAACCGGTCATACGCGGGTCACGGGAGACCGCGGCGGTGAGCGGCGCGGGCCTTCCCGAGCGCGCCCGAGCCGCGTGGTGGCATCCCCCCGCCATCACGCGGCTCGGGCTTTTCGCGCGCGGGTGCGCGCGGAACAGCCGAACGCCGCGGGCGCCCTGGAGCGCATGCCCCGTCCTCGGAACCGAGCGACTCATCCGTCCTGGTCGCCGGAGGGCGGCGGCAACTCCTCGACCAGGTGGACGGCGGCCTCCTCGGCCGATGCCGCGCCGCCGTCGATGCCGACGTCACGCGCCACTACGGAGATGTGGCGGTGCGGAGCCCACTCGTCGACCGCCATCAGCCGGCCCGCCCGGTCCGCTCCGGCCAGCAGCGGATCACCGGCCTCGTCGGACGCCTCGTCCAGCGCGGACACCTCCGGACGCTCCCGCGCCAGCCGCTGGTCCAGGCTCTCCCCGTCATGCCCCTCGGCTGCCGTCGTGCCCCGCTCGTCGACCGCCAGGGGGCGGTCGAGCGGAATGAAGGCGGTGTCCAGGGTGTCGTCCAGGTCCGGCTCGTCCAGGGCGTTCTCCAGGTCGGGTTGTGCCTCGGCGGGCTCGTCGGTCTCCTGCGGTTGGTAGACCTCGTCCCCGTAGGCGTCGGCGGTGCTCATCGGCTTCTCCGATCCCTGGGGTTCGGCGTTCCGCGCGGGCGGCGGAGCGCACCGGTCCTGTGGATCCGCGGGCGCGGTACACGGGGCACCTGCCCGGAGCGGGACCGCTCAACCGCCCGCCCCCACGGGGGAGCCGGCCGGACCGTGCCCCGGCGCATACTGGACGCATGGCAAGGGCGACGACGGCCGCCGGGCGGATCCGGCGGCAAGCCGGCGACGCGGTCTTCCAGCGTGTCGCCGGGCCCGATGGCGCCCGCAACCGGGAGCGGATCCACTTGACGCCCGGGCCGCGCTGGTTCGCCCCCGACCGGCCGGTCAGGCGGGTGCACGGAGACGCGTCGATGTTCGTGGGCGGGCTCGCCGCCCTGCTGCTCCAGTCCCTGCACCCCGTCGCGATGGCAGCGGTGGCGGCGCACTCCGGATACCGGGGCGACCCGTGGGGACGCCTGCACCGGACCAGTACCTTCCTGGCGGTCACCACTTTCGGCACGAGCGCCGACGCCGAGGCGGCCGTGGCACGCGTCCGAGAGGTGCACGGCCGCATCCGAGGCCGGACGGCCGAGGGCGTAGCGTACCGGGCCGACGACCCGGAGCTGCTGACCTGGGTCCACACGGCCGAGGCGGAGTGCTTCCTCCGGGCCCACCAGCGCTACGGCAGGCACCCGCTGGACGCGGCAGGCTGCGACGCCTACCTCGCCGACACGGCGCGGGTGGCGCGGGCCCTGGGCGCGGACCGGCCGCCGCGGAGCGTCCGGGAACTCGCGGAGCGGATCGCGGACTACCGGCCCGCGCTGCGGCCGACGGCCGCGTCCCGGGACACCGCCCGCTTCCTGCTGACCGATCCGCCGCTGCCTGTGCCGGCAAGGCTGCCGTACGCGCTGCTCGCGGCGGCGGCCGTCGACCTCCTGCCGCCCTGGGCAAAGTCGGCCGTCACCACCGGCGCCGGTTCCGCGGCCGGTCACGTACCCGCCCCGGCGGCCCGCGCCGGCGGTCACGCGGTGACCCGCGCGATCCGCTGGGCCCTGCCCCCGGCCCCCAGGCCGTCCGCGGCGCCCGGCTGAGAGCGCACGACCCGGTCGGCGACGGAGACGAGGGGGGTACGCGCCCGCGGGGTTCGGTGCATCGGCTCGACGGCCGATCCCGGGAGGACCTGAAACGGGGGACGCGGCGGCCTCAGGCGGAGGGGCGGGCCGCGTCGGGCCGGGGGGATGCGGAGCCGGTCCGGGCGGCTGCCGCCGCGACCGCCTCCCACGGCGGAGGGGTCCGCGACTCCGTCCACGCGGCCAGTGCGTCGCCGTCGACGCAGACGATGCCGCAGGTGGCGGCGTACTCCAGGGCCGGAGCCGTGTACGCGCTGGTGGTGACGATGACGGCGATGTCGGCCTCGTGCACGGCGAAGCAGGTCCCGCCGAACCGCTGGAGGTCCTGCGAACCGACCCGGTTGCCCTCGCCGTAGTGCTTGCACTGGATGACCACGCGCAGGCCCTCCGCCGTCGTGGCGATCACATCGGCCCCCAAGTCCCCGGCGCCGCCGACCACTTCCACCTGGGGGCAGCTGTCCCGGGCGCACAGCGCGGCCACCGTGTGCTCAAAGCCGTCCGCGTCCACCGCCGCGTGGTCCAGGGCGTCGGCGCCCACGTCGGGCAGGTCGGCCGGCCCGCGCTGCGCCCCGGCGGCCGCCGGGGCGTCCGACGGCGGTGCGCCGAGCCCGACCGGTTCGCGCCAGCCCGCCCCGCCCGAGGCCGCCCCGTGCACGGGGGAGCGGCGTCGGCCCGGAGCGACGCTCCACCGGGCCAGCGCCACACCGGCGGCCAGGACGACGACGGTCACGATCGGCATGACCGGGAGCCCCTGCGTGCCGCCACCCGCCACGGATGCCGTCCTGACGAAGACGGCGGCCCCGCCCAGGCATATGGCCACCAGCCCCACCGCCAGCACGACATCGCGCCCCACCGACGACGCACCGGAGCCGCGCTCGCCCCGCCGCCCTCGCGATACCGTCATACGGGCCCCCTCCCTCACTCTTCACGACACGCGCCCCTCGGCGCGGCCCCCTCGGTCGCCTCGCCGCCCGCACCGCCGGTCACCGACCGGACGATGGCGGACCTGGGACGTCCCCTCTCATCTGATCGGGATCTTCGGATTCAAACGCTTCCGGGAGCCCGGGACTTTCCCGGTCGGCGACCGCGGCGCGTCCCGGTACACGCCCGCGCACCCGGTCCGGTGCATCATCGGGCCCGCCGCGGCAACAAGATCCCCATGACGCGAGAAAGCGGTGCCGCCACCCGCCGCAGGACCTGGCCGTTGCTGCTCCTGCCGGTCCAGGCAGCCCTGATGGTGGGTTTGGGCACCCTGCTCACCGGACTGGCGACGGACCGGCGGCGGTTGGCGTGGGAGGACCGGGCCAGTCGCCACCTCGCCGAGGAACGGGCCGCGCCGCTCACGGCGGTCACGCGGTGGCTCTCCGTCCTGGCCGACACCGAGACCGTCATCGGCGTGACGGTGGTCTGCGTCGTGGCGCTGCTCGTCCTGCCGCGCGTTCCGTGGCGCGCCGAGGCGCTCTTCCTCACCGCGTCGGTCGCCGTGCAGTCGGCCGTGTTCCTGCTGGTGACAGCGCTCGTACGACGGCCGCGTCCCGACGTCCCCCGGCTGGACGGAGCGCCGCCGACCTCGAGCTTCCCGTCCGGGCACGTCGGGGCCTCGGTCGCGCTGTACGCGGGCCTCGCCGTCATCGTGCTGCTGAGGACGCGCGGCCGCGGATGGTGGCGGTACGCCGTGGCGGCGGCCGCACTTCTCGTTCCGGCGGCCGTCGCGCTGTCCCGGTTGTACCGCGGCATGCACTACCCCACCGACGTGGTGGGCGGCCTGCTCAACGGCGCGGCGACGCTGCTGATCATCGGTGCCGTCGCGCTGTCCGGCCGCGCGCCGGGACCGCGGCCCGAGCAGCGATCCGTGGCGGCGCCGGGGACGAACGCCGGGGCGGCACCCGGGGCGGCATCCGGGACGGCTCGATCCGGTCGGGCCCGCACCGCGGCCCGGGCCCTGGCCGCACGGTACTCCGGCTCCGATGCCACCTTCGGCGCGCGGCTGCTGGTGACCGCCGCCGTCACGGCCGCGGCATCCGTGCCCTTCGCCCTCGCCCTGATCCTGGTGGAGTCCCAATGGCCCCCCCTCCACCGCCTCGACCGGGCCGTGGCCGAGCACCTGCACGAAGCCGCCCTCGCCCGGCCGGGCTGGGTGAGCGTGCTGCGCGTCTTCAGCGACTACGTGTGGGACCCGGTGACGCTGCGTCTCCTGGTGGCCGCGCTCGTGCTCTGGCTCCTCAGCCGCCGCGCCTGGCGCCTCGCGGCCTGGGCATCCGTGACGGCGGTGGCGGGCGCCCTGACGGGCGTGACGGTGAAAATCGTGGTGGAGCGGGCACGCCCCAGCCTGCCCGACCCCGTCGCCCACGCGCCCGGCTTCGCGTTTCCGTCCGGCCACGCGATGACGGGCGTGACCTCCTGCGCCATCCTCCTGCTGGTCCTGCTGCCCCTGGTGCCCCGAGCCTGGCGGCCGGTCCCCTGGGCACTGGCACTGGTCTCCGCGCTGGGCGTCGGCTACACGCGTGTCGCGCTGGGCGTGCACTGGGTGAGCGACGTGGTGGGCGGGTGGCTGCTCGGCCTTGCCGTGGTCGCCGCCACCACCCTGGTCTTCGAGGCGTGGCGAGCCGACAGCGGGCGCCGCCGGACGACCGTGGCCGAGGAGGGCCTGGAGCCGGAGCTCGCGGGCCCCGACCCCGAGGCACCTGTCGACGTACGGACCCACGGGCCGGCCGGTGGGCAGCCCTGAGGGGAGCCGGCCTGCCGCCTCACACCCGGCCGAGGTCCGAACTCACCCACCGGGTGGGACGCATGTGGATGACGACCTGCTCGCCGTGGTTCTTCCACGCGTCCTCGACGTAGCCGTCGACCTTCGAGGCCGGCAGGTACCGCGCGGAGATCCACTGCAGCTGCTCGCGCACCGCCGGTACGGTCGACACGACCGGGCCCTCGACCGACACGTACCGGATCGTCGGCTCCAGACGGTCGACCATCAGACTGAACCGCCCTGCGTCCCGGATGAGTTCGGCCTTGCGCGAATCGCGGCCGGTCATGATCCAGATGTCGCCTCCGGGGGAGTAGTGGTACCAGATCGGTACCGTCAACGGAGCGCGGTCAGCGCCCGCGCTCACGGCGAGGGCGGCGATGTGGGGTTCGGCGAGGAACTGCTCACGCTCGGTCCGGGACAGTGCCACGACATCCTCCTTCAGGGACGGCAGGGCTTGCTCCCGGGAAACGCGGCGCCGCCCGTGCCCATTCCCCTCACGCCGTCCCGCCACGACCCGGAGGCGGTCGACACCTGGTCGGTGTAGGCGGCCGGTTCCGCCCGGAGCGGCTCGCGGGGCGTGCGCCGCCGATCGGCCGGGTGGCCGACGAGGCCGCCCGCCCGCGGCCGACCGTCCCGTCAGAGAACCCGGTCGCTCTGCGGCCCGATGCCCGCACTCCCGATCGCAGTTCGGTCCGGGGCGAACGCGTCGCGGAAGGTGAAGGCGAGGGGCGCGGGGCCGTGGTGGTGGAGGTGCTCCAGCCGGGAAACCCCGTCCCGCCAGGTGGGTATCACGCCGTCGGAAACCCACCAGAACACGTGGTTCGGATGCCCCGTCCTCTCGAACCAGTCGTGGCGCCTGCTCAGCGCCGCGCGGTGCAGACCGGTGTGGACGGCGTCGAAGGCGGAGCGCAGGTCGGTCCAGAGGGAGAGGGTCGTGGCCAGGGCGGTGGTTTCCGGTGTACGGCCCTTGCCGTACCAAGGCGGTACGGCGAACTCCCCCCACGCACCCCAGTCCGCCTCGAAGAACGCACCCCGGTCACCCTCTGCCGCTTCGGCACGCCCGAGGAATCCGGGGTGCCGACCGATCTCCCGGTAGACGGCCTCACCGATGGCGTAGAACTCGCGCGTGAGGGGTGAGGGATCGGCGAGGGGTGATGCCAGGACGCCGAAGGTGTACAGCGCGAGAAGGGGCATGTGTCTCTCCCGGGTCGTGGGGCGGTGCGACCGTTGCGGCGATCGCCGAAGACCAGGCGAAGGTAACCGCCGGTGCGGGCCATGTCGAAGTTGCGTTTTCCCTGCCCAAGTGGCCTCTCCCAGCACTCATCGCGGGTGCGCGCACCGGTGGTGCCGCCCTCCGGGGCGGGACGCTGCGGCCGGCCGGGACGGACCGCATCTGCGCGCAGTCGTCGCCGACCGTGTCCTGGGGATCCGCCCGACGGTGCGGACGGGGAGGCGGGCATGCTCCTCCCTCACCGACCCGGCGGCGCCCGGGAAAGCGCACTGCGCGAACCGAGCCGCCCGCGCCGCGCCGGAGGGCGAAGCGCCACGGGTGGGGGATCCTCCGTGTGAGGCGTGAAACACGGGGCAGGCGCCTGTCGAGCAAGGCAGCCATTCCTGGCCCAGAGAAGGGACCCATCCTCAATGACCGAGCACGTGTGGGGTTATCGCGAGACGTCCGGCCGTCTGGAGGGCGCCGATCTGAGCGGCTTCAAGGTCGAGGCCGTCGACGGTGCGATCGGCAAGGTCGACAAGCACTCGGACGAGGCGGGATCCGCCTACATCGTGGTCGACACCGGCCCGTGGATCTTCGGCAAGGAGGTCCTGCTCCCGGCCGGCACCGTCTCCCGCATCGACGTGGACGAGGAGAAGATCTACGTCGACCGGACGAAGGAGCAGATCAAGAACGCTCCCGAGTTCGTCCGCGACAAGCACCTCGGAGACGCCGGCTACCACGACGAACTCTCCGCGTACTACCGGGCCGGCGACGCCTTCGGCGGCCGCCCGCTCTGAACGACCGTAAGGAGCCCGCGAGATGAGCCAGGACAAGACGCACCAGGACAAGACCCGTCACGACGGGGACGACCAGGCCACGTCCACCCCGCCCTCGAAGGCGCCGGGGGAGAGCGGTGACCGCGAAGCCCGCAGGGAAGCGGACGAAGCCGTCATCTCCGGTGACGAGGACGGCGAAGCCGGGGACGCCCTGACCCCGAACACCGACGCCCAGCGTAGGACCGCCGGGCACTGACGGCGCGGCATCGCGCCCACCCCTCCGCCCACCCGCCGTGATCGACGGCGGGTGGGCGGAGCCCTGCTCGGCTCGCGACCGGCCGGTCAGCCGCCCGCGCGCTGCTGGTCGCTGTCGTCGCGGAGCTGCCTGGTGTGCTGGGTGAGCGTGTCGATGCGGTCGGCGAGTTCGGTGTGCGCCGGCCCTAGATGGTCGCGGGCGGCGGTGAGCGGGGCGACGAGCTGGGCCGCGTCGTCCCGGCCGAGGGCGTGGCTCAGCTCGCGCACGCTCGTCTCGGCGGCGGCGGGGAGGTCGGTCAGGGCGGTGACCTGCCCCGCCAGCTGCCGCAGGTCGGCTGCGTTCCCACGGGCCCAGCGGGTGACGGTGCGGTCCGCGGCGCGCCGGTCGCGGACGGCCTGCACCCGCTGCTCCCCGGTGGTGTCGGCCGGGCCGGGGCGCAGCCGCAGGTAGCGGCGCTCGGCCGCCTGGCGGCTGGCCACCCCGAGGGGCCTGGCGAGCTCGGCCCAGCTGGCGCCCGCCTCCCGGGCGGTCTCGATCAGGCCCGGCTCCCAGCCGGCAAGCCGTTCCCGCACCTCGCGCAGGAGGAGCAGCGAGGCGAGGGCCTGCTCCGGGCCGGTGTCCGTCGGGCGGGGAGCAGGGCCGGCGTTCTGGGCCTCGCGCAGGGCGTTGCCGATCGCCTCCAGCGCCGCGGCCGCGGCGACCGAGGAAGCGGGCCCCTGGTCCGGTGGGGCGTCCGGGGCGGCGGGACGGGCGGCATCGTCATCGGCGGTCACGGATCTCCTCCAACCTTGTCATCGTCAGGATGACACCCTGCTTGTCGTCGTCTCGATGACATGCTACAACGGAAGCACCTTGAAGCGCATGGGCAGTCCCTGCCGAACCGACTGGAGGTGTATTCGCGATGCTGATGCGCACCGACCCGTTCCGCGAACTCGACCGGCTCACGCAGCAGCTCATGGGGACCACCGGTACGTGGTCGAAGCCGTCCGTCATGCCGATGGACGCCTACCGCGACGGCGAGGTCTATGTGCTCGCCTTCGATCTCCCGGGCGTCACCGCGGACGCGATCGACGTCGACGTCGAGCGGCACATGCTCACCGTCAAGGCCGAGCGCAGGCCCCCGACGAAGTCCGACGGCGTCCAGGTGGAACTCTCCGAGCGGCCGCTGGGCGTGTTCTCCCGCCAGGTCATGCTCGCCGACACCCTCGACACCGAGCACATCGAAGCGGACTACGACGCGGGTGTCCTGACCCTGCGCATTCCGATCACCGAGCGCGCCAAGCCCCGGAAGATCGCCATCGGTGCCGACAGCGGCAGCCGGCAGATCTCCGGCTGACCCGCACCCACAGCCCGCCCGATCGCGGAGGACGCGGCACCGACCCCCCTCCGGCAAGCCCGTCCTCCGCCCCCTTTTCGAACCCGCAACCACTCCACCGCGGGCGGCCGGTTCGCTCCCCGCAGGAACCGGCCGGAGCCCTCCGACACGAAAGGCGACCGGTACCCGTGTTCTCCCAGCCTGGAACCCTCCAGCAGGCCACGGACATGAGTTACGAGAACATGCTGGAAAAAGTGAGGTATGAAGGTGCCTACCCCACCGTCGAACGCGCCGAGCAAGCCGTGCGCGGCGTCCTGACCGCCCTCGGCCGCCAGCTCACCGGCGAGGAACGCGTCGACCTCGCGGCCCGACTCCCCATGGAAGCCGCCCTCACCCTCACCGCCGAGGCCCCAGATCCCTACCGGCTCACGGGGTGGAGCTTCGTCAAGGACCTCGCCGCCCGCACCGGCGCGACCCCCGCCGCGGCCCGCTGGGAAGCCGGGGCCGTCCTCACGATCGTCGCCCGGCTCGCCGGCCCGGATCTCCTCGGCCGCATCCTCGGCGGGCTTCCCGAAGGCTGGGCGCTCCTCTTCGGCCAGGCGCAGCTGCTCCGGCCGCAGGCCGCGGCCTGACACCGGACCACGGCCCCGTACCCCCTTGTCCTCTGTGCGGGGCCGCACTGCGACACGGTACCGCTGACGCCGGCAACCGTCCGGCGCACGGCCCGTCCTGTTCGATCAAGCGATTCCGGGAGACGGTATGAAGACGCCGCGCGTGACGGTCCGGTCCGAAGCGGACGGCGTGGACGTGGTGGTCTGCGCGGGCGAGTTCGACCTGGACACGGCCGGCGTCCTCGCGGCGGCCTGCGACCGGGAAGCGGCCGGTGCCGCCCTGCTGGTCCTGGACGTGGCCCGGGTCGAGTTCGCCGACTCCTCCTTCCTGAACGTGCTGATCCGGCTGCGCAACACCCGACCCGTGGTGCTCGGCGGGCCGCTGCCCGCACAGCTCCGGCGGCTCCTGGAGATGACCGGCGCACTGGAGCTCTTCGAGGTACGGGACGGCGGACCACCCGGGAGCCGCGCCCTGTCGACCGTCCTGAGCACAGTCCCCGCGCAGGGGTAGGGAGCAGGAGGTCGGGCAGGGGTCCAGGAAGAGCATCGCTACGCATCCGAGACGAGAGGCGGGCTGTGATGACCACCGCACGCGACATCATGACCCCGGAACCCGAATGCATCGACGCCGAAGCGACCGTCATGGAGGCGGCGAAGAAGCTGGCACGGCTCGATGTGGGTGCGCTGCCGATCTGCGGCACCGACCACAAGCTGAAGGGCATGCTCACCGACCGGGACATCGTCACCAAGGTCCTGGCGGCCGGCAAGGACCCCGCGACCTGCACGGCGGGCGAGCTGGCCCAGGGCGAGGCCGTGACGATCGGCGCCGATGACGACGCCGCCGAGATCCTCCACACGATGAGCGAGCACCACGTGCGCCGGCTGCCCGTCATCGACGGGCACACGCTCGTCGGGATCGTGGCCCAGGCCGATGTCGCCCGAGCCCTTCCGGACCCCCAGGTCGGCGACCTCCTCGAGGCCATCTCCAGCTGACACCCTCAGCCGTCCCCGTGTGACGGCCCGCCCCTCTTCGGAAGGGCGGGCCGGGTCGTACCCCCTGAGGCCGAGCGGGAGCCTCGGCCCTCAGAACTCGCCTTCGATGCCCGTGACCGCCGGCGGCCCCAGGGGTGCGTCCTTCTCGGTGAACCCCAGCTTCCCGAGGGCGCCGGCCGCCAGGCGGACGGCGTCGCCCTCTGCCGTCGCCCGGTCCGGGGCCTCGATCTCGAGCCGGACGGAGAAGGTTCCGTCCTCGTGGACCGTCAGGAGTTCCACCTCCTCGGCCTCGCTCAGGCCGGTGTGGTGCGAAGCCAGGCTCCGCGCCAGCTCGGAGCGGGCCGCATCGTCGACGTCCCTCAGGAACGTGCCCGGCACGGTGATGACGTAGGTGCTCACTGCTGCCTCCTGTCGGCTGGCAAAGGCGGGGTCTCGTTCTGGGATGCCCAGGTACCGCGCTTCAAACCCCCGCAACCCCGGCACAACAGCCTGTCAGGTGCCCTTCCGCACCGCCCCATCGGCACGCGGTGGCCCCGGCACTGCATAGACCCGCCGACTCTGGCCAGGAGCGTGAAGGACGGATTCGGACGAACCGGATGGAGGAGACGACGATGAACTGGCGCCATGAGGCCGCCTGTCGGTGGGAAGACCCCGATCTGTTCTTCCCGATCGGGTCCAGCGGCCCTGCCCTGCTCCAGGTCGAACAGGCCAAGGCGGTGTGCCACCGTTGCCCGGTGATGGAGAGTTGCCTGAAGTGGGCTCTCGAGGCGAACCAGGAAATCGGGGTGTGCGGCGGCATGAGCGAGGAGGAACGCCGGGCCGCCAAGCGGCGGGCTGCTCGGTCCCGTACGCGAACGGCCGGCTGAACCGGCTGACCGGCTGCCGCCCCACGCCGCCCCGACGACGCCCGCCGACGCCGGAGGCGGGCGTCGTCGGGATCCCCGCCCCGTGAGGCATCCGCGAACGAACGCGCCGCGCCGGGGACCGTGACGGGCACGTGCTCCGGCCGACTGCCGATGACGGACGTCTTGCGTCGCGGTGCGCCACCGGGCGGCCAGGGTCCGCCCGGGCGGGGAGTCGGTGGCCCGCAGGCCCGGGTCGGCCCTGCTCGCGCATGCCCCACGGGGATCCGTATGCGGCCAGCAGGTCCAGGAACGGGCGCGGCGGAAACGGCTCGGGGCCGAGGACGTCCGCGTCCGACCAGACGCCGGCGGCCATGAGCTCCAGCGCCACGACGGGGTTGACGGCGGTCTGCCAGACCACGGCCTGCGAACCGTATGCGCCCATGGACCACTGGTTGTCCACCACGTGGTAGAGGTACACCTCGCGCGGTCCGCCGTCCTTGGTGCCCTTGCCCCAGGTGCCCGCGCACGTCTTGCCGGTCGTCCCCTGCTCGCCGCCCGGATGAACCGCAGCGCCCACCCGATCGCCCTGGACATGCTCCTCGCGAGCGCGGAGCACCGGCTCCGCGCGCTGTCGGCCGGGTGACCCGCCCGCCGCCCCGGCCGGACGCCCGGAGGACTACCAGGTGAGCTCCGCGCGGACCGACTTGCCGTCGTCGTGATGGAGGACGTGTACCACACGGGCGAGCGTCTGGACGATGGGCCACCCGCGGCCGCCGGTCCGGTCCGGAGTGCGGCGGTGCGGCGGGACGGGGCTGATGTCCCGCACGGTGATCCCCACCCCGTCGGCCAGCAGCCCGCACTCCACGGCGAAGGGGCCGGGCGCGTGGCGGACGGCGTTGGTCACCAGCTCGGACACGACCAGCAGCACGTCGTCGTGAAAGGTGCGGCCGGCGTGGGGGGCGTGCTGCCGGAGGAAGGCGTCAGCGACGGCCCGCGCCTCGGCGATGCAGCCGGGGGTGCCGTCGAACTCCGCGCACACCGTCGTACGGGCATCGTGCGCAGTGGCCGGCGGAAGATCCATCCTCACTCTCTCTCCCCTGAGTTCCTCACCGCTCGGGTACCCTCACCGCTGCCCTGCGACACCGGCGCGCTGGCGGGGGGCCTGTCACCCGGCTCGTCCCCGCACGGCAGATTACCCAGCCCCGCCCGCGCGGTTCACCGGCTCGGGTCCCCGTCGCCGCCGGGTTTGCACTGGTCCGCCCGCGCGTGGGCGATCCGTTCGGGAGAACGGGGTTCTCTTCTAGTGCAGATTCACTACTCTTACCTGGTGTCCGTTGCCCAGGCTGGGGGTCGCCGCATGAGAGAAGAAGCACCGTGACCGGCCCGTCGTTTCACGTCAGCAGCGTCCCCGAGCCGGACTCGGCCGGTCTTCGCCTCGTCGGCGCGCTGGACATGGACACCGCCGGCCAGCTGCGGGCCGCCCTCGACGACTGCTTCGCACGGCGGTGCGACCGTGTCGTGCTGGACCTGCGGGACCTGCGCTTCTGTGACTGCGCCGGCCTCAACCTGCTCCTGGAGGCCAGGGGCGCGGCGGATAGGATCGGTTCCGAACTGTGCGTGAGAGGCGCCCGCGAACAGGTCGCCCGCCTGTTCGCCCTCACCGGCGCCGACGGACTGTTCGCCGATCACGTGACGCGTCTACCCCCGAGGACCGCCTGATGCCTTCGACACCGCAGGCCGTACCGGAGACCGCGCCGCACGCCGCCGACGGGCGCATCACCATCCTGCTCGTCGAAGACCACGACATGGTGGCGGAGGCGATCCGGCTCGCCCTGGACCGCACCGGCGACCTGGTCGTCGTCGGCCGCAGCCTGTCCGTGCGGGACGCGCTGGACGACGCCGCCCGGCTGCGCCCCGACGTGGTGGTACTGGACCGGCGCCTGCCCGACGGTGACGGCATCGCCGCCATCGCCCGGCTCAAGGCGGCCGCTCCCGGCGCCCGGGTGCTGGTACTGACCGGGGAGGGAACCCCGGCGATGGCCGCCGACGTCGCCGAGGCCGGCGGCTCCGGACTCATCCTCAAGGTCGGCAATCTCGGCGAGCTGCAAGAGGGCGTGCGCCTGGTGGCGGCGGGAGACGTGGCCTACAGCAAGGGTCTGCTCGGCGGTGCGCTGGACCGGCTGGCCGGCCGTGCGGCCGACCCCGGAGCCGCCCTCACCCCGCGCGAGCGCGAGACCCTGCACCTGCTCGGCGACGGTCTGGGGCCCGCCGAGATCAGCCACAAGCTCGGTGTCGCCCTCAACACCGCCAGGAACCACGTCCAGCGGGTCCTGGAGAAACTCGGCGCCCGGTCCCAGCTCGAAGCGGTCGCCGTGGCCCGCCGCGAGGGGCTCCTACGATGACCGGGAACCTCCCCGCCGGACAGGGCGGCGCCCTCGCCCCGACCGAGACGGCCTTCACCCTGCTCGTCACCAGCGTCGTCGACTACGGCATCTTCATGCTCGACCCCGAGGGCCACGTGTCGACCTGGAACGCCGGCGCCGAGCGGATCAAGGGGTTCTCCGCGACGGACATCATCGGCAAGCACTTCTCGGTCTTCTACCCGCCCGAGGAGATCGCCGCCCGCAAACCCCACCTGGAGCTCGAAGCGGCCATCGCCGAGGGCCGGCTGGAGGACGAGGGCTGGCGCATCCGCAAGGACGGCAGCCGCTTCTGGGCCAACGTGGTGATCACCCCGCTCTTCGACGAGACCGGCGAACTGCGCGGCTTCGGCAAGGTCACCCGGGACATGACCGAGCGCCGCGCCGCCGAGCAGGCGCTCAGCGAACGCCGCCGCCTCTTCACCCACCTGGTGCAGGCGCAGGAACTGGAACGCCGCCGCATCGCCTGGGACGTGCACGACGACTCCATCCAGGCCATGGTCGCCGTCGGCATGCGGCTGCAGCTCCTCGCCGACCAGGTCGGCGAGCCGTACGCGCGCGCGCTCGCCGAACTCGACCGGTCGGTGAGCGAGGCGGTGAGCCGCCTGCGCAACCTCACCTTCCGGCTCCAGCCCCCGGGCATCGACCGGCACGGACTGGCCGAGTCCCTCGCCCAGCACCTCGACGAGGTGGTGGCCGGGAGCTGGGGTCTGGAGCCGTCCCTGGTGTACGACCTCGAGAAGGAACCGGCCCCCGAGACCGCCATCACCCTCTTCCGCATCGTCCAGGAAGCGCTGCTGAACGTGCACAAGCACGCGCGCGCACGCACCGTGAAGGTCAGCGTCACCAACGAAGACCGCGGCCTGCTGACCCGGGTGTCGGACGACGGCACCGGGCACTCGGCCATCCTCCACAAGCTGCCGGAGCACTTCGGCCTGCTGGAGATGCGCGAGCGGGCCGAAACGGCCGGCGGCTGGTGGACCTTGCGCAGCGAGCCGGGCAGCGGCACCACCGTGGAGTTCTGGCTGCCCGACCTCCCGCCGGGCGTGCTGGACGAACCCCTGCCCGGTCCGTCCGGCGTGAGCTTCGACTCCCGGACCGTCCTCGAAGGTCCGCCATGACCCGGACCGCCACGCCCCACGACCCCCTGCGCGTGCTGATCTGCGATGACAACCGCATGCTGCGCGAGGCGCTGGCCGAGGTCGTCCGGGCGCAGCCCGACCTCAGCCTGGCCGGCAGCGCCGGCGACTCCGACGAGGCGATCCGGCTCGCCGCCGCCCGGCAGCCGCACGTGGTCGTGCTCGACGTGCGCTTCCCCGGCGGCGGCCCGCACACCGCGCAGCAGATCATCCGGGCCGTCCCCGGCGTACGCGTCCTGGCGTTCTCCGCATACGGGGATCAGAGCCCGCGCACCCAGATGGCGGCGGCCGGCGTCGCGGGGTACCTGGTGAAGGGCATCACCAACGCCGAGCTGCTGGACGCGGTCAGGACCTTGGGAGCCGACGCTCGCCGCTCCACCCCCTCCACCCCCTCCGCCGCGGAAGGCGAGACCCCGCACGGGTCCGCGGCCTCCCGCACGGGTGGCCTCCCCGGTGCGACACTGGCGGAGTGACGGACAGCGAACGGCAGACGGACCGGCGCCTGGAGCGGACCATCCTGGAGCTGCTGGATCGCCGGGGCCCGACGGCGACGATCTGCCCCTCCGACGCCGCGCGGGCGCTCTACACGGGGGAGGGCGACGGCTGGCGCGCGCTCATGGAACCGGCCCGGCGCGCCGCGCGCAGCCTGGTCGCGGCCGGCGAGGTGGAGATCACCCAGGGCGGCCGACCGGTCGAACCGGCCGAGGCGCGCGGCCCGATCCGCATCCGCCGCACCCGCTGACGACCGCCTACTGCTCCCCGGCCGGGTTCTCCGCCGTCTGCAGTGCCTGGCCGGCGATGGTGAGGGCCTCCTCGTCCTGACCGGCCGCCTTGGCCTTCTCGGCCTGGCTGAGCGCGATCCGGAGCAGCTCGACGGTGTGCTCGGGCAGAGCGTTCGACTCCACCACGTCCGCCAGCTTCCGGATGGTGTCGGTGGCCAGGTCCTCGGACATGGGGCCGTCTCCTCTGTCGTGGATCCGCGACGTCGACCGTCGGGGTCGATCAAAGCCCTGCGACGCTATCAGCCGCCGACGGGTGCGCGGCGGACCGGAAGGGGCGCGCGCGTCGGGCCGCGGCCGCCGTCGGGAGAAGGACCCGTGTGCGGACCAGGACCCGTGCGCGGGCCAGGACCAGCCGCTCACCGGACACCGCACGCCGCTCAATCGTGGCCGTCCTCCCCGTCCAAGGCCGCCAGACCCGCCAGCCAGCGATCCCGCCGCTGGTCCCCGTCCTGCTCCCACCACGGCGTGCCCCGTTCCCCCAGGGCCACCTTGGCCGTGTGCACACGGCGCCTGGCCTCGCGTTCGGCCCGCTCGTCCGCAGCCCGCAGGGCCGCACCCACGGCGCGGCGCGCCGCCATCAGGTGCGCACGCAGCCGCGCGGCGACGTCGTCGGGCAGAGCCGGATCGGTGGCACGCCAGCGTCTGCCGCCGATGAGGACGTGGTGCCCGTCCGGGGTGCGTGCGGGCGGAGGCTTTTCTGTCACGGGCATGCTGTGCCCGCCGGCCGCAGCGGCGAATCCCGGCCACCCCCGTGCGCCGTAAGCGGGCGCGTGTGGCCGGCGGCACGGCATGGCCGACCGAAGTCAGGGAAGGCGGGGGACATCAGACGGCACGATCCCCAGGCGGCAAGATGAGAAGCGTTGGTGTGGAAGAGGAGCTGCTGCTCGTGGACGCGGGCAGTGGTGCTCCGGTAGCCCTGTCGGGGGCGGTCCTGGAGGCCGCGGACCGGCAGGCGTGGCAGCGCGCCGGTGCGGACGGCCGGGCAGAGCACGAGTTCGAGAAGGAACTGCAGAAGGAACAGCTGGAGTTCGCCACCAGCCCGGTCACGGAGATGGGCGAGCTCCAGGACGAGATCCTGCGCATCCGCGCCGAGGCCGCCCGCCACGCCGCGAGCGCCGGGGCCGTGCTGGCGGCCGTCGCGACATCGCCGCTGCCCGTACGGCCCTCGCTCAACGCGGGCCGGCGCTACCGGTGGATGAAGGAGCAGTTCGGCCTGACGGCGCAGGAGCAGCTGACCTGCGGATGCCACGTCCACGTGTCGGTCGAATCCGACGAAGAGGGCGTCGCGGTCCTGGACCGCATCCGGCCGTGGTTGGCCGTCCTGACGGCGATGAGCGCCAACTCCCCTTTCTGGCAGGGCGAGGACAGCGGCTACGCCAGCTACCGCAGCCGGGTGTGGAACCGGTGGCCGTCCGCGGGCCCGGTCGGGATCTTCGGATCGGCCGACCGCTACCACGAGCAGGTCGGCGAGATGATCGGCACCGGCGTGCTGCGTGACGAGGGGATGATCTACTTCGACGCCCGGCTGTCGGCCACCTACCCCACGGTGGAGGTCCGCGTGGCCGACGTGTGCCTGGACCCCTCCACGCCGGTCCTGATCGCCGCCCTGGTACGCGGCCTGGCCGAGACCGCGGCCCGCGACTGGCGCGACGGACGGCCGCCGGCCAGGATCGACACGAGCATGCTGCGGCTGGCCTCCTGGCGAGCCGCCCGATCGGGCCTGGACGGACCTCTGCTGCACCCCGAAACCATGCGGGAGACGCCCGCCGCCCAGGCCGTCGACGCCCTCTACCAGCACGTGCGCGAGGCGCTGCGCGACCACGGCGACGACGAGCGGGTCCGCGACGCCATCGCCCACCTGCACGAGCACGGCAACGGCGCCCGCATCCAGCGGCGGCTCCACGAGGGCGGGGAGCCGCTCGCCTCCGTCGTCGCCCGCTGTGCGGACATGACGGTGAAGCACTGAGCACCCCGGTGCCCCGGTGCATGAGGCGGTGGACCCGGGGCACACGGGGTGGAGACGGAACGCGGTGATCGCTTCCGTCCGCGGCAGACGGCCGAAGCAAGGTCGGCTGAAGCCCCTGTGCCGCCCTTTCCACCGGAGGAGTTGTTACACGTGAACGAGCACGTCTGGGAATACAAGTCCACCTCGGGCCACCTGTCCGGTACCGACCTGACCGGTTACAAGGTGGAGGCGACCGACGGAAGCATCGGCAAGGTCGACAAGCACTCCGACGAGGTCGGCGACGCCTACCTCGTCGTGGACACCGGAGTGTGGATCTTCGGCAAGGAGGTCCTGCTGCCGGCGAGCACGGTGATGCGGATCGAGCCCGAGGAGAAGAAGATCTACGTCGACCGGTCCAAGGAACAGATCAAGGACGCCCCCGAGTTCCACCGGGACGAGCACCTCGAAGACTCCGGCTACCGCCAGCAGCTCGGGACGTACTACGCCCCGGGCATCCCCTTCGGCGGCCGACCCGCCTGATCGTCGCCGGTTGAGCCCCCGATCCCCCGCAAAGCGCCGAGGGGGTCGGGGGCTCCACCGTTCGACCGGCGGGCGCGTCTCACAGGCCCGCCGCCTCCTTCTCGCGCAGGCTGCTCCACGCACGGGCCGACAGTGCGGCGTCCGTCAGGACGTCGACGGCCGTGCACGCCAGCGCCTCGGCCGCCGCCAGCATCACCGTCCGCCCCCGGTCCGAGCCCGCGGCCCGGGCGAAGGCGGGCGTGTGGTCCGAGGTCTCGCCGTCCACGACGGCCACGAACGGATGGATGGCGGGGACCCGGGCGCTGACGTCGCCGATGTCGGACGAGCCCAGGAAGACCCCGCCGACCGGTTCGCCGAGACGGATGCCGCTGCGGGCCAGGTGGCCGCCGAACCGCTCCGAGAGGACATCGCTGTTCCGGAAGTGGGCGTAGCCCCGGCCCAGCCGGTCCACCCGCACGGTGGTGCCGGTGGCGGCCGCCACGCCCCCGGCCCACGTCTCCACCTCGGCGACCAGGGCGTCGAGGGAGGCACTCGTGGATGCCCGGAGCCCGAACAACCCCTCCGCGTACGCCGGCACGATGTTGGTCGCGCTGCCTCCGTCGGTGACGATGCCCTGCACGTGCGACCCCGGGGGCAGGCGCCTGCTCACCACGGCCGCGGTGTTGAACAACTGGATGAGCGCCGCCAGGGCGTCGATGCCCCCGGTGGGATCCCCCGTGGGATGGGCCGACCTCCCGTGGAAGCCCACCCGTACCTGCGTCTGCGCCGTCAGCGGCGCCCACGACCAGTCGTGCACCCCCGGATGGAACATCAGTGCCGCGTCCACACCGTCGAACACGCCGGCTTCGGCCAGGGCCACCTTGCCGCCGCCCCGCTCCTCGGCCGGGGTCCCGACCGCCAGCACGCTCCCCGCGACGTCACCGAGGACGCCCCGCACCGCCAGCGCGGCCCCCAGCCCCGCCGCGGCGATCAAATTGTGGCCGCACGCGTGCCCCAGACCCGGCAGCGCGTCGTACTCCAGCAGCAGCGCGACGCACCGCCCCCGCCCCTCCCCGGCGCCCTCGGCGCGCGCGACGAACGCGGTCTCCAGCCCGGCGGTGCCCCGCTCGACCTCGAACCCGCCCCGCTCGAGTTCCGCGGTGAGCAGCCGCGCCGCCCGGTGCTCCTCATAGGCGAGCTCCGGATCCGCGTGCAACGCCCGGGCGACCGCCCACAGGTCCTCGGCCCGGCGGACGCATTCCCTCCGCAGTCGTGCGTACAGGTCTTCTCGTGAATCGCCCACATCTTCCTCCTCGCACCGGTTCAGACATGCTTCTGTCCACAGGCCGGCCGCTCACGCGCGGGGGAGGGGCGCTGGGAGGGGCCGGGCCGGTCGGTGAGGGCGCCGGACCTGCCTACAGTGGAAGGGCCAGCCCCCTCGCGGACCCACCACCTCCGCGAGGGCGTCGAGAGGAACCCGGAGGTCGCACATGGGCGCCGCCCCGCGACACGCGGCCGGACCGGAGGACCACGGGGACGCCCTGTTCGGCCTCGAGGAACTCGACACGGGCCGGGCGCCGGAGCGCCGGCATGCCGGGCCCCTGTTCCGGGACTCCCCGGCCGCGCGCCGCCTGCTGTCGGTGCGGGCGATCCACGCCGAACCGGCCGCCGCCGCCTCCCCGCGCGGCCGGCAGATCCTGGCCCGCTTCCCCGACGCCGAGCTGATCCCGGTGGACTCGCACTGGAGGATCCCGGAGCTCCACGGCAACGAGGGCAACGTCGACCGCTGGGTCAGGGTCAAGAGCGAGGTCCTGGTCCTGGGGGAGCGCAAGACACTGACCACCCGCCCCAACGGACGCTCCGCGGACTGGATCGCACCCGGTCCCGGCAACGGCTGCGCCATGGCCTGCGCCTACTGCTACGTGCCGCGCCGCAAGGGCTTCGCCAACCCGATCACCGTCTTCACCAACATCGACGGCATCACCGCACACCTCGCCCGCCACATCGCCCGCCTCGGTCCGAAACCGGAGGCGAACCAGTGCGATCCGGTCGCATGGGTCTACGACATCGGCGAGAACAGCGACTGCTCGGTGGACGCCCTGATCAGCGAGAACGTCGCCGATCTGATCGGCTCGTTCGCCCGCTGGCCCACCGCCAAGGCCTCCTTCGCCACCAAGTTCGTCAACCCGGACCTGCTGCTGCTCGACCCCCGGGGCCGCACCCGTGTGCGGTTCTCCGTCATGCCGCACGAGGACTCCAGACTGCTGGACATCCGCACCAGTCCCGTCGAGAGCCGCCTCGCCGCGGCCGGGGACTTCCTGGACGCCGGCTACGAGGTCCACTTCAACCTCTCGCCCGTCGTCCTGCGGCCCGGTTGGGAAGGGGACTGGTCCCTGCTGCTGCGGCAGATGGACGACGTGCTGCCCCGGCGCGTGAAGGACCAGGCGGCCGCGGAAGTGATCATGCTGACGCACAACAAGGACCTGCACGAACTGAACCTCGGCTGGCACCCGCGGGCGGAGGACGTCCTGTGGCGACCAGATCTGCAGCAGCCCAAGCGCTCCGAGAACGGCAGCTGGAACGTGCGGTACCGCAACGCGGTCAAGGCCGGGGCGATCGCCACCCTGAGCGACCTCGTGGCGGCCCACGCGCCATGGCTCCACGTGCGGTACGCCTTCTGAGTGGTCGGCCGGCTCCGTGCCGGCCACCCGCCGTCCGGCTCGGTTACTGCCGCGCGCGTCCGGGCAGGCGGGCGGTATGAACCAGTCGAAGGCACCAGTACTCGAAGCGTTGGCCGACTACCACGAGAGCGGCCAGACCCCGTTCACACCGCCGGGACACAAGCAGGGCCGGGGCGCTGATCCGCGGGTGCGGGCCGTCCTGGGTGACGCGGTGTTCCGCTCGGACGTCCTCGCCACCAGCGGCCTGGACGACCGTACGTCCTCCCACGCGGTGGTGGAGGCCGCGCAGGCGCTGATGGCCGAGGCGGTGGGCGCGGACCACGCGTTCTTCTCCACGTGCGGCAGTTCGCTGTCCGTGAAGTCGGCGATGCTGTCCGTGGCGGGCCCGCACGAGAAGCTGCTGGTGGGGCGGGACGCCCACAAGTCGGTCGTCTCGGGACTGATCCTGTCGGGGATCGAGCCGGTGTGGGTGGACCCGCAGTGGGACGCCGAGCGGCATCTGGCGCATCCGCCGTCGGCCGATGCCTTCGAGGCGGCCTTCGCCGAGCACCCCGACGCGCGGGGAGCCCTGGTGACGACGCCGACGCCCTACGGAACGTGTTCGGACCTCGCCGCGATCGCGGAGATGTGCCACCGGCGCGGCCGCCCCCTCATCGTGGACGAGGCATGGGGCGCCCACCTGCCGTTCCACCCCGATCTGCCGACGTGGGCGATGGACGCGGGCGCGGACGTGTGTGTCACCTCGGTCCACAAGATGGGGTCCGGGCTGGAGCAGAGCTCGGTCTTCCACCTCCAGGGCGACCTGGTGAAGCCCGAGGTGCTCAAGAGCCGTGAGGACCTGCTGGGCACGACCAGCCCCTCCGTGCTCGTGTACGCCGCGCTGGACGGCTGGCGCCGGCAGATGGTCGAACACGGGCGCGTCCTCTACGACGACGCCCTCGCCCTCGCCGCACGGACCCGCGACCGCATCGGCCGCATCGAGGGCATGCGGGTGCACGGCCGGGAGGACTTCTGCGGGCCGGGCCTCGCCTTCGACATGGACCCCCTGCAGATCATCATCGACATCAGCGCCTGGCAGGTCACCGGCTACAAGGCGGCGGACTGGCTGCGCCGGCACCACCGGATCAACCTCCACCTCGCCGACCACCGCCGCATCAGCGCCCAGCTCACCCACGCCGACGGCGACGACACCGCCGACGCCCTGCTCACGGCGCTGACCGACCTGGCGGCCCACGTCCCCGACCTTCGGACGGGCCAGCCAGTCGAGGTCCCCTCGCCCGTCGAGCTCCGGCTGGAACAGGCGGTCCTGCCCCGCGACGCCTTCTTCGGCCCCACGGAGCAGGTGCCCTGGGACGAAGCCGACGGACGCATCGCCGCCGAGATGCTGACCCCGTACCCGCCCGGCATCCCTGCGGCCCTGCCCGGCGAACGCCTGACCAAGGACGTGCTGCGCTACCTGCGCTCGGGGGTCGAGGCGGGCATGGTCGTACCGGACGCGGTCGACACGGAGGTGATGAGCATCCGGGTCCTGCGTGAGGAGTGAGCGCCCGACGAAGGTGCGACACCCCGGACACGGACAGGTCCCGCCCCCGCCGGCTGACCGGACGGAAGGCGGGACCTGTCCGTGTCCCCCTTCAGCCTCTGCGGCTCCGCCCGCGGGCCGACCACTGGTTGCCGACGCCGGCGACGTGCAGGGCGAGCGCGGCCAGGCCGATGAGCATGAAGTTCGTCGAGCTCAGCACGTCGTTGGTGGCGATGTGAGCCGCGTTGATCAGGAAAGCGATGAAGAACAGGACTGCGGCGACGATACCCAGCATGTCCGGGCCCCTTTCGGTAGGTGACTGCCGTGTGCCCCCGCGGGGCCGGGGCATGAGCCGTACCGCCGACACGTTCCGCCGCACCCCGTCCTCCGCGGCGCCCGGGGCCGGGAGCCGCTGAGGCGAGGCGGTCGGCGGCCTCAGGAGGGCCCCGGAGCGTCCGTTCGAGTGGCGTCGTCCTCTCCGGCGGGGCAAGAGCCGCCGGAACCACGTCGGTCCGTGCTGTGCTGTGGCCACGACCCGACAAGGGCCGTGCGCGGGCCCGCCCGCTGTTCGTGGCAGGCCGCCCCAACAGCGAAGGAGGACTGATGTCACGTCACCTGAAGAGCCGACGAAGTCGGAGCGCGATCGGTCAACTACTGGCCGGCGGGCTCTTGTTGGCCGTCACGCTCCTGGACGTCTCCGGGGCGCACGCCGCCTCCGTCCACTCCAAACCCAACCCCGACTGGGACGCCATCGCCCGGTGCGAATCGGGCGGGAACTGGAAGGCCAACACCGGTAACGGCCATTACGGAGGGCTCCAGTTCACCCGGTCGAGCTGGAAGGCGGCGGGAGGCCGCCGCTTCGCCCCACGCGCGGACCTCGCCACGAAGGCGGAGCAGATCGCGACGGCGAGAAGACTCGCCAAGATCCAGGGCATGGGGGCCTGGACCTGCGCACGCCGCCGCTGAGATAAGGACTCCGGGCGGGGCGGCCCCTGCCGTCCCCCCGGGACCGAACCGCCTCAACTGCCTCTTGCAAGAGCCTGATCGACCGGCAAAAGGGGGCTTTGCGCTTCGAAACAGGGCCGCTGGAACCGCACTTCGGGACAGGAGATGAGCCGGCGTCCGGCCGCACACCGGCCGGAACAGGCTCCACCCCTGACGCACCCCGACCGGTTCCGCGAATGATTCCGCCGGTCGCGTCGCCGGGGGAGGATCCCCTCGCGGGCGCGTACTCCTTCGGGGAGCCGTTCGGGCCCGCCGTGAAGATGGGAGGATGGCAGGATGGACATCCTCCACAGGAACAACGTCAAGGTCGTCGGCGCAGCCGGCAGGCCCGTGGTCATGCTGGCGCACGGGTTCGGCTGCGACCAGAACTTGTGGCGCCTCGTGACGCCCGCCCTCGCGGAGGAGTTCCAGGTCGTCCTGTTCGACTACGTGGGTTCCGGCGGCTCCGACCCGTCCGCGTGGAACGGCGAGCGGTACGGTTCGCTCGACGGCTACGCCCGCGACGTCACCGAGGTCTGCGAGGCCCTCGACCTGCGGGAAGTCGCCTTCGTGGGGCATTCGGTCAGCGCGATGGTCGGGGTCCTCGCGGCGGCCGCGGCCCCCGAGCGGTTCTCCTCCCTGGTCATGGTCGGGCCCTCCCCGTGCTACATCGACGACGACGGCTACCGGGGCGGCTTCAGCGCCGAGGACATCGACGAACTGCTGGAGTCGCTCGAATCCAACTATCTCGGCTGGTCGGCGGCCATGGCGCCGATGATCATGGGCAATCCGGAGCGCCCGGAACTCGGACGGGAGCTGACCAACAGCTTCTGCGCCACCGACCCGGCCAAGGCCCGGGTCTTCGCCCGTACGACCTTCCTCTCCGACAGCCGCGCCGACCTGAAGAGCGTGGGCGTGCCGACGCTGGTACTGGAGTGCAGCCAGGACGTGATCGCGCCGCGCGAGGTGGGCGCCTACGTCCACGAGGCGATCCCCGGGAGCCGGCTCATCACCCTGGACGCGACGGGCCACTGCCCCCAGCTGAGCGCCCCGGAGACCACCACGGCGGCCATCCGGGCCTTCCTCCGGAGCCTGCCGTGATGTGCCGCACCGCCCGGGATCCGGAGCTGCCGGAGAGCGACAAGGAGGCCACCGACGCCGCCTTCTCCACCCTGCTGGAGGACACCGCGGAGGAACTCTACGAATCGGCTCCCTGCGGCTACCTGTCCACGCTGATGGACGGCACCATCGCCAAGATCAACGAGACGCTCCTGGACTGGCTCGGTCTCACGCGCGACGCCGTCGTGGGCCGCAAGCGCTTCACCGACCTGCTGAGCGTCGGCGGCAGGCTCTACCACGAGACGCACTTCGCGCCGCTGCTGCGCATGCAGGGGCGGATCAGCGAGATCGCGCTCGAGCTCAGAGCCTCCGACGGCACACGGCTTCCCGTCCTGGTCTCCTCCACGGTGAAGACGAGCGCGGACGGCGAGCCGATGCTGATCCGCACCACCGTCTTCGACGCCCGACAGCGCCGCTCCTACGAGAAGGAACTGCTCCGCGAGCGCGAGGCGGCCGAGGCGGCACGCCGCCAGGCCGAAGCGGACCGGGAACGGCTGCGGGAGGCCCTCACCGTCCTGCAGCAGAGCCTGCTGCCCGCCACCCTGCCCCCGGTACCCGGGATGGAGGCGGCCTCGCACTACCACACCGCATCCATCGACCGGCTCGGCGGAGACTTCTACGACCTGTTCCCGCTGGACGACAAGCGGTGGGCGTTCTTCCTCGGAGACGTCTGCGGCAAAGGCCCGCAGGCCGCCGCCGTCACCTCCCTGACCCGCTACACCCTGCGCGCCGCGGCTCTCCACGACCCGGAGCCCGCCGCCGCGCTGACCACCCTGAACACCGTGCTCCACGAACGGTTCAACGGCGGGGACCCGCGCTACTGCACCGCGATCTTCGGGGTCATGGAACCCGACGCGACCACGGGTACGACAGCCGTGCGCCTCGCGTCCGGCGGCCATCCCCCCGCTCTGGTCCTGCGCGCCGACGGCCGGGCCGAGTACCTTCCCACCCCCGGCGGCCTGCTCGTGGGCATCCTGCCCGACCCCCACTTCACCACCGCCGAGACCACCCTGGGCCCCGGCGACACCCTCCTGCTCTACACCGACGGCCTCACCGAAGCCCGGATCGGCCCCCACCGCGAGCTCTACGGCGAGGAGGCCCTGCACGCCTTCGCCGCCGGCCACACGCAGGGCGGGCCACACGAACTGATCACCGCCTTCACCGGGCTGCTGGACAGCTTCGCCGAGGGGCTCGACGACGACACGGCCCTACTGGCCCTGGGCGTACCCCGCACCGCGCACCCAGGACCCGACCGCACCGCGCACCCAGAATCCGACCCCCGTCCCGCCCCGCAGGAGCCCGATCCGACGTGAGCGACCTGACGATCACCACCCGAGACGCCGTGTCCGGTCCCGTACTGCAACTCGCCGGCGACCTCGACTACGACCAGGCCCCGCTGCTCCGGCAGGCCCTGGAGGCCGTCAGCCTGCAGCCGGGCCAACGGCTCGTCGTGGACCTCTCCCGCATACGGTCCTGCGACTCGAGCGGCATCACGGCCCTCATCGTCGCCCGCAACCTCGCGGTGGCCGCACGAGCGGGCATCGCGCTGGCAGGAGTCCCCGGCGAGACGTTGCGCATCCTGCGCATCGTCGGCCTGGACCAGGTCTTCCCGATCCACCCGGACGTGGACACCGCCAGCGTGGCCTGACCGACGGCCCGGCATCTCCGTCCGGACGGGTGCCGTGCCGTCGCGCGTTCAGTTCGACGGGGATCGCCCCTGGCCCGGGGCGCCGCCGCCGCTCGGCACGGCGCACGCCGCCGTGCCTCCCGGCAGCCGGTGCCGATGGTCCGCGACGAGCCGGTAGCAGCGATGGGCCGCCCACCGCACGCCCGGCAGCATGAGCGCCGAGCCCAGCAGCGGCCACGCCCGGCCCGCACTCAGCAACGCCTTCGCGACGGCCTCGGCCCCTCCGTACACCGCGCCGGCCGGAGTGACCCACAGTGCCTCGTACTGGGCCCGCTCCGCGGTGACGCCCAGCGCGCCGAGGTCCGCGAACTGCCACGGAACGAGATCACAGCGGGGCCGTACGCGGCGTTCCGCGAACCTCGCCGATGTCGTGCAGAAGCCGCAGTCTCCGTCGTAGACGAGTACGGGCCGAGTACGCATGCCCTCCATCATCCACCCGTCGGCACGGCGCCCGTGTGCGGGGCGTCCCTCCGAGAGGCGCGGGCGCCCTGAGCGCCGATAATTGGTGAAGGACCAAGAGCATGACGGCCTTCGCGTGCGCGCCGCGGCGACGGCACCGGCGCGGGCCTCGGGCATCCCCGGTTTCCCGGCCTCCGGCGCCGTCTCCGGCGCGGCGCGGGCCGTCGACCCGGTCATCGGCGCTCGACACCGGCCATAGGTCATCATCGGCCGCCGGTCATCGGTCATCGGTCATCGACGAAGCACCTTCACGTGCCCGGATCCGCAGGGAAAGGCCCGCACCCATGACGACCACCGTTGCCGCCTACGCCGCCCCCGCCGCCAAGGCGCCTCTGGAACGCACGACCGTCGAGCGCCGCGAGGTCGGTGAGAACGACGTACTGATCGACATCGCCTTCGTCGGCATCTGCCACTCCGACATCCACCAGGTCCGCGAAGGCTGGGGGAAGGCGATCTTCCCGATGGTGCCGGGGCACGAGATCGCCGGTGTCGTCGCGCAGGCCGGCCCCGGCGTGACGAAGTTCCGCGTCGGCGACCGGGTCGGCGTCGGCTGCATGGTCGACTCCTGCCGCCGGTGCGCGAACTGCCGGGCCGGTCTGGAGCAGTACTGCACGGAGGGCGCCGTCTGGACCTACAACGCGGTCGGCAAGGACGGCCTGCCCACCTACGGCGGCTACGCGCAGAAGATGGTCGTCGACGAGAACTACGTCGTACGCATCCCCGACGCCCTGGCGCTGGACGTGGCCGCCCCGCTGCTGTGTGCCGGGATCACCACGTACTCCCCGCTGCGCCACTGGAACGCCGGCCCCGGTACGAAGGTCGCCGCCGTCGGTCTCGGCGGACTCGGCCACGCCGCCGTCAAGATCGCCCACGCGCTGGGCTCCGAAGTCACCGTGCTCTCGCAGTCCCTGCGCAAGAAGGACGACGGCCTCCGGCTGGGCGCCGGCGACTACCGCGCCACCGCCGATCCGGCGACGTTCGAAGACCTGGCGGGCAGCTTCGACCTCATCCTCAACACCGTCTCCGCCCCGCTCGACTTCGCCGCCTACTTCGCGCTCCTGCGCACCGACGGCACCATGGTGAACCTCGGCCTTCCCGAAGACGCCGCGCAGGCGGACCTGCGGTCGCTGTTCGGCAACCGTCGCAGCATGAGCAGTTCCGGTATCGGCGGTATCGCCGAAACCCAGGAGATGCTGGACTTCTGCGGTGAGCACGGAGTGGGCGCCGAGATCGAGTTGATCGGCGCGGACGAGATCAACGACGCCTACGAACGGGTCCTCGCCAGCGACGTCCGCTACCGCTTCGTCATCGACACCGCCACCCTCTGACGGGTAGGCCCCCGGCGGGGTTGTGGCGGCCGGCCGGAGCGCGGGATAGTGGACAGCTTCGGGGGCCGCGGCGCCGAGCGGCGCGACGGCCCCGGCCGAACCTCTCGCTTCGGAGGCCGTGCATGAACCGCATCGGATCGCTGGCGGCCGCGCTGGCGCTGGGCGCCGGGCTGGCGCTGGCCGGGGCGGGCCCGGCCGCCGCCGACCCGTACGACTGCTCCACCTGGTACAAATCCCGTACCACCGCAGCCGGCACGTGCACCAACGGCACCGGGGAGTTCCGCGTGTACACCCGGTGCGACAGGCCCCTGGCGCGGGACTACACCGTCCACGACCCGACCTGGCGCCGGGTCGGCACCACCAGCACCGCCATCTGCCACAGTGGCGGAACGCCCTACGGTGCGGGCATCCAGGTGCGCTGACACCTCCACCGCGGCGAACACGACGCGCTGCCGCGGCCGAACTGCGACGGCGGGCGGACCGGATGGTTCCTCGCGTCGGGACGGGTCCGGGCGAGGCGGCGGCTCAGGGGCGGTTGAGCCCCCACGTCTGCAACGCGTAGGCGCGGCCTTTCTCCTGACCGGTGATCAGCGGCACGTCCAGCAGGTGGAAGCCGGCCTTGGCGGCCACGGCGACACTGGCGGCGTTCTCGGCCTCAAGCTCCAGGATCACCCGGTCCGCGCCCAGGTGTTCGAAGGCGTACGCGGCCATCAGCCGCACCGCCCGTGCCGCCAGCCCTTGGCCACGGTGTGCCGGACCGACCGCATAACCGATCTCGGTGCCTTCGGGGGACCGTCGCAGCATCACCTCGCCCAGCGCCGGGCCGCCGTCGACGGTGATGGCGAGCAGGATCGTGGAGCCCTCCGCCCGCAACTGCCGGGCCCGGGCCAGGCGCGCGTGGGCGGCCGCGGCGTCGAAGGGGGAGACGATCGGGGTCCAGTAGGCGATGTCGGGGTGGTCGAAGAGCTCCGGCATCACGGCCAGGTCCGCTTCCGTCCAGTCGCGCAGGACGAGCCCCTCTCCCGCGACCTCGATCCGCTCGGGAAACGGCGACGCTGTGCTGCTCATGCTGAAGCACCTTTCTGACCCGGGGGGTGAAGGGTCAGGCTATCCGTGTGCGGGCGGCCCGGTGCCGTCGGGCGGCCCGCGCACGCCCCGGCACGAGACGCGCGTCCGCCTCCGCCCGGTCGAGGGGCGGAGGCGGACGCGAACGCGGGGGAGCGGGGCGGTCAGAACGCGAAGACGGCGTTCCCGTTGAGGGTGGAGGCCATGACGCAGCTGTTGGAGAAGGTGTGCTTCCAGGAGATGTGCTTGCCCTGCCAGACGCCGTCCGCCGTGACTGTGACGGGGTCGTAGTGCATCGGACAGGCCCGGTCCTGGTCCGGGGCGGCCAGGAGCGCGTCGAGGGTGCCGTTGGTCGCGGCGAGTGCGGCACAGGCGGCCTCCGGGTCGGGGTGCGTTCCCTGGGCGGTCGGCGCGCAGCTGAGGGCCGATGCCCGTACGAAGGTGGTCGCCTGCTCGCCCTGGGCGACGGCCAGGACCACGGCGGAGGGGGCGTACAGGCTGGCGGGCTGTGCCTCCGCGATGCCGGTGGCACCGGCCATGGCCAGGAGGGCGGCGGACGAGACGACAGCGATGCGGTGACGCACGACAGAACTCTCTTTCAATTCGAAGGTGGCACGCAGTTGTTGGCTGCGATATGTCGACTGGACACCACCGAGTTTGTCGGGCTCGAAGGGCGAGTGCACTTCGATCACCGTTTTTCAGACATCCCGTTCGATTATCGGCGACCGAACGGTCGTTGGGGCAGCTCAGGGGGAATATCCGACCGGGGCGGGCGGGCGGAGAAGGGCGACGACGGTCCACGCGGCAACCACCAGCGGGGCGTTGACCTGCTGTCCGCCGCGTGCGGTTCATCGAACGGCCATCCAGGCTGACCGAATAGGACCGGTCCGCCCCAGCGGAACGCGGACCACTCCGGGGCCACCGGCGGCCGACGGGACCGCGCGGTGCACCCGGCTCCGCCACAACGAGCAGTGGGGGGGGGGGGGGGGGGGGGGTGGCCCCCCCCCCCCCCCCCCCACGGGTCTGGTCTCTTCCCGACGGGGGCGGGGTGAGCCGAGGGGGGCCTTTCCGGGGGCTTGGGGGCC
>NZ_JBWKLE010000020.1:0-79581 GCF_056430495.1 Streptomyces sp. NPDC045967 | reverse complement strand
CCAAAGAGAAAAGGAAAACGTCGGGGGACAGAGGGGCAGGGGAGGAAAGGGGGGGTAACCCTGCCCAAAAAAAAAGGGGGGGGGGGGGGGGGCTCCTCCCTCCCCCCCCCCCCCACCCCCCTCCCACGTGGTCCGGTTCCCTCACCGAGGGGTCAGGGCCGAGCCGAGGAGTTCCGGCACGGTCATGCGGAGCCCACCCGGGCCGGCTTCGCCACGGACAGCGGCTCGGCGATGTCCTCCAGCGACCGGCGCTCCGCCTTGACCGCCAGGAACGCGGCCACGATGCCGGCGGCGCACATCAGCGCGGCGCCGATCTGGAACGCGAGTGCCGTGTCACCGGGCACGCCCGACTCGGTGAGGCCGGCGAAGATCAGCGGGCCGCTGATACCGCCGGCCGCGGTGCCGAGGGCGTAGAAGAAGGCGATGGCCATGGCCCGGGTCTCCATGGGAAAGACCTCGGAGACGGTCAGGTAGGCGCTGGAGGCCCCCGCCGACGCGAAGAACAGCACGACGCACCAGCAGGCGGTCATGGTGGTCGCGGTGAGGGAACCCCGGTCGAACAGCCACGCCGTGCCGAAGAGCAGCACGCCCGAGATCAGATAGGTCGAGGAGATCATGATGCGGCGCCCGACCGTGTCGAACAGCTTGCCGAGCAGGAGCGGTCCGAGGAAGTTCCCCGCGGCGATCACGGCGAAGTAGTAGCCGGTGTGGCCCGTCGGCACGTCGAAGAACGTCGTCAGGATGGTGCCGAAGCCGAAGGTGATCGCGTTGTAAAGGAAAGCCTGGCCGATGAAGAGCGACAGGCCGAGGAACGCGCGGCGCGGATAGCGGCCGAAGACGGTCTTGGCGATCAGGCCGAAGCCGATCCCCTTGCGCTGCTGGATGGTGATCTCACCGGCCGGCGGCGGGAGCGGCTCGCCCTTCTCCTGCTCGATTTCGCGCTCCACGGACGAGACCAGCTCCTCGGCTTCCTCCTCCCGGCCGTGGATGAACTGCCAGCGCGGACTTTCCGGAACATGCCGGCGTACCAGCAGGATGACCAGGCCGAGCACGACGCCGAGGGCGAAGCTGAGCCGCCAGCCGAGGTCCTTGGGGAAGATGGCGGTGTCCAGCATCACCACGGACAGCAGGGCTCCGCCGATCGCGCCCAGCCAGTAGCTGCCGTTGATGATGAGGTCGACCCGGCCCCGGTAGAGGGACGGGATCAGCTCGTCGATCGCCGAGTTGATGGCCGCGTACTCACCGCCGATGCCGAAGCCGGTGAGGAAGCGGAAGAGGAAGAACCACCAGGACTCGAACGACAGCGCGGTCATCGCGGTGGCCGCCAGATAGACGGCCAGCGTGACCATGAAGAGCTTCTTGCGGCCGAACCGGTCGGTCAGCCAGCCGAAGAAGAGCGCCCCGGTGCAGGCCCCTGCCACATAGAGGGCGGCGGCGATACCGGTGACCTGGGCGGCGGTGATGTCGAGCCCGCTGCCCTCCTCGGCGAGGCGGCCGGCCACGTTGCCGACGATGGTGACCTCGAGCCCGTCGAGGATCCAGACGGTGCCGAGGCCGATCACGATCATCCAATGCCACCTGGACCACGGCAGTCGGTCCAGGCGGGCGGGCACGGCCGTGGTGACGGTGCCGTTGGTGGCCGGCACGGAACCCGGCGACAAATCGGATGCCATCGTTTTCTGCTACCTCCCTCGTGGTCGCCCCCCGCCTGCCGGTTTCCCTCGAACCGGTCCGACATGCGGGTGCGATCACCCCCCCGCTCCAGGGTGGTCGGGCGCCTCACAGGACCGAAGCCGCAGCCGCCCCGACGACGCCGGCCCGGTCGGGGTCGCGGTGGGAGGCGCTGCCGGTCCGGGCCGGGTGGTGGCGCCGGGGAGCCCCCGCCCGCCGGGGAACCCCGCCGGGCGGGCTACTGGTACGGGTCGAAGGGGACGTCCGCCGGTTTGGCCTCCGCGAGGTGGGAGGAGAAGGAACCGTCCTTCAGGCCGAAGTGGGCGCTGCCGAAGTCCGCCTGGCTGAGCTTGTCCCGGAGCGTCGCGGGATAGCCCGACCAGCCGACGAGCGCGGGGAACTGCCAGGTGCCCCGGTGGTTCTCCGGCGGTTCGTCGTTGGTGTTGGCCGCGCGGAAGCAGTGCGTGCCCACGCCGTCCTTGTGGTAGACGATCTTGGGGTGGGTGCCCTCCCAGCGGATCTGGTCCCGCGTGTGGATGTCGAAGTCCCCGTGGGCGGAGGTGGCGACGTACTTCGCCACATCGCCCTGGATCCACACCACGACGTGTTCCCAGTCGTGGCGGTGGCCGCCGAGGCTGATGCCGGGGATGGCCTGGTCCTTCTCGAAGTACAGCGCGTACATCACGGCGCACCAGCCGTTGTTGCAGGCGGCGCGGGAGTAGCCGTTGGTGTTGGCGAGGTCGGAAGTGTCACGGCAGTTGCCGTTGAGGGCGCCGGTGGGGCTGAGGCCGCTGTTCAGGACGCCGGTCGGGCCTATGGCGGGCGTCGGGTAGCAGCCGTCCGTGTCGTAGTCGTACGCCGGTTGGAAGGCCAGCTCGATGACACCGGCGTTCACGGGAAGGGCGGGGGGCGGAGCCGCGAAGGCCGCCTGGGGTACGGCGACGACCAGCGCGAGGGCGGCGCCGATAACGACGGATGATCTCCGTATGTGATGACGCGTCCGCATGACTGGCCTCCGGCCGCTCGGGGTGGGGCGGAGCGCCGGGCCCGGCTGGGCCGACACGCACGCCGGGAGCATCATTCGCGAACCGGGGTGGCACGGCAAGAGTCGGAGCGATGGACGTTTTGACGAGGCGTGAGGTCCAACGTCCGTAAGTGCAGGGGAAGTTGCGGGGAGGCCTGTTATCGGGCCGCTTCGTGCACCAGAAGATTCATCACCCTCTGTGTTTACCGCCCGTCAATTTGGTAACAAGACGTAGTGACAGGCAGTCATTACCCGACGGAGGGAAGGAACATGAACCTCGTTGCCGTGCTCATCCTCGTCGCGGTGCTCGCAGTTGTCGGCCTCCTGGTTGCGGCTCCCAGCGTCCCCGCGCGGCGCAATGCCTTCCCGGGCCGCTGGCGGCGACCGAGCCACCGCCGCACCGGCCCCCGGCGGACCGGGGTGCCGCGACAGCGCGGAGTCCAGCACCACGCCCGCTGACGTCGGGCCGTCCCGGGCCGGCCGTCGCCGCCCGGTCACCCCTGCGGCCCCGTTCCGGCTCAATGCCGGAACGGGGCCGCAGGGGGTTCTGCGTCAGGTGCTGACGCAGGCGCTGCCGAGCATCGGATTGAGCAGGCCGGCGACATCGAGGGAGTCGCCGCAGGCGTTGACCGGCACGTGAACGGGGACGTGGACCAGGTCGCCCGATCCGACGCCGGGGGCGTTCGGGGCGGCGGCGGGACGCCCGCGCCCGCCAACCCGGCGGTGCTCAAGAACGGCCGGGCGAAAGCGATGCGCTTCACGACACCTGCCGCGCTCTGCGAGTGCTCGATCACAGGCCGGTGACCTGCTGCGATGGCGAGTCGAAGGCGACACCCAGGGTAGCCGCACGCCCTCACGGCGTCGTCACCCCGCTGACGGACGACATGTCGTCGTACGGCTGACTCCCGTGCTTGTCATCGTTTGGATGACATGTTACAAAGGAAGCACGTTGAAGCGCATTGGCAGTTCCTGCCTGAACCAACTGGAGGTGTTTCGCGATGTTGATGCGCACCGACCCGTTCCGCGAGATGGACCGGATCGTCCAGCAGCTTTCGGGTGCGTCGGGCACCTGGTCGAGGCCGTCCGTCATGCCGATGGACGCGTACCGAGAAGACGACGACTATGTGATCGCCTTCGACCTCCCCGGCGTCAGCACCGAGGCGATCGACATCGACGTCGAGCGGAACATGCTGACCGTCAAGGCCGAGCGCCGGCCGGTCACGAAGTCGGACGCCGTGCAGATGGAGCTCTCGGAGCGGCCCCTCGGCGTCTTCTCGCGGCAGATCGTCCTGGCCGACACCCTGGACACCGAGCGCATCCAGGCCGACTACGAGGCGGGAGTGCTGACCCTGCGCATTCCCATCGCCGAACGCGCCAAGCCCCGCAAGGTCAGCATCGGCCGCTCCGACGACCGCAAGCAGATCTCCGGCTGAACCGGTACGCGGAGGGCGGGGTCCTGTGCCCCCGGCAGCTCCCGCCCTCCCCCCTTCCCCTCTTCCGGCTACCGGAGGTGACGTGATGCCGTTGCGTACGGACTTGTTCCTCGCCCGCGTCCAGGAGATCGGTGAGTACGAGACGCGGGAGGAGGCCGAGAGGGTGGCGCGTGTCGTACTCGGCCTGCTGGGAGCCCACCTGGTGGGCTCGGTCCGGACGCGGCTCGCGGCCCGTCTGCCCGAGACGTACGCCCTGATCCTGCTCAATCCGCTCCAAGCCGTCGAACCCCTCTCCCCGCAGCGGTTCGTCCGGGCGACGGCTGCCTGGATCGAAGGAGCCACCGAGACGACGGCCCTGTGGGACATCGGAGCCGTCCTGTCGACCGTGGCGGCCGCCGCCGGAGAGGGGCTCACCCACGACATCCTCCTCCAGCTCCCGCCGGGCTACGAGCTGCTCTTCGGTGCCCCGTCCCCGGCCGAGCAGCGGTCCGACCGCCTGCCCTGACCCCCGGACGCGGCGTCGTGACCCGGAGGTCCCATGGCCGATGAAGCCCTGCGGCCAACCGCCGGGACGCACGCTGACCACCGTCCGAAATTGACATGGGCATGTCGCGCAAGTCCTTCAGGGTGGGTCCGGTGGGGCCGCCCGGCTACCCGGCCTTCAGGCGGCGGCCGATCTCCTCACTCAACCGACGCTGGAGATCGGCCAGTTGGCCGTTGTCGTAGGCCGTGAGGTCGCCGGAGCCGTCCGGGCCCTTCGCGCCCGCCTCCTGCTGCTTCTCCTGCTCCCGGCGTTTGAGTTCCTGCTCCTCGGGCGAGCCGGGCGCCGCATACGCGCACCGGATGAGCGCTCCGTCGGCGGCCTTGAGGCAGGTCGCCTCGCGGCCACCCACCTGGCCCTTCCCCTCCACCCGGTACCGGATGTTCTGCTCGCTGCCCACGGTGGCCGTCCAGGTGCTGCCACCGGTGGGCACCACCTCGAACACCTGGTCGTCGTTGTAGCAGCAGACATCCCGGTACTCGGCCTTGATCAGGGCCACCAGGGCCTTCGGGGACGACCAGGCCGGATCGAGGCGGTAGATGGCCATCGGGGCCAGCCCGCTGCCCTGGTGCCGGGTGGGGACGGCCGACACGGCCACCACGGAACTGGCCTCCCCCTGCGGGGTGAGCGGGGTGACGTACGCGCTGCGCCCGGTCTCCTCGCGGTGGCGCAGGGTGAACTCGGACTCGTTGCCCTCGTTGGCGCCGTCCTCCGAGGCGTCCCAGCCGCTGCGCTCGAACCACCAGTCGCCGAAGCCGCCCACGGCCGCCGTTCCCTCCCGCTGGCGGGCCGCGAGACTGAGCGGGTAGGAGGGGCCGGGGACGGCGGATGTGTCGGTGGTCAGCGTGAGCCTTCCCGTCCGCCCGTCGTAGAGCGCGACGCCCGCCGGGCGTTCTGTCACGACGAGGAGGCCGGTCTGGCGCTTGAGGGGCACGACCACGACCGGAGAGCCGCCCGTGCAGGTCACGTAGGCGTCCTCGGCGTCGAACCGGAGCCAGCGCTTCTCGGCCGATATCTTCCGGCCGAGGTTGTGGGAGAACCAGCCCCCTATGCGGGCGTCCGCCACGGACGCGTCGAACCGGCAGCGCTCCTGGCTGCGGCTCTCGCCGCCGAGGGGCACGTCCTGCACGAGCCCGACCTCGTATCCGGCGAGCCAGCCGCGCCGCTCCACCAGCGTGCCGAACGTGTCCGTGTCGGGCAGGTAGGTGATGTCGGAGATCTCACCGGTGACATCGCCGAGGTGCGGTGCGGCCTGCGCCTCGCCGACGACATAGGGGACCCGGGCCGTCAGGCCGGGGACGGGTTCGGTCACGATCCGCGCGGTGGCCATGTAGGCGCGGTCCTGGAGGTAGGAGCCGTACACCAGCCAGCCGACGGTGAGGGCCAGTCCCACGACGGCCCCCGCGCACCCGAGGGCGACCGCCGCGTCCCCGGCGTCCGCACCACGATGCCCCGCGCGCCGCCGGAGCCACCGCACCGCCGACCACACGGCGGCGGTGCCCGCCGCGGCCAGCAGCGGCAGGGCGAACCAGGCGAAGAGCTTGCGCAGCTCCCAGACGGCGATCGTCGTGTAGTACGACGCCCACCACAGTGCGAACCCCACCACGACGACGGTGATACCCACCCGCAGTGCCCGACCCATCAAGCGCCCCCGTCCCCACCCCTCGGCTTCACGCCGACCCGCTCGATTCTGTACCCGGCGCGGGGCGGTGTCACGGGGTTGCGACGTCACGGTGTCATGGGGTCACGACGTCACGACGGTACGGGGGCGGCCGGGACGCCGTCGAAGGCCTCCTCGGGCTCGTGCGGCGGTTCGCCGAGCTGCTCGCGCAGGTAGTTCCAGACGACGGCGATGAGCGCGGCCGCCGGTACGGCCAGCAGCGCGCCCACGACGCCCGCCAGGCTGCCGCCCAGTGTGACGGCGAGCAGGACCACGGCGGCGTGGAGACCGAGGCTGCGGCTCTGGATCATCGGCTGGAACACGTTGCCCTCGAGCTGCTGCACCGCGACGATGATCGCCAGCACGATCAGTGCGTCCGTCAGACCGTTCGACACCAGCGCGATGAGCACCGCCACCAGACCGGCGAAGAGGGCTCCCACGATGGGCACGAACGCGGAGACGAAGGTCAGGACCGCCAGCGGCAGCACCAGGGGCACGCCGACGATCCACAGGCCCAGTCCGATGAACACCGCGTCCAGGAGCCCGACGAAGGCCTGGGACCGGACGAACGAGCCCAAGGTCTGCCAGCCGCGCTCGGCCACGACCGGGATGTCGGTCGCGAGCCGGCCGGGGAGCTGGCGCGTGAGCCACGGCAGGAAGCGCGGGCCGTCCTTGAGGAAGAAGAACATCAGGAAGAGCGCCAGCACGGCGGTCACCAGGCCGTTGAAGACGGTGCTCACCCCCGTGACGACGGTGGTGACCGCGCTGCCGACGCTGTTCTGCAGGCGGGCTATCGCGGCGTCGGAGGCACCGGTGATCTGGTCGTCGCCGATGTTCAGCGGCGGCCCGGCCGCCCACTCGCGCAGGCGCTGGATGCCCGCGGACACGCCGTCGACCAGTTCGCCGGACTGCGCTGCCACCGGCACCGCGATCAGCGCCGCGATGCCCGCGGCCACCAGGAGGAACACCACGGTCACCGCAGTGGCGGCGAGCGCGGGCCGCCACCCCCGCCTGCGCAGGAACGCGGCCAGGGGCCAGGTCAGGGTGGTGAGGAACAGGGCGACTATGAGCGGCCAGACGACCGACCACATCCGGCCCAGCAGCCACAGGGCCGCCGCCGCCATGACCAGGACCACCAGTACCTCGGCGCAGACCCGTGCCGACGTCCGCAGTGCGGCGGCGGTCCTTGTGGAGCTCAATGTGTCAGACATGGGGTCACCCTATTCACACTCGGTTCGTCCCCGGACACCCCCGGGCGGGGCGCTCACGAGCGGTGCAGGCCCGCCTGACGGAGGGCCACCCGGCACAGGTCCCCGATGACCTCCTCGTCTCCGCGGCGCCAGGCGTCGGCGAGACCTCCCGGTGGGACGGAGATCGCGGCGAGGGGCGCCGGCGGGCCGGTCAGGGCGCGCAGGGCCAGCAGATCGGCACCACCGGGAGCGTCGAGCATGCCCCGCACCAGAGCACTGCGCCGGATCCAGCGCACGCGCGGAGGGAGCCAGAGCGCCAGGACGAACGTCACCGCCGCGACGATCAGCGCGAGTGCGGTCAGGTCGGCGACGCGGCTCACCGCCTCCTGCATCGACTGCCCGGCGTCCGAAAGCCCGTTGCTCGCCTCCGCGGCGGATCGCAGCGGCTTCTTCAGGATGCCGCCGACGACCGGCACGTTCGAGGCCGCGTCTCCCGCATCGCCGAGGCCGGAGGCAAGACTGCCGCCCGCCTCCTCCACTTTCCGCCCTGGCTCGGCCAGGCGCATGATCTCGTCGCGGACAGCCAGCGCGCACCACACCGCGCCCGCCATCAGGCCCAGCGCGACGAGATCGGAGAGCACCTGCCGGCAACGGCGTGCTCGGGTCTGGGCGTAGAGGCGCATCTGGGTACTCCTGTTCCGGTTCCGGCGACGTCGAGGTTTGGACTCGCACCCGGTGGTTCCGTGCGCATGTCTGTAGCTTCCGCCAGTACGAAGATCCATGGCCGGGGGAGAGACTTCCCGCCGAGGGCCGCGGCTCAATCTGAGAGCCGACGCCACAAATCGAGGGGAACAACCACGATGAGTGGTCAGTTGTACGACGGCATCGGCGAAGCGTTCGAAGGCTTCAAGACCCTGCCCATCATCCGGTACGGCGAGGTACCGGGCTTCCTCGCCCTGGTCGGCGACGTCACCGGCAAGTCCGTGCTCGACATCGCCTGCGGCACCGGGTTCTACAGCCGCGCGTTCAAGCGTCGCGGTGCGTCGCGCGTCCTCGGGTTCGACATCTCCGGCGCGATGATCGACGCGGCGAACGCCCGCGAGCAGTCCGAGCCCCTGGGCATCGAGTACGAAGTCGGGGACACGGCCAGCTTGCGCGGCTTCGACCGGCCCTTCGACATCGCGGTGGCGGTACAGGCGTTCAACTACGCGAGCGATGTAGCCGAGATCGAGCTGATGATGCGCAACATCCGGCGCAGCCTCGTGCCCGGCGCCGCCTTCTACCTGTTCGGGCAGAACCCGGGCTACGACTTCGACGGCCCGTCGCTGGCCAAGTACGGGTTCCTGTGCGAGTCGACGGGCAAGGACAACGAGATCGGCCGGGGGACGCGGATCACGGCGCTGCTGGATCCGCCCGTCTCGTTCGAGGCGACCGCGCCGTCGAAGGAGACCTACGAGCGGACACTGGTCTCGGCGGGATTCAGCCGGATCGAGTGGGTTCCGCTGGACATCTCGGACGCCGGCCTGGAGGAGTTCGGGAAGGAGTTCTGGGCGGACTACGCCGCGAACCCGCCGCTGACGATGCTGCGCTGCACTGCCTGATGCGGCGCACAGCCTGACGACGCGGCGCGGTGTGATCCCGGCCCTGGGGCCGGGATCACCCGCCGTCGCACGGGGCGTCACCGCCGGCGCCGCCCGGGCTCGTCCGCGCCCGTCGCCCCTTCGTCCGGTACCGGCGCGCTCGGCCGGCCGACGTCAGCGCGTGCCGCGAAGGCGCCTGAACATGCCGCGGGCCTGCTCCCGCTTGCGCGGGTCGGACGCCGCACGTCGCACCGAGGCGATCGTCCGCTGCCCCTGAGGGGTGCGGCTGAACTGCTTGATCTTGGCGAGTAGTCCGGACATGGGTCCTCCCGGGGTAGCAGGTCGTGACGCTACGACGTGTGCCCCGTGACCCTGCGTCGAAACCGGCCGTGGGGTTAGCATCACGCCATGCGCTGGGACCACCGCGACGTCGACAGGGCCGTCACCGAGATGATGCGGGTGCTCGGCCCGCTCGCAGATGCGAACTGGGCGGTCCCCGCGGGTTCGCTGGAATGGAGCTGCCGGACGACCGCGGCCCACGTCGCGCACGACCTCCTGGCCTACGCGGGGCAGGTCGCGGGCCGCGCCACCGATGCCTATCTGCCGTTCGACCTGGCCGTCCGGCCCGACGCCTCCCCCCACCAGGTGCTCCAGGTGGTCACCGCCTGCGGCGGGCTGCTCGGCAGTGCGCTGGCCGCGGCCGGCCCGCAGGCCCGGGCCTGGCACTGGGGGCCGTGCGACCCGGCGGGGTTCGCGGCGATGGGCGTCGCCGAGGTCCTCCTCCACACGTACGACATCACGCAGGGGCTGGGGGCGCCGTGGACGCCCCCGGACCCGCTCTGCGCGGTGGTACTGCGCCGCCTCTTCCCGGACGCGCCGCCCGGTGACCCCGCGCGGGTCCTCCTCTGGTGCACCGGCAGGGGCGAGCTGGACGGGCGCCCCCGCCGCTCCTCGTGGACGTGGCAGGCCGCCCTGCCGGAATGACGTACGGGGTATCCCCGCGGGCCCGGGCGGCCGGGCCCGGGGGTGTCACGCGTTCAGGCGTTCCGTCCGACGCCGCGGTCGGGTGCGCTCATGTCCCCCGTCGCGGGCGTTCCCTCGGCGAGGCCGTAGCGGAGGTGGACGGCGCCCTTCGGGCCGGCCGCCGGCGGCTCGAGGAGAGTGAGGTTGGTGGGCACCCCACCGCCGTCGAACACCTTCTTCCCGACGCCCAGCACGATGGGGTGGATCCAGAGGTCGAGGCGGTCGAAGAGCTTTTCGCGCAGCAGCGTCTGCACGAGGTCCAGGCTCCCGACGACCTTCACGCATCCGTGCCGGTCGCGGACCTCGCGCACGGCGGCGGCCAGGTCCGGGCCGAGCTGCGTGGAACCGGCCCATGCGAGGTCGGGCCTGCCGCGCGAGGCCACGTACTTCGGGACCCGGTTGAAGAGCGTCGCGATGTCCTCGTCCTCGCCGCCCTTTTGGTGGGGCCAGTAGGCGGCGAAGATGTCGTACGTGCGCCGGCCCAGCAGGAGCGCGTCCGTGCCCTCGTACGCGGCACTGATCTGCGCCGCCGCCACCTCGTCCATCAGGGGCGCCTGCCAGCCGCCGAACGGAAAGCCGGCCGGGTCCTCCTCCGGGCCGCCGGGCGCCTGCCCGACGAGGTCGAGGGTCGCGAACAACTCGATGTGGATGAGGCCCATGGCGTGCTCCCGGGGAATCGGTTTCTCTCCGTCAAGAGGTAGACCGGCGGCCGCACGGGAACTCATCGCCGCGCCGGACGTCCGATCGGCCGACCACGATCGGCCGACCACGAGCGGCCCCCGCCGTGTCGGTCCCGTCCCCGGCCGCTCCGCGCGGTCAGGCCCGGGGCCCGGCGCCCCGGTCCCGGGCCCGCTCCGCGTTGAACTGGGCCCCGGTGAGCAGGGCGAGGTTGGCGAACCACAGCCAGACGACGAAGACGACGATCCCGGCCAGTGAACCGTAGAGCCGGCCGTAGGTGTCGAGCTGGGTGTAGAGGGTGAAGAGCATCGAGGCGGACAGCCAGAGCAGGGCCGCCAGCACGCCGCCGGGCAGGCCGCGCCGCGTACCGCGGGTCTGCGCCGGACCGGTACGGAAGAGCACCAGGACGAGCAGGATGACGACCACCAGCAGCATCGGCCAGCGCAGCAGCGCCACGCTGGGCACGCCGGACCACCCCGCCTTCTCCACGACCCAGTGGGCGAGGGGCCCGGACATGACCAGCCCGGCGGCGCCCGCCACCAGCAGGACCAGCAGCAGCGAGGCGGTGAGGAGCAGCATGTGCGCCGCGCGCAGCGGCGGCCGGGTGTCGGGCACCCGGTGCATCGCGTGCAGGGCGCGGCGGAAGACCGCCAGATAGCTGCACGCCGACCACAGCGCGCTGACCAGGCCGCTGACCAGCAGTACCCAGATCGAGGTGCCCGCCGCCAGGAGCCCGTCGAGCGCCTCGCGCAGCACCTGCGCCGACTGGGGCGGCGCGTACGAGGTGAGGTCGGCGACGAGCCGCTCACGCGTGGCCGCGCCCAGCAGTCCCACCACCGAGACCGCGATGACCAGGGCGGGCAGGAGCGCGAGCACCGCGTAGTAGGTGAGCGCCGCCGCGTGGTCGGCGACGTTGTCGCTCCACACCCGCACGGCCGTACGCACGAGCGCGGCACGGGTGCGCCGGGTGATGTCGGCGAGCCGGCGTTCGCCGCGCGCTGCGGTGTTCGAGATCCCTGTCACGACACCCGCGTGCCCGACGGTGGGCGGGGTCATGCGCCGCCCGAGGTGTCGGCACGCTCCTCCTGGGCAGGCGCGTGCGAGTCCATGCCCCCGACAACCGCTGAGGAGACATGAACACCGCTCTCCACCTGCTGATCCTCCTGGGCGGCTCGGTCCTGCTCACCGTCGCGGCCGGATGGGCCGCCGGACTGCTGCTGCGCCGGGCCGACGCCAGCCACCCCCACACGCCCTTGTGGAACAAGCTGCGCCGCTGCCTCCCGGCGTTCAAGATCGTGCTGCTCGCGGCGCTGCTCCGGGGGTCCTACCGGCAGACCGCCTGGCAGGCCATGCAGGAGAACCAGGAGGTCATCGGCAGGATCCTCTCCCTCGCCCTGATCGGTGCGGGCGCCTGGCTCGTCGTGGGGGTGGCCTCCGCCGCCGTCGAGTCCGGCTACGCCCGCTACGCCACCGGTACGCGCGACCCGGCCCGCGTCCGCAGGGTCCGCACGCAGGTGACCCTGATCACGCGCGTCGTGACCGCCGTGGTCACGGTCGTCGCCCTCGCGGCCATGCTGCTGACCTTCCCGAGCTTCCGCGCGCTCGGCACCTCGATGCTCGCCTCCGCCGGGATCATCGGCATCGTCGCGGGCGTCGCCGCCCAGTCGACCCTGGGCAACCTCTTCGCCGGGTTCCAGATCGCCTTCGGCGACATGGTGCGCATCGGGGACACGGTCGTCGTCGCAGGTGAGTGGGGGGTGGTGGAGGACATCACCCTCACCTTCCTCGCCGTACGGACCTGGGACGAGCGCCGGATCACCATGCCCGTCTCCTACTTCACCACCCGGCCCTTCGAGAACTGGTCCCGCGGCGGCGTCCAGATGACCGGCACCGTCTTCCTCCACTGCGACCACAGCGCGCCGGTGGACCTGATCCGGGACAAGGTGCACGAGATCCTCAACCACTGCGCGGAGTGGGACGGCCGCGGCTGGGACGTCGCCGTCACCGAGACGACGCCGTCCACCATGGTCATACGGGCGATCGTCACCGCGAAGAACGCCGACGACCTGTGGACGGTGCGCTGCGCCGTACGGGAGCAGCTGATCGCCTGGCTCAGCGAGAAGCACCCGGACGCCCTGCCCCGGGTGGTGCTCGCCCCGGCGCCGGAGCTGGAGGTGCCGTCCCCGGCCGGGACAACGGGGCGGATACCGAAGCAGGGCGGGACCTGACACCCGCGGCGCCGCACCGCGTCGTGCCGCGACGCTCTGCGTACAGATGCGGACACAGGGCACACGGGATGCATGACCGTACCCAAGACCACCGTCCTCGTCCTCGACAGCGCCGAGCCCGAGGTCCTGGCACGCTTCTACGCCGACCTGCTCGGTGCCACGGCGGGACCGGCGCCCGGTGACGGGGACTTCCTCCTCGTCACCGGCGCCAACGGCGTGGTGCTCGGCGTCCGCCGCGACCCGAGCCACGCCCCGCCGAGCTGGCCGCTCCCGGAAGGCTCCCACCAGGCCCACCTGTGCATCCTGGTCGACCCGCAGAGCCTCGACGAAGCCGAACGCGAGGCGGTGGCCCTCGGGGCCCGCCCGGTGGCCGCGGAGGACGACGGCGCCGCGCCCGGCAGCCGCACCACCGTGCGCCGCTACGCCGACCCGGACGGCCACGCGTTCGTCCTCGAAGCGGTGGCACCCGCGATGTAGCGCCCCGGATCGTGGCGGCGTGCGGCGTGCGGCGTACGGCGGGCAGCTCAGCGTCCGGCGTTCCGCGGTTGCGCGCGGCCCTCACCCGCACCGTGCGTACGTCGCGCCGGACGCGTGGATGACCACCGGGCGGGCAGACGGACCGTGAACCGAACGAGCCCACGAGGAGGACCGTCATGACCCGTGCCAGTGAACCGGAACCGAAGGAGCCGGAGCTTCCGGCTTCCGTCCCGGAGGAACGCGACGCCGTGACCCCGGACCTGCCGCCCCTCGGCACGCCCGCCCCCGACATCCCGGGCGCTGCCGAGGACAGCGGGAGCGAGGCCACCGAGCCGTCCGGTCCCGCCGCGGGGCCGGGCTCCGCCAAGCCCCAGGAGCCGACGGACTGAGGGGCGGGCCCCCCGGTGCGGCCGGGGTGACCGGCGTGATGGGGGGCCGAGCGTCCGCCCCGTCGTGGCCCGGGCGCGATGCGCCCATCGGGTGGACCGGCCGCTCGCGCCGACTGAGCCGTCCGCCCCCGGGGGGACGAATGTCTCGCGCGGTCAAGGGAAAGCGGCCGAGCGCATCTGTTTACGGGGAGAGCCGGAACAGGTGTCATGTACCGCTTCACGACACGGAGGCCTGGATGCTAGCGAAGTCGGCTGCTCGGCGTCTCGGCCCGACCCCGCGCCCACAGGGCGCACCGCCCTTGCCGTCCACGTCCCGCACCGCAGCGCAGTCCGTCGACGACGACGTGGCCGGCACCGTCACCCGCGAAATCGAACACGTCTGCTCGGAGTTCACGGCCCACAGCCGTTCCCTCGACCCGGTGTTCGCCGCCGACATCGCCGAGCGGCTGTCGGCCTTCACCCTCGACGGCGGCTCCCGCATCCGGCCCCGGCTCCTGTGGTGGTCCCTGCGCGCCTGCGGCGGCTCGGACACCCGCACGGCCGCTGCCCTGCGCATCGCGGCGGCGCTCGAACTCATCCAGAGCTGCGCCCTCATCCACGACGACGTCATGGACCGGTCGGCCGTCCGCCGCGGCCGCCCTTCCTTCCACGCGCAGCTCGCGGACCAGTACCGGGCGGCCGCCCCGCTTCCGCCGGTGCCCGGCGCGTCGGCGTTCGCACTGTCGGGCGCCGTGCTCGCCGGCGACCTCGCCCTGTCCTGGGCCGACGACCTCGTCGCGGCCGTCGAGCTCGAACCGACCGTGCGCGCCGAGGTGCTGGGGATCTGGCGGGCCATGCGTACGGAGATGGTCGCCGGTCAGTACCTCGACCTGCACGGACAGGCCACCGCCTCCCGCACGGCCGCGCAAGCCGTCCGCACCGTCTGCCTGAAGACGGCGCGCTACACCGTGGAGCGACCCTTGGCCCTGGGCGCGGCACTCGCCGGCGCAGAGGCGGACACCGCCCGGGCGCTGGTCGATGCCGGCCGGTTCGCCGGCATCGCCTTCCAACTGCGCGACGACCTCCTCGGGGTGTTCGGCGATCCCGAGGTGACGGGCAAGCCGTCGGGGGAGGACCTCCGCTCCGGCAAGGCGACGTACCTCCTGGCGCTGGCCCACGCGCGGGCCCGTGCCAGCGGCGCGACCGGCGTCATCGAGCTGTTGGACGACTACCGGACGAGCACCGACCGGTCGGCCCGGGCCCTGGCGCGGGCGCGCGAGGCCCTGCGTTCCACCGGGGCCCCGGCGCTGGTCGAGAGGCGCATCGCGGGGCTCGCCCGGGCGTCCGAGCGCCGCCTGGCGGACGCCCGGCTGTCCGGTCCCGCCGCCCACCGCCTCGCCGAACTGCTGGAACAGGTCGCCTCACCCCCCGGCGCCGGCGCACCGGCCGACGGGCGGGGGCGGGCGTCATGAAGACGGTTACCGGGCGCACCGACCGCGTGGTCGTCGTCGGAGCCGGCCTCGCGGGCCTGTCCGCCGCCCTGCACCTCCTCGGGGCGGGCCGCGAGGTCACCGTCGTCGAGCGCGCCCCGCTTCCCGGCGGCCGGGCCGGGCTGATCGAGCGGGGCGGCCACCGCTTCGACACCGGCCCGACCGTGCTCACCATGCCGCATCTGCTGGAGGAGGCGTTCGCCGCCGTCGGCCGGAACATGTCCGAGCTGCTGACCCTGCACCCCCTCCACCCGGCCTACCGCGCCCGGTTCGCCGACGGCAGCTCGCTCGACGTCCACACCGACGCCCGGGCCATGGAAGCCGAGGTCGAACGCTTCGCCGGCGGCCGCGAAGCGGTCGGCTACCGCCGTCTGCGCCAGTGGCTGGGCGAGCTCTACCGCGTCCAGACGGGCCGGTTCATCGAGGCCAACTTCGACTCCCCGCTCTCCCTGCTCCACCCCGACCTGGCCCGCCTCGCCGCACTGGGCGGATTCGGCCGCCTCCAGCCGAAGATCGGCCGGTTCGTGAAGGACGAGCGGCTCCAGCGGGTCTTCTCCTTCCAGGCCCTCTACGCGGGTGTCCCGCCGGCCCGCGCGCTCGCCGCCTACGCGGTCATCGCCTACATGGACACCGTCGCCGGCGTGTATTTCCCCGAGGGCGGCATGCACGCCGTACCCACCGCGCTGTCCGCGGCCGCCGCGGACGCCGGCGCGGTCCTCCTCCACGGAGAGACGGTCACCCGCCTGGAGCGCTCCGGCGAGCGGATCACCGCCGTGGTCACCGACCGCCGGCGCATCCCCTGCGACGCGGTCGTACTGACCCCTGACCTGCCCGCCGCCTACCGGCTGCTCGGCGCCCGCCCGCGCCGCCCGATCGCCCTGCGGCACTCGCCGTCGGCCGTCGTCCTGCACGCGGGGACCGATCGCACCTGGCCGGAACTGGCCCACCACACGATCTCCTTCGGCGCCGCGTGGAAGCAGACCTTCCACGAACTCACCCGCACTGGCCGTCTGATGAGCGACCCTTCGCTCCTCATCACCCGGCCCACCGCCACCGACCCGGGACTCGCCCCGGCCGGCCGGCACACGCACTACGTGCTCGCGCCCTGCCCCAACACCTCCGTCGGCCCCTCCGCCGCCGCATGGGAGAGCCTCGGGCCCCGCTACCGGACCGCGCTGCTGCGCGAACTGGAGCACCGCGGGCTCACCGGCTTCGAGGCCGCCATCGATGCGGAGGTCCTCGTCACCCCCGCCGACTGGGCCGCCCAGGGCCACGCCGCGGGTACGCCCTTCTCCGCCGCCCACACCTTCGCCCAGACCGGGCCCTTCCGCCCGCGCAACCTCGTACGGGGCACCTCCAACGCGGTGCTCGCCGGCTGCGGCACCACCCCGGGCGTCGGCGTCCCGACCGTGCTGATCTCCGGCCGCCTCGCCGCCGCCCGCATCACCGGCCTGCCCGGCCCCGGCCCTCGGCGCGGGACCCTGCCCGCTGCCACGAAAGGCAGCTCGGCATGACCCGACGCGAACTCGACGCCGCACACATCACCGACCCGGCCCTGCGCGCCGCCTTCGACCAGTGCCGACGCCTCAACGCACAGCACGGCAAGACGTACTTCCTCGCCACCCGGCTCCTGCCCGCCTCCCGGCGGCCCGCCGTGCACGCCCTCTACGGCTTCGCCCGGCTGGCCGACGACATCGTCGACGACCTGGACACCGCCGCCGCACCCGCCGACCGCGCCCGGCGGCTCCAGGCTCTCTCGCTCGACCTCCGTGCGGCGATGAAGGGCGGCCCGGGCCGCCACCCCGTCGTCACCGCCGTCGCCCACACCGCCCGCCACTACCGCATCCCCCACCAGCACTTCGACGACTTCCTCACCTCCATGCGCAGCGACCTCACCGTCACCGACTACGCCACGCTGGAGGACCTGCGCGCCTACATGCACGGATCCGCCGCCGTCATCGGCCTGCAGATGCTGCCCGTGCTCGGCCACACCACGCCCCGCGACGCCGCCGCCCCGCACGCCGCCGCGCTCGGGGAGGCCTTCCAACTCACCAACTTCCTGCGCGACGTCGGTGAGGACCTCGACCGCGACCGCGTCTACCTGCCCGCCGACCTGCTGGCGTCCGAGGGAGTCGACCGAGAGTTGCTGGTCTGGAGCCGGCGCACGGGGCGCGACGACCCCCGTGTCATCCGCGCCCTGCGCTCGGCGGCCGCCCTCACCCGCCGCTTCTACGCGGCGGCGCGGCCCGGCCTGGACATGCTCGAACCGGTCTCGCGTCCCTGCGTCCGTACCGCCTTCGTCCTCTACGGCGAGATCCTCGACGCCGTCGCCCGCGACGGGTACGCCAGCGTCCACCGGCGCTCCGCGGTGCCCGTGCGACGCCGGGCGGCCGTCGCGGCTTCCGGCCTGGCGAAGATCGCCGTGAGCCGGCTGCGAACCCCCGGCGGGCGAGCCGCGCCCGCCCCGCCCGCCACCTCTGCGACCCCCGCCACACCCCTGCCACCCGTGGTCGAGGAGCCCTCCCGATGAGTCCGCGTGCCCGCCGCCCCCGCATCCCGCTCAGCCTCCGCCGCCGGCCGGTGGCCTGGCACCGGCAGCGCTCGACGTGGCGGGAGGCATCGCCCGCCCTGATCGGCGCCGCTCTCAAACGCGCCCAAGCCCGGCCCTCCGGCAACTGGTACGTCCTCGGTCCCAGCGACGCCGTCCGCGCGGGCGCCGGCTACGGGCGCACCGTGGCCGGCACGGAAGTCGTGGCCTGGCGCAACGCCGGCGGCGCGCTCGTCGCCGGCCCGGGCGCCTGCCCGCACCTGGGCGCCGCCCTCGCCGGGGCGCCCGTCGTCTGCGGCACCCTCTTCTGCCCCTGGCACGGCCTGGCGCTCGACGGCGGCCCCTTCGCCGGCTGGGTTCCCTACCCCGCCCACGACGACGGAGTGCTGGCCTGGGTGCGACTGGACGAACTCGGTGGCGAGGACCCTTCCGACGCCCCCGCCGTGCCGCTCCGCCCGCCCGCGCACCGCGCCCTGACCGCCGTGTACACCGGCACCGGTGCCTGCGAGCCGCAGGACATCGTGGCCAACCGCCTCGACCCCTGGCACGGCGCCTGGTTCCACCCCTACTCCTTCGTCGACCTCACCGTCCTCGACGACGGCGCCTCGAGCGACGTCCTCGCCGTGCGCGTCTCCTTCAAGCTGGCCCGGCGCGTGGTGGTGCCGGTGACGGCGGAGTTCACCGCGCCCGGCCCCCGCACCGTCGTCATGCGGATCACCGAGGGCGAAGGCGCCGGCTCCGTCGTGGAAACCCACGCCACCCCGCTGGGCCCCGGAACCGACGGCCGCCCCCGCACCCTGGTCACCGAGGCCGTGCTCGCGGCCTCCCACCGTCCCGGCTTCACCCTCGCCCGTACCGCGGCCCCGCTGCTGCGGCCCCTCGTGCGGCGTGCGGCGGGCCGCCTGTGGCAGGACGACCTCGCCTACGCCGAGCGCCGCTGGGAGCTGCGCAGCACCGGACGCTTCCCGGGCTGACCGGGCGCGGGGGGCGCGGGCGGCGGAGGGACGGTCAGGTGGCGGGGGCCGAGCGCCGCCCCAGCCCGGCCAGCAGCCGGCCCACGGCCGACCGGCCCTGCTGCGGAACCGTCCACACCGTCTCGCCCGCCACCCCCCAGCGCTCCAGCAGCGCGTTCGCCGCCAGGAAGCCGCTCGTGGCCGCCCGCTCCATCAGCGCGACCGGCAGACCCGTCCGCACCAGGTCCCCGGCGACCACCACACGGGGATCCCCCGTGCGCACACCGGGCCGATCCCGGTATCCCCCCAGGGTGAACAGGGGGCAGTCCTCGCGCCACTCGTGGCGCACATCGACGATCCCGGCCCGCGCGGTCTCCGGGTACACCTCGTGAAGCCGCGTCACCATCCGCTCCTCCACCTCCCCGCGCCGCTCGCAGGGATCGACCGCGTAGGCGTGCAGCTCCACCACCGAGCCACCGGTCCGCAGCGCCCAGCGGTGCGCCTCTCCCTCCCACCGGTCCAGCACACTGATGTTGTCGAGGCCGTCGAAGCCGCTCGTGCCGAGGAAACCGTGCCGCCCGCCCGCCACCGGCCGCGACAGCCACAGCCGCGACACGAGGAAGGGCGGCGCCGTCCGCAGCGCCGCGATCCGGGCCCGCCACGCCCCGTCCACCAACTCCGTCGAGGCACCGACCACGGTCCGCAACCCGCCGGTGTCCAGGGCCAGTACGACCCCGTCGTACCGCTCGGCCCCCACCCCGGCGAAGACCTCCACCCGCTCCTGCCCGACGGGCCGCACCGCCTCCACGGCCGACCCGGTACGGATCTCCACGCCGCGCGCACCGAGGTACCGGGCCAGGGGGTCCCACAAAGCCTGGGGGAACGGCTCGCGCGGTACGTCGAACAACAACCCCTCGCTGGAACCGAGGAAGTAGATGTGGAACATCAGCACCAGCTCCGCCGCCGAGAGCGTCGCCGGGTCGGCGAAGAAGCTGCGCGAGAACACCTCGAAGGCAAGGTGGTGGGCCGCCTCCGGGAAGCGGATCGCGGCGAGGAACTCCGACGCGCTCACCGTGTCCAGCGCCTCGTACACACCGGGCACCGAGACGTCCAGCAGGGGCAGGGCCGCCCGCGCGTCCATCCGGCCCAGGTCCCGCCATCCGAAGGACGGGCTCTGCGCGACGAACCCGAGGGCGCTGAGCGGCGGGGTCCGCGGCACCCGGGCGAAACCGTCCTGCCCGCCGTCGCGGTGGCGCAGCGGATAGTCCGGCAGCCCGGTCAGACCGTGCAGGCCGGGATCGGTCCGCCGCAGCAGCGCCCGCAGGTTGTAGTACTGCCGGAAGAAGGCGTGGAAGCCCCGACTCATCGTCGCCTGCGACCCGTCCGCCAGCTGCGTGCGCCACCCCGCCACGCGACCCCCGAGCTGCGCGTCCCGCTCGTACAGCGTGACGGACACGCCCCGTTCGGCGAGCACCGCGGCCGCGGCCAGCCCGGCGATGCCGCCGCCCACCACGGCCACCTGCGGCCCGTCACCGTCGACACGCGCCCGCCCGTCCCGGCCGGCCACGCGCCTGGCCCGCCGGTCACGGCCCGGCCGGGGCGCGCTCACGCCGCCCGCCCGACGAAGGTGTGGGTGATCCCCGTCTGCCAGCCCGGCATCGGCAGCACCCGCACGTCCGTGAAACCGGCGGCACGCATCCGCGCCGCGAACTCCTCCGCCGTGTCGAAGTCCAGCACACTGCGCCACAGGTGCCGGTACAGGCCGGCGTCCCCGCACGCCCGGCCCATGGGCATGATCACCGCCCGGCACACGGCCGTCCACAGCGCCCGGTGCGCCGGCTTGCCGCTCAGCGCGTACTCGTGGACGGCGATCCGCGCACCCGGCGCCATCACGGCGCGCACGGCGGCCAGCGTCCGGCCGGGATCGGGCACGTTGCGGAACAGGTAGGCGGCGAACACGGCCTCGAACGGACCGCCGACGCCCGCCTCGCCCAGCCGGTCCGCCGAGGCCTGGACGAAACGCACCCCCTGCGGCCAGGACTTGGCCTCCGCCCGGTCCAGCATGCCCCGCGAGGCGTCCACTCCGGTGATCCGCGCCCGTCGGGTCTGGGACACCAGCGCGGCCGTGGACGCGCCGGTGCCGCAGCCCAGGTCCAGGACGCGGGCACCGGGGCCCGCGTCGCGCAGGCCCAGCCGGCGGGCCGAGCGGCGCAGGTGCCCGTGGTAGCCCGGGCTCGCGGCGACCAGCAGGTCGTAGCGGCGTGCGGCATGGTCGAAGGCGACCGACAGGGCGTCGTCGTACAGCAGTGTCATGACAGCCTTTCACTGGTGTCCCGGCCAGGCGGCCGGAACGCTTCGTCGGAGGAAGGGCAGGTCCAGCACCGAGCGGAGCATGGGGACGACGGGAGTGCGCAGCCCGATGCCGAGGTCCTCCCACGGGGTGGACGCGCCGTCCAAAAAACGCAGGACCCGCTCGGCGGGCACGGTCGAGAACAGGTGGGCGAAGAACCGTCCGCCGTCCACCCGCCCGGTGTCCAGTGCGCGCAGGAGGACGGCGTCCATGGCGAGGGCCCGGCGCCCGTGCGCGGCGGGCACACCGGCGGGGGAGCGGCCCGCCCGCACCGCCGCGGCGAGGTCCCGGCTCTGGCGCTGGATGGCGGCGAAGGTGTAGCCCGTCGACGGGCGCGTCGCTCCGCCCGCGGCCCCGACGAGGAAGACACGGCGTCCGGTGCGGCGGGGGAAACGGCCGTCGCACATCGGGATCACCCCGTGCTCGTGCCCCCGCACGGTGAACGCGCCCAGCCGGAGCACCGCGTCGCAGTAGTGGCGCAGGGCCCGCTCGTACGCCGCCGCGTCCAGGGGCGCCGGGGAGAACTCCGTGTACTCGACCAGCGCGTCACGGGGGCCCAGCGGCAGCACGTAGCCGAAGGCGAGGCCGCGGGGCGGCTGGGGGAGGCGGAAGTCCATCAGGGTGGCCGCGGCCGGGTCGAACACGGACTCGGCCGTCCGCACGAACCATCCGCTGAAGTGCTGGAGGAGCGCGGTCCGGGCGGCCGGGAGCCGCTGCGGCGGACGCGAGTCGAAGACCACCCCTGACCGCAGGACGCGGGACGCCCCGTCGGCGTCCCGGCCGCGGACCACCGCCCCGTCGGCGCTGTCGTGCGCCGATTCCACCGCCATCTGCCGTATCTCGACCCCGCGGGTGCGCAGCCGCTCGGACATGGCCGCCTCGAACCGGTCCGACCGGAGCATCTTGTACCGCAGCGGGCCCAGCGGCCGGTCGATGACAGCGCCGTCCGGCCCGTACACGCGCAGCCGGTCCCAACTCGCGCTGAGCAGCCCATCGTACGACCCCGGACCCGCCTCCCAGTAGCACCACGTGCGGCCGGGGGAGCGCAGCGGGCCCGGCGGTGCCTCGACCACCACCACGCGCGGCCGGCGCACCGCGCCGGGGAGGGACTCCTCCGTCAGCCCGACCGCCAGGGACAGGCCGGCGGCGCCGGCTCCGACCACGGTCACATCGGCGTCCCAGCTCACTTCTGTGCCTCCCGCCCACCGCGGCCAAGGTGCTCTCCCGCGCCGCGTACCCCGTCCCCCGCAGTAAACCCCCTCCACGGGCCGGGCACGGGCGGACGCGGCGCGACGCGCCACGGTGCCCGATCCCCACCGGGTCGACATCGTGCGGCCGTTCGGGCTCATGGCCGCGGGGATCGCGGGCACACGCGCCGACACGGGGAAGGGCTCCCCGGAACGGCCGGGTCCGGTGCCCGCCGACGCAGGGAAGGATGTTTGTCGTGTCGCAAGTCGAAGAGTCCGTCGAGGTCGACGTCCCCGTGCGCACCGCGTACAACCAGTGGACGCAGTTCGAGACGTTCCCCCATTTCATGGACGGCGTCGAGCGCATCGACCAGCGCACCGACACCATGACCCACTGGGTCGCGAAGATCGGTGGGGTGACCAAGGAGTTCGAGGCGGAGATCACCGAGCAGATCCCCGACGAGCGTGTCGCCTGGACGACGCTGGGCGGCGAGGTCAAGCAGGCGGGCGTGGTCACCTTCCACCGCCTGAGCGACACCAGGACGAAGGTGATGCTGCAGCTCGACTACGACCCGGACGGCTTCGCGGAGAACGTCGGTGACAAGCTCGGCCTGGTCAAGCGGCAGATCACCGGTGACCTGAAGCGGTTCAAGGAGTACATCGAGGACCGCGGCCGTGAGACCGGCTCCTGGCGCGGCGAGGTCTGAGCCCGCGTCCGCCCGGCCCGCCGCGGCCCGCACCGATCGCGTCGGTGCGTTCACCGGGTCGCGCCGGGCCGCCGGGCGGCTCGGGCCGAGGCGCCCGCCCCGCTGGGGGCTGCCGCTCCCGGTGCCCGTGGTGATTCCATAGCGCCTCCGCGTGGAGCACCCGTCACGGCCCGGGATGTCGGGGCTGGACCAGGCTGCGGGCCCGGGGCGGCCGGCACCGGTGGCCCCGTGGAGCAGTCGGCCGGCCCCCGCCGTCGAAGCGCTGTTCCCGCACCGCGCGGATAGTCTGGGACATGTGATCGAGTCTGGACGGCCGAGGCTCCGCCGGCGCTACGGCCGGTGGAGACTCGTCCGGCTGTCGCCCGTCATCCTGACGGTCGTGATCGCCGGCCTGGCCTACGCCACGCCGCCCGAAATGGCCTTCAGCCGTCTCCTTCCGGCCGCGCCCGCCCTGGCGGCCGCCATGTGGCCCGTCCTGCCCACCGTCCTGCTCGGGACGGTCTGCCTCCTCCTGATGATCGGCCTGAGCCTCGTCTTCCCCGACCTCGGGACGTGGTGGACGGCCGCGGGGATCATCGCGGTCACCGTGGCCGCTGCCTACGGCAGCCACGTCCGGCTCCAGCGGGAACGCACCCTCTTCCAGGTACGCCTCGTCGCCGAGGCGGCGCAGCAGGTGGTGCTCAGTCCCATGCCGCGCCGTTTCGGGAACGTCGAGATCGAGTCGCTCTACCTCGCGGCCGCGGCGGAGGCCCGCATCGGCGGGGACTTCTACGAGGTCGTCGACACGCCGTACGGGGTCAGGCTGCTCATCGGTGACGTACGGGGCAAGGGCCTGCCGGCGGTGGGGGCGGCCGCGGCGATCGTCAACGCCTTCCGCGAGGCGGCCTACGGCGAGGCCGACATGGTCGACATCGCGCGCAGGCTGGACGCCGGCAGCGCCCGCTACAACGCCGCCTTCCCCCCGGACGGGCCGATGGAGAGGTTCGCCACCGCTCTGCTCGTCGAGATCCGGCCCGAGGGCGGCCGTATCGACATCCTCAACTGCGGGCACCCCCCGCCGCTGCTCCTGCACCGCGGGGAACTGCGGGCCTTGGAGTCCCCGACGCCCTCGCCGCTGCTCGGCCTCGCGGAGCTGATCGGCGACCACTACGAAGTCGATACCTTCACCTGCGCCCCCGGCGACACGCTGCTCCTCTACACCGACGGGATCGCCGAGGCCCGCGCCCGCGACGGAGAGTTCTTCCCGCTGTCGGCATGGATGCGCCGCCAGCCCCCGACCCCGCCCGGAGAACTGCTCGCGGCTCTGCACCGCGACCTCGTGCGCTACAGCCGGGGACGCCTGGAGGACGATGTCGCCGCCCTCGCCGTACGCGTGTCCCCGCCGTGAGCGGGGGGTCTGCCTGCCGCGGTACGGGTCGCCTCGGGTGCTGAGGGATTCGATCAGCCCGTTGACCGATCGTGCGAGCGCGTCAAAGGCGGTCCACCCCGGGTACGCGGCCCCGGGCAGGCCGGCACCCCGGGCGATTCGCTCCCCGGCTCCCTCGAGCGGAAACCGCACAGAGGGTAAAGCCGTGGCCCCGATGGAGTGAATCGCGCCGATCGCGGTGAGCCGTGGCCGAAGCCGTACGTACGGTGGCGGCTCTTCGCTCATCACCATCACTGGGGGGCCGGTGCGCAACCACCGACTCGTAATGACCGCTGCCTTCGTGGCAGCAGGTCTCGGCATCCTTCCGGGCACCGCGCAGGCGGCGGATCCCGTACCCGTCGCGGCCGGCGTGGCCGCGGCGACAGCCGAGGCGTCCACCTCCGAGGGCTTCCACAGCCCCGCCGACCGCACGGTCCGGACCGCACTTCCCGCCACCGCCGCGGGGGGCGCCCCACCGGACGCCCGGACGGGCGCCGAGACGGCGGCACCGCAGACTGCGCGGACCGCGCAGGACGCGCCGGCCGCACTGGATCCCGGGGCCAACCCGGCACTCGCCGTGGACGTCAGCGGTACCAGCTACACCGCGCACGGGATCGAACTCACCACCCTGATCACGAGCGCCGACTTCGCGCTCGACGTCGTCGTCGACTGGGGCGACGGGAAGACCGACACGGTCACCGTCCAGGGCAGCACAGAGCTCCACCACAAGCACACCTACGACAAATCCGGCGAGTACCAGGTGAAGGTCACGGTGACCGACACCGCCAACGCCGTCCAGGCCACCAACGGCGGTCCCTTCCTCACCCCCGGCTCCGACTTCACGCCGCACACCCCGACGCGGCTCCTCGACACGCGCGACGGCACCGGCGCGCCCGCCGGCAAGGTCGCCGGGCAGGGCTCCGCCCGGGTGAAGGTGGCCGGCAACGCCGCCGTCCCGGCGGGCGTCACCGCGGTCGCCCTCAACGTCACGGTCACCGAGACCGTCGACAGCGGGTACGTGACCGCCTGGCCCGGTGCGGGCCACGACCGCCCGGAGACCTCGAACCTGAACTACACCGCCGGCCGGTCCGTCCCGAACCTGGTGATCGTGCCGGTCGGCGAGGACGGGTACGTGGAGCTGTACAACGGCGGCCCCGCCCCGGTCGACCTGATCGCCGACGTCACCGGCTACTTCACCCGGGCCTCGGCCGGCGGCTACACCTCGATGACCCCCGCCCGGTTCGTGGACACCCGCGTGGGGGTCGGCGCACCCCTGGGCCGACTCGCCGCCCGCAGCGCCTTCACGACCCGGATCGGCGGTCTGCGCGGAGTGCCGCAGGGCATCACGGCCGTGGCGCTGAACGTCACGGTGACCGAGCCCGGGGGACCGGGCCACCTGACCGCCTCCGCCGGTGACGGGCCGGTCCCCACGGCGTCGAACCTGAACTTCGTGCCCGGCCAGACGGTGGCCAACGCGGTGATCGTGCCGGTCGCCGCGGACGGGACGGTCAAGGTGTTCAACGGGTCCTGGTCGCCGACCCACGTGGTCGTCGACGTCGTCGGCTACTACAGCAAGGACGGCAAGGCCGCCTTCCTGCCGTTCACCCCGTTCCGGACGCTCGACACCCGGGTGGAGGCGTACGGCTGGCCCGGCGGCCGGTTCAAGGCCCGGGAGCACATCGCGCACGGGTTCACGCCCGACGCCGCCACGGGCGTCGAGGCGTACGTGCTGAACGCGACCGTCACCGAGCCCGGCGGCACCGGGTACCTCTCCGTGGCGCCGGGCCCCGGCCCGCTGCCGGAGCCGGGGGAGCCCGCCGCCCCCGCCGGGCCGCGGCCCGGCTCCTCCACCCTGAACTGGACGGCGGGCACCACCGTGCCGAACCTGGTGCAGGCGAGCGACGGCGAGCACGGCGTCATCACCTTCTGGAACCAGGGTCACGAGGACGCCGATCTGGTGCTCGACGTCTTCGGCGTCTACCAGTCGAAGTGACCCCCGGGGCGGTCCGCACGAGCGGGCCGCCCCCCGCACCCGGCCCGCCGGGCCTACTGTCTCCTCATACCGAGGAGGCGTTTCGATGCGTGACGTGACCTATTCGATGAACATCTCACTGGACGGCTACATCGTCGACCCGGACGGCGGCATCGACTGGACCGAACCCGACGAGGAGGTCTTTCGCTTCTGGATCGACGACATCCGGCAGATCGGCGTCCACCTGATGGGGCGCCGGTTGTACGAGACGATGCTGTACTGGGAGACCGCCGACGAGGACCCGGCGCTCGACGCCCCCTCGCTCGAGTGGACCGCCCTCTGGAAGGCCCTCCCCAAGGTGGTGTTCTCCACCACGCTGCCGGACGTGCGGGGCAACGCCCGCCTGGTCCGCGGCGGGGTGGCCGAGGAGATCGAGCGGCTGCGCGCCGAGCCGGGGGAGGGGGACATCGCCATCGGCGGCGCGACGCTCGCCGCCGAGGCGGCCGCGGCCGGGTTGATCGACGAGTACCGGTCCGTGGTTCACCCCGTGCTGGTCGGCGGGGGCACTCCCTTCTTCCCCCGGAGCGAGCGCCGGGTGGACCTGGAACTGATCGAGACCCGCACCTTCAGCTCGAAGTTCGTCTACCTCCGCCACCGGGTGACCCCCCGGCCCGCGTCACAGGGCTGACAGGGGCGCGGATCCGCAAGCCCCGGCCGACGGCTCGCCGGCGGCCGGACCCGGTGGAGGCGGATCGGGGCGGCGTACGGACTGCGTACCGGCGCGCACCGCCGCCCGGTACCGGCCCGGAGTCGTCCCGAACTCGCGGCTGAAGGCATGGGAGAGGGCGTACGGGCTCGCGTACCCCGCCCCGTGCGCCACCGCGGACAGCGGATCGGCGGTGTCCCGGAGCCGGACGGCCGCCAGATTCAGGCGCCACCAGGTGAGGTAGGCCATCGGGGGACGGCCCACCAGGGCGGTGAACCGCCGGCCCAGGGTCGGCCGGGACACGCCCGCGGCGGCGGCCAGGCGCTCGGTGGTCCACGGGTGGGCGGGGTCGGCGTGCAGCGCCCGCAGGGCGGCCGCCGCCACCGGGTCGCCCAGCACGGCCGGCCACGCCCCGGTCCCGCCCCGGCCCGTCCAGGCACGGATCATGTAGACCAGCAGCAGGTCGAGCAGGCCGGTCACGGCGATGGCGGAGCCCGGCCGCTGCCCGTCCACCTCCCGGCTGAGCAGGCCGACGGCGGCCCGCAGTTCGGGTGCGGCCTCCGGCCGGTCCGGCAGGTGCACGACCTGCGGCAGCTCCGCCAGCAGCGGGTGCGCCCGGCTGCGGTCCAGCCGGTACTTGCCGCACAGCAGCTCGGCCGTGACCGGCCCCTGCCCGACCGTGCGCAGCCGTCGCGCGCCGACCTGCGGCTCGAACGGCACCGCCCGCGCCACGGCCGCCGCGTCGGCGGGGGAGTCGGCCATCACGTGTCCGGCGCCGTGCGGCAGCAGCACCGCGTCACCAGGCCCGAGCTCGACGGGGGAGCCGCCGTCGGGCAGCAGCCAGCACCCGCCCTCCAGGACGACGTGGAAGCCGGCGCCTTCGTACGGGGCCAGGCGCGCGCACCAGCTGCCGCCCACCCGCAACCGCTCGGAGAAGGGCCGTCCGATCCGCACGGCGGAGATCGCGTCGCTCACCACGTCTATCGGGGCAGGCTAGCCGAGCCGCATGCGTATCTTCCTGAGCAGAAGGGGCATTGAGCCGCTCACCCACCCCTTCCTAGGGTCGGGGCATGGAGAACAACGACCGTGAACGCGGTGCAGAGCACTTCACCCTGGGCGACGTCGAGGTCATCCGGATCGTCGAGTGGACGGGCGCCTTCGCCCCCGCCCGCGACCTCGTACCGGACGCCCCGGCCCGGATGTGGCAGGACAACGAGGACTGGCTGGCCCCCGACCACTGGCGACCCGACCGGGACGTGGCGGTGATGGCCCTGCAGACCTGGGTCCTGCGCAGCGCCGGACGGACGGTCCTCGTCGACACCGGCGTCGGCAACGGACGCGACCGGCCGGACTCACCCGAATTCCACCACTGGCAAGGGGACTTCCTCGACCGCCTGGCCCGCGCCGGAATCCGCCCCGAGGACGTCGACACCGTCGTCAACACCCACGTGCACGCCGACCACGTCGGCTGGAACACCCGCGACGCCGGCGGGGAGTGGGTACCGACCTTCCCCCGCGCCCGCTACCTCATCCCGGCTGCCGACGACCACCACTTCGGGCCGGACAACGCCTACGGCAAGGGCCTTCACCGGCAGGACCGGCTCGTCTACGAGGACAGTGTCGCGCCCGTCCACCGCGCCGGCCAGGCGGTGCTGTGGGACGGCACGCACCGCATCGACGAGCACCTCACCCTGGAGTCGGCACCCGGACACACACCCGGTTCCAGCGTGCTGCGCCTGGACTCCGGCACGGACCGGGCGGTCTTCACCGGAGACCTCCTGCACAGCCCGGTCCAGATCCTGGACCCCTCCTGCAACAGCTGCTTCTGCCTGGACCCGGAGCAGGCGGCGCGCTCCCGCCGCCGCGTCCTGCAACGGGCCGCGGAACGGCGGGAACTCGTGATCCCCGCCCACTTCGCGGGCACGGGTACGGCGCAGGTGCACAGCACGGGCGCATACTTCACCCTGGCGCCGTCGGCGCTCGGGAGGGCCAAGGCCTAGTACGGCGGCCGGGGCTCCGCGCGTCGGAACACCCGGCCGCGTGCGGAGCGCTCAGAGTTCCCCGGGATCCCGGCGTTCGAGCGGGCTCTGCGCCGGCCCCTGGAGGACCTCGCCGTCGACCCCGAACCGGGAGCCGTGGCACGGGCATTCCCAGGTCCGTTCGGCGTTGTTGAAAGCGACCAGGCATCCCATGTGGGTGCAGACGGCGGACACGGCGTGCAGCTCGCCCTGGTCGTCGCGGTGCACGGCGCAGGGCTTGCCACCGGAGCGCACCACGGTGCCCTCACCGGGCTGCAGGCTCTCGACCGGGCCGTCGGTGCCCTCGCCGAGGGTGTCCAGGCGGTCTTTGACGAAGTGCTTGCCGACCTCCCACTGCTCCTTGAGGTAGGAGGGCGCGGTCTTCACCGCCGGGCCGACGCGGCCGGGATCGTACAGACCGCCCCAGGGCTCCTCCTCACCGCGGACGAGCGACGCGATGACCGTCGAGGCCAGCACCCCGCCCGTCATGCCCCAGCCGGCGAAGCCGGTGGCGACGTAGACGTTGTCCCCCTTGGTGGGCAGGCGGCCGATGAGGGGCAGCGTGTCCGTGGAGCTGTTGTCCTGCGCGGCCCACTGGTGGGTGATCGTGACGCCGGGGAAGTGCTGCTCGGTCCAGGCCCGCAGACGGGCGTAGCCGGCCTCGGTGTCCTCGCCGGTGCCCGGTTTGAACGCCTCCCCGGTGACGATCACCAGGCGGCTGCCGTCCGCCAGCGGCGAGGTGCGGACGGACCGCTTGCCGCCCTCCTCCGTGATGTACATGCCCCCGGGGTCGTGGTGTCCGTCCACGGAGCCCGCGACGACCAGGTCGCGGTGCTGGGAGAGCCGCGTGGCGAGCATCGCCTTGTCGAACTGGGGGTGGTGCGTGGCGACGACGACGTGCCGGGCGGAGACGGTGGCCCCGGAGTCGGTGGTGAGCCGGCACGGATCGCCGTCGTCGAGCTCGGTGACCCGGGTGCCCTCGTGGATCCGGCCGCCCCGCGCGACGATGTCCTCGACGAGCCCGCGCAGGTACTTGAGCGGATGGAACTGGGCCTGGTCCTCGACCCGGACGGCGCCGGCGACGGGGAAGGGCAGACCGGTCTCGGTGACGAACGAGGCGCTGAGACCGGCCGACCGCGCCGCGTCGGCCTCCGCGCGCAGGGCGTCCACGCCCTCGGGCTGCTCGCAGTAGGTGAACGCCGGGCGCCTCTCCAGTTCGCAGTCGATGCCCAGTTCCCCGGAGACCTCGATGACGTGCCGCAGGGCGGCGCTCTGCGAAGCGGCGTACCGGCGGGCGGCGTCCTCCCCGTGCTTGCTCCGCAGCGTGTCGTACACGGCGGTGTGCAGGGCGGTCAGCTTGGCCGTCGTATGGCCCGTCACGCCGTTCGCCAACCGGTCTGCTTCCAGCACGATGACCGTCAGCCCCGCGCGGGCGAGTTCCCACGCCGTACTGAGGCCGACGATGCCGCTGCCGATGACAGCGGCATCCGCCTCCACGGCGCCCGAGAGCGGTGCGAAGGACGGCATGGAGGCCGTCTCCATCCAATAGGAGCGTCCGGAGCGTCCGGTGTCGGGAAGTCGGTTCATACCCGGCGGCTGCCCAGGAATCCGACCCTGATGCGCGCCGTTCGCCGGGCCCCGAACCGGGGGTGGTGACCGGGGCTGCGACCGGCTTCCGGAGGTCCGCCGTGCCCGCTGCGCTCAGCCGTTCCGGCCTTCCTCCGGCACCCTGGAAACCCGACCCGCTCCGGAGGTCCGCCGGAGCGCACCCGCGCACCTGGAGGAAACAGCGGTGAACACAGCGGTGAACACAGCGGTGGACGCACCGGAAGCAGCTCCGCAGGTCGTCTTCGCGAACTTCCTCTCGGACCTGGCGGTGGACCTCGAGGAAGGGCAGGTACTGGCGCAGTGGGCGCAGCAGGCGCCGCGCAAGGCGTGGCTGCTGCGGCCCGGGGACGTGCTGGTGAGTCCCGGGCCGCTGAGCGGGGAGTTCAGCCGCTACGTGAGCGGCCTGACGGGAGTGTCCGGCGCGCAGGCCGCGGTCATCGAGGTGCCGCCGGCAGGCGCCGTCCCCCTCGCCGACGCGGTCCGCCGGGCCGGGCTCATGGACCGGGTACGGGCCCATACGGGCCGGCCGGGCACCGCCCTGGTGCCCACCGCCATGGACGCGTCCGCCCTGGGCTTCGCACGGGAGCTCGGCATCACCGTGCACCCGTACCCCACGGTCGAGGACGCTGCCGCCGCGCTGCCCGTCACGATGCTGCTGAACACGAAGGCGGGCTTCCGCCGGGCGGCCGAACGGGTGGGCATGCGGCTGCCGGAAGGGCAGGTGTGCCGCCGCCCGGAGGTGGCGGAGGTCGTGGACCGGATGCTGCGCCGGCACGAGCGGGTGGTGGTCAAACCCGACCGCTCGGCGGGGGGCCACGGTCTGCGCTTCCTCGCCCGGGGGGACGTGGCGGGGACGGGGCCGGCGCTGGAGTCCGTGGGCGGCCCCCAGGGCACCTGGGTGGTGGAGGAATGCCTGCCCGTGGCCGAGTCGGTGAGCATCCAGATGGAGAACACCGCCTCCGGAACGCGCGCCCTGTTCAGCGGTGCGATGCGGACGGAGCAGGGCTCGTTCACCGGATACGTCTCCCCTCTTCCGCCGTCCTGCGCGCACGTGGCGGGCGAGCTGGAGGAGTGGGGGCTGGCACTGGGGCGCCACCTCGCCGGACAGGGATACCTCGGGCCCTTCGGAGTGGACGCCCTCGTCGACACGGACGGTGTGGCGTACGCCAGTGAGAGCAACGTGCGCCGCACCGCGACCACCACGCCCTTCGCGATGGTCACCCGGCTGGTGGCGGCGTCGGGTCTGCCCCGGCCGGCCTGGGCCGTGTCCAAGCGGCGCACGGGCCGGCCCTTCGGCTTCGCGGAGGCCCTCGACCGGCTGCGCGACCACCACCTCGCGTTCGACCCGGCGACCGGTGAAGGGGTCGTGCTGTACGCGGACGCCCCGCCGGACGGCCGGTCGTGGCGCTACGCGGTCATCGCCGCCGATGAGGCGGGTCTGGCCGAGCGCGAGGCGGCCGCGGCGAAGGCCATGGAGTTCGACGGGACCTGACGGCTGGCGACTGTGCGTGACGGGGACGGCGGCCGCCCCGGCGGCCGTCGCGGCCCCGGTTTCGCGGCCCGGAACGGCGCCCTGTGATCGTCGCTCGGGCAAAACATCGGCTTAAGCGCCGTCTGGCCGGGCAGGCGCCGGACATGTCGACCGCCCGTTCGGGCCTGCTGAACCGTGCAGGCCGAACCGGCACAGGAGTGCAGACGAATGGTGTACGTGACCTGGCCCCATGGGTTCGAAGAGGTCTCACGGGCGCCCCGGGGCGCCGTTTCCGAGGGAGGTGCCCCGTGTGCGGCCTGAGTGGTGAGGTGCGTTTCGACGGCAGGCGTCCCGACCTGGCCGCTGTCGAACGCATGACCGATGCGATGGAGCAGCGCGGACCGGACGGACGCGGGTCGTGGTCGCAAGGAGCCGTGGCCCTCGGTCACAGACGGTTGAAGATCATCGACCTGTCCGAGCGGGGCGCGCAGCCGATGGTCGACCCGGGAACGGGTCTCACGGGCGTCTTCAACGGCTGCATCTACAACTACCGGGAACTGCGCGCCCGCCTCGAGAAGCTGGGCCACCGGTTCTTCTCGGACTCCGACACCGAGGTCGTCGTCAAGGCCTACGCCGAGTGGGGGCCGGACTGCGTCGAGTTCCTCGTCGGCATGTTCGCCTTCGCCGTGGTCGAGCAGCGGACGGGACGGGTCGTGCTGGGGCGCGACCGGCTCGGCATCAAGCCCCTGTACGTCACCCAGGACTGCGACCGCCTGCGCTTCGCCTCCTCCCTGCCGGCGCTGCTGGCGGGCGGCGGAGTGGACACCTCCATCGACCCGGTCGCCCTGCACCACTACCTGAGCTGGCACGGCACCGTGCCCGCGCCGCGCACCGTGCTGGCCGGCGTACGGAAGATCCCGCCCGCCACGGTCCGCGTCGTCGAGCCCGACGGAACCCACCACGACCACTGCTACTGGCAGCCCGACTACACCAGGCACGCCGACCTCGGCGACGACCCGGGGCTGTGGCAGGAGGCGGTGCACGAGGCGCTGCGCAGGGCAGTACGGCGCCGTACGGTGGCGGACGTCCCGGTCGGGGTGCTGCTGTCCGGCGGCCTGGACTCCAGCCTGATGGTGGCGATGCTCGCCGAGGAGGGCCACGGGGACATCCCGACCTTCGCGATGGGATTCGAGGAGGAGAACGGCCAGGACGGCGACGAGTTCCACTACTCGGACCTGGTCGCCCGGCACTTCTCCACCGACCACCACCAGTTCATGATCAGCTCCGACCGGCTCCCGGCCGCCCTGGACGCCGCGATCGGCGCCATGAGCGAGCCGATGGTCAGCCACGACGCGGTGGCCTTCCACATGCTGTCCGAGCAGGTCTCCAAGGACGTCAAGGTCGTGCTGTGCGGCCAGGGCGCCGACGAGGTCTTCGCCGGTTACCACTGGTACCCGCAGATCGCCTCGGCCACCCGCGCCGGCGCGGCAGACACCTACATCGAGGCGTACTTCGACCGCACGCACGCCGAGCTCACCGCCCTGCTGCACCCGGACTTCGCCGCCGACCACGACGCGTCGACCGAGTTCGTCCACCGGCACACGGCCGCCCCCGGGGCCGAGACCGCCCTCGACGCCGCCCTGCGCATGGACGTCCACGCGCTGATGCCCGACGACCCGGTCAAGCGGGTCGACAACATGACCATGGCGTGGGGCCTGGAGGCGAGGGTGCCGTTCCTGGACCACGAGCTCGTCGAGCTGGCGGCGGCCTGCCCGCCCCGGCTGAAGCTCGCGCAGGGCGGCAAGGCCGTGCTCAAGGACGTCGGCCGCGCGGTACTGCCCCGCGAGGTCGTCGACCGGCCGAAGGGATACTTCCCGGTCCCCGCGGTCAGCCACATGGCTCAGCCCGTACTGAACCGGGTACGGGACGCCCTGCGGGCACCCGAGGCGCGCCGGCGCGGGATATTCGACGAGCGCTTCGTGGAGAAGATGCTCGCGGCGCCCAACGAGCACCGCGCCAGGCGCGGTGCGAACACGCTGTGGCAGGTGGCGTCACTGGAGATCTGGCTCCAGGCGCACGGCATCCGCTGAGTGGTGGGAACGGTCCGCAAGCGGAAGCCTGGGAGAGGTGGCCATGCCCCTGGAGCAGTCGAACGTCGAGCACGCATTCGGTACGACCCACGCGACGGCAGCAGCGGTTCCCCCTGATGTCCTGGACCGCGATGCCGGGCCGCTCGTGACGGCCGTCGGCCTGGCGGCGGGACCCCCGCGGGGGGACCGCGCCGCCGGCCCGGCCGCGCCGGCGCCCGCGCCGGTACGGCTGCCCGACCACCGCAGCGCCGACCCGCCCACGCTGCTCACCGCCCACGGATGCTGGTACCCCTCGGCGGACCCGACCGGGGAGTACGTCGCGTTCATCTGCGACCGCGCCGGAGTCCCGCAACTGTGGAGCGGACCCGCCCGGGGGGCCGAGGCCCACGTGCTGGACGGCGACCCCGACCCGGTCACCGAGGTCTCCTGGTCGCCCGACGGGCGCTGGATCGCCTACACCTCCGCACCCGGCGGCGGCGAGCACACCCGCGTCCTGGTGGTGCGCCCGGACGGAACCGGCAGGCAGGTCCTCGCGGGCGCCGAACCCGGCAGCTCGGCGCACCTCGGCTGCTGGGCCCGCGACGGCTCCGCCCTCACCGTCACCGTCGCCCAACCCTCCGCGTCGGGCGCGGAGCACGCCGGACCTGGGCACCTCGCACCGGACGCCGACGGCGGGCCGCCGACCGGCGCGAGGGCCCCGGGTGCGGCCTGGTCCGAGCGCGGCGGCACGGCGACCCTGCTCGGCGCGGGCTCGGCGCCCCAGGCCCCGGCCCCGGAGCCCGCACCGTCCGTGCTCGCGTCGGCCGGCCCCGTCCCGGACCTCGGCCGGCTCCGCAGCGGCGAGCAGGTGCGCAGCGGCGGGCTGGCCGCCTATCTGCTGGACCCGGACGGAGCCCATGCCCCCGTCCTGCTCTACGGCGAGGAGGGAGCGGCGTCGCTGCGCGTGTGCGACATGAGCGCGGACGGGCGTTTCGCGCTCGTCCGGCGCGGTCCGCGCGGCCGGCGTCAGGCTCTCGTGCTCGACACCGCCTCCGGCCGCACCACCTTCTCCCTGCACGTGGCCGACGGGGATCCCTGGATCGGCCGGTTCTCCGCCGACGCGCGGACGCTGTGGCTGCGCAGCGACACGGACCGCGAGTTCGCGGCCCTGCTGCGGATCCGGCTGGACGACGAGGGCGCGGGGCGCGCGGTGTCGGTCGCGACGGCCCGGGAGGGGGCGGCCCTGGACCTGCTGAGCCTGCCCGACCACGGCCGGTGGGCGCTCCTCGCCTGGAACGTGCACGGCGCGACCGAGCTGGAGAGCGTGGACCTGCCCGCCGCCGACGACGACGGTGCGCCCGGGCCCCCGCACCGACCGGACCTGCCCCACGAAGTGGTGACCCGCATCGCCCCGCTGGAGCGCGGCGGACTGTTCGCCGCGCTGTCGGGGTCCCGGCGCAGGCCCGGCATCTGGGAACTCGACCCGGGCCTGCTGTCCGTACGCGCGGGCTGGTCGGCGCGGGACGAGGACGCCGTGCCGCCCGGCCGGCCTCCCGTACGCCCCGTACCGCTGCGCTGCCCCGCGCGGGACGGGCTGACGCTCGGAGGCTGGTACTACCGGGCGCCGGGCCAGGACCCGGGCCGGCCGGCGCCGTGCGTCATCCACCTGCACGGCGGCCCGGAGGAACAGGAACGGCCGGTGTTCAGCCCGCTCTACCACGAGCTCCTCGGCCGGGGTCTGGACGTGTTCGCGCCTGACGTGCGCGGGTCCTCGGGCTGGGGGCGCTCCTTCGTGGACGCCGACCTCGGCGAGGGCCGGTTCGCCGCGATCGACGACGTCGCCGACTGCGCCGCACACGTCGTCTCACTCGGCTACGCGGACCCGGTACGCCTGGGCGTGATGGGCCGCTCGTACGGCGGCTACCTCACCATGGCCTCCCTGGTATGGCATCCGGACCTCTTCCGCGCCGGGGTCGCGGTTTGCGGGATGTCGGACTTCGCCACCTTCTTCGCCGGCACGGAGCCGTGGATCGCGCAGTCCGCCGCCGCCAAGTACGGCCACCCCGAGCACGACCGCGAACTGCTGCGCGCCCTGTCCCCGATGAGCCGCGTCGACCAGCTGCGCGCTCCGGTCCTGGCGGTCCACGGCGAGCACGACACCAACGTGCCGCCCACCGAGTCGGAGCAGTTCATCCGGGCGGCACGCGAGCGGGGCGTGCCGGCGCGGCAGTTGACCCTGCGCGACGAGGGCCACGAGTTCCTGCGGGCGGACAACCGCAGGCTCTACCGCCGTGCCGCCGCGGACTGGCTGGAGAAGTACCTCGGCCCCGCTCCGGCCTCCTGACGACCCGGAGCGGGCCGTGCCCCGAGCAGAGGAGGAGTGCGGGTGTCCATCAGCGCGGTGATCGCCGACGACCAGGAACTGGCGCGGACGGGCTGCAAGATGATCCTCGACAACAGTGAGGGCATCCGGAGTCACCCGGCGCCTGTGCCGCGGGGATGCAGCCGCCCTGCCGCCGAGGTGCTTCGCTGTCCTCGATCAAGGCCCATCTGGGCCGGGTGCAGACCAAGCCGGAACCGCCGACCGGGACGCCGTCCTCGGCGGCGCGCCCCAGGACAGCGGCGGGCGCGAGCGTGACCTCCGCCGGTGTTCCTCATGGCGCACGAGCCGGCCCTCCCGCAGGACCCGGAAGCCCGTTCCCTGGAGCGAGGAGTAGTGGACGAAGACCTCCGGGCCCCCGTCGTCCTGGACGATGAAGCCGAAGCCCATCCTGGCGCCGAACCACTTCACCTTGCCCGTCGCCACAGCCGAAACCCCCGTCCAAGACCGTTCCCCGGGCCCACCCGTCGTACGGGGGACGGACCCGCGGGCCCCGCCACAGCGGCTCCGCGGCTCCCGGCCGGGGCGCGGCACGCCGCGGCGCGGGCCCGGTCACCCGTCCGCAGCCACCGGCCGCCGCCCCGGGCCAGGGACGGCGCCGTGCCCCGGGGCGACGGCCGGTCACCACGGGTCGTCACCCGAATGCGCTGCTTCCCCGAGCGGTACGCCAGGTGCTCGGGCAGGCTGAGGGCACCCTGCGGGTTGTTCCCAGGTGCGAGACGGCGCCGGTCGCCGGCCCTCGATCCCTGCGTCCCGCGCTCTCCGCCTGTTCACGAGGAGAACACGATGGGCCCTCACACATCACGGACTTGGGAGCACGCGGTCGTCACCGGCGGTGCGGGCTTCGTCGGCTCGCACCTGTGCTCCGCCCTGATCGAGGCGGGTACCGCCGTCACCTGCGTCGACGACTTCAGCACGGGACGGCCCGAGAACGTGGCCCACCTCGTCGGCCGGCCCGGCTTCACCCTCCGGGAGGCGAACGTCTCCCGGCCCTTCACCGTGGAGCGGCCGCCCGAGCTGGTCCTCCACCTCGCCTCCCCGGCCTCTCCCGCCGACTACCTGCGGCTGCCCCTGCACACGCTGGAAGCGGGCAGCCTCGGCACCCGCAACGCGCTGGAGCTCGCCCACCGCGCGGGAGCCCGCTTCCTCCTCGCGTCCACCTCCGAGGTCTACGGCGATCCGCTGGAGCACCCGCAGAACGAGCGGTACTGGGGCCACGTCAACCCGGTCGGTCCGAGGAGCGTCTACGACGAGGCGAAGCGTTTCGGCGAGGCCCTCACCACGGCCCACAACGCGGCGCTCGGTACCGACACCTGCGTCGTGCGCCTGTTCAACACCTACGGCCCGCGCATGCGGGGCTACGACGGCCGCGCCGTGCCGACCTTCATCCGCCAGGCCCTGGCCGGCGCACCGCTGACGGTCACCGGCGACGGCCTCCAGACGCGGTCGCTCTGCTACGTCGACGACACCGTCTCCGGCATCCTCGACGCCGCCGCCCACGGTATGCCGGGGCCTGTGAACCTCGGCAACCCCGACGAGCTCACCATGCTGGAACTGGCCCGGTGGATCATCGAACTGACCGGTTCCACCTCGGAGATCAGCTTCGTCGAGCGTCCCACCGACGACCCCGCCGTGCGCTGCCCCGACATCACGCTGGCCCGCGACAAGCTGCAGTGGGAACCGCTCGTGACGGCCGAGGAAGGGCTGCGCCGCACCATCGCCTGGTTCCGCGACCACCCCGGCAACTGACCCGCGAGCACGTCCTGCCGTCCGGCGCCCGCACCGGCGCCGGCACCCCGTACGTCCCACAGCCGAAAGGTCCGTTCCGCCATGCGCATCCTCGGCATCAACGCGCTCTTCCACGACCCCGCCGCCGCCCTGGTCATCGACGGCCGTACGGTCGCCGCGGCCGAGGAGGAGCGGTTCTCCCGCCGCAAACACGGCAAACGGCCCCTGCCGTTCTCCGCCTGGGAGCTGCCCGAGCAGGCCGCGGCATGGTGCCTGAGCCGCGCCGGCCTGCGCCCGCAGGACCTGGACGCCGTCGCCTACTCCTACGATCCGGCCCTGGCCCAGCCCGCCGAGTCCCTGGGCCTGCACGACCCGTGGGACCACCTGCGGCAGACCTACGCCCGCGAGGCCCCGGGCTTCCTCGCCACGGCGCTCCCCGGGCTCGACCCGGCCCTCGTCCGCTTCGTACCCCACCACATGGCGCACGCCGCCTCCGGCGCGTTCGCCGCCGACGGCGCCGGCACCAGCTCCGTGCTGGTCCTCGACGGGCGGGGGGAACGCGCCTCCCACCTGGCCGCGCGCCGGACCGGCAACCGGCTGGAACCGCTGTACGCGCAGGACCTGCCGCACTCCCTGGGGCTGGTCTACGAGGAACTCACCGCCCACCTGGGCTTCCTGAGGTCCTCCGACGAGTTCAAGGTGATGGCCCTCGCCTCCCACGGCACCCCGCGCATGCTGGACGAGCTGAGGCGGTACGTGTACCCGACCGGGGACGGCGGCTTCCACGCCACCGGCGTCCCCTGGCAGGAGTTCTGCCCGCCCCGCGGCGGGGACGAGCCGTGGACCGCCGCCCACGCGGACGTCGCCGCGAGCGCCCAGGCCGTGCTGGAGGAGACGCTCCTGGACCTCGCGCGCTGGCTGCACGGCCGCACCCACGACGACGTGCTCACCCTGGCCGGGGGCGTCGCCCTCAACTGCGTCGCCAACTCCCGCATCGCCCGCGAGGGCCCCTTCTCCCGGGTCTGGGTGCAGCCCGCGGCCGGCGACGCCGGAACGGCCCTCGGCTCGGCGCTCCTCCTCGCCGCAGGAGCGGGCGACGACCCCGAACCCATGACCGGTGCGGACCTCGGCCGCGACTGGTCCGACGCGGAGATCGGCGCCTGGCTCAAGACGGCCGGCGTACCCTTCGAGCGGCCACCGGACATCGCCGAGACCGTCGCCGAGGCCCTCGCGGACAACGCCATCGTCGCCTGGTTCCAGGGGCGTTCCGAGTACGGGCCGCGCGCCCTGGGCCACCGCTCCCTGCTGGCGCATCCCGGCCACGCCGGGAACCTGGAACGGCTCAACGACGTCAAGGGCCGCGAGCAGTTCCGGCCCGTGGCGCCCATGGTGCTGGCCGAACGGGCGGCCGAGATCTTCGACGGCCCGATCCCCAGCCCGTACATGCTCTTCGTCCACGACGTGGCCACCGACTGGCGGGAGCGCATCCCGGCCGTCGTCCACGTCGACGGGACGGCGCGCATCCAGACCGTCGACGCTCAGCGGGAACCGCTCGTGGCGCGCATGCTCACCGAGTTCGAGCGGCGCACGGGACTGCCGGTGGTCGTCAACACCAGTCTCAACACGGCCGGAAGGCCCATGGTGGACGACCCCCGGGACGCCCTGGAGTGCTTCGGCTCGTCCCCCGTGGACCTGCTCGCCATCGGCCCGTACGCCGTCCGGCGGGGCCCGCTGTTCCGCACCGAGGGGGAAGCGTGACCGCATTGACCCGGCAGCAGGCCCCCGAACCGTACGCCGTGGTCGTCCCCACCCTGGGCAGGCCCAGCCTCCGGGTCTGCCTGGAAGCCCTCGCGGCCGCCACGGCCGACGGCACCGGTCCGGCGGCGGTCGTCCTGGTCCACGACCGCCCGGGCCCCGGCTCCGTGCCCCCCGCCCTGGACGTGCCGCCGGCGCTCCTGCCGGTGACCACCGTGGTGGCCGGCGCGGGCCGCGGCCCGGCCGCCGCCCGCAACACCGGGGCCCGGTCGGCCGGCCGGGTGCCGTGGATCGTCTTCCTGGACGACGACGTGGTACCCGGGCCCACGTGGGGCCGCGACCTCACGCGCGACCTCACCACGGCGTCCCGCGACACCGCCGCCGTCACCGCCCGCATCGACGTACCGCTTCCGCCCGGGCGCCGTCCCACGGACTGGGAGCGCAACACCGCCGGCCTGGCCACGGCCCGCTGGATCACCGCCGACATGGCCTTCCGGCGCGAGGCGCTGGAGGGTGTCGGCGGCTTCGACGAACGCTTCCCCCGGGCCTTCCGGGAGGACGCCGACCTGGCCCTGCGCCTCCTCGACGGAGGTTGGACCCTCGCCGCCGGCACGCGCCGCACCACACATCCCGTGCGGCCCGTCGACCGCTGGGTGTCCGTGCGCGTCCAGGCGGGCAACGCCGACGACGTCCTGATGCGGCGCCTGCACGGATCCGACTGGTGGGAGCGGGCCGCGGCCCCGCGCGGGCGGCTGCGCCGGCACCTCGCCGTCACCGCGGCGGGCTGCGCCGCCGTCGGCTGCGCCCTGTCGGGCCGGCCCGGCGCTGCCACCGTGTGCGCGGCCGGGTGGCTGGCCGGAACCGCCGAGTTCGCCGCGGCCCGGATCGCGCCCGGGCCCAAAACCCGCACCGAGACCCTGACGATGGCGGTGACCAGCCTGCTCATCCCGCCCGTCGCCACCTGGCACTGGCTGAGGGGCCACCTCGCCCACCGCGGCGCCCGCCCCCTCGGGCCCGCGCATCCGGCGCGGCGGGACGCGGCGGATCCCCGGCACGCCCCGCGCGAACGGGTGCGGACATGAGGCCGCCGCCCACCGGACGGCACCACGGCGCCCTGCCCCGCACACGCCCCTGGGTGTGGGACGCCCCCCGCCCGGCCCCCCGGCCGCGCGGCGCGCGGGAAGCCGCCGGCCGGCTGCCGCAGGCGGTCCTCTTCGACCGCGACGGAACCCTCGTCGTCGACGTCCCCTACAACGGCGACCCGGACCGGGTGACCCCCATGCCGTCCGCCCGCGCCGCCGTCGCGGCCCTCCGCGAGCGGGGGATCCCGGTCGGCGTCGTCAGCAACCAATCCGGCGTCGCCCGCGGCCTCCTGACTTGGAGCCAGGTGGAGGCCGTACGCCGGCGCGTCGACGCGCTGCTCGGCCCGTTCGCCGTGTGGGCGGTGTGCCCGCACGGCCCCGACCACGGCTGCGGCTGCCGCAAACCGGCGCCCGGCCTGGTCCTCGCCGCCTGCGAAAGGCTCGGCGCGACCCCCGAACACACCGTCGTCGTGGGCGACATCGGCGCCGACGTAGGGGCCGCCGAGGCCGCCGGAGCCCGTGCCATCCTGGTGCCCACCCCCGTCACCCGGCCCGACGAGGTCGCCACCGCCCGCGAGACGGCGCCCGACCTCCTCGCCGCCGTCCGCCTGATCCTGGCGTCCGACGAGCCGGCACGCCCGTGCGGAACCGTACGATGAGCGCCCCGCGCAGCCTGGTCGTGCGCCTCGACAGCGCAGGGGACGTCCTGCTGGCCGGTCCCGCCGTGCGCGCCGTGGCGGCCGGGTCCTCGCACACCACGTTGCTCTGCGGCCCCCAAGGGGTCCCGGCGGCCCGTCTGCTGCCCGGCGTGGACCAGGTCCTGGTCTACGACGCCCCCTGGGTCGGCCTGGAACCCGGCAGGACCTCCCGCGAGGAATGCGGACTGCTGGTGGACGCCCTGGCCGCGGGCCGCTTCGACCGGGGCGTGATCCTGGTGTCGTACCACCAGAGCCCGCTGCCGGCCGCCCTCCTGCTCGCCCTCGCGGGCGTGGAGCGGGTCGCCGCCGACTGCGAGGAATACCCCGGCTCCCTGCTCGACCTCAGGCACCACCGCCGGCCCGGCCGCCACGAGGCGGAGGCCCCACTCGACCTCGTCCGCGCCTTCGGCTACCGGCTGCCACCCGGTGACGACGGCGCCCTCGGCATCCAACCGCCGCCCGACTCGACGCGGCTGACCGGCCCCGAACCGTACGTCGTGCTGCACCCGGGGGCCGCGGTCGCCGCCCGCAGGTGGAGTCCGGGCCGCGCCGCACGCGCCGCCGCCGCCCTGCACGGGGCGGGCCATCGCGTGGTCGTCACCGGCAGCCCGGCGGAGAAGGACCTGACCGCCGAGGTGGCGGGCCGGCACGGCCTCGACCTGGGCGGTGTCACCGGGGACCTCCACGAACTGGCGGGCGTGCTCGCGGGCGCCGGGGTCGTCGTGACCGGCAACACCGGCCCCATGCACCTGGCCTGCGCCGTGGGCACCCCGGTGGTCTGCGCCTTCGCTCCCGTCGTGCCGGCCGAACGCTGGCGGCCGTACCGGGTGCCCCACGTCCTGCTCGGCGACCAGACGGCGCCCTGCGCCGCCAGCCGCGCCCGTGACTGCCCGGTGCCCGGGCACCCCTGCCTGGACGGTGTCGGCGACGACGAGCTGCTGGCGGCCGTGGCCGGGCTCCTGGGCCCGCCCGTGAACGGGAGACCGGCCCGCACGGCGGACCGGGGCGAGAGAGACCGAGGAGCAACCGTATGAACATCCTGCTGTGGCACGTCCACGGTTCCTGGACGACCGCCTTCGTCCAGGGACCCCACACCTACCTCGTCCCCGTCACGCCGGACCGGGGCCCCGACGGACTGGGACGGGCCCGGACCTTCGACTGGCCGGAATCCGTCCGCGAGGTGAGCCCCGCCGAACTCGCCGACACCCCCGTGGACCTCGTCGTCCTGCAACGGCCCCACGAGGCGGAACTCGCCGAGCGCTGGCTGCGGCGCCGCCCGGGCCGGGACGTGCCCGCGGTCTACCTGGAACACAACGCACCGGACGGCGACGTGCCCCGCACCCGCCACCCCTGCGCCGACCGCGACGACCTGACGCTGGTGCACGTCACGCACTTCAACCGGCTGTTCTGGGACAACGGCGCCACTCGTACCGAGGTCATCGAGCACGGGATCGTCGATCCCGGCCACCTCTACACGGGCGCCCTGCCCCGCGCCGCCGTCGTCGTCAACGAGCCGGTGCGCCGGGGCCGGCACACCGGCACGGACCTCCTGCCGATGCTGGCACGCTCCGCGCCGCTCGACGTGTTCGGCATGCGCACCGAGGGCCTCGCCGAACATCTGGGCCTGCCCGCCGACCGGTGCCGCTCGCACGAGCTGCCCCAGCGGCGGCTGCACGCCGAAATGGCGCAGCGCCGCCTCTACCTGCACCCCGTGCGCTGGACGTCGCTCGGACTGTCGCTGCTGGAGGCCATGCACCTGGGCATGCCCGTCGTGGCACTGGCCTCCACCGAAGCCGTCGAGGCGGTGCCGCCCGGCACCGGCGTCCTGTCCACCCGGCCCGAGGTACTGGCCCGAGCGGCCCGGCACTACCTGGACGAACCGCAGGCCGCGGCCGAAGACGGCGCCCGAGCCCGCCAGGCCGCCCTCGAACGCTACGGCCTCAAACGCTTCCTGGACGACTGGGAGCGGTTGATGACGGAGGTGCGGTCATGACGTCGTTCTCGCCGAGGCCGACCGTCCTGGCCCGCCGTTCCCGCCGGCCGATGTCCCTCGCGCTGGTCTCCGAGCACGCGAGCCCGCTCGCGACCCTGGGCGGAGTCGACGCGGGGGGCCAGAACGTCCACGTGGCCTGCCTGGCCGGGGCGCTCGCCGACCGCGGCCACCGCGTGACGGTCTACACCCGGCGCGATGCCCGGGACCTGCCCGACCGCACCGCCCTGCGCCCGGGCGTCACGGTGCACCACGTCCCGGCCGGCCCCGCCGAATACCTTCCGAAGGACGAGCTCCTCCCGCACATGAGGGAGTTCGCCCACTACCTCACCCGCCACTGGCAGGACGGCCCGCGCCCCGACCTGATCCATTCGCACTTCTGGATGTCGGGTCTCGCCTCCCTCACGGCCGCACGCGAGCTGCGGCTGCCGATGCTGCACACCTACCACGCGCTGGGAACGGTGAAGAAGAGGCACCAGGGCGGCGCCGACACGAGCCCGCCCTCCCGCATCGGCCTGGAACGCGAGATCGGCCTGGGCTGCGACCGGGTGGTGGCCACCTGCCGCGACGAGGTCGCCGAGCTCGAGGACATGGGGATCCCCGCCGACAAGGCCGACGTCGTCCCGTGCGGAGTGGACACCGAGCGGTTCTGCCCCGAGGGCCCCGTCGCCGACCGCGGGACCACCCACCGGTACCGGCTGCTCCACGTCGGCCGGCTGGTGCCGCGCAAGGGCGCCGCCGTCTCGCTGGCCGCGCTCGCGCGCCTGCCGGAGGCCGAACTCGTCATCGCGGGCGGCCCGCAGGCCGGCCACCTGGACGCCGATCCCGAGGTACGCCGCCTGCGCGACCTCGCCCGCACCGCCGGGGTCGCCGACCGGGTGCGGTTCCTCGGCGCGGTGCCCTGCGCGGACGTGCCCGCCCTGATGCGCAGCGCCGACGTCGTCCTGTGCCCCGCGGACTACGAGCCGTTCGGCATCGTGCCGCTGGAGGCCATGGCCTGCGGCCGGCCCGTCGTGGCCAGCGCCGTCGGGGGGCAACTGGACACCGTCGTCGACCGGGAGACCGGCCGCCTGGTGGCGCCCGGAGACCCCCGCGCCCTCGCGGACGCCGTGGCCGGGCTGCTGGCCGACCCCGGCCTGCGCGATGCCTACGGCGCCGCCGGCCGGCGGCGCGTGACGAGCAGGTACGGCTGGGCCCAGGTCGCCGCCGCCACCGAGCGGGCCTACCACTCGACCCTCACCCTGCGCCTGACCGCCGCCGGGGCGACATGAACCCGCCGACGGCAGGCGCCATGAGCCCGCCGACGGGCGCCCGGCGCGCCCCCGCCCCCCTCCGCCGCCCTTCCGGCCCCGCCGGACCGGCGGCCCGTTCCGCGCAGCCCCGAAACCCGAAGGAGGTGGGGCGCGGACCGCTCCCGCGAGCGGCCGGCCCGACGCCATGAGCCAGACCCGCGCACACGCCGCAGCGCACCAGCACTGCCAGTCCCTCCAGGACGCCCTGCACCGCCTGCGCGTCCAGGGCCTCGACCAACTCGCCCACTGGGGCGACCGGCTCGCCTCGGTACTGCCCGCCGGCGGACGGCTGCTCGCCGCCGGGAACGGCGGCAGCGCGGCACAGGCACAGCACCTGACCGCCGAACTCGTCGGACGCTACCGCGAGGAACGCGCCGCCTACTCGGCGATCTCCCTGCACGCCGAGACCTCCAGCATGACGGCCATCGGCAACGACTACGGATTCGAGCACGTCTTCGCCCGCCAGGTGGCGGCGCACGGCCGCGACGGCGACGTCCTGCTCCTGCTCTCCACCTCCGGGCGCAGCGCCAACCTGCTCTCCGCGGCGATGACGGCCCGTGCGGCCGGTGTGGAGGTCTGGGCCCTGACCGGCGCCTCCCCGAACCCGCTCGCGGAAGCGGCCGACCAGGCCCTGTGCATCGACGCCGCGACCACCGCGACCGTCCAGGAGACCCACCTGGTGGCCGTGCACCTGCTGTGCGAGTCCTTCGACGCCGCCCTCACCGCGAAGACCCCCACCACGACCACCACCACCGTCCGGACCGCTCGCGGCAAGACGCCCCGGCCGGAGGCACCCGTCCTCGGGAGGACGCCGTGAGCACCACCGGCCCGCTCGTCGTGGTCGGCGACGTCCTGCTCGACCGCGACGTCCAGGGCGACGTGGACCGGTTGGCTCCCGACGCCCCGGTGCCCGTCGTCGACGTCACCGCCGAGGTCTCCCGTCCCGGCGGCGCCGGACTGGCCGCGGCCCTGGCCGCCCGCACCGGCCGGGACGTCGTGCTGGTCACGGCGCTCGGCGAGGACGAGGCCAGCCACACGGTGCGCGAGGCGCTGCGCGGGCGGGTCCGGCTCGTGGAACTCCCGCTGCACGGCACCCTCCCGGTCAAGACCCGGGTACTGGCCGGCCGCCTGCCGCTGGTCCGGATGGACCGGGGAGGCGGCGAGGTCGGCCCCGTCCCCGCGGCCGTCCGCGAGGTCCTCGCCGGGGCGCACGCCGTCCTCGTCGCCGACTACGGCAGGGGCACCGCCGACGCCGTGCGGCCGCTGCTGGCCGACGCGGCCCGACGGGCGCCGCTGGTGTGGGACCCGCACCCGCGCGGCGGCCCGCCGGTCCCCGCGGCCCGCCTGGTGACCCCGAACGCGGCCGAGGCCGCCGCGCTGTCCCCGGGCGACGGGCATGCCCTGGCCGAACACGCCCGGCGCGGCGCCGAACTGGCGGAGCGCTGGCAGGCCGTCTCGGTCGCCGTGACCCTCGGAGACCGCGGGGCGCTGCTCACCCGGCCCGGATCGGCCGCACCGATGCTCGTGCCGGTTCCCTACCCCGCCACGGGAGACCCGTGCGGTGCCGGGGACTGCTTCGCCGCCCTCGCCGCCGTCGCCCTCGCGGACGGCGCACTCCCCGAGGAAGCGGTGCAGCGGGCGGTGGCGGGCGCCGCCGCGTTCGTCGCGGCCGGCGGCGCGTCCGACCCCGGCCTCTGGCGCACCGGCGAACCGGGCGCTCCCGCGAACCCCGCCGCGGACGACGCGTTCGCCCTCGCCGCACGCGTCCGGGCCGGCGGCGGCACCGTGGTCGCCACGGGCGGCTGCTTCGACCTGCTGCACGCCGGCCACGTGGGGCTCCTCGACAGCGCCCGGCGCATCGGCGACTGCCTGATCGTCTGCGTGAACTCGGACGCCTCCCTGCGGCGTCTGAAGGGCCCGGGCCGCCCGCTGACCCACCTGGAGGACCGCATGAGGGTGCTGGCGGCCCTCGGCAGCGTCGACGCCGTCGTGGCCTTCGAGGAGGACACCCCGCAGGAGCTGCTGCGTGCCCTGCGGCCCGACGTGTGGGTCAAGGGCGGCGACTACTCGGCCGAAGCCCTGCCGGAGGCAGCGGTAATGCGCGGCTGGGGCGGCCAGACCGTCGTCCTGCCCTACCTCGACGGCCGGTCCACCACCGGCCTCGCCGACCGGGCGGCACGCGCCGCCGCGGGAGCCCGTACCACCCCCTGAGCCGGCGGCGGCGCGGCTCTTCCCCGCGGCTCGGCCGGCCGGCGACGGGCCGTCGGGGGCGCGTCGGCAGCGCTCAGGCCGCCGTCCCCAGCTCGGCGCGGACCGGCACGGCCACCGCGGGCACCCGGGCGGGCGAGACCCGGCCGGCTCCCCGGCCGCGCAGCAGGTAGCCCGCCGCCACGGCCGCGGTCACCACCAGTCCGCCCGCCACCAGGGCGGCGCGTACCCCGGCCAGCTCCATCATCAGCCCCAGCAGGGGCGGCGCCGCGAGCCCCCACAGGGTGCGGATGCTGGACCAGGCCCCCAGGACGCGGCCGCGCATGTGGGCCGGCGGATCGGTCTGCAGCACCGTGGACTGCGCGGTGTCCCCGACGGACTCCGCCATGGCCATCGGAAGGACGAGGACGAGCAGCACCGCCAGCGAGGGCGACAGGCCCGCCAGAACCTGGAGCAGCGCCCCGGCCACCGTCAGGACTCCCACCAGCCGTACGCCGGGCCGGCGCAGCCGCGCGCCCAGCACAGCCCCGATGATGCCGCCGACGGCGAGGACCGTGGCCACCGTGCTGAAGGACGCCGCGTCACCCGCCAGCGGCCCGGTGACCAGGACCACCAGCGTGAGCGAGTAGTTGCGGCCGAACAGCGCGCTGATCGCGTTGAGACCGGCCAGCGCGACGAGCCGGGGGCGGCGCATGAAGAAGGCCAGACCGTCCCGCGCACTCGAGCCGCCCCCGTCGGCCGAACCTGACGGCGCCTTACCGGTGGCGGCCGGCGCACGGACCGTGCCCGCGGAACGCACCGGCCTGAGAAAGGGGATCACGCACGCGACGAAGAGGAAGGACAGGCCGTTCGCCGCGTACGCCGCGGACGTGCCCAGGAGGCCGACGGCCACCCCGGCGAGCGCGGCGCCGGTGAGCCGGCCGGCACTGTGGACGAGCGAGCCGACCCCGATCGCCGAGGGGACGTCGTCGGCGGGGACGAGGTCGTTGCCCAGCAGGGCGCAGGCGGGCCCGTCCACGGTGGCGATCAGGCCGGTGACCGCCGCCAGGACGAGCAGCACCGGCAGGTCGAGCCGGTCCAGCATGACCAGGACCGCCGTCACCAGGGCCACCGCGCCCAGGAGCGCCTGCCCCACGGCGGCGGTGAGCTTGCGCGGCCAGCGGTCGACGGCCGCGCCGCCCATGAGGCCGAACAGCAGACCGGGCGCGGCCTGGACGGACACGGACAGGCCCGTCGCGGCGGCCGAACCGGTGATCTGGAGCACCAGCAGGTTCTGCACCGTGAGCTGCATCCACGTACCGGCGTTCGACACGAAGTTCGCGACGGCCCACCAGCGCATGCTGCGGTGACGCAAGGACCGCCACGGCGAGCGGGACGGCGCGGCGGCGACGGACGAAGGCAGGGGGGAAGAGGGAACGGACGCAGACACAGAAGACAAACCCGGGGGACGCGAGGACGGCAGGACAGGCGGGGAACGGGCCTGCCGCACCGTCGGCGCAGCGGCGCCCGGAGAGACGGGGGAATCGGTCCCGGACCATGCTGACAGACCTGACCGGGCCGCCACGGTGACCTACCCCTCACGCCCCGGCGAGCGGAGCCCGCGGCCCTTGCCCCGTCCGGCATCCGGCTACACGGTGGCCTTGCTCACACGCCGGGCCCGGACGCCGACTTCGGGTGGCCCGTACGGCTGTCGGGGTGCCCCCGGACGCCCTGCGGCCTAACCCGGCGTGCCGGGGAGGCTCCCGGTGGTGACAGTGGGGGACAAGTGCCCGCACCGCGGCGGAACGCCCGGCGGGTCGGCGAACCGTAGAGGGAAGGCATGCGGATGAGTGGCGCGTCGTACACGGATCTGAGCGGGAGACAAGCGTTGGTCACCGGCGGGGCCCGCGGCCTGGGAGCCGCCATCTCCCGCCGCCTGGCCGCCGCGGGAGCCGCGGTCGTCGTGGCGGACGTACGGGAGGACCTGGCCAAGGAACTGTGCGAGGACCTCACGGCCCAGGGCAGCCTGGCCCGCGCCGTGAGCCTGGACGTGTGCGACCCGGGCGCCGTGGCCGACGTCTTCCGGGACATCGACGAGACCGGCCGGGGGGTGGACATCCTCGTCAACAACGCCGCCGTCGACGTCTCGAAGCCGGTCGAGCACCTCACCGCGGACGAGGTCTCCCGGGTGGTGACGACCAACCTTCTGGGGCCGATGTACCTCAGCCTGGAGGCGTACCGCCGCATGGTGGCCCGGGGCGGCGGCCACATCGTCAACATCCTGTCGACCGCGGCCAACCGGACCTGGACCGAGGCCGGACCGTACGCGGCGAGCAAGTCCGGACTGCGGGCGTTCACGCACACCCTCTTCAAGGAGGCCCAGCGCGACTGCGAGGGCATCGGCGTGACCGGGATCATCGCGGGCGGCATGGAGACCGCCTTCATCATGGAGCGATTCCCCGACGCTGACACCTCGATGCTGCAGAGCCCCGAGATCGTCGCCGACACGGTCCTGTACGCGCTGTCCGTGCCGGTCGGCAGCGCCGTCGCCGAACTGGTCGTCGTACCGCGCAGGGAACCGTCCTGGCCCTGACGGTCGGTGGCCGGTTGACCGCTGCCGCTGCCGCTGCCTCCGTCCCCGCCTCCGCCTCCGCCTCCGTCCCCCCCAACCTTGGCCTCGGCCGCTGACCGTCGGCCGGGGCCGGATCCCCGTGCCGTCAGCCTCGGCCTCAGGCCAGGAGGTTCCGTGAGCGAAGACGTCCGCACCACCCCCACGCGCACCGGGGGCCGCCCCCTGCCCGGAGCCCGTCCGCAGGTACTGGTCCTGCGCGCCCTGGGACTCGGCGACCTGCTGACGGTGGTGCCGTGCCTGCGGGCACTGCGTCGCGGCATGCCGGACCACGACATCGTGCTGGCCGCCCCCGCCCGCCTGTCCGCGGCGGTCGCCGCGACCGGCGTGGTGGACCGCCTGCTGCCCGCCGGAGCGCCCGCTCGCGAGGTGCCGCCCGCGCTCGCGTGGGCCGGTCCGCCGCCCGAGGTAGCGGTGGACCTGCACGGCAACGGGCCGGCCAGTCGCGGCCTCCTCGAACGCCTGCGGCCGGGGCGGCTCCTCGCCTTCGGGCACCCGCACGCGCCGGACACCGCCGGACCCGCATGGCGCGCGGACGAGCACGAGCGCGTCCGCTGGTGCCGACTGCTGGGCTGGTACGGCATCGAGGCGGACCCGGCCGACCTGCGCATCCCCCGCCCGGCGTGCCCGTCGCCGGCGCCCGGCGCCGTCGTCCTGCATCCGGGAGCGGACGCCGCCGCCCGCCGCTGGCCGCCGGAGCGGTTCGCCGCGGTCGCACGGTCCCTGGCCCGCGCCGGGCACCGGGTCGTCGTCACCGCCGGCGCGGGCGAAGGCCCGCTGGCCCGCCGGGTGGCGGCCGCGGCCGGGCTGCCACCCGGCGCGGTACTGGGCGGCGCCGACGACGTGCCGTTCCCGCAGCTCTGCGCCCTGGTGGCCGAAGCGCGCTGCGTCGTCGTCGGGGACACCGGCCTCGCCCACCTGGCCACGGCACTCGGCACCCCGTCGGTCGTCCTGTTCGGCCCGGTGGCCCCCCGCTTGTGGGGACCGCCGCCCGGCACCCCGCACCGGGTGCTGTGGCACCCGCGGGCCGACGAGGACCCCCTGCGCCCCGGGGACGCCCACGGGACCGTGCCCGATGCCCGGCTGCTGCGGATCTCGGCGCAGGAGGTGCTGCGGGCGGCCACGGCATTGCTCGGTCCGGCTGCGGACGCCGCTCCCGACCCTGGCTGACGCGCCGGTCGGCCGCGGCGGTCGCGGGGCCCGTGCCGCGGCCCCCCGCCGGCGGTCGCGGCCCCCGCCCCGGCCCCCTCCTTCCGCGGTGGGCTCCGCCGAAGGAGCGGTGTCGGCGCAGGACCCGTGGGTGACGGACCGGGCGGGTAGCCGAGCCGTTATGCCCCCTATCACGACGTCCGTCGGCCGCTGTGCAGCGGACGACCGACCGGTCCGCACCCGACTGCTCGGCCGCCCCGCGATCGCCCTGTACGGTCCGGGCGCCAACGCCTTCTTCTACGACGAGCGGCACGTCAGACGTACCTCGGCCCTCCCCCCACCCGTGCTCGACACGCTCTTCGGGCAGGGAGCCGTGCACACCCTGGACGGCACCGCCCACCGCCGCGCACGCGCTGCACCGCTGGCCCGCCCACCGGGCACTGCTGCGCGCGGAGCACGACGGGCGGTACGCCCGGGCGTTCTCCCACGAGGTGCGGCGGTTCCACCCGTTCGCCCCATTCGTCGCGGGGCTCGCGGCGACCGACCTGACCTGGCGGGGCGAGGAGATCGCCGAGGACACCCCCGTCCTCCTCGACCTGTACGGGCACAACCACGATGCCGAGCTGTGGGACGCCGCCTCGACTTCGAGGTGCCGCCGCAGGACCTTGCGATCCCGCTGTCCCGGGTGCCCACCCGCCCCCGCAGCGGCTTCGTCATCCGTAGGGGCGCGTCGCCCTGTTGACACCCCGGGCGACGGGGTAGGCGCGGGGGCGAACGCTGTGCAAGAGCTGGAGAAAGGAGACGGACCATGACCACCGCCCGCGAGATCATGACCGAAGGCGCGGACTGCATCGGTGCCGACGAAACCGTCCTGGAAGCGGCCCGCAAGCTGGCGGAGCTCGAGGTGGGAGCCCTGCCGATCTGCGGCACGGACGACAAGCTCAAGGGCATGCTCACGGACCGCGACATCGTGGTGAAGGTCCTGGCCGCGGGGAAGGACCCGGGTCAGTGCACGGCCGGTGAACTCGCCCAGGGCGAGGCGGTGACCATCGGCGCGGACGACGAGGCCCGGGAAATCCTGAGGACCATGACCGAGCACAAGGTGCGCCGGCTCCCGGTCATCGACGGCCACCGCCTGGTGGGCATCGTCGCTCAGGCCGACGTCGCACGGGCCCTGCCCGACGCCCAGGTGGGCGACCTCCTGGAGGCGCTCTCCACCTGAGGCAGAGGGGGCCCGCGCCTGGCGCCGCGCGAGGCGCCGGACGCGTCGGTCCCCGCACGTACGCGCGTACACCCGGGTGTGGCGGTCGCACAGCACCAGCGGCCGCCACACCGCCGTGTGCGTACCTTCCGTGCGCTCGACAGGGGCGTGACCCGCGCCCGACCGGGCAGGCGCCCCGTCGAACGCTCCCCTGACAAGAGAGGCGACGTCCGATGACCGAGTACGAACGCTCCCGCACGATGCCGGCCCTCCCCGAGCACGTCTTCGATCAAGCCGCCCGGGTGGACCAGATGGACCAGTGGCTCCCCGAGGAGATCCGCGTCCACGACGACGGGCTGCCCGCCGTGACGGTGAGCGAGAACGGCGGCGCGGAGGAGACGGCGGGGCTGCTGAGGGAGCGGCCGGAGCAGATGCGGCTGGAGTGGGGAACCAGGGACGACGGCGCCTACACCGGATGGCTCCAGGTGGCGGGTCTGGACGGCGGGCCCAGTGAGGTGACCGTGCACCTCTCCTTCTTCACCGAGGAGCACGACCCCGGCGAAGAGGCGGTCAACGCCCTCCTCGACCGCAGCCTGGAACGTCTGGAGGACCAGGTGCGTCTGCGGGTCGACGGCACGGCCGGCTGAAGTCGGCGCGCGGCCGCATGCCCGGCCGCCGGCGTGGTAGCCGCACGGTATGGCCACAGCACGCAAGGTCTACGCGGTCGCCGCCACGGGGCAGTGGACCGAGGAAGAAGACGGAGGGCGGCGCAGACTTCCCGCCGGGGAGGTCCACGCCTGGGAGCCGGGGCGGAACGGAACGGTGTGCGGGCTCTCCCTCAGCCGGTCCCAGCTGACCCGTTTCCCCCACGTGTCCTGGGCGGACGCGCTTCCCGAGTCCGGTGGCGCCGCAGACCGCGTCCGGCGGCTGTGCCGCCGGTGCGCCGCGGCCGCCGGCCGCCGGGGCCCGGACGCCCGCCCTCCGTGGCGGCGCACGGACCCCCGGCCCTGACCCTCCGACGACGGCGGACCCGGCACAGGCATACCGGGAGCAGAGCAGGACAGGAGAGCGGCATGAGTGACGAACAGCTCGGAGACGACGTGTACCAGCCGACCGGCGGCAACGAGGAGCAGGAGGACGCCGCCCCGCTCGACCTGCAGAACGCGGTGCAGGAGCGGACGTACGACGACATCCTGGACGAGGGCTACTCGCCCCCCGAGAAGCCGCTCGGCGTGACGAAGTACGGCACGACCGCCGCGGAGCAGCACGAAGGCGAGTCCCTGGACCAGCGGCTGGCCCAGGAAGTGCCCGAGACCGGCCAGGATCCCGGCGACGGGCTCGGTGACCTTCCCGGAGGTGACGGCGAGCCCTTGGACGACGAGGTCGGCACCGTCCGCGCGGGCCGTCTCACCGCGCCGGACGAGGGGGCGCGCACCGACACCGTCAAGGAACTCGTCGCGCAGGACCACGGCGTCGACGGGGGCGCGGCCGCCGCGGAGGAAGCCGCCATGCACGTGGTCCGGGACGAGCCGGGCGAGGACGTCTAGGGCACGTCCTTGGGGCCGGACGGGACCCCAGGCGTGAGGTCCTCCGGAGCCCGTCCTGCCCGAAGCCGGACGGAGGACACCCGAACGGCCGGCCCGCGGCGCGTGAAGCCGCAGGGCCGGCCGACGCACGGCCCCGCCGCCCGGCGACGGCAGCGTGCCTCCCGGAGACCACCCTCCGCCCGGCGGCGGCGCGGTCGCGTTGATGGCGCCGCTCTCCTGGGCGGACCGCTACGGCAAGGCGCGGCCGGATGGGAACCGCAGCCACGGGCAAGGCCACGGTCGGCACACTCATCCGGAGGGAGCGCCCGCCATGGACCGGCTGGACCGGACCTCATTCGAGCTCGTCGTCGAGCACGCGGTCGCCACCGTGCGCGTCCGCCCGCGCGGGGAGATCGACCTCGGCGCGGAAGCCGAGCTCCTGGCCCTGGTCAGCGTTCTACCGCCGCGAGGCCGCTGCGACCGCCTGACACCGAGGCGGCCGGGGCGGGCACCAGCGTGCCTCCCAGCCCAGCACGAGCGGCTGACGAGCGGCAGAGTCAAGGGCCCGAAGGGCGCGTCCCAGCCGGTCAGGTCGGTGGACCGGCCGGGAGCGGTGTCCCGTCGTCACCGCGTCCCCGGTCCCCACGGCGCCCCGCGAGCGCGTTGCCGGCCTCGGTGTCCGCTTCCGCGGCGTCGGCGAGGGCCTCCGCAGCGGCTTCGGCCGCCTTCGCCGCGTCGTTCGCCGCCTGGACGGCCAGATCGTCGGAGGACGCCGCGCGGGTGGCGGCCGACTGGGGGAGGGCTTCGGTGAAGGCGCGCGTCACGTTCTGGAGGGCGGAGGTCACCTCGCCGGGTATCACCCAGAACGTACTGCCGGGGCCTTGCGCGAGCTGGGGGAGCACCTGCAGGTACTGGTAGGCCAGCAGTTTGGGGTCGGGGTCGTTGCGGTGGACGGCCTGGAACACCTCCTCGATGGCGCGCGACTGCCCTTCGGCCTTGAGGATCTCCGCGGTCCGGTTGCCCTCCGCCCGCAGGACGGCGGACTGCTTGTCGCCCTCCGCCGTGAGGATCTGGGACTGGCGCTGCCCCTCGGCCCCCAGGATCGCGGCCCGCTTGTCCCGCTCGGCCCGCATCTGCTTCTCCATCGCGTCCTTGATGGACTGCGGCGGGTCGATGGCCTTGATCTCCACCCGGTTGACCCGCAGTCCCCACTTCCCGGTGGCCTCGTCGAGCACTCCGCGCAGCTGGTTGTTGATGGTGTCCCGCGAGGTCAGGGTCTTCTCCAGGTCCATGGAGCCGACGACGTTGCGCAGGGTGGTCACGGTCAGCTGTTCCACCGCCTGCAGGAAGTTGGCGATCTCGTAGGCGGCGGCCCGCGGATCGGTGACCTGGAAGTAGAGGACGGTGTCGATCTCGACGACCAGGTTGTCCTCCGTGATGACCGGTTGCGGTTTGAAGGAGACGACCTGCTCGCGCAGGTCGATCACCGGGTAGACGCGGTCGACGTACGGGATGACGACGTTGAGCCCGGGTTTAAGGGTGCGGTGGTAGCGGCCGAGCCGCTCGACGTTGCGGGCGCGGGCCTGCGGAACGATGCGTACCGCCCGCACCACGGTGAAGACGGCGAGCACCGCCACGAGCAAGCCGGCGATCAGGAAGGCGGAAAGCTCCATGGCTCACTCCCGGGGATAGATGAGCGCGGTGGTGCCGCTGATCTCGATGACGTCGACGGTCGTGCCGGGAGGGATCACCAGCGTCTCGTCATAGGCCCGCGCACTCCATTCCTCACCGCCGATCCGGACCCTGCCGCCCAGCTTCGACACCTCGGAGGTCACATAGGCGGACCTGCCGACCAGGGCGTCCACGCCGAAGCGCGCGCCCGGCGGGGAGGACAGGCGGCGCAGCGCGAGCGGGCGGATGAAGACCACGCCGACCGTCGCCACGACCGCGAAGAGCAGGAACTGCCAGGGAACGGGCAATCCGACCGCGGCGAACAGGGCCGTGACCAGCGCCGCGCCTCCCAGTAGCCCCAGTGCCGCGGTGAGCGTGACGATCTCCACCGCGCCCAGGACGAGAGCCGCGATCAGCCAGATGAGCCAGGGATCCATGCCGTACGCCTCCCCGTGGGTGCAGGAGAGCGATCAGTGCGCCTCGGGGCACCTTTTGTAGGGATTTACCCGGAAATTTTCACCCGGAACCCGGATGAGTGGCCGGACAGAGACGAATGGCGGGAGCCGGGAGCCGGGAGCCGGGAGCCGGGAGGCGGGACGTGGAGACGAACGCTGCCTGGCGGCCGGGCGCGCGGAGCGGCGACCTACGGGACCCGCCACACGTTGGCGAAGGCCGCGTTTTCGATGGAACGCCGCTGGCGTACCGCCTCCAGTTCCATCACCGCGTCGTTGACCGAGGCCAGCACGGTCGTCACCGCATCGCCGCCCGCTCCGGCCTCCTCCTGAGGGGCGTCCCCGCGGTGGATGCCGACGGCCGCGGCGAGGGCCTCCAGGACGGGTTCGTCCGCCTCCCACCGGCTCCGCGCCCTGCGGCGGGTCGGTGTGTCGACCAGCTCCATGCGCTCGGCCCCCAGGTTCAGGCGGCCGCGCCGGGCGTGCGCCAGCAGTCCCTCCTCCTCGAACGCCAGCTGGTAGGCCGCCGCCAGATCGCGGCCGCGGCGCCAGAGCCAGTCCGCGACGTGCTCGTACGGCACCTGCCGCACGAGTGCCGAAGCCGCCGCGCCGAGCAGCCGGTCGTCCGGGCCCGGCTGCGGTCCGGGCACGATGAGGTCGCCGTCGAGGTCGACGACCTGCGCACGGAGGAGGTCGATCAGTTCCGCGCCGGCGAGAGCCAGGGACAGGTCGCCCTGCCCCGCGGAGCCTTCCGGCCGGGGTTCCAGGGCAACGGTGAACAGGTCTCTCGCCGTGGTCATCTGCGACTCCCTCGTCGTCGGCCGGACCCGCGTCCCTTACCGGGGCGGGGTGCGGGTCAAGTATCGCTCCGGGCGCGTAAAGCAGGGAGAAGGTCACGCCGGACCGCAGACGCCGGCAACGGGCGGGACGTGCGCGCCGCGGCGCGGCCGGTCACCCGCGTGGGGCTCAGGTGTGCAGGCGGCTGTTGACGCCGTCGTGGTCGTCCGCGTGCTCCTCGTCGAACCAGTAGTCGCCGGCGGCCAGGTAGCGGAACGACTGGACGGTCTTGTCCGGCAGGGCCACGCTGACGGCGCGCATGCCGTCGTCGCGGGGCTCCAGCACGTGGGCGCCGGGCTGCCAGTCGTTGAAGTCGCCCACCACGCAGACCGGGCCGGGAGGGGCGTCGGCGGGCAGGACGAAGGTGACCTGGGAGTGGTGCTTGAGTCGCTTGCGTTCCAGCATGAGGGGACTCCTGACGGCAGGGGGTGTCGCCGTTCATCCTCGGGCCGACGGTCCCGGCGAGCCTGCGGAGGAGGCCGAGGGGGTGACTCCCTTCGCCCGCGCGGCCGCGCCGGCGGCTGGGCCGTGCCCGGCCGTGACTCTTCCCGGGGGAACGCGTTCGCATGGCATGAACAACATGAAGCGCGTATTCGCCGCCGTCGCCCTGGCCGGGGCGGCCCTGTCCGTCACGGGTGTCGCCCAGGCAGCCGACGGCCCCCTGGACGCCGTACCCGCGATCGGTGACCTCGGGGCGGGCCTGCCGACCGACGACCTCGCCACCGGCGAACTCGCGGGTGACGTCGTCTCGGAGGGCGGTCTCGTCGGTACGGTCACGGGCGGCCTCGGAAACTAGCGCCGGGGGAGCGCCACGGCGAGCAGCGCGAGACCTCGGAAGGCAGCGGCCCTCCGAGGTCTCGCGCTGGTCGGCGCGGCGCCCGGCGGGTCGGCGCCAGCCGGGCGGCGCCACGGTGCTCTCGGTCAGTTGTCGGATCCGACGGTGTTGTCGTGCCCGGCGTTGAACACGTCATCCGCGGCGAACTGGAACCAGTCGCCGAAGACCAAGGTGTACGAAGGCTGCGGCTCGTACTCCACGGCCACGTCGGCGCTCGCGATTCTGGCAGTGCCGAAGACGATGGCGCCGGCGGCCAGGGTGGTGAGGAGGAAACGCATGCGGGACCCTCTCTGCGGAGCGGCAAAGGAAACCCGAAGCTAGAACCCCGGGCCGCCGGATCGGCCGGGACCTGCCGGTGCGGCCCGAAGCCTCATCCGATCGGCGGCGGGCGCCGGGCCCCGCCCGTGCGCGTGGACGGCGGTGGCCGCATCCGGACAACCGGCCCGGCGACCACGCCCGATGACGTGGGTGCGGCGGCGACGCCTGTTGATGCCGGGACAGGAGTGCACAACGTGATACGGGATACCAGAAGCCATATCTGGCCATGATCGCGAAAGGTGCCGCCTGTGTCTCAGGAGCAACGTAAACCGGGGCAAAGGCTGCGGCTCCCCGTGAAGGCGGCTCTGCCCGGCCGCCACCCGCAGGAGGACAGGGCGCCCGTCACCGACCGGGTGGTGTTCGGTGTGACGGCCGTACTGACCCTGGGCTTCGTGATCTGGGGCGTCACGGCCACCAGCACGCTGGAGAGCGTCTCCGACACCCTGCTGAACGGCCTGATGCACAACGCCGGTTGGGCGTTCGTCCTGGCCGCCTCCGGGTTCGTCGTCTTCGCGCTCTGGCTCGCCGTCAGCCGGTACGGACGGATCGAACTCGGTCAGGAGCACGAGAAGCCCGAATTCAGCACCGTCTCGTGGGTCGCCATGATGTTCAGCGCCGGCATGGGCATCGGCCTGATGTTCTACGGGGTCAGTGAACCCCTCGCGCACTACACCACCCCGCCGCCGGGCACCGACCCCGCCGACTCGGCGGACGCCATGCAGACGGCGCTCGCCACCACGCTCTTCCACTGGACGCTGCACCCGTGGGCGATCTACGCGGTGGTCGGCCTGGCCATCGCGTACAGCACCTTCCGGCGCCGCAGGAGGCAGACGATCAGCGCCGTCTTCGTGCCGCTCCTCGGGAAGAAGCGCGCCGAGGGCGCACCCGGCCGGGTGATCGACATCCTGGCGATCTTCGCCACGCTGTTCGGCTCCGCCACGTCCCTGGGGCTCGGCGCGCTCCAGATCGGCAGCGGCATGCACGAGGTGGGGTGGCTGGGCAAGGCCGGGACGGGGCTGCTCGTCGCCATCATCGGCGTGCTGACCGTGTGTTTCGTCTTCTCCGCCGTCTCGGGTGTGGAGAAGGGCATCCAGTGGCTCTCGAACATCAACATGGTGCTGGCCGTCATCCTGGCGGTCTTCGTGTTCGTCGTCGGGCCGACCATCCTGGTCCTCGACCTGATCCCGACCTCCCTCGCGGCGTACTTCGACGAGCTGCCCCAGCTGATGGGCCGCACGGAGGCGGCCACCGGCGGTGGTGACGTCGCCGACTGGCTGAGCAGTTGGACGGTCTTCTACTGGGCCTGGTGGATTTCGTGGACGCCGTTCGTCGGCATGTTCATCGCCCGCATCAGCCGCGGTCGCACCATCCGGCAGTTCGTCGGCGGCGTCATCCTGGTGCCCAGCACCGTCAGCCTGGTCTGGTTCGCCGTCTTCGGCGGAACGGCCATGCGGCTGAAGGAGCAGGGAGACCTCGGCGGTGCGACCACGCCCGAGGCGCAACTCTTCGGCGTGCTGCAGGAATTCCCGCTTGCGGGGGTCATGAGCCTGCTCGTGATGATCCTGGTCGGCATCTTCTTCGTCTCCGGCGCGGACGCGGCGTCGATCGTGATGGGCACCCTCTCCCAGAAGGGCACGTTCGAACCTGCCCGGCTCGTCGTCGTCTTCTGGGGCGTGGTGACCGGGGGAGTGGCGGCGGTGATGCTGCTCGTCGGCGAGGGCAAGGGCGACGCCCTGGCGGGCCTCCAGCACTTGACGATCCTCGTCGCGGCCCCGTTCGTCCTGGTGATGATCGGCATGTGCTGGGCCCTCCTGCGGGACCTGCGCCAGGACCCGCTGATCGTCCGCGGTGAACTCGCCGAGGAGGCGGTGGAGGAGGCGGTGATCGCCGGCCACGAGAAGTACGCGGGCCAGTTCGAGATCCGCATCGGCCCGGCCCGGGATCCGGCACCCGGAGCGGCGAAGAACGACGGCGACCGCGAAAACCCGGAACCGCCGTCCCCGGCTTCGCCCCCGTCCCCGTCCTCCTGACGGGCGCGGGCACCGGTTACGGGCCGGAGACCGCCGCGCCGTAGGCCCGTCCCGCAACATGACGCGAAGGGGCGGACGTCGGGGCGGGTCGCGGTCGTCGGTGGACGTAGCGGCGGGCTGGGGGGCGGCTCTCCTGCTCGGATGGGCGGGGTCGCACGGTCACGGTGTTCGAGCAGGACGCGCGGGAGGCCGGAGAGGACCTCGACCGGGACTTCCTCCGCCGGGACCGGCCCCGGGTCCCCCAGGCGCTGACCCGGTCGGGGCACCTGGCGGGTCAGCGGTAGGCGGCGAGGAAGGCGCGGATGCCGCTGGTGGCGTAGTGGTCGAGTTCGGCGTCGGTGTGGCCGGTGCTGCCGCGGAACATCGCCTGGTTCACCGGGATCCACAGCAGCAGTCCGGCGAAGTGGTGGGCGGCGACCATCGGGTCCTCGGTGGTGAGCAGCCCCTTCTCGGTGAGCCGCCGGAATGTGGCCGCCAGGGTCGCCAGGACCCGTTCGAAACCCTGCTCGTACCAGGCCGCACCCAGCTCGGGGAACGCCTCGGCGTTGGCGATGACGAGCCGGCGCAGCTGGATCACCTGCGGCTGGGTGAGGGCCACCAGGAATTGTCGGGCGAGGCCGGTCAGGTTCTCGTCCAGGGAATCGGCTTCGGCGGGGATGTCGGCCACCAGGTCGACCATGGCGTCGACGCGGTCCGTGGTGGCCAGCACGATCTCGGCGAACAGCTTCTCCTTGTCCGCGAAGTGCTTGTAGACGGTCTGCTTGGAGACCGCGGCGAGCTTGGCGATGTCGTCCATGCTCGTGCCCGAGTACCCCTTGCTCAGGAACACGGTGGTCGCGGCGTCCAGGATCGCCTGATGCTTGCGCGCTGACCGGCTGTCCATCACGAGCTCCTCTGTTCGATCCGCCCTCCGGATAGTACTGGACTGACCAGTACTCGTATGGGTACTGTACCGTCCAGTTCCACGCGGGGGCCTGCCGGGCCTCCGCGCCATGCATGTACGGGGGTTCACATGGACAAGGTCGTTTCGGCCGACGGCACGGCCATCGCGTTCGAGGAGCGGGGGTCGGGCCCCGCGGTGGTGCTCGTCGGCGGTGCTTTCATGACCCGCGGCGACTCCGCCGCACTCGCCGATCTGCTCGCCGAGCACTTCACGGTGATCACGTACGACCGCCGGGGCCGCGGCGACAGCGGGGACGGACCCGCCTACGAGGTGCGGCGCGAGATCGAGGACCTCGACGCGCTGATCCACGGCCCGGGCGGCGGATCGGCGAGGGTCTTCGGGATGTCCTCGGGCGCCGTCCTCGCCCTGGAGGCCGCCGCCCGGGGCAGCGCCGTATCCCGCCTCGCCCTGTACGAGCCGCCGTTCATCACCGACGGCAGCCGCCCGCCGCTGCCCACCGACTACGTGGAGCACCTGACCGAGCTCGCGGGCCGGGAGGCGTACGGGGACGCCGTCGCCTACTTCATGACGGCCGCGATCGGCCTGCCCGACGAGGCGGTCGCCGGCATGCGGCAGTCCCCGTTCTGGGCGGGCATGGAAGCCGTCGCCCCCACCCTCGCCTACGACGGCCGGATCATGGGCGACACCATGTCCGGCCGGCCCCTGCCGGTCGACCGGTGGGCGTCCGTGGCGGTGCCCGTGCTCGTCGGCAGCGGAGACGCGGGCGCGCCCCACATGCTGACCGGCGCAACGGAACTCGCGGCGGCGGGCGACAACTTCATCCTGCGCGTCTTCCCGGGCGAGGACCACACCATCGACGCGAAGGCCCTGGCCCCGGCCCTCATCGGCTTCTTCACCGAGGAGCACCCCGCATGAGCGGACACCCAGGGACGGACCAGCGCAATCCCGCATCACGAACCACGGAAAGAAGCATGGGCATGAACGCACCGGTGAAGGGGCCCGCGAGCTACTTCCCCTCGATCGAGAAGAAGTACGGCCGCCCGATCGCGGAATGGAAGGAGATCATCCGGACGTCGCCCCTGACCAAGCACATGGAGCTCGTCGGCTGGCTCAAGACCGAGCACGGGCTGGGCCACGGGCACGCCAACGCGCTCGTCGCGCACACGCTGGCCGAGGACAGCGCCCGTTGAGGCACTGACCCGTTCCGGGCGGCGGGCACGGCGGCACGGGCCAGAGCGCGCGCCTCGGTGTGCGCCCTGGCCCGCCTCCGCGCGCCCCCGCGCGGGGGATGGCCGACAGGCCGGGTCCCGCGGACCATGAACTCCCGCTGTTCGGCGGGACCGCGCACCACAGACGCACCGGGGGCACGATGGCACGTCGCTGGCTGGTCACGGGATGTTCCTCCGGCCTCGGACAGGCCCTGGCCGCCGCCGCGGCCCGGGCCGGGGACGAACTGGCCGTCACCGCACGCAAGACCGCCGACCTGGAGGAACTCGCCGCGGCCTGGCCCGGCCGCATCATCCCGGTCCCGCTGGAACTGCGGGACGCCGACTCCTGCGCTGAGGCCGTACGCACCGCCGCCGACCGCCTCGGGGGCATCGACGTACTCGTCAACAACGCCGGCGCCGGACTGTTCGGCGCCGTCGAGGAGGTGTCCGACACCGAACTGCGCGACCAGCTGGAGACCTTGGTGGTGGGGCCGTGGCGGCTGATCCGCATGGTGCTGCCGCTGATGAGGGCGCAGGGGCACGGCCACATCGTCAACGTCTCGTCCGTCGTCGGCCGCATGGCCTTCCCGGGGCTGGCCGCCTACGGCGCCGGGAAGCACGCCCTGGAGGGCATGAGCCAGGCACTCGCCGTCGAGGCCGCACCGCACGGCATCCGCGTCACCGTCCTCCAACCCGGCATGTTCGCCACCCGCTACGGCACCTCCATGGCCGAGGCCGGCCGGCGGATCCCCGCCTACGACGCCACCAACCGGGAGATGCTCGAAGGCGCCCGCGGTCTCGCGGAGAACCCCGAGACCGGCCGCCCCGAGGACTTCGCGGCGCGGGTCCTGGACATCGTCGCCTCCGACACCGCCACGCCGCTGCGGATCCCGATCGGAAACGACGCGTACGGATACCTCGACGAGGCCGAGCGGGCCTACCTCGCGGAGTTCGCCGACGCCCGGAACGTCGCGCAGGGGCCGCGCACCTGACGAGAAATCAGCCGCCGCACGGACCCGCCGGGCCCGCGGGGCGGGGCGCGTTGTCAGTGGCCCCGCCTAACGTCCAGGACATGACGCGCATCGCACACACCTTCGCCTACGCGGGCTCCTCCTCGCTGACCACCGTGGCCGGCGCGGGCCGGGCCCTCGGCCTGGAGACCGCGAACGGCCTGACGCCGGCGGGGACCGAGGCCCACCCGCAGTTCTTCGCCGGATTCCTGAGCAGCCCCCAGGCCGCCGCCCGCGCGCTGCTCGCCGTCGCCGACGTGGCCGCCGCCCGGTACCACCGGCGAACGCCGGGGGCCTCCCTCGACCCGGTCGTCACGGGCAACGGCGACCGCCTGCGGTTCGAGTCCTTCTCCGGATGCTGTGGGGTGTACGCCCGGCTCGACGTGCTCCCCGAGGGACTCGGCGGCGCCGACACCGGCCACGGCACCACCAACGTCGACGTCAACAACCCACTGCGCGAAGCCCTGTCCCGGCTGAGCGGCGACGATCCGCTGCACCTGCGCGTCGGACCGGACGAGCTGACCGTCACCACCCTCGACGGTCCGCTCGTCGAGAAGAAGGTGCCGCTGCCCGACCGCTGGCTCCGCGGGTTCGCCGAGTCCCAGGCCATCACCACCGGCTTCGACCTGCGGGCCGAACTCGACCGCGCCGAAGCCGTACGCTTCCTGCGCTCGCTCCCGCGCACCTCCTCGGGCGGCGGCGCCAGGAGCACCTCGCTGTGGGTGGTGCCCGCGGGCCGAGCGCTGCGCCCCACCACCCGACCCGTGCCCGGCGCGGTCTGCCTTCCCGGACCGGACCGGCTCGCCGCCCTCCAGCGGGTCCTGCGCCACGCGACGGGCCTGCGCGTGTACGGCCCCCCCGCCGACGGCGCCGGGCCCACCGCCTCCGCATGGGAGATCGGCCTGCCCGGCATGCGCCTCACGCTCACCCTCTCCCCGGAGCCCGACCGCGGCTTCTCCGGCGAGGGCGGCGTCCTGGAGGCCCTCGCCACCGACACGGCGGCGGACGACGCCGACCTGATCTCCGTGCTGCTGGCCTGGGAGCCGCGCATCGACCCGGCCGACCTCGCGGAGCAGTCCGGTCTGCCGGCAGAGCGGGTACGGGCCGCCCTGACGCACCTCGGCACGGCCGGCCGCGTCGGCTACGACCTCGCGGAAGCCGCCCACTTCCACCGCGAACTGCCCTACGACGCCCGCCGCGCGGAACGCCACAACCCCCGCCTGGTCGCCGCCCGCGCCCTGCTGGCGGTGGGCGCGGTCACGCTGGACCTGGCAGCCGGCACCGCCGTCGTGGCCTCGGGGGAGCGGCGCTACCAGGTCCGCGGCACCGGCGGCGCCCTCAGCTGCACCTGCCAGTGGTGGGCCGATTACCGGGGCCGCCGGGGCCCCTGCAAGCACACGCTGGCCACCCGCATGGCCCGACGGGCAGCGGCGCGGGCCGACGCCCGCGTGCCCGGCAGCCCCGATCCCCGGCACGCCCCTGACGCCCCCGGCACCACGCGCACCGCCACGCAGCCCACGACCATCCCCGCCGGAGTAGCACGATGAACGCCATCGCCCAGAAGCCCACCACCCCCACCACCCCCACCTCCGCCCCGCAGCGGGAGGTCACGCGGCAGGAGGTCCTGGCCGCCGTCCGGGCCGGCCGCACCGGCGACCTTCCGGGACTGCTGAAACCCCTGGACCGGGCAGGGCGCCGGGACCTGCTCGCCGAGCTGAAGGCGCTGCGGGCCGACCTGCGTGCCCAGGGCTGGGAGAACTGGCGCGAACGGGACCTGGTGAATCCGGCCCTCGCCGTCGCCGGAGCGGGATGCACCAGCGGTGCGGCGGCCGCGGCCTCCTGGATCGCCGCGCGGGACCTGCGCCGCTGGCAGGCGCTCCCCACCGGCGCCCTGCTCGACGTCCTGTCCGACCGGGAGCCGCGGTGGCTCGGCGACCTCGCCCACCGGCTCGCCGCCCGGGCCGCCACCGCCGAACAGGACTACCCGCTGATCCGCGCCCTCGTCGGCCTCGCCGGATGCGCGATGCCCACCACCGACGGCTGCGTCGAGGGCTGGGCCTCCTCCCTGCCGGCCTCCCGCACCCCGCTGGTCAGCGCCCTGCGCGGCGATCCGTACACCGCCGAGCTCGTCCCGTGCCTCTTCGAGACCGCCGAACCGGTCGCCTCGCTGAACCGGCTCGGCGAACCGGGCCCTTACCACTGGCCCACTGCTCTCGCCGCCATCACGGAGGAGGGCCTGGTCAACCGCGCCGTCGTCCTCGACGGCTGCACGGCCCGTCTGCTGCGCGGCGGTACGGCCCCGCACCTCAAGCCCTACCTCGCGATCCTGCAAGCCCTGCAGCCGACCGCGCGGGAGGAGCGGGAGCGGGCCGCCGACTGGATCGCGCTGGCCGCGGACGCCCCGTCCGCCGTCGCCGGGCACGCCCAGCAGGCCCTGGCCCGGCTGGCCGCGGCCGGCGGTCTCCCTCCCCGCCTGCTCGCCGAGATGTCCCTGTCCGTCCTCGGCCGTCCCGAGAAGAAGCTGGTCCGGGCCCAACTGGTGCTGCTCGGGCGGGAACTGGTCCGTGAACCGGCTGCCGCGCCCGAGCTGCTGCCCGTTCTCGGCGAGGCCTTCGGGCACCCCGACACCGACATCCAGGAGCGGGCCCTGAAGCTCGTCGCCGCGCATCCGGTGGCCGATCCCGACGTGCGCGCCGGACTCGCCGAACACGCCCACCTGTTGCGCCCGACGCACCGGGCGCGGGCCGTGGAGTGCCTCGGCCCCGAGGCCGCCCCCGGCACCGACGACGCCCCCTACCGGGAGATCCTGCCGCCGCCCCCGGAGCAGGTTCCGCTCGCACCCGCCCCGCAGAGCGTCGAGGAGACCGTGGAACTCGTCGCGGCGGTCATCAACACGCGTACCGCGAGCGTCGAGGAGTACGAGCGGGCCCTGGACGGCCTTGTCCGGCACGCCCACCGGGACCGGTCGGCCCTCGCTGCCGCGCTGCGTCCCGCGCTGGCCGGCCGCTGGTGGCTCGATCCCGAGCAGTCCCGCCACTACACCAGCGACCTGCCCGGCCTCGAGCACGTCGCCGCCGCCGTCCTGGACGCCCGCCCGGGGCGCGACCGGGCCGGGGCGGCCCTCGCGTCCTGGCGCAGCGACTGCCACCACCCCGCATTCCACGTCGCCGCCCACGCCCGCGTGGCCGAGGCGGCGCAGTACCTCCTGGACGGCCGGCCGCTGCCCTTCCTGCTCGCCCTCCCCACCCACGCGAGCGGCTCCCTGGACCCGCGCGTCCTGACCGAGCGCCTCGCCGCCTACGCCCGTCTCGGTGCGACCCCCGGCCCGGCGGACTTCGCGCAGGCCCTGCTGAGGACCCGCCGCGACCCCGCCGCCCTGCCCGGGGCGGCTGCCCTCGGGACCCCCGAGGGGGACCGGCTCGCGGCATGGCTCGGCGAGGAGGGCCGGCCCGCCGCCGTCATCCGGCGCGCGGCACCGGCCACGGCGAGGCACTACGAGGTCTGGCCGGAACACCTCACCCTGGACACCGCGGAACGCGCCGCCGTCCTGCACCGGTTCCCCCAGCCGTTCCGGGAACTGGGGCAGGCCCGCACGGCGACCGGCCGCTGCTGGGACGGCACGAGCGAGGCCGCCATGGTCGCGACGCTCCCAGAGGACCGGGAGACCCTGGCCGCGTGGTCGCTCCCGGCCATCACCTCCTGCGCCCTCCACGAAGCCCGGCGCGGGACCGCCGTCCTGCCCCTGCTCGCCGCCGCCGGAGGCCCGGCGGGCCCGGCGCTGCACCTCGCCGTCGCCACCGGCCTCGGCGCCCGGCACGCCGAGGACCGGCTGGCGGCCGTCGACGCGCTGCTGGCCCTCGCCGCCCGCCGCGAACTGGACGCCGTACGCCTCGGGGCCGACCTGGGGGAGCTGCTGACCCTGGGCACGATCAAGCCCAACCGGCTCGCCGACTCCCTGCGCACCGCCGCAGCGACCGGCGCCTGTGCGACGACCTGGTCCGTCCTGGCAGCCGCCCTGCCCGCGCTCCTCACCGGCACCGCCGACGCGCGCGGCACCGGCGACCTCCTCGAGACGGCCGCCGACTGCGTGGAACGCTCCGGGGCCACCACGCCACCCCCGGCCGGGCTCACCGCCATGGCGTCCCGCGGCGGTCGTTCCCGCCTGGTCACCCAGGCCACCCGCCTGGCCGAGGCCCTCCACCGCAACCGGCAACCGGCGAACACCTGACCCGCCGCGGAGCCGGGGGCGGGCCGGCGGGAACGGTTCCCGGTCCCCCCGCCGGCCATGACGCCGGCCGTTCGACCGCACTGGCCCGAGTCGGTGTGGGCCCCGCCTGGGGTTGGATCACGGCTGCGGTACGGCGTCGAGCCCTCTTCGTCGTGCGGGGGGTCGCTCGAGCCGTCGGCGGTGGGAGCGGCGCCGGATCCGCTGCCGGAGTTCCGCTCCTCGTCCGAGGCGTCCGCGAGGGCCGCGAGTCCCTCGACGTACTCTTCGCGCGGAGCGCCCCGCGCGAAGATCATCAGTATCTCGGCCGGAGCGTCGGAGTCGTTGCGGAAGGTGTGCAGGCCGCCCTGCGGTACGTAGAGGAAGTCGCCCTTCTCCGCGTCCACCCAGTCCGTCCCGTCGAACAGCCGCGGACCGTGCCGTCCAGGACGTGGAAGGACTCCGAGACGGTCTCGTGGAAGTGCGTTCCGGGGCCGCCCGCGTGCGGGCTCGTCTCCACCCGGCAGAGGCCGAACCCCCCTTGCGCGGAAGCTTTGGTGGCCAGGTAGTGGATCGCGTCGCCGCCGGCCGCGCCCAGGTCGGGCGGCGTCCCGGCGGACCGCAAGACCGCGCTGAACTCGCCTTCATCGCGGTGGTACACCTGCTCCGGATACTGCGGATACGACACGGATTCCCCGTTCGGTGACGCCCGTCGCGGCTGACGGGCAACCTGATCAACGACACACCGCCCTCGGTATTCCGGCGCTTTCCTCCTACGATCGGGCTCATGTCGACTACGTCTGTCCCGCCCGTCCTGCAGGGAAGCGGCGCCGCTGCACTGAGTTGGGAGCGGGACGCGCTGGTCCTGGAACGCCCCGGCCGGAAGCTGACCATCCCCGCGAGAGCGATCGCCCGTGTCCGCGCCAAAGGGCGGAGCGTCACCGTCGAGTTGAGGGCCCCTGCCGGGGCGGCGCCGTCGGTCCACGGGGTCGAGGCGGTGAGCCCGGCCGCGGCCGGTGCCTTCGCCGACGCCGTGAACGCACTGCTGGCCCGTGCGGTCGAAGAGGTCGACGGCGGCGCCCTCGTCGTCGTGCCCGCCCTCACCAAGACCTGGCTCCAGACGTTCCGGCGCAGGCTCGGGTGGGTGTTGCTGGGGTGCCTGGGCGGGGTCCTGGCCCTGTCCGTGACGACAGCCGTCGCGGGGGAGGGGACCGATGTGACGGGCGTTTCCGGCGCCATCGCCTCCTTGGGTGTCCTGGCGGTGGCGGCCTCGGGGTTCGGCGCGGTGTGCGCATGGCCGTGGCTCCAGGAGGGTCGCCGGCGCCGGCGCGGGGTGACCGTACCGGCCGTGCGGGCGCACGGGCCGGGGGCGTATCAGTACACCGACGGCGCCGGCGCCACGCATGTCTTCTCCCACCCGGGCACCGCGGCGTCCGTCCGGGTCGGCTACCTTGCGCACGATCCCGCGGACGTGCTCGTCCTCCGGGACCCGTCCACGCGGCTCATGGACATCACCCTGGGGTCCTGCTTCCTCCTCGCCGGCGCGAGCGGCATCGCGCTCGTGGTCTGGCTGGCCGCCACCACGATCCTGGGTGGAGCGCTGCCGTAACCGCTCCCGGGGGCGCTGCCGAGTCGACCCGGCGCGCTCAGCGATCACGTTTGCGTGCGCAGCCCGGCCAGGAGGCGGTCGAGTGCCTGCTCCGCGGCGTGCGGGTCCCCGCCCCGCGCGACCCAGAGCGCTCCCTCGTTCATCGCGCCGGAGAGCAGCCGGGCCAGGGGCTCCACCGGCTGATCGGCGATGACCCCCGCCGCGACGAGCGCCCCCAGGACTTCGGCGAGGTGCCGCGCGGAGGACTCCTCGTCCAGGGCCCGCCATTCGTCCCAGCCCAGCACGGTCGGCGCGTCGACCAGGAGGATCTGCCGGACCGCCGGGTCGGTGCCCGCCGCCAGGAAGGTCCGGCAGCCGGCCCGGAGCTGCTCCCAGAGGTCTTCGTACCGCTCGGCTGCGGCCGCGACCCGCTCGCCCAGTTCCCGCTGGACCTCGGAGACGACGGCCCGGAAGAGCCCCGGTTTGCTGTCGAAATGGTGGTAGGCGGCCCCCTTGGTGACCCCGGCGGCGCGCGCCACCTCGGCCAGGACCACGTGGTGGTAGCCGCAGGCGGCGAACCGCAGCCGCCCTTCGGCCAGCAGTGCTCGCCGCGTGGCCGCCCGCTGCTCCGCCCGGTTGACCACCATCGTGAATCCGCCCTTTCCTTTTCGCGTACCGAGGGTATGCTAACGCCATGGTTTACATACTCCGGGTATGTGAAATGTGCGATGTCCCGGGAGGACCCCTGCCATGACGACCGCACCCCAGACCGCGCTCCGCGGTTTCCACCCCGTGCTCGCCACCCGGGACGTGGCGGCCTCCGTGACTTCTACACCCGCCATCTCGGTTTCGAGGTGGATGACGTGGATCACGAGTACCACCGGCTCGTGACCCGAGCCGGTCTGCTCGCGGTACTGCCCCTGCGGACCGAGGAGTTCGGCCAACGCCACTTCATCGTCGCCGCGCCGGACGGGGTGTTGATCGACGTCATCGCCGTGGTCCCGCCCAGCGAGGAGTACGCGGCCCACTACGCCGACTGCTGATTCCCGCGGCCCGCCGCCCCCGCGCTCCGCCACCCGCCGTCACCATCGAAAGGCAGATCCGCCATGACCGAGAACACCGCCACCGAAACGGCCGGCGCGACCACGGAGAACGAGGGCCCGGCGCCGCGGGTGCTCACAGGGGAAGAGGCCTCGCAGCTGCTGCGGCAGCAGCAGTTCGGGGTCCTCGCGAGCGTCAGGAGCACCGGTCACCCGCACCTGTCGACCGTCCTCTACGCATGGGACGCCGAAGAACGCGTCCTGCGCGTCTCCTCCACCGCCGACCGCCTCAAGGTCCGCCAGTTGCGCGCCAATCCGCGGACCTCACTGCACGTCAGCGGGCCGGACGTATGGTCGTTCGCCGTAGCGGAGGGCGAGGCGGAGATCGTGGACCCCGCCGACGACGCCGCCCCCGGCGAGAAGCCGCTGCCCGACCGGCGCGTGGTGATCCGGATCCAGGTCTCCCGCCTGTACGGGACCGCGCTGGACATGCCCGCCCAGGACTGACGCCCCGGGACCGACGCCACTGCCCCGCCGCGAGCGAGGCGGCGAACCGCGCTGCGTCAGCGCGTGCGGTGGCCGGTGTTGAGCTTGGCCATGACGGTCTTGCCGCCCCGGTGGAAGCGGACGTCGGTGGAATCGGAGAGCCGGCTGACCAGCAGCCATCCGAAGCCGCCCGGCCGCGTGGGGGACCAGGGCCGCTCCTGCGGCAGGCGCCCGGAGGCGTCCGAGACCTCCACCACGACGGCCCCCGGGCGCGGGCTCACCCGGAAGGCGGTCACCCCGTCGGCATGCCGGTGGGCGTTGGACACCAGCTCGGTGACCACCGTCAGGGCATCCGCAGCCCGCTCGGGGTGTACATCCATCTCGGCCAGGAGGTGGCGGGTGGCCTGGCGGGCCTGGGAGCAACTGACACCCGCCCCCGAGGAGGCGGGCGGGAAGCGACGCAAGGCGGTCCGGTCCATGCCAGCCGTCTACCCGGCCGCTCCCGGGCCAAGCGCACCGGCTGCCCGTTTTGCGCCGTGCGCCGGCCCGGCCGTCATATCCGGCCGGATGGGGCAGAGTGGGCGTAGCCGCAAGGGTGGGGGCCGGGGCCGTCCCGCCCTCACCGGCGCCCACGCCGAACCCAAGGCCGCCGACCCGGCCACGCGTGCCGTGCAGGTGATCGCCGCCCGGGGGTTCGCGCACCACGGACGCTGCGCCGCCGCCCAGCGCACGGCCTGCGCCACCAGCCCCTCGCACACGCTGCGCACCCGAGATCTCGGACCCCAGGGCCGCGGTCTCGGCGCACGACGCCGTGCGGCATCCTTGCCCTCGATGGCCCGCGCGGTGGGTGCGCCGGCCCGGAGGGGTGCTGTCCGTGATCACCAGGCCCGACGTGCCGTCCTGCCGGACCCGGCGCCCGCTGCCCCTGACGTTCGCCTGCGGCACCGCGGTCGGAGTGCTCGGCGGCATGATCGGCCTCGGCGGGGCGGAGTTCCGCCTGCCGCTGCTGATCGGCGTCTTCGGGTTCGCGGCCCTGTCCGCGGTGATCCTGAACAAGGCGATGAGTCTGGTCGTCGTGATGACCGCGCTGCCGGCCCGGCTGGCCGCCGTGCCCGTCTCCGACCTCGGCGCGCACGGGACGGTCGCGGTGAACCTGCTCGCCGGCAGCCTGCTCGGAGCGTGGGTGGGGGCGTCCTGGGTGGTACGGATGCGCACGGCCACCCTCTATCGGGTCCTGGCCGTCTTGATGGCCGGCATGGCGGCTGCCCTGGTCCTGTCCCACACCGCCACGCCGGGCACCCTGGAGCTGTCCACTCCGGTGCGGGCGGCCGCCGGGGTCGTGGCCGGCTTCGGGATCGGCGTGGTCGCCGCGATCATGGGCGTCGCCGGAGGCGAACTCCTGATTCCCGCGATCGTGCTGCTCTACGGCGTGGACATCAAGACCGCCGGAAGCCTGTCCCTGCTGGTGTCCCTGCCGACCATGCTGGTGGCCTTCGCCCGCTACAGCCGTGACGGCAGCTTCACGGTCCTACGGGAAAACGGCCGCTTCACCCTGGTCCTGGCGGCCGGCTCGGTCACGGGGGCCCTGCTCGGCGGGCTCCTGCTGGGAGCCGTCCCGGACGTGGTCCTGATCCCCCTGCTCGCACTGATCCTGCTCGTCTCGGCCGTGAAGGTCGCCCGTCACGCCGGCCCGGCCGGGCGTGCCTGACCCGCCCCGCCCCGCCCCGCATCCCCGCCGACCTCCCGTCCCCCGGTTTGTCCCCGGGGGACGGGGGCAACCGCGTGGGAACGAGCGGACGGGGCTTCTGCGCGCACTGCTGGGCAGGAGAGCGGTCCAGCCACGACCCCCAGAAGGAGAAGCCGGCCATGGGCGGTGTCAGCGAGACGGAGAAGAGGCTGGCCGAAGAGCTCGACCTGCTGCGCACGACGGGCACCCAGCCCTGGCACACCCCCGGGTACACCCTCACCCTGCCCGACGAGGCAGACCCGTACCACTGGGAGGTGACGCTGCTGCCGCCGAACACCTCGGCCTACCACGGCGGGCACCTCGCCTTGCGGGTCGCCGTCCCCGCCACCTACCCCGCCAGCCCACCCCGGCTGACCTTCACCTCGCCCGTCTTCCACCCGAACATCGACACCAGCGGGCAGGTCGCCGCCGAGGTCCTGGTCGGAGGCTGGAACCCGGCACTGATGATCGACACGCTCCTGCGGTCCCTGCTCACCCTGCTCGACGAGCCGAACGTGCGGGATCCGCTGCGCCCCGAAGCGGCGGAGCTGTACGTCCTCGATCCCGCCGCCTACCGCGAGCAGGCCCGCATGTCGGTCACCCGGCCCGGCTGACGCTGCCGAGGGTGGGGTTGTCCCCACCCGGCCACCGGCCGCTACCCCGCCCGGGCTTCGGCCTGCTGCCCCGATGGTCCGATGGATCTTGAACACGCAGGCTGGACGTTCCGCAATGTCGAGCAAAGGGAACGTTCTATGTTCAGCGTGAAGTCGGTCCGCGGCCGCGCGGCGCGTGTCGCCGCCGTCGGTGCTCTCACGGCCGCGGTGTGCGGCACCCTGATGGCCGGCAGCGCCGGGGCGATTGTCAACGGGGAAGGTGCCAGCGAGCGTTACCCGTTCATGGCGTCGATCCCGGAGTCCGCCCCGACGCAGGGGGTGCTCGACGGGACCTGCGGGGCCTCGCTGATCGACCCGCAGTGGGTCCTGACGGCGGCTCACTGCGTGGAGGGGGAGGGACTCGTGCTCGACGGCACCGTCCGCGTCGGCAGCGACCACCGCAAGTCCGGCGGTACCGTCCGGGCCATCGACCGGATCGTCGTCCACCCAGGCTATGTGAACGGCTACGAGGGAGGCGCGAACAAGGACGACGTCGCGCTGGTCCGCCTCGACCGCCCCGTGGCCGAACTGCCCGTCCCCCTCGCGAAGCAGGCGGGACGACCGGGCACCCCGACCAGGATCCTGGGCTTCGGCACCACCTCCGACACGGAGTTCAGGTTCGCGGACCGGCTGCGGGAACTGGAGACCCGCAGGGGTGCCGTCGCCGAGTGCGCCCCGGGCTACGCCGACCGCACCCGGCTGTGCACCATCAGCCGCGTATCCCGGGCCATGGCCTGCTTCGGTGACTCCGGCGGGCCGCAGGTGCAGAAGGGCAGGCACGGGCGCTGGGAGCTGGTGGGAGTCACCTCCGGTCCCGGCGCCCCCGGCGTCGCGTGCTCGGGCGGGCCGGGGCTCTACAGCAGTGTTCCTGCCTATGCGGACTGGATCCGGAAGACCGTCAAGCGCGACGCCTGATTCCGGACGGGCCGCGTCCGGTACCCGAGGTCCGGACGCGGCCCGCTGGGCAAGATCCCGCTGCGCTCGGGCCGCTACACCGGGAGACCGGTCCCGCCGGGCCCGGCCGCGTCCCCACTCGGTGAGGGCCCGCGGGAAGCGGCCGCCGGAGGCAAGCGGGTGGGGGTGACAGCGGCGAGCGTCGAATGAGCGCCGACGTGCCGCAACGTACGCTCGACGGCGCGCCGTGCGTTGACGATCCGGACCGAGACGGTGCTCGGCCGACGGGTCAACGCCCGCCGCAGCGCGAACGCGCAGGTGAGGTCCATACGGACCAGTTCCGTCATGTCCATGATCCACTCATCGGATTCCCGCAGCAGCGGGTCGCTGAGCTTCTCTTCCAACAGCAGCGCCGTGCCCGCGGTGAGCTCGCCGCTGAACCGCAGGACGGCGCGGCCGTCGGAGACCGCGATGCTGATCTGACCGGTGGGGTGCGGATGAGCTTCCACGAGAGCCTCCTCGACAGCCGGACTTCGATTCTCCCCTCCAGACTCTGAGCCGGGTAGGGCGCCGACGCCCGACAAAGCCCCTTCGGGTGTCCCGCGGGAACGCCCGCTGCGGCCTCTGCGCGCCCGACGCCCTCCTCCGCGCGGCATGGCGATAGCCTGACCTCGGCTTCCGGCCGGTTACGGGCGGGATCGCCGGGTCCGGACCCCCTTCGCACGGGCTTCACACGGGCGTCGGGCCCGGGCGAGGTGTCGTTTTGGGTCGGTGGGCCGTACGGTCGAGGTGGCATCTGGTGTGCGCCCGATGTCGAGCAGGCTCGGGAGGGTGGTTCTGTGGAGTTGCCAGCGGTGCGGGTTCGGCCCGAGGCGGACGGCGTGTGCGTGGTGGTCTGTTCGGGCGAGTTCGATCAGGACACGGTCGGGATGCTGGTCGACGCCTGCGACTCGGAGGCGTCCGGCGCAAAGCTCCTCGTGCTCGACGTGGCCGGGGTCCTGTTCGCCGACTCCGCCTTCCTCAACGTGATGATCCGCCTGCGCAACAGCCGGCGCATGGCGCTGGCCGGACCGGTGCCGCACCAGCTGCACCGCCTGCTCGAACTCACGGGCGCGCTGGACCTGTTCGAGGTGCGCGACGACAGTACGCAGGCGGGCTGACCAAGACTCCGACGGGCGCGGCCGCCCGTCGGAGCGTCAGCACGGGGGAGCGGCGAAGGTCGCCGTGACCGTCTTGCCGCTGTGGTGGACGCGGACGTCGGTGGCGTCGGCGACCGTGTTGACCAGCCGCCACCCGAACCCCCCGGGCCGGTCGGGCGCCCACGGGCGGGTCTGCGGCCGGTGACGGGAGCGGTCGGAGACCTCGACCGTGACCGACTGCGGGCGGGCGGCGACGCGAAAGGCGGCGACGCCACCGGCATGGCGGCGGGCGTTGGAGACCAGCTCGGTCGCCACGGTGAGGACGTCCTGGATCCAGCCGGGCGGTGCCTTCAGGCTGGAGAGGGCCTCTCGGACCGCTTCTCTCACCTCGGCGCAGGTGAGGCCCGTGCCGGGCGGGGTGGGCAGGAGCCGGGACATTGCGGTCAGCTCTTCCATACGGTCCGTTTTCCCCCGTTTCTTCCCGGCATGCGACAGGCGGTGCGCTGCGTGTTGACGCTTCTGGGCCGTCGCCGGTTCGGCCCTGCCCCGGCCCTCACGCTCCCGTTCACCCGCTCGCCCCACACCTGCTGCGGGCCACCGGTCCGCGTGCGACGGTGCGGGAGGAGCCACCGCACGACGGGTGTCCCGCATACAGGACCCGGCCGGTGCCCGTAGTCACACCGGCCGGGTCCTGTCACGCACGCCCCCGCCCGTGTCCCCGGTCGCTCAGCGCGGATCCTGCCGGACGGCGACATGGGCGCACACGGCGTCTCCGCCGACCGGAACGCGCATCCGGCGCAGCAGGTCCCGGGTGGTCCGCAGCGTCAGCGTGCTGCGCCAGCTGAGACCGGGATGGCGGGAGCGGAGGTGGGACAGGGCGCGGGTCCCGAGCCCCGTGGAGAGGAGGAGCTCATCGATGGCGACGCCGGTGATCACGCCCTCGCCGCAGGCCGTGCAGGTGCGGTAGTGGATCTCGCCCACGACCTTGCGGACGTGGACCAGGAGCAGGCAGTCCTCCTCGGGCCCTGCCGTGGCACCGGGCACCCGGGTGGAACAGAATTCGATGGCCCGGTACGCGAGGATCCGGCGGCGCAGCCGTCTGGCGAACCCGCCCCTGCGCCCGTGCTTCGCCCCGTGACGGGCGGTTTCGCCGTCGGGAGCTGTGGAGAACCGGGTGGTCGCGGGGCGTGCGTGGATTCCGGACATGGTGTTCCGTGTGCCCAATGGACGGAGTCTGACTCCCCCCGAGCGGACTGGACCGCACCCGGAGGCCGCGCCGCGCCACGCTGCCGCCGCGTCCGAGCCGGTCAGTGGTCCACGCGCTCCGTCAGCGCCGTGTACCCGAACTGCAGGGCGTCCGACACGGCCAGGGTGGCCAGGGCGGTGGTCACCGTACGCGTGGCCTCCGGCCAGACCGCCCGCGCGCCCGTGAAGGTGGTCACGATCCACACGCTCAGGCAGAACGGGCAGCTGAGCAACTCGCCCACCGTCTCCCGGACGCGCCCCTCGCGCGGGGTCTCGTTGAGCTCCGCCGGCGCTCCGGCACCCTCGACCTCCGTGAACGGTGCGCGGACCGGGCGCGTCACCGTGCCCTTGCCGATGAGGCGGCTGAGGCGGAACGCGGCCGTAGCCGTGAGCAGGAGGTCCCACGGACCGGGGGAAGAGGGACGGGGCCTGCCGATCCGCCGGTCGAGTACGACCCAGCCCGCCGTGTATCCGGCCCACGCCGCCATGGCACACGCATGGCCGCCGTGGTCCCGCAGACCTCGGAGTGCTCGCATCAGAAACCGCCTCGTTCCGCCCGCTCGGGCCATCGTCACGTCGTCTTCGGGGGCGTTGCCCACCACAGCCCGAAACATCCCCTACCCCCCGCCGGTGGCACCACACGCCGCCGCCCCCGGTCGGGTGTAGGAGGGGGCGGGTCGGGCAGACGCCCGGCATGAGGACCCGCTCGCAGCGGTACCCGACCGGCCCAGGCCCCTTGGCCGGACGGGTCGCCGTGGTCACCGGCGCCGCGCGCGGGATAGGCGAGGACCTCGCGCGCGCCCTGTCCCTGCGCTCGGCCCGCGTCGCCCTGCTTGGACTGGAAGGGGAACGGCTCGGCCGGCTCGCGGCGGACCTCCCCGGCCCGGCCGCCCACTGGACGGTCGACGTGACCGACGCGGAGGCCCTCGCGGTGGCCGCCGCTGCCGTACGGGCCACCCTGGGCAGGCCGTCCGTCGTCGTCGCCAACGCCGGGGTGGCACTCGGCGGCCGGCTGCTGGACTCCGACCCGGTGGCCTGGCGCCGTGTGATCGACATCAACCTCGTCGGCAGCGCGCTGACGGCGCGCTGCTTCCTTCCCGACCTGCTGCGCACCCGCGGCTACTACCTCCAGGTCGCCTCCCTGGCGGCCCTCGCACCCGCGCCGCTGCTCACGGCGTACTGCGCCTCCAAGTCCGGAGCCGAAGCCTTCGCGCACGCGCTGCGGGCCGAGGTCGCCCACGAGGGCGTCGGCGTCGGCATCGCCTACCTCAGCTGGGCCGACACCGACCTGATCCGTGAAGCCGACGGGACGGCGGCCTTCCAGGCACTGCGCGCCCGCCTGCCGTGGCCGGCTTCCGTCACCCACGACACCGCCCCGTTCGTCCGCGCCATGGTCCGCGGCATCGAACGGCGCTCCGCACACGTCTACGCACCGCCGTGGCTGCGGGGCGTGCAGGCGGCACGGGCGGTTCTGCCCCCGCTCGTCGTGCACTACTTCCGGCAGGCCCTCGCGGCCCGCGACAGCGCCCCTCCGCCCACGGACCTCCTCGGGCCCGGCGGCAGGGCGGCTGCCCGCGCCGCGGCATCCCCGGGCGCCGACCGGCACCTTCTCACCATGGAGGAACCATGGCCGTACGACACCAACTGATCCATGCCGCGCCGCACGAGGTGTGGGCCGTGCTCGCCGACGGCTCGCGCTACGCCGACTGGGTGGTGGGCACCAGCGACTCGCGCGTGGCCCGCGGGGTGTGGCCCCAGCTGGGCTCCGCCCTGGAGTACACCGTCCAGCTGGGTCCCTGGACCCTGTCCGGCACCACCGTGGTGCGTCGGGTGGACGCCCCGGCCGAACTGGAACTGGAAGTCGACAGCGGACCGGTGGGGACGGCCCGGGTGGCCATCGAGGTCCGCCCGTGGGGCGAGGAGTCCCTGGTCATCGTCGACGAGCACCCGCTGCGGGGCATCGGCGGCACGCTGCACAACGCCGCGCTCGACGCGCTCCTGCAACTGCGCCACCGCAGCATGCTCAGGCGGCTCGCGAACGTCGTCGAGGAATCCGCGGGGTCGGGCGAGCACGTACCCGCCTGACGGAAGTGCCCGCGCCGACCGCCCCTCCCCGAGGGCCATCGGGGGAGGGGCGGTCGGCGGGCCCGCCGAGTGGCCTTGGCCACCCGTGTGCCGTCCTCAGGTGCCCTGCTCCCCGTCCTTGTCCATCACACCGCGGATCGCGTCACGCGTCCGGTCCACCAGGGCGGCCACCGGCCCGACGATCAGGTTGGCCGACGCGCTCTCCACTCCGGGATGCGGGTGCGTCGGCGCCATCTTCTCGGCGGCCGTGACCGCCTTGGCCATGGCCATGAGGCGCGGCCGGGAGCTGTTGCGGCGCAGCTGGGCGAATTCGTAGCGCTCCTCGGCACGCGCATGCACGAGCACGGCGTCACGTAGGGAGAGCAGCATCGGCATGAACTTCGGGTCGCCGGTGTCGACGTCCTCGAGCTTCGACAGCAACTCCTTGGCCGCGTTCTCCTCCGCCAACCGTTCCTGTACGACGTCGTCACCGCCCTCGAAGACGCTGCGGGCGTGCGGGTGGACGACCTCCTCCTCCGCCGTCTCGTGCACGGCCAGGAACCGGACCAGCCGGTCGAAGGCGTCCTTGCGGGCGTCGCCCTCGCTCAGCCGCACCTCGTCGAAGAGGCTGTGGATCCGGCCGTGCTGGCGCACGAGGAGCGCCACCACGTCCTCACCGGCCGCCGGGTCATCGACCTGCTTCTCCTGGTCCTTCATTGCGTCCTCCTCCGAGTGCGGTGCCGAGGGCACCGTGGGTCCTGCGGCCGGTTCACGCGCGCTGCGCGGGGTCGGGGTGCGGCCCCTCCGTCTCCACGCGGTAGTCCCGCCCGAACATCTCCTGGTGCTGTTCGATGACGCGGTCGCTGGGCGGGGCCTCCCCGTCGTGGATGCGGGCCTGCATCTCCTCGAAGCGCTCGTGAGCCTCGCGGACGTAGCCGGCACCGAGCGTCGTGAGGTCGATCTGTGTGGCCAGGAGCTCGCGCAGGTAGGCCTTGTTCGGCTCGAAGGTGACCACGTTCGGCAGTTCCGGCGCCAGGATTTCCTCCGGCTCGCGCCCGTCGTGCCGGCGCATCAGGTCGCACGCGATCCGCAGGTGCTCCAGCTCCATGTTCAGGTGCAGCTCCCACACCGCCTTGACCTTGGGGTGGCTCTCCTGCTCCATGAAGGAGTGGTACAGGTAGCACTCGTTGTACTCATGGGTGACCAGCTGCTCCCACCACGTCTCGCCCGGGTCCACCAGGGACTCGTAGTGCGTGACGTGCTCCTCCTCGATGAGGCCGATCTCCTGGTAGAGCTGGCGGGC
>NZ_JBWKLE010000019.1:13304-129313 GCF_056430495.1 Streptomyces sp. NPDC045967 | reverse complement strand
GACCCTGTGGGAGAGTAGGACGCCGCCGAACAATCATTGCGGGAAGCCCCGCACCAGACCCTCACAGGTCCGGTGCGGGGCTTTTCTGCGTTCAGGACACATGTGCGGTCTCCTGTAGGGTCAGGGGGCATCGCACGACCGGATTTCTATCGTCACAGTGGAGGCCCCCGGGTGGAGGTCCAGGAGACTCGGGTTCAGACCGACCGAATTTTCACCATTCCGAACGTCCTGAGCATGGCTCGCCTCGCCGGCGTGCCCCTGTTCCTGTGGCTGATCCTCGCCGAGTACGACGGGTGGGCCCTGGCCGTGCTCATGCTCAGCGGGATCAGTGACTACCTCGACGGGAAGCTCGCCCGCCGCTGGAACCAGATCAGCAGGCTCGGCCGGCTGCTCGATCCCGCTGCGGACCGGCTGTACATCCTGTCCACGCTCTTCGGTCTGACCTACCGCGAGATTCTGCCGCTGTGGCTCACGGGAGCCCTGCTCGCACGCGAGCTGATGCTGCTCGTCATGGTGTGGATCCTGCGCCGCCACGGCTATCCGCCGCCCCAGGTGAACTTCCTCGGCAAGGCCGCGACCTTCAACCTGATGTACGCGTTCCCCTTGCTGCTGCTCAGTGATGGCACGGGTTGGTTGGCCTGGACGGGGTCAGTTTTCGGATGGGCGTTCGCCGGATGGGGTACAACCCTCTATTGGTGGGCAGGAATCCTATACGTGGTTCAAGTCCGCCGTCTGGTCAAGGCTGACGCCACGGCCGATTGAGCCCGCCACGCGTTGGATGACGCGGAGGAGTTCCCAGGTCACCGTCCGAGACGGGTGAGGTCGGCAAGACCGTCATCTCTCTAGGAGGACTCTTCCGACATGAAGGCCGTCGTGATGGCCGGTGGCGAAGGAACACGTCTTCGCCCAATGACGTCAAGCATGCCCAAGCCGCTCCTGCCGGTGGCGAACCGGCCGATCATGGAGCACGTGCTCAGGCTGCTCAAGCGCCATGGGCTGAACGAGACCGTGGTCACCGTGCAGTTCCTGGCGTCACTCGTCAAGAACTACTTCGGGGATGGCGAGGAGCTCGGAATGGAGCTCACCTATGCCAACGAGGAGAAGCCACTCGGCACCGCCGGCAGTGTGAAGAATGCCGAGGAAGCCCTGAAGGATGACGCCTTCGTCGTCATTTCCGGCGATGCGCTCACCGACTTCGACCTCACCGATCTGATCCGCTTCCACAAGGAGAAGGGCGCACTGGTCACGGTGTGCCTCACCCGCGTGCCGAATCCGCTGGAATTCGGCATCACGATCGTGGACGAGGAGGGCAAGGTCGAACGCTTCCTCGAGAAGCCGACGTGGGGCCAGGTCTTCTCGGACACGGTCAACACCGGCATCTACGTGATGGAGCCGGAAGTCTTCGACTACGTGGACCCGGACGTCTCGGTCGACTGGTCCGGTGACGTGTTCCCGCAGCTCATGAAGGAAGGCCGGCCGATCTACGGCTACGTGGCCGAGGGCTACTGGGAGGACGTCGGCACGCACGAGAGCTACGTCAAGGCGCAGGCCGACGTGCTCGAGGGCAAGGTCCAGATCGAGATGGACGGCTTCGAGATCTCGCCCGGCGTGTGGATCGCCGAAGGCGCCGAGGTCAGCCCGGACGCGGTACTGCGCGGGCCCCTGTACATCGGGGACTACGCCAAGGTCGAGGCCGGGGTCGAGATCCGCGAGCACACCGTCATCGGCTCGAACGTCGTCGTCAAGAGCGGGGCCTTCCTGCACAAGGCCGTCGTCCACGACAACGTGTACATCGGGCCCCACAGCAATCTCCGCGGCTGTGTCATCGGCAAGAACACCGACATCATGCGGGCCGCTCGGATCGAGGACGGCGCGGTCATCGGGGACGAGTGCCTCGTCGGCGAGGAATCGATCGTCCAGGGCAATGTGCGGGTCTACCCGTTCAAGACCATCGAGGCCGGCGCCTTCGTCAACACGTCCGTCATCTGGGAGTCCAGAGGCCAGGCACACCTGTTCGGTGCGCGTGGTGTCTCCGGCATCCTGAACGTGGAGATCACCCCCGAACTGGTGGTGCGGCTCGCGGGCGCGTACGCGACGACCTTGAAGAAGGGGGCGACGGTCACCACCGCGCGTGACCACTCCCGAGGTGCGAGGGCGCTCAAGCGGGCGGTGATCTCGGCGCTCCAGGCCAGCGCCATCAACGTGCGCGACCTGGAGAACGTGCCGCTGCCCGTGGCACGGCAGCAGACGGCCCGCGGTAGCGCGGGCGGGATCGTGCTGCGCACCTCGCCGGGTGTGCCGGACTCCGTGGACATCATGTTCCTGGACGAGCGGGGGGCGGACCTCTCGCTCCAGCAGCAGCGCAAGCTCGACCGGGTGTACGCACGCCAGGAGTACCGGCGGGCGTTCCCCGGGGAGATCGGCGACCTGCAGTTCCCGAGCAGTGTCTTCGACGCCTACACCGGTTCGCTGCTGCGCAGGGTCGACACCACCGGGATCGCCGACGCGGGGCTCAAGGTCGTCGTGGACGCCTCCAACGGCAGTGCCGGGCTCGTCCTGCCCAGCCTGCTGGGCCGGCTCGGCGTGGACGCGCTGACGATCAATCCCGGGCTCGACGAGTCCAGGCCGACCGAGACCGTCGAAGCGCGGCGGGCCGGGCTGGTGCGGCTCGGGGAGATCGTGGCTTCGGCGCGGGCCGCATTCGGTGTGCGCTTCGACCCGGTCGGTGAGCGGATCTCGCTGGTGGACGAGCGCGGTCGGATCATCGAGGACGACCGGGCGCTGCTCGTGATGCTCGACCTGGTGGCGGCGGCGAAGCGCAGCGGCAAGGTGGCGCTGCCGGTGACCACGACCCGTGTCGCCGAGCAGGTGGCGGCCTACCACGGCACGCAGGTGGAGTGGACGACGACGTCGCCCGACGACCTGACGCGGGTGGGCCGGGCGGAGAGCACCATCTTCGGCGGTGACGGGCGGGGCGGGTTCATCGTCCCGGAGTTCGGCAGCGTCTTCGACGGGGCGGCCGCGTTCGTGCAGCTCCTCGGGCTGGTGGCCCGGACGCAGCTCACCCTCAGCCAGATAGACGCCAGGATCCCGCGGGCGCACGTCCTCAAGCGGGACGTGCCGACGCCGTGGGCGGTGAAGGGGCTCGTGATGCGCCGGGTCGTGGAGGCGGCCGGCGACCGGCAGGTGGACACCACCGACGGAGTGCGGGTCGTGGAGGCGGACGGGCGCTGGGCGCTGGTGCTGCCGGACCCGGCGGAGGCGGTCACCCACCTGTGGGCCGAAGGTCCCGACGACACCTCGGCGCAGGCGCTGCTCGACGAGTGGGCCGCGGTGGTGGACGGCGCCGGGCGCTGAGCGGCGCGTACGGACCGGAGTCGTGCGGGTCGGGCGGGGAGTTCTCCCGCCCGGCCCGCACGGGCGCATTGGGTGTGTACGCCGCCGACATGCGACGATGTGCGGCATGTCGCAGCCGTCCCACAGCCGGAGTTCGGCGTCTCCTGCGCCCGCGCGCCCGGACGCCTCCATGTCGCTGCTGACGCACGTGATGGACCACGGTCTCGACGAGGGCTACGCGCAGGCCGCGGCCCGTCGTGAGGCGGAGGGTACGGCGGGCCTGCCGCGCACGCTGAAGGCCAAACTGGCGCTCGCCGCCGGACTCGTGCTCGCCGCCATGGTCGTCACGCTGGGCGCCGCGCAGGCGCGGGTGGCCGCGCCGGTGCTGGTCAAGGAGCGGCACGAGCTGATCGACCGGGTGGAGCGCGCCGATGAGCGCGCGAACGCCCTGGAGCGGGACATCGAGCGGCTCCGGACGGACGTCGCGGAGCGCCAGCGGGCGGCGCTGAAGCAGCCCGGGGGCGGTCAGGGCGAGCTCGTCGCGCTGCTGTCGGGTGCCACGGAGGTGCGCGGTCCCGGGATCAAGCTCGTCGTGGACGACGCGAAGGGCGCGTCGTCGGGCGGCGGGGACGGGCCGCGGGAGAGCGCCGGCTTCTCGGACACCGGCCGGGTCCGGGACCGGGACATGCAGAAGATCGTCAACGGGCTGTGGCAGTCGGGGGCGGAGGCCGTCTCCATCAACGGCCAGCGGCTGACCGCGCTCTCGGCGATCAGGGCGGCCGGTGACGCGATACTGGTCGACAACAGGCCGCTGGTGCCGCCGTACGAGGTGCTGGCGGTCGGCGACAAGAAGCGGCTGGGTGCGGCTTTCCAGGAGTCGCCGGACGGCCAGTACCTGCACGTGCTGCAGGAGAGCTACGGCATCCGCTCCACGCTGTCCGCCGCCGACGAGGTGCGGTTGCCGGCGGCGTCGAGCCTGACCGTACGTACAGCCACAGCAGAGCAGCAGAAGGGTGCATCGTGATCGCGGTACTGGGCCTCTTGGCCGGAGTGGTGGTCGGGCTTCTGGTCCGGCCCGAAGTACCGGCCGTGGTGGAGCCTTATCTGCCGATCGCCGTGGTGGCGGCGCTGGACGCGGTGTTCGGGGGTCTGCGGGCGATGCTGGACGGCATCTTCGTGGACAAGGTCTTCGTGGTGTCGTTCCTCTCGAACGTGGTCGTGGCGGCGCTGATCGTCTTCCTCGGCGACAAGCTGGGTGTCGGCTCGCAGCTGTCCACGGGCGTGGTCGTGGTCCTCGGCATCCGCATCTTCTCCAACGCCGCGGCCATCCGCCGGCACGTGTTCCGGGCGTGAGGCCGATGAGTACGCATGGCACTCCGCCCGAGGAGCCGAACGGTCCGCAGCAGCCTCTGCAGCAGGGGACGGAAGCCGGGGCGGAAGCCGCGGAGGAGGCGCCCGAGCAGACGGGCCGGCAGCGGCTCGCGGCCGGGCTGTGGCCGCCGCGGGTGAGCCGGGCCCAATTGATCGTCGCCCTGCTGCTGTTCGTCCTGGGGCTCGGGCTGGCCATCCAGGTGCGCTCGACCAGCGACTCCAGTGCCCTGCGCGGGGCCCGCCAGGAGGACCTCGTACGGATCCTCGACGAGCTGGACGGGCGGACCAAGCGCCTGGAGGAGGAGAAGCAGCGGCTGGAGGACCAGCGCAAGGAACTGGAGAGCAGTTCCAACCAGGCGGAAGAGGCGCGCAAGCAGACCGTGGAGAAGGAGCGCCAACTCGGCATCCTGGCCGGTACGGTGGCAGCCCAGGGGCCCGGTATCACACTGAGGATCACCGATCCCAAGGGCCAGGTGCGGTCCGATCAGTTGCTGGACACGCTTCAGGAACTGCGGGCGGCCGGGGCCGAGGCGATCCAGATCAACGGGGTGCGTGTGGTGGCGGGCTCGTACTTCTCGGACGAGAACGGCGGCGTCGGCATCGACGGAACGAAGATCACACAACCGTACGAGTTCAAGGTGATCGGCAAGCCGCAGGATCTGGAGCCCGCGCTCAACATCCCCGGCGGTGTCGTCCAGACGTTGGAGAAGGAACAGGCCACGGTCCTCGTCACACGGCCGACGAAGATCATTGTGGATGCCTTGCGGGCTGTGAAGCAGCCTGACTACGCTCGGTCGTCATCGTGAGGACGCGGAGCGGGGAGTGGACCGGCTCACGCGGGCGGACGCCTGCGGGGGGTCGACGCACCGAAGTCGCGGTGCGTGGTGGAAACTGTCTGGTGGTTACGGACGTTGTGAGAATGTCCGGGTCGGCAGGTGTGTGCATGCGGAGTTCGTCCTGCCCCACGGGCGGGTCTGTTTCGGTCAAGGGGAATCGCCCGTGAAGTTGTTTGAGAAGTTGTTCGGCAAGAAGAACCGCGAGGAAAGCGGGCCGGCACGCCACCGTGCCGGTCAGGGTGATGCGGAAGGGCAGGGCGACCGGCCGCTCTTCCGTGACGAGGTCGCGGGCGGGGGTGACATTCCGGGCGGGCACGGCGCGTCGTCTGTTGACCCCGCTGGTACCGGACGCATAGGTTTCGGTGAACCATCAACCTCAAGTACGGGTGGAGGGTTTGCGCCCGACCCGTATGCCACCAACGCCTCCGCGGGGCAGCCGCGGCGCGAGGAGCCGTCCATGTCGGCCGAGCAGGTTTGCAGCAGGTGCGGACACCGCAGCGATGCGGCCAGCCGGTTCTGCTCCAACTGCGGCGCGCCGCTGCGGGCGGGTCTGACGCCGGAGCGCGCCTCGGAGACCACCTCCACCATCTCGATCTCGGGCCTGGAGGCCTACGAGGCCGAGGTGTCGGGACAACAGCACGTGTCGTCCTCGCTGTCCCCCGAGGCCCAGGCCGCGGTGGAAGCGCTGCCGCCCGGCTCCGCCCTGCTGATCGTGCGGCGCGGTCCCAACTCCGGCAGCCGCTTCCTGCTGGACGGCGAGCTGACCACGGCGGGCCGGCACCCGCAAAGCGACATCTTCCTGGACGACGTCACCGTGTCCCGGCGCCATGTCGAGTTCCGCAGGAGCCAGGACGGCGGTTTCACCGTCTCCGATGTCGGCAGCCTCAACGGCACGTATGTCAACCGGGAGCCGATCGACTCCGTCGCGCTGAACAACGGCGACGAAGTGCAGATCGGCAAGTACCGGCTGGTCTTCTACGCGAGCCTGCGGAGCGTCTGACCCCCTCCCCGGACCGCGTCCGGGGAGACCAAGAGGGAAGGTCCCATGCTGCGCACCCCGACGGGCGGCGCCGGAAACGGCGCCGCCGGCTCGGCCGGGCGGCTGGTGAGCATCGGCACGGTGCTCACCACGCTGCGTGACGAGTTCCCCGATGTCACCATCTCGAAGATCCGGTTCCTGGAGGCTGAGGGGCTCGTCGAGCCCAGACGCACCCCCTCCGGTTACCGCAAGTTCAGCACCGAGGACGTGGAGCGGCTCGCCCGCGTCCTGCGGTTGCAGCGCGACCACTATCTGCCGCTGAAGGTCATCCGCGAGCAGCTCGACGCGCTGGCCCGCGGTGAGCGGATCCGCATTCCGGCGCCCACGGCGCACGGGGAGTCCGTCGATCCGGCGGGATCTGCGGCCCTCTGCGCAGACGCCGGTCCGCAGGGGCCCACGGTGGCCCGGGTGGGCCGCGCGGAGCTGATCGCGGCCGCCGGGGTGGACGAGGTCCGGCTGGTCGAGTGGGAGTCCTACGGCCTGCTGGCGGAGGCGCCGGGAGGCGGCTTCGACGCCGAGGCGGTCACGGTCGCCCGGCTGGTGGCCGACCTGGGGCGGTTCGGGCTGGAGCCCCGGCACCTGCGGGCCGTGAAGGCCGCCGCGGACCGGGAGGCCGGTCTCGTGGAGCAGGTCGTGGCACCCTTGCGGCGGCACCGCAACCCTCAGACCCGGGCCCATGCGGAGACCACCACGAAGGAGCTCGCGGGGCTGTGCGTACGGCTCCACGAGGCCCTGGTACAGACCGCGCTCGGGGTCCGGCTGCCCTGAGGGAGGGGCCCCGACTACCCAAACCTGCCGGGCAGGTCCTAGGGTTGCTGTGTGAACGAGCTCGACGTTGTGGGTGTCCGGGTGGAAATGCCCTCCAACCAACCGATCGTGCTCCTGCGTGAAGTGGGAGGCGACCGGTACCTCCCCATCTGGATCGGTCCTGGGGAGGCTACCGCCATTGCCTTCGCGCAGCAGGGGATGGCCCCTGCCCGCCCGCTGACGCACGACCTGTTCAAGGACGTGCTGGAGGCGGTCGGCGAGGAGCTCACCGAGGTCCGGATCACGGATCTGCGGGAGGGCGTCTTCTACGCGGAGCTCGTCTTCGCCAGCGGGGTGGAGGTGAGCGCGCGGCCCTCCGATGCCATAGCGCTGGCCCTGCGCACGGGGACGCCGATCTACGGCAGTGACGGCGTGCTCGACGACGCCGGGATCGCGATTCCGGACGAGCAGGAGGACGAGGTGGAGAAGTTCCGCGAGTTCCTGGACCAGATCTCGCCCGAGGATTTCGGTACCGGCCCCCAGTGACGCGGCGCCCGCGTCCGCCGTGTCATCCACCGGGGACTGTCAGCCCATTCGAGTAGCCTTTCCCCGCAAAGGGATACGGGAAACCACTCTCAGGGTGATTATCACTCGGCGTGCCGAGTGTGGCGATCGTTGACGCACCCCGGGTGACTGCCTACCTTCGAGGTGGGCAGGCAAGGACGGAGGGTCGGCGTGAGGATCACGGGCGACGGTACGACCGGGGGCATCCCCGTACGGAGTGACGGTGGACCGTACCCCCTGCACGGCAACGCGGCCGGTTCCGCGCGCCGTCAGCCGGAGTCGACGCCGGTCGGACCGGTCGGCGGTGACCCGGCGCCCGAACAGGTCGGCTACCGCGGGCCGACGGCGTGCGCCGCGGCCGGCATCACCTACCGGCAGCTCGACTACTGGGCGCGGACGGGCCTGGTGGAGCCGAGCGTGCGCCCGGCCTACGGCTCGGGGACCCAGCGGCTGTACAGCTTCCGCGACGTCGTCGTCCTGAAGATCGTCAAGCGCTTCCTGGACACCGGGGTGGCCCTGCAGAACATCCGCACGGCCGTACAGCACCTGCGTGACCGGGGCTTCTGCGACCTCGAGCGGATGACGCTGATGAGTGACGGCGCCACCGTGTACGAGTGCACTTCGCCGGACCAGGTCGTGAGCCTGCTCCAGGGCGGGCAGGGCGTCTTCGGCATCGCCGTGGGGGTGGTGTGGCGCGACGTGGAGAACGCGCTGTCCCAGCTGCACGGGGAGCGGGTGGACACCGGGGAGACGCTCGTCCGGCACAACCCGACGGACGAGCTGGCCGCGCGGCGCAACCGGGCCGGGTGAACCGGGCCGCGGGATTGTCAGTCCCGTAGGGCAGCATCGGGCACGTGAGAGCCGCCCCGACCATCCTGCACCTGGACATGGACGCCTTCTACGCGTCCGTGGAGCAGGCGTCGAAGCCCAGCCTGCGCGGCAAGGCCGTCATCGTCGGCGGGCTCGGGCCGCGCGGGGTCGTCGCCACCGCTTCGTACGAGGCGCGGCGGTTCGGGGTGCATTCGGCGATGCCGATGGCCCAGGCGCGCCGGCTCTGCCCGAACGGCGCCTACCTGATCCCGCGTTTCACGCTCTACCGGCAGGTCAGCGATGTGGTGATGGCGTTGCTGCGGGAGCTGTCGCCGCTGGTCGAGCCGCTCTCGCTGGACGAGGCCTTCGTGGACCTGGAGGCGGGCGGCACCGCCTTCGACGCGCTCGCCGCCCGGGCCACCGGAGAGCGGCTGCGGGCGGACATCAGGGCCGCGACGGGGCTGAGCGGATCGGTCGGGCTGGCCGGCTCGAAGATGCTGGCCAAGGTGGCCTCGGAGGAGGCCAAGCCGGCGGGGCTGCTGCTGATCGAGCCGGGCACCGAGCGCGAGCTCCTCGCTCCGATGCCGGTGCGGACCCTGCCCGGGGTCGGGCCGGCCACCGGTGAACACCTGCGCCGGGCCGGCATCACCACGGTGGGGGACCTGGCGGAGGCCGGCGAGGACGAGCTGGTGCGGATGCTCGGGCGTTCCCACGGGGTGGGGCTGTACCGGATGGCCCAGGGGATCGACGACCGGCCGGTGGTGGCGGAGCGCGACGCCAAGTCGGTGTCGGTGGAGGACACCTTCGACATCGACCTGCATGACCGGGTGCGGATCAGGACCGAGGTGCAGCGGCTCGCGGACCGGTGCGTGCAGCGGCTGCGCGGATCCGGGCACTCCGGGCGCACGATCGTCCTGAAGGTGCGCCGCTACGACTTCTCGACGCTGACCCGGTCCGAGACGCTGCGCGGGCCCACGGACGACCCCGCGGTCGTGCGCGAGGCCGCGGCGCGGCTGCTGGAGGGCGTGGACACCACGGGCGGCGTCCGGCTGCTCGGCGTGGGCGTGACCGGGCTTGCCGACTACACGCAGGAGGACCTGTTCGCCCAGTCGCTGGCGGTCGGGCCGCAGGGCGAGTCGGGGGAGGCCGGCGGGGCCGGTGGGACCGGTGCGATCGACGGGGCCGGTGGGTCGGGCGCGGCAGCTGGGGCCGGAGGGTCGGGCGGGGCCGCTGCCGGGGGCCTGGAGGGCTCGGCGGGCGGGGCGGGCGCGGAGCCGCCCCCCGGCCCCGAGGCCGCTCCCGAGCGGCGCTGGGCGGCCGGGAGCGACGTGCGGCACGCGGTGCACGGGCCCGGGTGGGTGCAGGGCAGCGGAGTCGGGCGGGTGACCGTTCGGTTCGAGCGGCCCGGCTCGGAGCCGGGTCGGGTACGGACCTTCCGGGTGGACGACCCCGAGCTGGAGCCGTCCGATCCGCTTCCGCTGGTGGGGGAGGAGCCGCAGTCCGGGCCCCGCGCGCCGTCCTGACCGGACGCCTCAGCCCTCGTCGCCGGCCAGGTGCCCGAAATCGTGCCGGAAGTCACTCGGCAGCGTCACGTCCAGGCCGTAGTGGTGGTAGAGCTGCAGCTCCTGTTCGGGGGAGAGGTGGCGGCCGACCCCGAAGTCGGGGGCGTCCTTGATCAGGGAACGGTCGAAGGGCACCCGAAGGGTGTCACCGACCAGCTCGCTCGGCTCCAGGGGGACGAACGCGTCCCGGCTGAACAGGCCGGTCCGTACGGCCGCCCACTCGGGTACGCCCGTGGCGTCGTCGAGGTAGACCTCGTCGACGGTGCCGATCTTGGTGCCGTTGCGGTCGAACGCCTTGCGGCCGATCAGGCTGCGCGGATCGATGTCGGTCTGCACGGTCCCTCCACATCGTCGCAACTCCTCCGTAAGCACTACAGAAGTGCATAACGGGACGGGAGGCCACTCGGGGAGTGCCCCGGATCCTCGCTGGTAGGCTGGGTGGTGGCTGTCGACCCTGTGCGGGAGAGTCCTCCGAATGAACGAGACGGAGGCGCCGAAGGAGCAAATCCTCCCCGGAATCTCTCAGGCATACGTACCGCACGGACGAGGCCACTCTGGAAAGCAGGGGCGGGTACCGGGCGCGCAGTGCCGGTCCCTCTCCTCACCGACGGTGAAAACCGGACCCCTCGGGCGACCTCCGCGGATCCGGTGAAGCTCTCAGGTTGAGATGACAGAGGGGGAGGCCGTCCGGGTGCCCGCGCCGTGGTGCCCCTCGCAGGTCATACGACCAGGAGGCCTCCGTACATGACCGCCAACCGCATTCCGCTCTCCCAGCTGGAGCGAGGCATCCCCTTCGAGCAGCGCCACATCGGCCCGGATGCCGAGGCGCAGGCGAAGATGCTCGCCCATGTGGGCTACGGCTCCCTGGACGAACTGACCGCAGCCGCGGTACCGGATGTCATCAAGACCGCCGAAGCGCTCGACCTGCCCGAGGCGCGCACCGAGGCCGAGGTGCTCGCCGAGCTGCGCGCACTCGCCGACCGCAACCAGGTCCTGACCTCGATGATCGGCCTCGGCTACTACGGGACCTTCACGCCGCCGGTGATCCTGCGGAACGTGATGGAGAACCCGGCCTGGTACACCGCCTACACGCCGTATCAGCCCGAGATCTCGCAGGGCCGCCTCGAAGCGCTGCTGAACTTCCAGACGGTCGTCGCCGACCTGACCGGCCTGCCGACCTCCGGAGCCTCGCTGCTCGACGAGGGCACCGCGGCGGCCGAGGCCATGTCGCTCGCGCGCCGCGTGGGCAAGGTCAAGGACGGCGTCTTCCTGATCGACGCCGACGCGCTGCCGCAGACCATCGCCGTGATCGAGACCCGCGCCGAGCCCACGGGCGTCGAGGTCGTCGTCGCGGACCTGTCGGACGGAATCCCGGCCGAGATCGCCGAGCGCGGCGTCTTCGGCGTGCTGCTCCAGTACCCCGGCGCCTCCGGTGCCGTGCGCGAGATCAAGCCGCTGATCGACCAGGCGCACGAGCTCGGCGCCATCGTCACCGTCTCGGCGGACCTGCTCGCGCTGACCCTGCTGACCTCCCCGGGCGAGCTGGGCGCCGACATCGCCGTCGGCACCACCCAGCGCTTCGGCGTCCCGATGGGCTTCGGCGGACCGCACGCGGGCTACATGGCCGTCCAGGCCAAGCACGCGCGCTCGCTGCCGGGCCGCCTCGTCGGCGTCTCCGTCGACGCGGACGGGAACAAGGCCTACCGCCTGGCGCTGCAGACGCGCGAGCAGCACATCCGCCGCGAGAAGGCGACCAGCAACATCTGCACCGCCCAGGTGCTCCTGGCCGTCATGGCCGCCATGTACGCCGTCTACCACGGTCCGGACGGGCTGCGCACGATCGCCCGCCGCACCCACCGCTACGCCGCGCTGCTCGCCGCGGGCCTGCGGGCCGGCGGGGTCGAGATCGTGCACGGCGCGTACTTCGACACGATCACGGCCCGGATCCCGGGCCGCGCCGCCGAGGTCGTCGCCGCCGCCCGCGAGGGCGGGGTCAACCTCTACTCGGCCGACGCCGACCACGTCTCCGTCGCCTGCGACGAGACCACCCTGCGCGCCGACATCGAGGCCGTCTGGGCCGCCTTCGGGGTCACGGCCGACATCGAGGCGCTCGACGCGGCCACGGCCGACACCCTGCCCGAGGGCCTGCTGCGCTCGGACGCCTACCTGACCCACCCCGTCTTCCACCAGCACCGCTCCGAGACCGCGATGCTGCGCTACCTGCGCAAGCTGTCGGACAAGGACTACGCGCTGGACCGCGGCATGATCCCGCTGGGCTCCTGCACCATGAAGCTCAACGCGACCACCGAGATGGAGCCGGTCACCTGGCCCGAGTTCGGCCAGCTGCACCCCTTCGCCCCGGCGGAGCAGGCGGAGGGCTACCTCACGCTCATCAACGAGCTGGAGGAACGTCTCTGCGAGGTCACCGGCTACGACAAGGTCTCCATCCAGCCCAACGCCGGCTCCCAGGGTGAACTGGCCGGGCTGCTCGCCGTACGCGCCTACCACCGCGCGAACGGCGACGAGCAGCGCACCGTCTGCCTGATCCCCTCCTCCGCGCACGGCACGAACGCGGCCAGTGCCGTGATGGCGGGCATGAAGGTCGTCGTCGTCAAGACCGCCGACGACGGTGAGGTGGACGCGGACGACCTGCGCGCCAAGATCGAGCAGTACCGCGACGAGCTCGCCGTGCTGATGATCACCTACCCCTCCACGCACGGTGTGTTCGAGGAGCACGTCGCCGACATCTGCGCCCAGGTGCACGAGGCCGGCGGCCAGGTCTACGTGGACGGCGCCAACCTCAACGCCCTGGTGGGCCTGGCGAAGCCGGGTCACTTCGGTGGCGACGTCTCGCACCTGAACCTGCACAAGACCTTCTGCATCCCGCACGGCGGCGGCGGCCCCGGCGTCGGTCCGGTCGGTGTCCGGGCGCACCTCGCCCCCTACCTCCCCAACCACCCGCTGCAGCCGACGGCCGGCCCGGAGACGGGCGTCGGCCCGATCTCGGCCGCCCCGTGGGGCTCGGCCGGCATCCTGCCGATCTCCTGGTCGTACGTGCGCCTCATGGGCGGCGAGGGCCTCAAGCGCGCCACGCAGGTGGCGGTGCTCGGCGCCAACTACATCGCCAAGCGCCTGGAGCCGCACTACCCGGTGCTGTACACCGGCCCGGGCAACCTGGTCGCGCACGAGTGCATCATCGACCTGCGTCCGCTGTCGAAGACGACGGGCGTGAGCGTGGACGACATCGCCAAGCGCCTGATCGACTACGGCTTCCACGCGCCGACGATGTCCTTCCCCGTGGCCGGCACGCTGATGATCGAGCCGACCGAGTCCGAGGACCTCGCCGAGATCGACCGCTTCTGCGACGCGATGATCGCCATCCGCGGCGAGATCGACCGGGTCGCGGCCGGCGAATGGCCGGCGGACGACAACCCGCTGGCCAACTCCCCGCACACGGCGGCGGCGCTGGGCGGCGAGTGGAACCACCCGTACACCCGCGACGAGGCCGTCTTCCCCGGCGGAGTGACGGCCGCGGAGAAGTACTGGCCGCCGGTGCGCCGCATCGACGGCGCGTTCGGCGACCGGAACCTGGTGTGCTCCTGCCCGCCGCTGGACGAGTACGACAACTGACATGAGTGAGGGGCCGGTCCGGGAGAACTCCCGGATCGGCCCCTTCGTCGTTGCCGCCGCCGGTCCGCCGCGTTCGGCCCGCTAGGCGGCCCTCATCACCTGGGCCGCCGCGAGCGGGCGGTGCGGGGCGATGATCTGGCCGTCCGGCAGCAGCTCACCGGTGTCCTCGAAGAGCAGGACGCCGTTGCACAGCAGGCTCCAGCCCTGTTCCGGGTGGTTGGCCACCGGGAGCGCGGCCTCCCGGTCGGCGGATTCGGCTGTCGGGCAGGCTGGCTGGTGCTGGCACATGGATGCGTTCTTTCGCTGCGGTGTGGTCTGCGTGCTACGGCTCGATGCGTCGTTCATGGCCGTCCCCCTGGGTCATCCCCGCACCTGCGGGGAGCTTGTCCTCAGTCTTCCCCCACGACAGCCGCTTCGCAGGTATTTCGCGCCAGCTGTCCTCACAGATTGATGACGCATCACTCGTGCGGGCGGTTCACGCCAACTCCCCCGTCCTTTCGGATGGTTCGCCGGTGGTCCGAGCGGGCTAGGCCGAATGGGCCACTCGGGCCACCGGATCGCTCACGCCGCCCGGCCCCTCACGCCGCCGGCGCCGCCAACGTGGGCGGGACGGGCGCCGCCGCGGGGGTCAGCCGGTGGGTCAGGACGGGCAGCAGCTCGGAGACCGGGTGGGGCCGGTACGCGGCGATGCCGGGCGGGGCCGGAGCGAGGGGGATCAGCAGGTCCTCGCCCGCCGGCAGGCCCGCGGAGGCGTCCGCGCCCACCGCCCCGTGCAGCCACAGCGTCAGCATGTACAGCTCGGGAACGGACAGCAGCCGCGGCTGGTACGCCGTCCCGAGCGACTCCGCCTGACGCAGGGCGCGTTCGGTGGCCGCCACATAGGGGCCCTCGAAGAAGTGGGAGAAGGCCCAGCCGTCCGGTGTGAGCCGGGTGTCCGCGGCCGCGACGTAGCGGTCGCCGCCGCGGATCAGGAAGCGCCAGCCGATGAGGCGGGTGCGGGGCGGCCTGCCGCAGGACGTCCGGTCCGCGATGTTCAACCGGTCCAGCACGTGTACCGGAAGGGGGAGTTCGGCCGTCACCGGCCCCTGGAGGGCACGCAGGGCGGGAGTGTGTGCCTCGTGGACGGCGGTGGGGGAGCCCAGGGCCGCGAGGACGCTGCGCAGGGCGGGCGCGGGAGCCGGAGGGACATGCAGCGGCATGGTGGGTCGCCTCTCACTTGGGAGACCGGTGGAACGGGGGCAGGTGCGGACGGCGCTGTCGCATTCTGGGGCCAGAGGGGGGCTGAGGGGCAATGGCCGCGCGCCAACTCTCTGCCTCGTTTGCGGAGTTTATACGACATGTGTTCACGCGGTGTTTCGGCTAGCTGTCCTGCCTATTGCAGGCAAGGCGCTTACCGGTCCCGCTGGCATGGGATTCATGCCGGGTCGGCGCGAACGTGCCTCCCTGACCTCGGAGGTTACCGGAAAGGGGCTCGGCTGGAAAGCGCCGGTTAACGTGAACGGGCAAAGTCGACGCGGAATTTGCGCAAACCCGCTTGCCAGGTGAATGTGCCAAAACGCCCGTCGGCCAAACCGGCGCGCGCTCCTCGCCGCACACGCCCCCGCCGCATTATGGATCACGCTGCCGGGGCATCATCGACCGTACATGCGCGCTGGGTGCCACCGGGCCAGGCGCACTCGAGGAGGGAAGCTTCGATGGGGGAGAAGGTCGTGGCAGGCGGGTTCGACCTGTCCGATCGGCAGCGGTATCGAAGGAAGCTTCACGAGTGCTTGGAGGGGTTGGAGCGACTTCTGGCGGAGAAGAGGTTCGATCGTCCCAGGAACATGATGGGACTGGAGATAGAGCTGAATCTGGCGGGCGCCGACGGTTTGCCGCGCATGGTCAATGCCCAGGTGCTGGAGCGGATTGCCAGCTCCGATTTCCAGACCGAACTCGGAATGTTCAACCTGGAGGTGAACGTCCTTCCGCACCGCCTCGGCGGCCGGGTATTCGACCAGCTCGCGGAGGAACTCAGCACGGGCCTCGGCTACGCGCACCGGCAGGCCGCGGAGATGGACGCCGGGGTGGTGATGATCGGTATTCTGCCGACGATCACACGCGAGGACCTCGTCACCGCCAACCTCTCCGCGGTCGACCGGTACTCCCTGCTCAACGAGCAGATACTGATGATGCGCGGCGAGGACTTCGCCCTGGACATCGACGGGGTCGAGCGGGTGGTCTGGCACACCGGGTCGATCGTGCCGGAAGCCGCCTGCACCTCCGTGCAGCTGCATCTTCAGGTGACCCCGGGGCGGTTCGCGGACGTGTGGAACGCCGCCCAGGCGGTGGTCGCCGCGCAGATCGCCGTGGGCGCCAACTCGCCGTTCCTGTTCGGGCGCGAGCTGTGGCGGGAGTCCCGGCCGCCGCTGTTCACGCAGGCCACCGACACCCGGCCGCCCGAGCTCCAGGCGCAGGGGGTGCGGCCGCGCACCTGGTTCGGGCAGCGCTGGGTGGATTCGGCGTACGAGCTCTTCGCGGAGAACGTGCGCTACTTCCCGGCCCTGCTGCCGATCTGCGATGAGGAGGAGCCGCTGCGGGTGCTGGCCGAGGGCGGGGTGCCCGGGCTGCAGGAGCTGGTCCTGCACAACGGCACCGTCTACCGCTGGAACCGGCCCGTCTACGGCGTCGCCGACGGGGTGCCGCACCTGCGCGTGGAGAACCGGGTGTTGCCGGCCGGGCCCACCGTCGCCGACGTCGTCGCCAACGCCGCCTTCTACTACGGGCTCGTGCGCACCCTCGCCGACGAGCCGCGCCCGGTGTGGACCCGGCTGCCCTTCGCCGAGGCGGAGGCCAACTTCGACGCGGCGTGCCGGTACGGCATCGACGCCCGGTTGCGCTGGCCGCGCCGAGGCCGGGCCGGGGGACTGGCCAGCGTGTCCGCGGTCCGGCTGGTGCTGGACGAACTGCTGCCGATGGCGGCGGCCGGCCTGGACGCGTGGGGGATCGAGCCCGCGGACCGCGACCGCTACCTCGGGATCATCGAGGAGCGCTGCCGGCGCCGGGTGAACGGGGCGACCTGGCAGGTGGACACCTACCACCGGGCGCTCGCCTCCGGCCTGGACCGCGGGGCGGCACTGGCGGCGACGACGCGGCGCTACACCGAGCTGATGCACAAGGGCGACCCCGTGCACACCTGGCCGGTGGGCCCCGGGCGGGAGGCGCCCGCCGGAGGCTGACCCGCCCGGCTCCCGTCGGCGCCTGATCGTGCGTCCCGTGCGTCCCGTGCGGCCCGCACGGGGGTCCCCGGCCGCCCGCCGCTCCCCGAGGGGGCACTATGGGGTGGTCGTATCGGGATGGCGGGACGGGAGCAGGGCGTGCGCGCGGAGCCGGTGGTCCCAGAGCTGGGCGCGGACGGGACGCGGCGTGTCCTGCGGACCGAGACCCTGCTGGTCCTGGCGCTGTCGCTGGGTGCGAGCGGGGTCTCGGCGCTCATCAGCTTCACCGGCTCACTCACCAAGCCCGGTGGGCTCAAGGACCAGGCCGCCACGCTGAACGGTTCGTACGCACCCGGCCGGCCCTGGTTGGACCTGGCCTGGCAACTCTTCGGGATCGCCAGCGCACTGGTCCCGGTCCTGCTGGTCGCGCACCTGCTGACCCGGGAGGGCGCGCCCGGGTTGCGGGTGCTGGGCTTCGACCGCACCCGGCCGGTGTCGGACCTCGCACGGGGCGCCCTCGTCGCGGCCGGGATCGGGAGCGCCGGGCTGGTCTTCTACCTGGGGGCACGGGCCGCCGGGTTCAACCTCACGGTGGTGCCGGAGGCCCTGCCCGACGTGTGGTGGAAGTTCCCCGTGCTGATCCTCTCCGCGGTGCAGAACTCCGTGGTGGAGGAGGTCATCGTGCTCGCCTACCTGCTGCGGCGACTGGATCAGATCGGCTGGTCTCCCCTGGCCGCGCTGCTGGCCAGCTCACTGCTGCGCGGCTCCTACCACCTCTACCAGGGCATCGGCGGCTTCGTCGGCAACGTGGTGATGGGTGTGGTCTTCGTCCTGGCCTACCGCCGCTGGGGCCGGGTGGGCCCCCTCGTCGTCGCGCACGCGCTGCTCGATCTGGTCGCCTTCGGCGGGTACGCGCTGCTCGCCGGCAAGGTGGACTGGCTCCCGACGCCGTAGGCGCCGTGCCGGGCCCGCTCGGCGGGCGGGCACCCGGCCGTCCGCCCGGTCAGGGTGCGGTGAGGAGCTCCCCGTCCATGACGGTCACCGCGTGACCGGTCAGCAGGGTCCGCTCGCCCGCCAGAGTCACCCGTACCAGCCCCCGGCGCGCGCCGCCCTGGAGGCCGGTCAGCTCGGTGCGGCCCAGGCGCCGGGCCCAGAACGGGGCGAGGGCGGTGTGTGCGCTGCCGGTGACCGGGTCCTCGTCGATCCCGAAGGCCGGGAAGAAGCCGCGGGAGACGAAGTCGTACCCGCCGGCGGGGTCCTCGGCCTGGGCGGTGACGATCACCCCGCGCTTGGCGAAGGCCCGCAGGGCGGCGTGGTCCGGTGCCAGTTCGCGGACCGTCCGCTCGTCGGCGAGCTCGATCAGCAGGTCCCCGATGTGGGCGGCGGTGTCGTGCACGGAAAGGATCGGGGCGCCGCCGAGGGCGTGCTGCACGGCGGGCGGGGCCGGGGCCGGGGTGAGCGAGGACGTCGGGAAGTCCAAGGTGACCGCCCCGTCGGGGCCCGTCTCGGCCGTCAGGATGCCGCAGCGGGTGGTGAAGCGGACCAACCCGTCGGCGAGTCCGTTCGCGGCGAGGACGTGCGCCGTGGCGAGGGTGGCGTGCCCGCACATGTCCACTTCGGCGGCCGGGGTGAACCAGCGCAGGGCCCAGTCGGCGTCCGAGCCGGGCGGCAGGGGGTGGGCGAAAGCGGTCTCGGAGAGGTTCACCTCGGCGGCGACCTGCTGCAGCCAGGTGTCCGGCGGGAACGCGGTGTCGAGGAGCAGGACGCCCGCGGGGTTGCCGTGGAAGGGGCGGTCGGTGAAGGCGTCGACGATTCGGATGCGCATGCACCGACGGTAGGGCGGCTCTTCGGACGCCGCCACGGCGGGTGGGGCGTGTCAGGACGGCTCGGCAGCTGTTCATTGAAGAAGTTTCCGATATATCGTTGACGCATCGCGATGGCTCAACGATAGTGGAAGCATCGGATGACCGATACGACGTGAAAGCGACGGACAAGACGAAAGGAGCGCAGTCATGCGTTCACACGGACAGCACGGACACGAGCACGGCCGGGGCCACGGCCACTGCGGACCCGATCGTCGGGAGGAGTTCATGGGGCGGCGCGCCGCCTTCGGGCCGTTCGGCCCCCCCTTCGGCGGCGGACCCTTCGGCGGGCGCGGCGGACGGGGAGGGCCGCGTGGCCGGGCCCGGCGCGGTGACGTGCGCGCCTCGATCCTGGCGCTGCTCGCCGACCGGCCGATGCACGGCTACGAGATGATCCAGGAGATCGGCGAGCGCAGCGGCGGGGGCTGGAAGCCCAGCCCGGGCTCGGTCTACCCGACCCTGCAGCTCCTCGAGGACGAAGGGCTCATCACCAGCGAGAGCGAGGGCGGCAAGAAGCTGTTCACGCTCACCGAAGCCGGCCGCGCGGAGGCCGAGTCGGGCCCCGACGCCCCCTGGGCCGATGCCGGCCGCGGCCCCGATTTCGAGGCGATGCACGAGATCCGGGCGGCCGGCGTCGGCCTGTGGGAGGCGTTCGGCCAGGTCTTCAAGACCGGCACGCCCGAGCAGCGGGACAAGGCCCTCGCCGTCGTCAACGACGCGCGCAGGAAGCTCTACCTGATCCTGGCCGACGAGCACTGACCGGACCGGTGCGACGGCGCGCCCCGCGGATGGCCGCGGGGCGCGCCGTCGCGTGCGGGGGCGTACGAGGGGGTCGTCGGCCGGGTCGCGGGGCGGGTCAGGTCACCAGGCCGGCGAGCTTGCGCAGCGATTCGTTCAGGGCGGCGGTGGCCGAGTCCTTGAGCTTGCCCGCCATCAGGGAGACGGCCGCGCCGGTGAACTCGCCGTCGATGCGGACGGTGGTGGCGGCGCCGTCCGGGACGAGCGTGTAGCGGGTGAGGACGGCGACGCCCATCGGGCCCTTGCCGGTGATGGCGAGGACGCGCTCCTCCTCCAGCTCCGACACCGTCCACAGCACCTCGGCCGGAAAGCCCATCATCTTCATGTTCTCGGTGAAGGTGGCGCCGACGGCGAGGGTGTCCGGGCCGCCCTTCGGGAAGTCGGTGTGGGTCATGCTCCACCGGTCGTACGCGTCCCAGTCGGTCAGCTGGGACCAGAGCTTAGCGGCGGGCGCCTCGATGCGTGATTCCGCGGTGACTTCGGCCATGCGACCACCCCTTCTCGTCGGGTACGTGCGGCGGAACGTAACCCCGGGGGACGGAACATTCAATACTGACGGCATGTCAGAAAACCGAAGGGCCGCGAGCCCGGCTCCGGCTCCGTCTCAACAGGTGTCACACCTGTGACGCTCCTGACCGGCGCCTGCCATGATGGCCCGATGCAAGCGTCAGGGAAAAACGCCGGACTGGGCCTCGCCCTCGTCTCGGCGCTCGCGTTCGGTGGTTCCGGAGTGGCGGCGAAGCCGCTGATCGAGGCGGGTCTGGACCCCCTCCACATGGTCTGGCTCAGGGTGGCCGGGGCGGCGCTCGTGCTGTCCCCGCTGGCCTGGCGCCACCGCGACCTCCTGTGGCGCCGGCCCGCGCTGCTCGCGGGCTTCGGGCTGGTCGCCGTCGCGGGCGTGCAGGCCTTCTACTTCGCCTCGCTGTCCCGGATCCCCGTCGGCGTGGCCCTGCTGCTGGAGTACCTCGGCCCCGCCCTGCTGCTCGGCTACATCCGCTTCGTGCAGCGCAAGCCCGTGACGCGGGGCGCCGCCGCCGGCGCGGCCGTCGCCGTCGTGGGGCTGGCCTGTGTCGTCGAGATCTGGGCCGGGCTGAGCCTGGACCCGCTCGGCGTGCTCTTCGGCCTCGCCGCCGCCTGCTGCCAGGCCTGCTACTTCGTCTTCGCCGACCAGGGCGCCGACGCCGAGGACGCCCCCGATCCGTTCGGGGTGATCGCCTACGGCATGCTCGTCGGCACCCTGGTGATGACGGTGATCGCCCGGCCCTGGGAGATGGCCTGGAGCGTCCTGGGCGGGGAGGCCGCCGTGGGCGACACCATGGTTCCCGCGCCGGTGCTGCTCGGCTGGGTGGTGCTGGTCGCGACCGTCTTCGCCTACCTGACCGGGGTGGTCTCCGTGCGCAGGCTCTCGCCGCAGGTCGCGGGCGTGGTGGCCTTCCTGGAGGCGGTCGTCGCCACCGTGCTGGCCTGGATCCTGCTCGGCGAGCACCTGTCCACCTGGCAGATCGTCGGCGGCGGGCTGGTGCTGGGCGGTGCGTTCATCGCGCAGTCCTCCCGGCCCGCCCCGGCCACGGCCCCGGCGGCCGCCGCGGCGGCCGGTCCGGCCGCGGTGGACCGCGAGACGACCAGGGCCTAGGGTGGCGTCCATGCCTTCGACCGTGCTTCCCCCTCCCGCCCGCTCCTAGCGCGGGCGGCACCTCCTCGAACGAGTACCCCTGCCCGGGGAGTTCCCGGGCGGATGAGCGCTGCCCGCGAAGCGATGACCCGCACCTTTCATCCTTCACGCACGCGCGGAGAACCACGTGTCGAACCAGCTGCCCGCCACCGGGCGCAATCTTCTCTACCTCGTCGTCGCCGGAGCCGCCTGGGGCACCGCCGGGGCGGCCGCCTCCCTCCTCTTCCTCGCCAGTGACCTCGGTCCGCTCGCCCTGTCGTTCTGGCGGTGCGCGGGCGGGCTCGTGGTGCTGCTCGGGGTGCTCGCCCTGCGCCGGGCGCGCCCGCAGGCCCGTCCGGGGGCGGGGCGGGAGAGGCCCCCGGCCGGCTCGCTGATCGTGACCGGGCTGCTGTTCACCCTGTTCCAGGCCGCCTACTTCGCCGCCGTGCGCGAGACCGGGCTCGCGGTCGGCACCGTCGTCACACTCGGCGCCGGGCCCGTGCTGATCGCGCTCGGGGCCCGGTATTGGATGGGCGAGCGGCTCGGCCGGGGCGGCGCGGCCGCCGTCGCCGGCGCGCTGGCCGGGCTCGCCGTCCTGGTGCTGGGCAGCGGCGGCGGGGAGGTCCGCCCGCTCGGTGTCGGCTGGGCGCTGCTGTCGGCCTCCGGCTACGCGGCGATGACCCTGCGGGCCCGCTGGCTCGGGCGGCGCGGGGCGGGCGGGGACCCGCTGGTGACCACCGCGTGGTCGGTCGCGGTGGGCACCGTGTGCCTGCTGCCGCTCGCCGCGGCGGAGGGGCTGCTGCCCCACACCGCCGAGCCGGGGCGGGTGCTCTGGCTGCTCGTGTACGTCGCCACCGTGCCGACGGCCCTGGCGTATGCGCTCTACTTCACCGGAGCGGCCGCGGTACGGGCCGCCACGGTGTCCGTGATCATGCTGATCGAGCCGGTCGGCGCGGCGGCGATCGCCGTGACCCTGCTCGGGGAGCGGCTGACCGGGGCCGTGGTGCTGGGCGCCGTCCTGCTGCTGGCGGCCGTGGGCGCCCTGATCGCGGCGGAACGGCGCCGGCCGGCGGACGGGACGCCGGCCGGGGCCGTACGGGGCGGGGCGGCCGGTACCGGGATCGTCGGCGGGTCGGCGGACGGGCCGGTGGTCACGCCCGTCGTGCTTCCCGACGCCTCGGGTCAGAGCGCCGCGAGGTAGTCCGGAGTGGCGATCCCGGGGGCCAGACCGGCCGCCGGGATCGGCGCCCCGTAGCCCGGGGCGACCGGGACCACGCCCGCCCAGAAGGGCAGTCCCAGGTCTTCGGCGTCGTCGTTCGGCCCGCCGGTACGGATCTTCGCGGACACCTCGGTCAGGTCCAGGCGGATCACCGCGGTGGCGGCGAGTTCCTTGGCGTTGGCCGGCCGGGAGTCGGCGGAGCGGCCCGGGACCACCTGGTCGACCAGCGCGTCCAGGGCGGTCCGGCACTCCTCCTCGTCCGTCACCTGGTAGGCCGTGCCGTGCACCACCACCGAGCGGTAGTTCAGCGAATGGTGGAAGGCCGACCGGGCCAGGACCAGACCGTCGACGTGCGTCACGGTCACGCAGACCGGCAGGCCGGGGTCGGCCTTGCCGGCCGCCAGCAGCGGGCGCGAGCCCGTGGAGCCGTGGAGGTAGAGGGCCTCGCCCACCCGGCCGAAGAGGGTCGGCAGCACCACGGGGGCGCCGTCGCGGACGAAGCCGAGGTGGCAGACGTACGCCTGGTCGAGTATCGAGTGCACCGTCTCGCGGTCGTAGCGCGCGCGGTCGCGGGAGCGGCTGGGAACCGTGCGGTCCGTGGGCGCGTAGGCGGCGGGCGGGGTGGTCGGCCCGGACGACGCGGGCGATTCCGTGGCGGGCGTGGCGGTCATGATGCGGACTCCGTTGTACTAGTGCATAATGTCGTTTGTGCTAGAAGAGTATCGGATCACCGGGCGCCGCGCATCGGATATCGCGGCCAGTGTCGAAGCGGCCGTGGGAGCGGGCTCCCTCGCGCCGGGGGCGTTGCTGCCGCCGATGCGGGAGCTGGCGGCCGAGCTGGGGGTGAACCCCAACACCGTCGCGGCCGCGTACCGGACGCTGCGCGAGCGCGGGGTCATCGAGACCGACGGGCGGCGCGGCAGCCGGGTGCGGTCCCGTCCCTCCAGCACTCCGCGGGACGCCCTGCGGATGGCGGTGCCGGCGGGCGTACGGGACCTCACGACCGGCAACCCGGACGTGGCCCTGCTGCCGTCGCTGGACGGGGCGCTGGCGGCGGCCGCCCGGCGGTACGCGCAGGCGCCGCCGCTCTACGGCCAGGACCCGCTGGACCCGGTACTGGCGCGGCTGGCCCGGACCGACCTCGACGCGGACGGGGTGCCGGCCGGGCCGGTCGCGCTGACCTCGGGGGCCCTGGACGGGATCGAGCGGGTGCTGGCCGCGCACCTGCGTCCCGGGGACCCGGTCGCGGTCGAGGACCCCGGTTGGGGGAGTGTGCTGGACCTGGTCCCGGCGCTCGGGCTGCGGGTGCTGCCGGTGGCGGTGGACGACGAGGGGCCGCGGCCCGAGTCGGTGGCCCGGGCCCTGGACGCCGGGGCCCGGGCGCTGGTGGTGACGGCGCGGGCGCAGAACCCCACCGGGGCGGCGGTGAGCGCGGAGCGCGCCGGGGAGCTGCGGGCCCTGCTGGCGGCCCACCCCGGGGTGCTGGTGATCGACGACGACCACGGACACGCGATCGTGGACCTGCCGCTGCACCCGCTGGGCGGGGTCACCCGGCACTGGGTGCTGGTGCGGTCGACGGCGAAGGCGTATGGGCCGGACCTGCGGCTCGCGGTGCTGACGGGGGACGCGGTGACGCTGGACCGGGTCCGGGGCAGGCAGCGGCTGGGCCCCGGGTGGGTGAGCCGGCTGCTGCAGTACGCGGTGGTGGAACTGTGGGCCTCGGGCGCGGTGGACCGGGCGGCGGTCGCCCGGTCGTACGGGGAGCGGAGGGACGCGCTGGTCGCGGCGCTGCACGAGCGGGGCGTACGGGCGCACGGGCGGACGGGGATGAACGTGTGGGTGCCGGTCGCCGACGAGACCGGGGTGGTGACGGGGCTGCTGGCCGCCGGGTGGGCGGTGGCTCCCGGGGCGCGGTTCCGCGTCGAGTCGCCGGCGGGCGTGCGGCTGACGATCTCGCAGGTGGCCCTCGCCGAGGTGCCGGCACTGGCGGACGCCGTGGCCGCGGCCGTCCGGCCGGGGGCGGCGGGGGTCCGGTACGTCTGACCGCCGGCGCCGGGCGGGTGGCGTCGGCGGGGTGGCGGGGAAGCCGGCCCGGCTGGGGGCGGGTCCGGCCGGGGCGGGCCGGCCAGGGCGGTCAGGCCCGTCAGGCCCGTCAGGCCGGTTCGCGCCGGGTGGGCCGGGTCTGGGTGAGGGCGGCGCCCGCCAGGACGACCGCGGCGCCCACCGGGGTGTTCCAGTGGAGCTGCTCGCCGAGGACCAGGACGCCCGCGGTGGTCGCGATGACCGGGATGAAGTAGGTGACCATCTGGGCGGTGGTCGGGCCGATCTCCGACACCAGGCCGTACTGCATCTGCAGCGCCATGCCCGTGCCGAGGGCGCCCAGGGCGATCACCGACAGCGTCGGCCACAGCGGGAACGAGGCCGGGGCGGCGGTGAACAGGGCACTGATCCAGGCGAGTTGCACCGTGGAGAGGATCAGCTGGGCACCGGTCAGGGCGACCGGTGAGCCCGGGGTCCCGGCCAGCGTGCGGCGGACGTAGATCCAGCCGACGGGGTAGCAGAGCGAGGCCAGCAGGGCGAAGGCGGTGCCCTTGGCGTCGACCCCGGAGAAGCCCTGCCAGGCGCCGAGGACGGTCAGCACGCCGAGGAAGCCGAGGCCGAGGCCGGTCACGCGGCGGCGCGTCGGGCGGTCCTCGGACAGCGCGACCAGGGACAGGGCCATCCCCCACAGCGGGGAGGTGGCGTTGCAGATGCCCGCCAGGCTGGAGGGGATGCTCAGCTCCGCGTAGGCGAAGAGGGAGAACGGGGCGGTGTTGAGCAGCAGCGCCGCCACGCCGAGGTGGCCCCAGGTGCGCACGCCCCGGGGCAGCGGCTCCCGGCGGACCAGCAGCACGCCGAGGAGGGCGAGCGCACCGAACGCGACCCGGCCCAGGGCCACCTGGAAGGGCGCGTACCCCTCGGTGCCCACCTTGATCAGCAGGAAGCTGAAGCCCCACACGACCGACAGGATCGCGAAGCGGACGCGCCAGTCCGGCAGGAGGCGTCGGCGGGGGGTCGGGCCGCACGTGCCGGCCGTGCCCGCGACGACCGGCGGCGAGGCGGGGGAAGGGGCGGAGGGGGTGGTGCGAGGGGCCGAGGGTGCGCTCATGCCGCTACTGTGCTCGCCTCAACTTCGTAGGACAAGCGAGAGTTTCTCGGCAGGACGGCGTAGCATCGCTTACATGTTGAACCTGGAGCGCCTGCGCACCCTCGACGCCCTCGCCCGCCACGGATCGGTCAGCGGCGCGGCCGACGGGCTCCACGTCACCACCTCCGCCGTCTCCCAGCAGATGGCCAAGCTCGAACGCGAGGTGGGCCAACCCCTGCTGGCCAGGAACGGGCGCGGCATCCGGCTCACCGATGCCGGGCGGCTGCTCGCCGACCACGCCGCGCGGATCATCTCCCAGGTGGAGCTCGCCCAGGCCGACGTGGAGGCCCAGCGGGGGAGTGCGGTCGGCGAACTGCGCATCGGCGCCTTCCCGACCGCCATGCGCGGCCTGCTGCCACCTGCCGTGGCCGCCCTGCGCGAGGCGCATCCGGAGCTGCGGGTGCTGGTCCGCGAACAGGAGCCGGAGGAGAGCATGGCCGCCGTCGTGCGCGGGGACCTCGACCTGGCGCTGGCCATCGACTGGTACAACAAGCGCATGCCGGTGCCGGCCGAGCTCACCCGCACGCACCTGCTCGACGACTCCGTCGACATCGCGGTCCCGGCGGGACACCGGCTGGCCGGCCGGGCGGAGATCTCGCTCGCCGAGTTCGCCGACGACGACTGGATCTCCTGGAACGAGGGGCAGTTCTGCCACGAGTGGCTGGTCTTCACCCTCCGCGGCACGGGAACCGAGCCGCGCATCACCCACATCGCGGAGGAGCACCACACGCAGCTGGCCTTCGTGGAGGCCGGGCTGGGGGTGTGTGTGGCGCCGAGGCTGGGCCGCGGCCCGGTGCCGGAGGGGGTGCGGCTGCTGCCGGTCTGCGACTCGGTGCGCCGGCACGTGTACGCGGTCTGGCGCGCGGACGCCGACCGCCGCCCCTCCGTCCGCGCGGCGGTCGAGGCCCTGGAGCGGTCGGCCGCCCGGCTGCAACGCTGAGCCGTGCAACGCTGAGCCGTGCCGTGCCGTGCCGTGCCGGTCAGGCTCGGCAGGGCGCGGGTCAGAGCTTGCGGAAGTCCCAGGAGACGACCGACTCCGGGGTCAGGCGGATCCACGCGTGGCGTCCGTCGTGCGGCATCACCTCCAGGCCGAAGTTCTTGACGGGGAAGATGCGTTCGGGCTCCACCAGTTCCGGGCACGGCTCGCCGGTGCGCGGGGCCTCGCCCACGAAGACGGCGCTGCCGGACAGCTCGACGCCGCGCAGTTCGTCGTACGCCTCCCCGCAGTCCACCACCACCGAGATCCGCGGGTCCGCGCGCAGGTCGGACCAGCGCCGGCTGCGAACGATCGAGTACAGCCACAGGGAGCTGCCGTCCCAGGCGAACCACAGGGCCCCCACGTGCGGCCGGCCGTCCGGGGAGACCGTGGCCACACGGCAGGTGCGCTGCTCGCGCAGGAAGGCGTCCACCTCCTCGTCGGTCATCATGATCCGGCGGCCCCGCCGCTGTGTCCCTCCCGGGCGTGTGTCGTCCATCCGTCCCGCACCCCTTCACATCTGACTGTGTGTCAGGAATCATGCGGGCTCGTCGTCCGATACGCCAGGGGGAGCCATGCCGGATCTCGATGCCGCCACCACCGCGCTGCTCACCGTCGAGTGCCAGAACGGCGTCGTGGGCGAGGAGAGCGCCCTGCCCGAGCTCGCGAAGGAGGCCCGGGACTCCGGGATGCTGGGGCGGGTGGCCGCGCTGGCCGACGCCGCTCGCGGGGCCGGCGTCCAGGTGGTGCACGCCGTCGCGGAACGGCGGCCGGACGGGCGCGGCGCCAACACCAACGCCCGGCTGTTCCGCGCCGCCGGGAAACTGCCCGTGCGCCAGATCTCCGGGACCGCGGCGGTACGGCTCGCCGCCCCGCTCACCGTGGCCGAGCAGGACCTCGTGGTCCGCCGTCTGCACGGGCTCTCCCCGATGGCCGGAACCGACCTGGACGCCCTGCTGCGCAATCTGGGCGTACGCACCCTGGTGGTCACCGGGGTCTCCTCCAACATCGCGATCCCGAACACCGTCTTCGACGCGGTGAACCTCGGCTACCGGGTCGTGGTCCCGGCCGACGCCATCGCCGGGGTGCCCGCCACCTGCACGGCCGAGGTGATCCGCAACTCCCTCGCGCTGGTCGCGACCATCACCACCGCCGAAGCCCTCCTCGCGCAGTGGGCTCCCGCGTCCTGACCCCCGTAACCTGGGCGGATGCTGTCCGAAGTGATCGCGACCCGTTACGTCACGCCCCTGCGTGAGGGCGGCTCGCTCCCGGGGATCGTCGAGGCCGACGACCTCGGGACCTACGTCATGAAGTTCACCGGAGCCGGCCAGGGCCGCAAGACCCTGGTCGCCGAGGTCATCTGCGGCCGTCTGGCCCAGCGGCTGGGCCTGCGGGTCCCGCGGCTGGTGCAGATGCAGCTCGATCCCATCATCGGGCTGGGCGAGCCCGACCAGGAGGTGCAGGAGCTGCTCAAGGCCAGCGGCGGGCTGAACCTCGGCATGGACTACCTGCCCGGGTCGATCGGCTTCGACCCGCTCGCCTACCAGGTGGACCCGCTCGAGGCGGGACGCGTGGTCTGGTTCGACGCCCTGATCAACAACGTCGACCGGTCCTGGCGCAACCCCAACATGCTGGTCTGGCACGGGGACCTGTGGCTCATCGACCACGGCGCCACCATGATCTGGCACCACAACTGGCCCACCGCCGGGGCGGCCGCCGCCAAACCGTACAACGCCTCCGACCACGTGCTGGCCCCCGTGGGCCCGGACATCGGGGCGGCCGCGGCGGCCCTCGCGCCGCTGGTGACCGAGCAGCTGCTCACCGAGGTCGCGGCCGACGTGCCCGACGAGTGGCTGGTGGACGAGCCGGGCTTCGACTCCACCGACGCGCTGCGCCGCGCCTACGTGGAGGTGCTGCTGCCGCGCGCGGCCACGATCCACGAGAGGATCTCGATGCAGGCCGAGGTGAGGGCCCCGCAGAAGCCGCCGGGCTGGCTCACCGACCACCTGCCGGAATGGCCCCACAAGACCAAGAAGAAGAGCGACGGCAAGTGACCGAGCGGGACGTGTTCGAGTACGCACTGGTGCGTGTGGTGCCCCGGATGGAACGCGGCGAGTGCTTCAACGCCGGCGTGATCGTCTACTGCCGGGCGCACGGGTACGTCGCCGCGCGCACCCACCTCGACGAGGCGAAGCTCCTCGCGCTGGACCCGCGGGCGGACGTGGCCGGGGTGCGGGCCGCCCTGCGCGGGGTCGAAGGGGTGTGCAGCGGCGGCGAGGCGGCGGGGCAGGCGGCGGGTGACGACGCCGGACGTCGTTTCCGCTGGCTGATCGCGCCGCGGAGCACGGTCGTGCAGCCGGGGCCGGTGCACACCGGTCTGACGGCCGACCCCCGCGCGGAGGTGGAGCGGCTGCTGGACCTGCTGGTGCGCTGACGGCCCCGCCGGGCGGGCGGGCGTTGACACCGGGTGCCAGGGCTCCTAGCGTCTCCTCAGCTGAAGCTACTAAGCGGTTGCTCACCTCTGGGTGGCCGCTTCTCAAGGGCGAGGAGATCCAGCATGTCCACCACCGAGCAGCGCGTCGCGATCGTGACCGGAGCGGCCCGGGGCATCGGCGCCGCCACCGCCGTGCGCCTGGCCGCCGAGGGCCGGGCCGTCGCCGTACTCGACCTCGACGAGGCGGCCTGCAAGGACACCGTGGAGGCGATCACCGCGGCCGGCGGCCGGGCCCTCGCGGTCGGCTGCGACGTCTCCGACGGGGCGCAGGTGGAGGCCGCCGTCGCGCGCGTCGCGAGCGAGCTCGGCGCCCCCACCATCCTGGTCAACAACGCCGGCGTGCTGCGCGACAACCTGCTCTTCAAGATGAGCGAGACCGACTGGGACACGGTCATGAACGTGCACCTGCGCGGCGCCTTCCTGATGTCGAAGGCCTGTCAGAAGTACATGGTGGAGGTTTCCTTCGGCCGCATCGTGAACCTCTCCAGCAGCTCGGCGCTCGGCAACCGCGGCCAGGCCAACTACTCCGCCGCCAAGGCCGGTCTGCAGGGCTTCACCAAGACCCTGGCCATCGAGCTCGGCAAGTTCGGCGTCACCGCCAACGCCGTCGCCCCCGGCTTCATCGTCACCGAGATGACCGCCCAGACGGCCGCCCGTGTCGGCATGGGCTTCGAGGACTTCCAGGCCGCCGCCGCCACCCAGATCCCCGTGCAGCGCGTCGGCCGGCCCGAGGACATCGCCAACGCCATCGCCTTCTTCACCGGCGAGGCCGCCGGCTTCGTCTCCGGCCAGGTCATGTACGTGGCCGGCGGCCCGCTCAGCTGACGAGTCCACGAGAGGCAGGGCGTACGACATGACGTACAGCGGCAACGACAGCGGCAAGGTCGCACTGATCACCGGAGCGAGCCGGGGCATCGGCTACGGCGTCGCCGAGGCGCTGGTCGCCCGCGGCGATCGGCTGTGCATCACCGGGCGCAACGAGGAGGCGCTCAAGGAGGCCGTCGAGCGGCTGGGCGCCGACCGGGTGATCGGCGTGGCGGGCAAGGCGCACGACGAGGCCCACCAGGCCCTCGCCGTCGAGCGCACCATGGAGGCCTTCGGCCGCGTCGACTTCCTGGTCAACAACGCCGGCACCAATCCGGTCTTCGGCCCCATCGCGGATCTGGACCTCGGGGTCGCGCGCAAGGTCTTCGAGACGAACGTGATCTCGGCGCTCGGCTTCGCCCAGCGGACCTGGCACGCCTGGCAGAAGGAGAACGGCGGGGCGATCGTGAACATCGCCTCGATCGCCGGGCTCTCCGCCTCGCCGTTCATCGGCGCCTACGGGATGAGCAAGGCCGCCATGGTCAACCTCACCCTCCAGCTCGCCCACGAGATGGCGCCGGGGGTCCGGGTCAACGCGATCGCCCCCGCGGTGGTCAAGACCAAGTTCGCCCAGGCGCTCTACGAGGGCCGGGAGCAGGAGGCCGCGGCCGCCTACCCGCTCGGCCGGCTCGGGGTGCCGGAGGACATCGGCGGCGCGACCGCATTCCTCACATCTGCACAAGCGGAATGGATCACTGGACAAACTCTGGTCGTTGACGGAGGTATGTTCCTCAATGCCGGAGTCCACTGACCGATAATCGGACGCATTGCCTTCCGAAAGGGAGGTAAATGCATACCTAATGTGCACGGAACCGGTCAAGTGCCCCACGAAACCTGCCCATTGGATTCGTGGGGCACTGCGGTAGGGTCTGCCGCACCCCTGGCTGATCGAGGAGCGTGCACGTGTTCAACCGGACCAGATGCCTGCAGATCACTGCGGCCCTTGCGTCCATATCCCTGCTCGCCGGTTGCGGCCTGCTTTCGGACGACAGTGCCGCCGACACGAAGCCGATCGTCGTCGGCACCACGAGCGCGCCCAGCACCCTCGACCCCGCAGCGGCATGGGACGGCTCCTGGGAGCTGTACCGGAACGTCTACCAGACCCTGCTGGCCTTCCCCACGGGCTCCACCAAGCCCCAGCCGGACGCGGCCCAGAACTGCGAGTTCACGGACGCGCAGAACGAGTCCTACCGGTGCACCCTGCGCAAGAACCTCAAGTTCTCCAACGGTGAGCCGCTCGACGCCAAGGCCGTCAAGCACTCCCTGGACCGGATCCGCACCATCGGCTCCAAGGTCGGCCCCAAGGACCTCTTCGGCTCCCTCGACAAGATCGAGACCCCGGACGCGCTGACCGTCGTCTTCCACCTGAAGACCCCCGACGCCACCTTCCCCTTCGTCCTCGGCTCCCCCGCGGCCTCGCTGGTCGCCCCCAAGGAGTACCCGGCCGACAAGGTGCGCGAGGACGGCAAGGTCACCGGGTCCGGCCCGTACGTGCTCGACTCCTACAAGGAGGGCAGCGAGGCCGTCCTCGGCCGCAACGGGAGCTACTCGGGCTTCGCCAACCGCCGCAACAGCGCCGTGACCATCCGCTACTACACGGATTCGGCGAAGATGGTCTCCTCCCTCAAGTCCAAGGAGATCGACGCGATCTACCGCGGCCTCGCGGCTTCGGAGATCACGGCGCTGCAGGGCCCCGAGGGGAGCGCACAGGGCGTCCAGGTCGTCGGGAACGTCGGCGCCGAGATCCGCTACCTGGTCTTCAACCCCAAGGACTCGGCGGTCGCCAAGCTCCCGGTCCGCCAGGCCATCGCCCAGGTCATCGACCGCGGGACGCTCGTCTCCAAGGTCTACCAGGGCACCGCCGAGCCGCTGTACTCGATGGTCCCCAAGGGCGTCGTCGGCCACAAGACGCCGTTCTACGACAAGTACGGGCACGCGGACGTCGAAGAGGCCAGGAAGATCCTCAAGGCCGGCGGGATCAATCAGCCGGTCGAGCTGACCTTCTGGTACACCACCGACCGGTACGGCTCCTCCACCGCCGAGGAGTTCACCGAGATCAAGCGCCAGCTCGACGAGAGCGGCCTCTTCAAGATCACCCTGCGCAGCCAGCCCTGGAAGGCGTTCCAGGAGGGCTACAAGGGCCAGGAGTACCCCGTCTTCGGCCGAGGCTGGTTCCCCGACTTCCCGGACCCGGACAACTTCATCGCGCCGTTCATCGGCCAGGAGAACGCGGTCGGCACCCCGTACGTGCCGAACGAGATCCTGACCGACCTGCTGCCCAAGACCCGCCGCGAGGGCGACCGGTCGGCCGGCGTCCACGAGTTCGAGCGGGCCCAGCAGATCTTCGCCGAGGACGTCCGGCTGCTGCCCCTGTGGCAGGGCAAGCTCTACGTCGCCGCGCGGGACGACATCGCGGGCGCCGAGCGGGCGCTCGACCCGCAGACCGCCATGCAGATGTGGGAGTTCTACCGCAAGACCAGCTGGTAGCGGCGGCGGGACGGGCGGCCGAGGCGTTGTCAGTGGCCCCGGGTAGGTTCTGGAGCAGTCGCACGAACTTGTACCGGAGGTTGTCGCCGTGACCCAGATGCTGCCCGAGTCCTGGCTCCCCGTCCTCGGCGGGGAGCTGGACCAGCCCTACTTCAGGGAACTCACCGAGTTCGTCGAGAAGGAGCGGGCGAACGGGCCGGTCTACCCGCCCCGCGAGGAAGTCTTCGCGGCCCTGGAGGCCACCCCCTTCGAGCAGGTGAAGGTGATGGTCCTCGGCCAGGACCCGTACCACGGCGCCGGCCAGGGCCACGGCCTGTGCTTCTCCGTGCGGCCGGGGGTGAGGATCCCGCCTTCGCTGCGCAACATCTACAAGGAGATGAAGGAGGAGCTCGGCCTGCCCGTCCCGGACAACGGGTACCTGATGCCGTGGGCCCGCCAGGGCGTCCTGCTGCTCAACGCCGTGCTCACCGTCCGGGAGGCCGAGCCCAACTCGCACAAGGGCAAGGGCTGGGAGAAGTTCACCGACGCGGTGATCCGCGCGGTGTCCGACCGGCCCGATCCGGTCGTGTTCGTGCTCTGGGGCGCCTACGCCCAGAAGAAGATCCCGCTCATCGACCAGGAGCGGCACGTGATCGTCAAGGGCGCCCACCCCTCGCCGCTCTCGGCGAAGAAGTTCTTCGGCTCCCGCCCCTTCACCCAGATCAACGAGGCCGTGGCCGCGCAGGGCCATGAGCCGATCGACTGGCGGATCCCGGACCTGGGCTGACGGCACACCGCGCCTCGGCGCCATTGCCGGTGCCTGCGGCTAGCTTCGTGAGGACCGGATCCGAACAGGTCCGGCGGAACGATCCGGAGGCCGCGGTGAGGGAGCAGCAGGAGGCGTCGGAGGACGCCGTCATGACCAGGATCGGCCAGGCGGTCATCCTGCTGCACGCCGGGGACCGCGAGGAGGCCCGCAACCGGCTCGGGGCGATCTGGTCGGAGATCGGCGAGGAGGGCGACCGCCTCCACCGGTGCACGCTCGCCCACTACATGGCCGACGCCCAGGACGACCCCGCCGACGAGCTGGCCTGGGACCTGCGGGCCCTGACCGCCGCCGAGGCGCTGCGGGAGGAGTCGTCGGCGTCGTCGGCGCCCGGTGAGGAGCATCCCGCGATGCGGGTGTTCTACCCGTCCCTGCACCTCAACCTGGCCACCGACTACATGAAGCTCCGACGGCCGGAAGCGGCCCGGGTCCACCTGGCGCGGGCCCGCGCCGCCACCGGTGCGCTGGCCGACGACGGGTACGGCAACGGCGTACGGGCCGCCATCGCCCGGCTGGAGCGGCGGCTGGCCGCGGAGCCGGGCGGCGGGCCCCGGCCGTTCCCCGAACAGTCGCCCTGAGGCCGGTCGAGCTCGGGTCAGCCCCGCTCACTCCCCCTGGACGCCCGCGCAGATGCGGGCCTCGGGGCTGTCCGGCTGCCACCGCCCGTGCCGGCGGCCCATCGCGCACACGTCGGCGGGTCGCACCGGCAGCTCCTTCATCAGCTCCCGCTCCTTGCCGGCTTTCCCGTCCTTGCCGCCCTGTGCGTCCTTCCCGGCATCGGACCGCTGCCGGTGGGGCCGTCCGCCGTCCGCACCGCCCGAGGGCGCCTCGGCGGCCCTGCGCGGCTCGGGGATGTCCGGGACCGGCTGCGGAGCCCGCAGGGCGCCGCCGGAGGCGCCCTGAGCGGCACCCTCCGCGGACCGGCGGGCAGGGGAGGAGGAGGCCGGGGACCGGGCCGGCTGCTCCGGGGCGGCCTGAAGGGCCTCCAGCGCGGGCGCCCGGACCACCACGGGGGCGGCCCCCGGACCGCCGCGCGGTTCGTGGTGCGGGGGCAGCCCGGCCGCAGGCGCCCCCGCCGGCCGGCCGGCCGCGGGGCCGGGGCTCACATGCACGCAACCGGAGACGGCCGAGACGGCACAGGCGACTCCGAGCAGCAGCTTCGTCGTGGTTCGGGTGGGATGCACCCGCGCAACTCTGCTCCGTGACGACCGCGTTGTGAAAACCCGGAGCCCATATTGACCCCGCACGGGTGACGGCTAGTCACCCGTCGCGCCGTCGATCTGCTCGCGCAGCAGGTCCGCGTGGCCGTTGTGCCGGGCGTACTCCTCGATCATGTGGGTGTAGATCCACCGCAGGCTGAACACCTCGCCGCGGTGATGGCTCTCGGCCCGGGACAGCAGGTCCAGCGAACGGCCCGCGGTGGCCTGGCGCGCCAGCTCGACCTCGGTCTGCCACACCCGCTCGGCCTCGGCCCACGTCGCCTCGTCGCCGAAGTGGAAGTCCCCGTCCTCGTCCTCGCCGGTGGAGTACAGCTCCGGCAGGTCCTCGCCGAGCAGGATCTCGCGGAACCAGTACCGCTCCACCTCGGCCATGTGCCGTACGAGGCCCAGCAGGCTCAGCTCGGAGGGCGCGAGCGGCGTACGGCGCAGCTGCTCGTCGGCGAGCCCCTCGCACTTCCAGAGGAGTGTGGCGCGGTGGTAGTCGAGCCAGCCGTCCAGCATGGCGCGCTCATCGGCGGTGGTGGCGGGTTCGTAGCGGTGTGATCCGGTGCTCATGGTCGTCATGACGGCCATCCTCAGCGAACGAGCCCCCCGCCACCAGGGATTAAGCTGCGAGCGTCCCCCACGAACGAACCAGGAGGCTCCCGGTGAAGGTCGGCTGCATCGGACTCGGCGACATCGCCCGCAAGGCGTACCTGCCCGTCCTCACCACCCGCCCGGAAGTCGAGCTGCACCTGCAGACCCGGACCCCGGCCACGCTGGAGCGGGTCGGCGCGATCCACCACGTCCCGGCGGACCGGCTGCACGCGGATCTCGACTCGCTGCTCGCCGAGGGCCTCGACGCGGCGTTCGTCCACGCCCCGACCGTCCACCATCCCGAGATCGTGACGCGGCTGCTGGAAGCGGGCGTGCCGACGTACGTGGACAAGCCGCTGGCCTACGCGTTGGAGGACTCCGCGCGGCTGGTGGAACGCGCGGAGGAGCGCGGGGTCAGCCTCGCCGTCGGCTTCAACCGCCGCTTCGCGCCGGGTTACGCGCAGTGCGCGGACCACCCGCGGGAGTTGATCGTCATGCAGAAGAACCGCGTCGGGCTCCCCGAGGACCCGCGCACGCTGGTGCTGGACGACTTCATCCACGTCGTCGACACCCTGCGCTTCCTGCTGCCGGGCGAAGCCGACCACATCGACGTCCGAGCCGTCGTGCGCGAAGGGCTCATGCACCAGGTGGTGCTCCAGATGTCGGGGAGCGGCTTCACCGCGCTCGGCATCATGAACCGGCTGTCGGGCTCGGCGGAGGAGGTTCTGGAGGTCTCCGGCCAGGACACCAAGCGGCAGGTCGTCAACCTCGCCGAGGTCATCGACCACAAGGGCCAGCCCACCGTGCGGCGGCGCGGGGACTGGACCCCGGTCGCCCGCCAGCGCGGCATCGAGCAGGTCGTGGACGCCTTCCTGGAAGCCGTGGCGACCGGCCGGACGCTCAGCGCGCGCGACGCGCTCCTGACCCACGAACTGTGCGAGCGGGTGGTGCGCTCGGCCCTGGCCCAGGCTTCCTGAGCGAGCGCGGGAGCGCCACGGCGCCGTAGACCGCCAGCGCGGCCAGGGCCGCGGCCACCGGCCAGTCCCCGAACCGGACGTAGGGGGTCGTGCCGCGGGCGAGCGGGACCTCGTAGACGTGCGCGGTGCTCGCCGAGGTGGGCAGCGCGGGGCCGATCCGCTCCCCGGCGGGACCGTGCACCGCGCTGACGCCCGTCAGGGTGGCGTGCACCATCGGGCGGCCCGACTCGGCCGCCCGCAGCGCCGCCAGCGACGCGTGCTGGGCCGGGGCCCAGCCGTCCTGGAAGCTGGAGGTCGCCGACTGGGCCACCAGGAGGGCCGCCCCCCGGCGGACCAGGTGCCGGCTCATGTCGGGGAAGGCCGACTCGAAGCACACCAGCGGTCCGACGCGGACCGCGGCGCCGTGCGGCCGGGCGGGCAGGTCCATCACCATCGGAGCGGCGCCCGGCACGCGGTCCTCGCCGGCCGCCTTGCCGACCGAGGTCGCCCAGCCCAGCAGCGCCCGGGCCGGTACGTACTCGCCGAACGGGACCAGCCGCATCTTGTCGTACCGGTCCCCGATGGGGCCCTGCGGTCCCACGAGCACCGCGCTCTTGCGGATCCCCGGGCTGTCCGCGCCCCGCGCGTCCACGTTGACGAGCAGCGGGGCACCGACCCGAGCCGACAGCGAGGCCAGCCGCCCGGCCAGGTCAGGGCGGGCCGTGAGGTCCCCGCCGACGCTGCTCTCGCCCCACACCACCAGGTCGACCGGCTGCCCGGCCAGGCCCTCGGTGAGCCGCTCGCCGGTGGCGAACCGCTGCTTCGCGCTGTCGGGGCCGTCGGGTACCAGGCCGGGTTGCACGACGGCCACCCGGAGCCGCCCCACCGGCTCGGGCCCCGGTACCCAGAGCCACACCAGCCCCGTCAGCACCGCGCATCCCGTCACCCCGGCGAGCGCCGGGGCCCGGGCCGCCGGGAGCGCGATCAGCAGAGTCAGCGCGCAGTTCACCGCCACCACCAGCAGGCTCACCAGCCACACCCCGCCCACCGAGGCCAGCCGCAGCGCGGGCGGCACCTGCCACTGGCTGGCTCCCAGCAGACCCCAGGGGCCGCCGAGGCCCTGCCAGGACCGGACCAACTCGGACAGCAGCCACCCCGCCGGCACCAGGACCAGCGCGGCCGCCGCCCGGCCCGCCGGCGGGCTCCCGCCCAGCAACGCGCGCACCAGCAGCGCCCAGGGGATCCAGAGCAGCCCGAGCAGTGCGGCCAGCGGCAGCAGGAACACGTGCAGGCTCGGCAGCAGCCAGTGGTGGACGGCGACGATGAACGCCGCCCCGCCGAGCCAGCCCTCCAGCGCGGCCCGCCGCCCGGTGGGAGCCGACCTCAGCAGCAGCATCCAGGGCACGAGGGCCGCGTAGGCGAACCACCACAGCGCGGGCGCGGGAAAGGCGAGGGCGGGCAGCGCCCCGGCGCCCACGGCGGCCGGCGCACGCCACCGCGGGTACACCCCGGATCGGGTCGGGACCATGGCGCGCCTCCGCTTCCAGTGTGGCAGTGCCGGACGACCGCACCCGGCGGGGCTCAGGCGGAGAGGTGCCGCCACTTCTCGTGCACGGTGACGCGGGTCAGCCGCCAGCCGTCCTGCGTGCGCGCCAGCGCGAAGGTGTAGCGGCCCGCGGCGACGAAGTTGGGGGCGGTGGCCGTCCCGTCGGAACCGTCCCCCGCCAGCCGCATCGGATTGAGGAAGTCCGCCCGCACCTCGGCCCGGTCGCCGGGGGAGCCGTCCAGGACCTCCAGCCGTACCAACCGGTTGACGATCAGGTGCTGGCGCACGGGGAAGAGCTCCATGGTCTGCGCGAGCCAGTCGGCGACCTCACCGGCGGCACCTTCGATCCCACCCGAGGAGCGGTAGTCGGCCCGCCCGGACGGGGTGAACAGGGCGCGGTAGGCCGCCCAGTCACCGTCGTCGACGGCCACCGCGTACCCGGAGACCACCTCGTCGATCGCCAGCCGGTCCATGACCGTGGCGAGGTCCACACGCTGCGTCATCGGGCAAGTGTGGGGCTGCCGGGGCGGGACGCCAAGGGGCGTGCGCCGACGGGATCTTGCGGCGGCCCCTCAGTGACCGGAATACACCTCCCGCTGCCGGACCACGACCAGGAACGCGTCGCTGTCCAGGTCCATCACCACCTCGGCCGGTACGCCCTCGCGCATCCGCTGGGCCGCGTACTCCTCGGCCGGCCAGCTTCCCCGCGGACTTCCGGCCGGAAAACGCTCCAGAACCACCCGACGCATGGGACACCCCCTGCTTCTCACCTTCACGCTCTCTCCTGCCACAACGACGCAGAGGCCGCCCGGGAACGTTCCCTGGCGGCCCCCGGTTCATGCGGAGTGGTGAGCGCAGTCCCCCTACTGGCCGGACTCGCCGGCGTGCGGGCTGAGCACGTCGGTGCCCACCAGCACGAACAGCGCGATGCCCAGCAGGATCCGGTAGATCACGAACGGCATGAAACTCTTGGTGGAAATGAACTTCATGAACCATGCGATGACGGCGTAGCCGACGAAGAACGCGATCACCGTCGCGAAGATCGTCGGACCCCAGGAGATGTGGCCCGGGTTCTCCGCCACGTCCTTCAACTCGAACGCGCCCGAAGCCAGTACGGCCGGGATCGCGAGGAGGAAGGAGTAACGGGCCGCCGCCTCACGGGTGAAGCCCAGCAGCAGACCGCCGGAGATCGTCGCGCCGGAGCGGGACACGCCGGGGATCAGCGCCATCGCCTGGCAGAGGCCGAAGATCAGGCCGTCCTTGACGCCCAGTTCGCGGAGCGTCTTGCGCTCCCGGATGGCGCGGTGCCGGCCGCCCTCCTCGTCGCGGGCCGCCAGCCGGTCGGCGATGCCGAGCACGATGCCCATCACGATGAGCGTGGTGGCGATCAGCCGCAGGTCGCGGAACGGGCCCTCGATCTGCTCCTTGAAGGCGAGGCCGAGGACGCCGATCGGAAGGGAGCCGACGATGACCAGCCAGCCCATCTTCGCGTCCTGCTCGGACCGCAGCGCCTTGGTGTACAGCGAGCGGAACCAAGTGGAGATGATCCGCGCGATGTCCTTGCGGAAGTAGATCAGTACGGCGGCTTCGGTGCCGATCTGCGTGATGGCGGTGAAGGCCGCTCCCGGATCGTGCCAGCCGGCGAACGCCGCGGTCAGCCGCAGGTGTGCGCTGGAGGAGATCGGGAGGAACTCCGTAAGCCCCTGGACGAGACCGAGGATTAGGGATTCGAACCAGCTCATGTCGGGGTGCGCTCGTCCTTGTGATCGTCGGGCAGTTCGGGTCCGATGCTAGGGCCCGTGCGGGGCGCCGGTGACCACAGGGGGGTGCTGGGGCGCCGCTGCCCGCGCCGCGGCGGGAATCCGGCCGGCGCCAGGCGGTGCCGCTTGCGCCAGGCGACCACCCCGGCGCCCACCACGGACACCGCGATGAAGCCGAACGAGACGAGGAAGGCGGGCGAACCGGGCGAGGCGGCACTGGCCCCCGCGATCACGTACGCCGTGGTGTTCGGGACGACGCCTAGCGCCGTCGCGGACAGGAACGGCAGCCACCCGCAGCGGGACACCGCCGCGCAGTAGTTGGCCACCACGAACGGCACCCCGGGGAAGAGCCGGACCGCGAGCATCGAGCGGAACCCGTGCCGGCTGAGCTGGCCGTCGGCAGCCCGGAGCCAGCGGCCCCGCAGGTACGGTCGCAGCGCCTCCTGGCCCATCAGCCGGCCCAGGCCGAAGGCGATCCCGGCGCCCAGCACGGTGCCGCCGACCGCCGCGAGCACGCCGGACTGGGTGCCGAAGACGGCTCCCGCGGCCAGGTTGAGCAGGGGACGCGGCACAAAGGCCGCCGCGCACACCCCGTACCCGGCGGCGAACAGCGCCACGGCCGCGCCCACCGGAAGACCGGGCGGCCAGCCCTCCGACAGCACGCGCTGCGGCTCGTACAGCAGCACGCCGACGCCCGCCGCGACCAGGAGCACGACGAGCAGCGACAGCCGGGTCCACGGCGCGAGGAGGAGGGGCACCCCGGGAGACTAACCGAGGACGCGGCAGCGCGCCGTAATCTGGGCCTCATGCGCTCCCCCGACCGGCGACCTCCGCAGGCACCGCACAGCGCCCTCGCCGACACCCTCCTTGAGCGGCTGACCGGGACGTACCCGCAGGCCGGCGACCCGCCGCGGGCCCGGGCGATGGCCGCCTACATGAAGGACGCCGCCCCCTTCCTCGGCATCCCCGCCCCGCTGCGCCGCCGGCTGTCGGGGGCGGTGACCGAGGACACACCCCGTCCGTCGGAAGCCGACTGCGCGGCGCTCGCCCTGCGCTGCTGGGAGATCCCGGAGCGCGAGTACCACTACTTCGCGGTGGACTACCTGCGCCGGTACGTCCCGCGCTGCTCGTCCGGCATCCTGCCGGTGGTCCGGCACCTGCTCACCACCACCGCGTGGTGGGACACGGTCGACCCGCTGGCCGCGCACGCCGTCGGCCCGCTCGTGGCCGCCGACCCCGCGCTCGCGGCGGTGATGGACGAGTGGAGCGGCGACGAGGACCGCTGGCTGGTCCGCGCCGCGCTGCTCCATCAGTTCCGGTACGCGTCGGCCACCGACACCGGCCGCCTCTTCGGCTACTGCCGCGCCCGGGCGGGTCACCCGGACTTCTTCGTCCGCAAGGCCGTCGGCTGGTGCCTGCGGGAGTACGCGAAGACGGACCCCGGGGCGGTGCGGGCGTTCGTCGCGGCCGAACGGCCCTCGCTGTCACCGCTGTCCGCGCGCGAGGCCCTCAAGAACCTGTGAGGGCGGGGGCGTTCGACCGCCCGTACCCGGCGCGGTAATTCGTTCGACGGGCCGGGAGCCGTCCGGCAGGATCAGGGGCATGTCCCGGCACGCCTTCCCCGTCGCTCCGTCCGCAGTCGCGGACGCGCCGAAGGCTGCCGTCCTCGCAGGGGCCTTCGAGACCCTGCCCTCCGCCGCATTCGACGGCGCACGAAGCTGACCCTTCCCGGATCGTCCGGCGGACCCCGCAGGGGGAGGGTCGGCCCGACCGAGGGGTCCCGTCAACGGTTTCGAACCTACGGGAAGACACCATGGCCAAGACGGCCTTCGTGCGGACCAAGCCGCACCTCAACATCGGCACCATGGGTCACGTCGACCACGGCAAGACCACCCTGACCGCCGCCATCACCAAGGTGCTCGCCGAGCGCGGTGGCGCCTCCTTCGTGCCCTTCGACCGCATCGACCGGGCCCCCGAGGAGGCCCGCCGCGGCATCACCATCAACCTCACCCACGTCGAGTACGAGACGGACACCCGCCACTACGCCCACGTGGACATGCCCGGCCACGCCGACTACGTCAAGAACATGGTCACCGGCGCGGCGCAGCTCGACGGGGCGATCCTCGTCGTGTCCGCGCTGGACGGGGTCATGCCCCAGACCGCCGAGCACGTGCTCCTCGCCCGGCAGGTCGGCGTCGACCACATCGTGGTCGCGCTCAACAAGGCCGACGCCGGGGACCCCGAGCTGACCGACCTGGTCGAGCTGGAGGTCCGCGAACTGCTCCGCGCGCACGGCTACGGCGGCGACACCGCGCCGGTCGTACGGGTCTCCGGGCTGCGGGCCCTGGAGGGGGACCCGCGGTGGACGGGGGCGATCCAGGCGCTGCTGGACGCGGTGGACACCTACGTGCCGACGCCCGAGCGGTACACGGACGCGCCGTTCCTGCTGCCGGTGGAGAACGTGCTCACCATCACCGGCCGCGGCACCGTCGTCACCGGCGCCGTCGAGCGCGGCACCGTCCGCCTCGGCGACCGCGTCGGCCTGCTGGGCGGGGAAGGAGCCTGCGGCCCCGTCGTGGTGACGGGGCTGGAGACCTTCGGCAAGCCGATGGAGTCCGCGCAGGCCGGCGACAACGTCGCGCTGCTGCTGCGCGGGGTCCGCCGCGACCAGGTGCGCCGCGGCGACGTGGTGGCCGCGCCCGGCAGCGTGACGCCCAGGCGGCGCTTCACCGCGCGGGTCTACGTGCTCTCCGCGCGCGAGGGCGGCCGTACCACCCCGGTCGCCACCGGCTACCGGCCGCAGTTCTACATCCGCACCGCCGACGTGGTGGGGGACGTGGACCTGGGCGTGGCCGGCGTGGCCGGGCCGGGGGAGACGGTCACCATGACCGTGGAACTAGGGCGGGACGTCCCGCTGGAGTCCGGGCTGGGGTTCGCGATCCGCGAGGGCGGGCGGACCGTCGGCTCGGGCACGGTGACCGCCGTGCTCGGCTGATCCGCGGCCCCGGGGAAGTCCGACCCCGCCGTGGTGGCGGCGGTCCGCCTGCGCGAGACTGCCGTCACCACAGGCAGGCGCGGAGGGGCGGGCGGACATGGGCGGCGGAACGGCACTGGTGCTCGGCGGCGGGGGACTGACCGGCGTGGGCTGGGAGAGCGGCATCCTCTACGGCCTCGCCCGTGCGGGGGTGGACCTGGCGAGCGCCGACCTCGTCGTCGGCACCTCGGCGGGGTCGGTGGTCGGCGCCCAGCTCCGCTCCGGGCTGCTCACCCCCCAGGAGCTGTACGAACGCCAGCTCGGCGACGCCTCCGGGGAGAGCGCCGCCAAGATGGGGGCGGGCGTCATCGCCCGGTACGCACTGGCGATGGCCCGCTCCCGCACGGACGCGACCGCGTACCGCCGGCGGGTGGCAGCCATGGCCCTGGCCGCGGACACGGGCCCCGAGGAGGACCGCCGCGCGGTGCTGGCGGCCCGGCTGGTCTCGCACGAGTGGCCCGACCGGAGGCTCGTCGTCACCGCGGTGGACGCGCTCACCGGTGAGCTCGAGGCCTTCGACCGGGAGAGCGGGATCGGGCTGGTCGACGCGGTCGCGGCGAGCTGCGCCGTACCCGGGGTGTGGCCGCCCGCGACGGTCGGCGGACGCCGCTACATCGACGGCGGGATCCGCTCCGCCACCAACGCCGACCTCGCCGCCGGCCACGCCCGGGTGGTGATCATCGCGCCGATCGCGCTCGGCTCCGGGCTGGTCCCCTCACCCGCGGCGCAGGCCGCGAAGCTCAGGGCGCAGGGCGCCGAGGTGCTGCTGATCACCCCGTCCCCGACGGCCCGCAAGGAGTTCGGGCGCAACGTCCTGGACCCCGCGCGGCGGGCACCGGCCGCGCGGGCCGGGCTGGCGCAGGCCGCCGCGCACGCGGCCGAGGCGGCCGCCGTCTGGTCGGCCTGACAATGGATCGGTGAGCGACGAGCAGATCCCGGTGATCCGGGACGTGGACCAGGGCACCGCCAAGCTGATGCCGGACGTGGACCGGGAGCGGGCCTGGCTGCTGACCGTCGACGGGGCGCCGCAGTCGTACGTGGACCTCGACGATCCGGAGCACCTGGAATTCGAGTACGTGCGCCGCCTCGCGCACGTCCTGGACTGCGTGGCGGAGCCGGGGCTCGGGCTGGACCTCCTGCACCTGGGCGGAGGCGCCCTGACCCTGCCCCGCTACGCGGCGGCGACGAGGGCGGGGTCCCGGCAGACGGTGGTGGAGTTCGACGCAGGCCTGGTGGGACTGGTCGCCGAACACCTGCCCCTGGCGGCGGGGTCGGGAGTCACCGTGCACGCCGCCGACGCCCGGGCCTGGCTGGCGGCGGCGCCCGCCGCGAGCGCGGACGTGGTCGTGGCCGACGTGTTCGGCGGTTCCCGGGTGCCGGCCCAGCTGACGTCGGTGGAGTACGCGCGACAGGCGGCGCGGGTGCTGAGGCCCGGCGGCCTGTACGCGGCGAACCTGGCCGACGGGGCGCCCTTCGACTTCCTGCGGGCGCAGCTGGCCAACTTCGGCGCGGCGTTCGGGCAGCTCGCGCTGATCGCGGAGCCGGCGGTGCTGCGGGGGCGGCGGTTCGGCAACGCGGTGCTCCTGGCGTCCGACGCCCCGCTGGAGGTGGCCGCGCTCGCCCGGCGGTGCGCGGCGGACCCGTTCCCGGCGCGGGTGGAGTACGGCGCCGCCCTGGCGCGGTTCATGCGGGGGGCGCGGCCCGTGCCCGACGCGCAGGCCGCTCCGTCCCCGGCTCCGCCGAAGGGTGCGTTCAGCCTCGGGTGAGCGTCCAGCGCCGGGCGGGCACGGCGGCCCCGGACCTCACGGGAGGGGGACCGCCGGCGGGGCCGCGGTGGTGGCGGCCGGGGCGGAGCCCCCGGGGGACGGCAGCACGGCCGTGTGCTTGCGCTCCCGGCGCGTCAGCCGACGGACGTCCGGGATGAGCAGGACCAGGGCGGTGGCCACGACCACCAGGGCCGCGCAGCCCCACAGGGCGTTGGTGCGGCCGAAGGCGGACTCGGCCGGTCCGGCGAGGGCGGTGGCCAGCGGGAGCATCGACACCGAGCCGAACCAATCGTAGGCGGAGACCCGGGAGAACTTCTCCTCCGGGATCTCCTGGTGCATCGCCGTCATCCAGTTCACGCCGAAGACCTCGATGGCCAGACCGCTGACCAGCATCACCAGGCACAGACCCCACACGGGGAGCGGCACGGCCAGGCCGGCCGACGGCAGGGCCAGCGGGAACACGCACAGGGTTCCCACCAGCAGCAGCCGGCGCGGCTTCCACGCCACCATCAGGACGGCGCCCGCGATGGTGCCCGCGCCGAAGAACGCCAGGGCCAGTCCCCAGGGCGCCGGCCCGCCCAGCCGGTCCCGGGCGACGAGCGGACCGTAGACGGCCTCCGCGGCGCCGACGACGGCGACCACCACGGAGAACTGGAGCACGATGCCCCACAGCCACGGGCGGGTCCGGAACTCCACCCAGCCCTCGCGGAGGTCGGCCAGCAGGCCGCCGCCGGGGCCCCGGTCGGGGACGTGGCTGACGTCGAGGAAGGCCCGCAGGGCGCCAGCGACGGCGAAGGCGGCGGCGTCGACGGCCAGGACCCAGCCGGGTCCGATCGCGGCGATCATCGCCCCGCCGAGGGCCGCGCCCCCGATGCCCGCGCCGTTCATCGCCATGCGGAAGAGTGCGAAGGCGCGGTTGGCGTGCTCGCCCGAGACGGTGGACAGCAGCATGCCCTCGGCCGCCGGGTTGAAGAAGGCCGTACCGGTGCCGCACAGCGCGGTCAGCAGCATCATCTGCCACAGCTGGGGGTCACCGGTGAGGACGAGCAGGGCGAACGCGGCCTGGGACAGGCAGTTGAGCGCGTTGGCCGCGACCATCACGCGGTGGCGCGGCAGCCGGTCGGCGAGCGCGCCGCCGATGAGCAGGAACAGGACGAGGGGCAGGGTGCGGGCGGCCGCGACCAGGCCGACGTCGGAGCCGGATCCGCCGGCCTCCAGCACCGCGAAGGCGGCCGCGATGAGTGCTCCGTGGCTGCCGAGGTTCGTCACGACCGCGGCACCCGTCAGCAGCGTGTAGTTGCGGCCGGCCCAGGCGGGCCGACGGCTGTGCGCGGGCGTGCGGGGCGGGCTGGACGGGGCGGCGGGGGGAGAACTCACCCAGGGACTATCCCCGCCCCGGGCCGAGAATCCAAACGGATTGCCGGCCCGGGGAGAGCGGGGAGGGGGATCGGCGGGAGAAGGGGGCCGGTCAGCCGGTCGACAGACGGACGGTGCTGAGGATCTTCTCCATCGTTTCCTTGCTGACCTCGTCCGGGACTCCGGCGGCGCTGTAGAGGATCCAGCTCGCGAAGTCACCCTTGGCGTTCTTGAAGGCGAAGGCGATGGACTTGCCGTCGGAGTCGCACTTGCTGTCCTTCGCGAGGCCGCTCACCGTCGCGGTCGCCATGTGCCCCTTGAGGCCGGAGGCGCTGGTGTACTCCTTGGCCTCGGAGATCTTGGTGACCTCGATGGGGTGCGGCTGACCGTAGGCCCCGTACGCCCAGCTGCCGGCCGCGTTGCGGGAGAGCTCGGCGGTGTCCTTGGCGCCCTGGCCGCCCTTGGTGCCGGTGCCGGCCAGGGACGTGGTCTCCTCACGGCCGTCCTTGTTGGAGTCGACCTTGCACCAGTCCTCCTTGAGGTAGGCCGGCGCGGACATCGTGACGAACGGCGACCCGTCCTTCTTCGCCTCGTCCTCGAAGCCGATGGCCGTGCCCGAGCTCAGCACGTTCCACTCCGGCGGGACCTCGAAGGCGGTGCCGTGCTTGGGGTTGACCACCACCTTCCACCCCGGGACGGTCGGCTTCGCGTCACCCTCGGCCCGCGGGTTCGGGCTGCTGCCCGCCGGGGCGGGCGCGACCGGAGCCGAGGCGGAGGCGGAGGGCTTGTCGTCGGCCTCGTCGGTCTTCTTGTCGTCCCGCGTCAGGACGAAGGCGCCGGTCGCGGCGGCCGCCACGACCACCGCGGCCGCGGCGACGATGGCCACGGTCTTCGTCTGGAACGGGCTCCCGCCGCCGCCCGGCTGCCGCTGGGGCGCCTGGGGCGGCTGGGGCTGCCCCCACTGCTGGCCGGGAACGGTCGGGGGCTGCTGGTACCCGGGCTGCTGCTGCGGGTAGCCGTACCCGGGCTGCTGCTGGTACGGGTTCGGCTGCCCCGACGGCTGCTGGTAGGGGTTCTGGTGCGCGTCCTGGGGGTTCTGCTCGCCCCCGGGCGGCTGCTGCTGTCCTGGCCACATGGCCGGTAACGATAGTGGGAGGGGGAGCGGCGAGCCACGCCCGCCCCCGTGCCGGCTCTGGTCAAGCCCTACTACTCGTGGGTAACATCGCGTGCCATGAGCGCAGATCAGATGAACGTGGGCGAACTGCTCGCCGCGACCGTGCCGATGGCCCGGACCCTGAACCTCCAGTTCCTGGAGACCACCCCCGAGCGTGCGGTCGTCCGCCTCCCGGATCAGCCCGACTTCCACAACCACGTCGGCGGCCCGCACGCGGGGGCCATGTTCACCCTCGCCGAGTCCGCGAGCGGCGCGATCGTCCTGGCCGCCTTCGGCGACCAGCTCTCGCGCGCGGTACCCCTCGCGGTCAAGGCCGAGATCGGATACAAGAAGCTCGCCAAGGGCGTCGTGACCGCCACCGCCACCCTGGGCCGCCCGGCGGCGGAGGTCGTGGCCGAACTCGACGCGGGCGGCCGCCCCGAATTCCCGGTCACCGTCGCCATCCAGCGCGAGGACGAGGCCGTGACCGGGGAAATGACCGTCGTGTGGACGCTGCGCCCCCACGCCTGAGCCTCCCCGGCCCTCGGGGCCGGTGGCGGGCGCCGTGCGGACGGTGCGCATCGATCCCGGCGCCCGCCCGGCCGGCCGGCGGAACCGGGCCGGAGGCCGGCGGCGCGCCGCCGCAGGGCTGAAACCGGCCGGAGCGGTGGCGCGTCCCGCCCGGGGCCGCGGACGGCGCGGCGCACAGTGGGTCGCGGGAGCGGTCGGCGCGGGCCGCTCCCCCTGCCCCCGGCTTCCTTCCGGGGGCGCCCCAGCCACCGGGAGCGCCCATGAGCGAGGCCGTGTCCAGACGTTCCGCGATGCGGCTGCTCGCCCTGGTGGGTCTGGGCGCCGGCGGCTGCGTCGCCACCGTGCCGCCGGGCGTCCACCCGCGGACCGGCCCCCCGCCGGGACCGCCCGGCGAGGCCGCCGCACCCGCGAGCGCCGCCCGGATCGACTCGCTCCTGGAGCGGCTCACCCTCGAGGAGAAGACCGCCCTGCTGCACGGCGCCCGGGACCCGGCCCCCCTCGGCCAGGCCGGCTACCTCCCCGGCGTCCCGCGCCTCGGCATCCCGGCGCTGCGCCTGGCCGACGGGCCCGCCGGCGTACGGGTCGCCCGTACCGCCACCGCGCTGCCCGCGCCGGTCCTGCTCGCCTCCGCCTTCGACCCCGCGCTGGCCCGCGAGTACGGCCGCGTCCTGGGCCGCGAGGGCCGCGCACTGGGCCAGGACGTCCTCCTCGCGCCCACCGCCAACCTCATCCGCACCCCCTACGGCGGCCGCAACTTCGAGGCGTTCGCCGAGGACCCGCGGCTCACCGCCGACCTCGTCGCCGAAGTGGTCAGCGGGATCCAGGACGAAGGGCTGATCGCCGCGGTCAAGCACTTCGCACTCGGCAACCAGGAGCACGGCCGGGACACCGTCGACGTCGTCGCCGCCGAGCGGACCCTGCACGAGACCGAGCTACGGGGCTTCGAGGGAGCCGTCGCCGCCGGCGCGGGCGCGGTGACGGGCGCGTACAACAAGGTCAACGGCGTCCACGCCTGCGAGAGCAGACCCCTGCTCGACGACGTGCTGCGCGGCGCCTGGGGGTTCGAGGGCTGGGCCCTGTCCGACCGGGGCGCCACCCACGGCACCGTCGCCGCCATCGGCGCCGGACTCGACATGGAGATGTCCGGCGGCGCCCACTTCGGCGACCCGCTGCGCGAAGCCGTGCGCGCCGGCTCCGTCCCCGAAGGCGCCGTCGACCTCGCCGTGCGCCGGGTCCTGCGCACCATGGACCGTTTCGGGCTGCTGGCCGCCCCGCCCGCCGCCCGCCCCGCGCGCGAGGCGGCCGCCGGGGCGCGCACCGCCCGCAAGGTGGCCGCCGCCGGCGCGGTGCTGCTGCGCAACGAGCGCGCCACCCTGCCGCTGACCGGCGCCGCCGCCCGCTCGATCGCCGTGATCGGGCCGACCGGCCGGGTGCCCTTCGTCGGCGGGGGCGGCAGGGCCCACGTGGTCCCCGAGGGGGCGCCCTCGCCGCTCGCCGCCATCCGCCGGCGCGCCGGGAGCGGCTCGGCCGTGCGCCACGCCCTCGGCGAGGACCTCTACGGCCGGGCCCTGCCCCCGGCCCTGCTGACGCCCTCCACCGCGCTGGACGACCGGGCCGTGGACGCCGGGCACGACTGGCGGTACGAGGGCGGGTTCCGGCTCGCGGCGGACGACGAGTGGACCCTCCTCCTCCACTACACCGGACAGCGGCCCGACGTGCGCCTCGACGGGCAGGAGCTCTTCCCCCTCCGGCACGGTCCCGCCGAGGTCTTCGCGGGGGCCCTGCTCGGCTCCGCGCCCGACGGGATGACCGTGCGGCGGCGCACGCTGGCCCTCGGAGCGGGCGTCCACCGGCTCGCCGTGACCGCCCGGGGCGGGGCGAGGGGCCAGCGGTTCCGGCTGCGGCACACCACCAAGGCCACCCGCGCCGCGGACCTCGCCGAGGCGGTGAAGGCAGCGAAGGCGGCCCGCAGCGTCGTGCTGTTCGCCTACGAGGACGCCACCGGGGGCAGCGACCGGACCACGCTGGCGCTGCCCGGCGGGCAGGCCGCGCTGATCGAGGCGGTCGCCGCCGCGAACCCGCGCACCACGGTCGTGCTCAACACCTCGTCGAGCACGACCATGCCGTGGCTGGCGCGGACCGGAGCGGTGCTCCAGATGTACTACCCCGGTCAGGAGGGCGCGGGCGCCACCGCCGACATCCTCTTCGGGGACGTCGACCCGGGCGGCCGGCTCACCCAGACCTTCCCGGCCGACGAGCGGGCCACGCCCGTGGCCGGGGACCCGCTGCGCTACCCGGGCGTGGGCGGCCGGCAGGAGTACGCCGAGGGCGTGCACGTCGGCCACCGGTGGTACGACGCCCAGCGGGTGGCCCCGCTGTTCCCCTTCGGCCACGGCCTGTCCTACACCACCTGGCGCTACGAGAGGCTGACGGTCCGGCCGGGCGCCGTGAAGGGGGAGCCGGACGGGCTGCGCGTGGAGTTCACCGTCCGCAACACCGGTCGCCGCAAGGGCACGGAGGTGGCGCAGGTGTACGTGGGCCCGTCCCCCGAGCTCGCACTGGACCAGCCGGTGCGCACCCTGGCCGGCTACCGGCGGGTGACCCTTGCGCCGGGGGAGTCGCAGCGGGTCGTCATCGACGTGGACGCCCGGACCCTGTCGTCGTGGGACCCCGCGCGCCGGGCCTGGGTGCTGGGTTCCGGCCGCCGCGAGGTGTTCGCCGGTCGTTCGTCGCGTGACCTGCCTCTGAGGTCAAGGGCGGTGGCGGGGAGCCGATAGGCTGCCCGTCCGGCGTGTCACAGGGGGCGCGCCGGGGACGATTCTGGAGGACGTACCGGTGCACATCCAGGAATGGCTGGAGACGATTCCGGCGGTCAGCATCTATCTCCTCGTGGGCCTGGTCATCGGGCTGGAGAGCCTCGGCATCCCGCTGCCGGGCGAGATCATCCTGGTCAGCTCGGCCCTCCTCGCCTCACAGCACGGGGAGATCGACCCCGTGGTGCTGGCGCTCTGCGCGATCACCGGGGCCATCGTGGGCGACTCGATCGGCTACGCGATCGGGCGCAGGGGAGGCAAGCCCCTGCTGGAGAAGCTCGGCCGGCGCTTCCCCAAGCACTTCGGGCCGGACCAGGTGGCGCTGGCGGAACGCTCCTTCGAGCGGTGGGGCATGTGGGCCGTCTTCTTCGGGCGGTTCGTGGCCCTGCTGCGGATCTTCGCCGGACCGCTCGCGGGCGTGCTGCACATGCCGTACTGGAGGTTCCTGACGGCGAACATCCTCGGCGGCATCCTCTGGGCCGGCGGCACCACGGCCGTCATCTACTCGGTCGGCGTCGTCGCCGAACCGTGGCTGAAGCGGTTCTCCTGGCTGGCGCTGGGCCTGGCCGTGGTGTTCGGCGTCGCGGTGACGCTGGTGGTGCGCAGCCGGATGAAGAAGGCGGCCGCCGGGGCGCCGGCCGCCGGCGCCGCGGACGCCGCGCAGATCCCCGAACAGCCGGCGGCCCGGGTGACCGTCGGCGAATGACGCCGACGGAGCGGGCCGCCGGACCGGCCGGCCGGCATGATCCGGAGGAACCCCCTAGACCTCGGGGGTGACCGAGGCCCGGTGCTGCCTGGCCAGTTCCCCGTACATCTGCGCGTTGAGGCTGATGTGCTCGCGCTCCTCGTCCGTCAGCGCGCGCCGCACCTTGGCCGGGACGCCCGCGACCAGCGAGCCGGGCGGCACCACCATGCCCTGCGGGACCAGCGCCTGCGCGGCCACCAGCGAGCCGGCGCCGATCACCGCTCCGTTCAGGACGGTGGCGCCCATGCCGATCAGGCAGTCGTCCTCGACGGTACAGCCGTGCACCACGGCGTTGTGGCCGATGGAGACGCGCTGCCCGATGGACACCGGAAAGCCCGGATCCACGTGGATCGTGCAGTTGTCCTGCACGTTGCTGTCCGCGCCGAGCGTGATCGGGCCGCAGTCGGCGCGCAGCACCGCCGAATACCAGACGCTCGCGCCGGCGGCCAGGGTGACCTCACCGACGACGACGGAGGTGGGGGCGGCGAAGGCGGTCGGGTCGACGGACGGCTGCCGGCCGCCCACGGCCGCGATGAGTGCCTGGCCCTGCGTCGCGTGCTGCGTCATGATCTCTTCCTCTGTTCTGCGGATACCGCGCCAACGGCACGGTAGGGCACGCGTCCCGTCCGCCCCGCGATGGGGTGAAGATCACAGGATCGGTGCCCGGAGGACCGGGTCCCGGCGGACTACCGTGGCCGGGTGCCGAAGAACCAGAACACGTTCTCCTCTCTGACGGCCCTGCGCCGCCGGCTGGCGAGCCGCGCGGTCCACGCCGGCTGGCGCTGGATGCAGCGGGCCGGCGCGGTCACCGCGCAGGCGCCGGGGGGACTGCGGTTCGGCGCGATCGGGCCGGCCACCCGGCTCGCCTTCCCCCAGGGCACCGTCTTCGGGGAGCCGTGGATCCGGCTCGGCGACCACTGCATCATCGGTGAGCGGGTCACCCTCACCGCCGGGATGATGCCGGACCTCGACCTCGGCACGGAGCCGATGCTCGTCCTCGGCAACGGGGTGGTGATCGGCCGAGACAGCCACGTGATCGCCGACGCCCCGATTCGCATCGGCGACGACACCTTCTGCGGCCCCGGGGTGTACATCACCTCCACCAACCACAGTTACGACGATCCGCACGAGCCCGTCGGACGGCAGTGGCCGCGCAGCGCGCCGGTGGTGATCGGCCCGGGCTGCTGGCTGGGCACGGGAGCGGTGATCCTCCCGGGCGCGCGGCTGGGCCGCAACGTCGTGGTGGCCGCGGGGGCCGTCGTGCGCGGTGAGGTCCCGGACCACGCCGTCGTGGCCGGCGCCCCGGCCCGCGTGGTCCGGCGCTGGGAGCCGGAGACCGGCTGGCAGCCGCCCCTGCGCACGCCCGCGCCGGTGCCCATCCCCGACGGCACGACCCCGGAGCAACTGCGCGACCTGGCGGAGCTGACGCGGGCCGAGCTGGCGGAGATCGAGCAGGCGGGGGCGGAGCAGGTGGCAGCCGAGCAGGCGCGGGCCGGGAGCGACACGGTCGCTCCCGGCCCGCGTACCGCCGTGCGGGAGACCTGACTCACAACGAGGGGATCTCGATCGCCGGGCAGCGGTCCATGACCATGCTCAGTCCGGCCTCGCGGGTGCGCGCGAAGGCGGCCTCGTCGATCACGCCCAGCTGGAACCAGACGGCCTGCGCGCCCACGGCCACCGCCTGGTCGGCCACCGCACCCGCCAGCTCGCTGTTGACGAAGACGTCCACCACGTCGACCTTGAAGGGGATCTCCTCCAGCGAGGCGTACCCCGGCTCCCCGTGCACCGTCTCCGCCTTGGGGTGCACGGGCACCACGCGCTTGCCGAACCGCTGCAGGACGCGCGCCACTCCGTAGGCCGCCCGGTCCCGGTTGTTCGACAGGCCCACCACCGCCCAGGTGTCGCCCAGTTCCGTGAGGATCGTGCGGATGGTCGCCGGATCGCCGTACACGTGTGCCGCCTCTGCTGGTCAGGCCCTGCTCTTCGGGCCGTACTGTCGGTGCTGTGCCTCGTGGTCAACCGGGGAGGCGCCGGTCCGATTCCCCGCCCCCCGCCCGCCGGGCCGGCCCCCCGGAGGCGGCTCCGCCTCGCCTTAGGGTGGAGCGGTGAAGGCAGACCAGTACGTGACGGTGTCCCGCGAGGGCGTGCACGAGTCCGAGATCAACCGCTCCCGCTTCCTGTGCTCGCTCGCGCCCGCCGCGACCGAGCAGGAGGCGCAGGACTTCGTCGCGCGCGTCCGCAAGGAGCACCCCGCCGCCACGCACAACTGCTTCGCCTACGTGATCGGCGCAGACGCCGCCGTCCAGAAGGCCAGCGACGACGGCGAGCCGGGCGGCACCGCCGGGGTGCCCATGCTGCAGATGCTCATGCGCCGGGACGTCCGCTACGCGGTCGCCGTCGTCACCCGCTACTACGGCGGCGTGAAACTCGGTGCCGGCGGCCTCATCCGGGCCTACGGAGGAGTCGTCGGCGAAGCCCTCGACGCGCTCGGCACCGTCACCCGGCGCCGCTACCGGCTGGCCACCGTCACCGTCGACCACCAGCGCGCCGGCAAGACCCAGAACGACCTGCGCGCCACCGGCCGGACCGTGGTGGACCTGCGCTACGGGGCCGCGGTCGAGATCGAGGTCGCCCTCCCCGAGGCGGATCTGCCCGCTTTCGAGTCCTGGCTCGCCGACAGCACGGCGGGCAGCGCCACCCTCACGCTCGGCGGAGAGACGTACGCGCCCTGAGGGGCGGGCCGGACGGGTTAGCGTAGAGGGGTTCACGAGCGGGAGACCACCAGGGGGAGACGGTATGTGCGGCGAGGCCGACGCGTGAAGTTCCTGCACACCTCCGACTGGCACCTCGGCCGGTCCTTCCACCGCGTCAGCCTGCTCGGCGCCCAGGCCGCCTTCGTCGACCACCTCGTCGAGACCGTCCGCACGCACGCGGTCGACGCCGTCCTCGTCGCCGGGGACGTCTACGACCGGGCCGTGCCCCCGCTGCCCGCCGTCGAGCTGTACGACCGGACGCTGCACCGGCTCGCCGAGCTCGGGGTGCCCACCGTGATGATCTCCGGGAACCACGACTCCGCCCGCCGCCTCGGAGTCGGGGCCCGGCTGATCGACCGGGCCGGGATCCACCTGCGGACCGATCCGGCCGGCTGCGCCGACCCGGTCGTACTGGCCGACGTGCACGGCGAGGTGGCGCTCTACGGCCTGCCCTACCTCGAACCCGCGCTGGTCAAGGACCAGTTCGGCGCCGAGAAGGTGAGCCACGAAGCCGTGCTGGGCGCGGCCATGGACCGGATCCGGGCCGACCTCGCCGCCCGCGCGCCCGGCACCCGCTCCATCGTCCTCGCCCACGCCTTCGTCACCGGCGGGCAGGCCAGCGACAGCGAGCGGGACATCTCCGTCGGCGGGGTCGAGGCCGTGCCCGCCTCCGTCTTCGACGGGGTCGACTACGCCGCCCTCGGCCACCTCCACGGCTGCCAGACGATCACCGAACGGGTGCGCTACTCCGGTTCCCCGCTCGCCTACTCCTTCTCCGAGGCCGACCACCGCAAGACGATGTGGCTGGTCGAACTGGGCGCCGAGGGCGAGATCGCCGCAGCGGAGCGGATCGACACCCCCGTACCGCGCCCCCTCGCCCGGCTGCGCGGCCCGCTGGAAGACCTGCTGGAGGACCCGGCGCACGCCCGGCACGAGGAGTCCTGGGTCGAAGCCGTCCTCACCGACCCGGTCCGCCCCGACGACCCCATGGCCCGGCTCGCCGCCCGTTTCCCGCACGCCCTCAGCCTGGCCTTCGACCCGGAGGGCCGCGAGGAGCAGTCCGCCACCTCCTACGCCCAGCGGCTCAAGGGCCGCAGCGACCAGGAGATCGCCGAGGACTTCGTCGCCCACGTGCGCGGCGGCCACCCGGACGAGGCCGAACGGGCCGTCCTGCAAGGCGCCTTCGACGAGGTGCGCGCCGACGACAGCCGCCAGGAGACCCACCGATGAGGCTCCACCGGCTCAGGATCACGGCCTTCGGCCCCTTCGCCGAACCCCAGGAGGTCGACTTCGACGCGCTCTCCGGCGCCGGGATCTTCCTGCTGCACGGCCCCACCGGCGCCGGCAAGACCTCCGTCTTGGACGCCGTCTGCTACGCCCTCTACGGTTCCGTCCCCGGCGCCCGCCAGGCCCCCGGCACCAGTCTGCGCAGCGACCACGCGGCCCCCGGCAACCCGACCGAGGTCACCCTCGAACTCACGGTGGGCGGCCACCGCCTGGAGATCACCCGGCGGCCCGAGCAGGACCGCCCCAAGAAGCGCGGCACCGGCACCACCAAGGACAAGGCGCAGAGCCTGCTGCGCGAGCACACCGCCGGGGAGTGGCAGCCGCTCAGCCGCTCCCACCAGGAGATCGGCGAGGAGATCGAGCAGCTGCTCGGCATGAGCCGCGAGCAGTTCTGCCAGGTGGTCCTCCTGCCGCAGGGCGAGTTCGCACGCTTCCTGCGCGCCGACGAAGGGGCGCGCGGCCGGCTCCTCGGCCGGCTCTTCGACACCCGCCGGTTCGCGGCCGTCGAGACCCTGCTCGGCGACCGCCGCCGCGCCGCCGAGGCCCGGGTGCGCGCCGGCGACGAGAAGGTCCTGCACACCGCGCAGCGGCTCGCCCAGGCCGCCGGGAACTGTGCGGACCTCACGGCCTGGCCGCTGCCCCGGCACCAGCCCGGCGACCCCGGTCTCGCCGAAGCCGTCCGGATCTGGGCGGCCGTCGCCCGCTGCTCCGCGCGCGAGCGGCTGACCGTGGCCGAGTACGCGCTCGCCGCCGTCGAAGGCCGGCACGCCGCCGCCCGGCGCGCAGCCGAGGAGGCGCGCGAGCTGGACCGGCTCCAGCGGCGGCACGCGGAGACCGCCCGCCGGGCCGCCGTGCTCGCCGAGGCGGCCCCCGAGCGGGAACGCGTGCGCGCACTGCTGGACCGGGCCCGCCGCGGCGCCCTGGTGGCCCCCGCCCTGGAACTGCGCGGTGCCGCCTCCGCCGGCCACCTCGCCGCCGCACACGCCGAGGCGGCCGCCCGCGCCGCGCTCCCCGCGTCGCTGAAGGAGGCCGGCGCCGAGCAACTGGCCACCGAGGAGCAGCGGCTGCGTGAGGAGCTGGGCGCCCTCGGCGCCGCCCACCGCGCCGAGCAGCGCAGTGCCGAGATCGGCCGCGAGCGCGCCGACCTGGAGCGGGAGGCCAGGGCCGCCGAGGAGCAGCACCGGGAGTCCGCCGACTGGCTGGAGCGCTGGGAGGAGACCCGGGCCGCCCTGCGGGCCCGCGTGGACGCCGCCCAGCAGTCCGCGACCCTGGCCGAGCAGCTCGCGGGCCGGCTGGAACCCGCCCGGCTCCAGCTGAACGCCGCGCGGCGGCGCGACGAGCTGGCCGCCGCCGCGCAGCGCGCCGCGGACGAACTGCTGCTGGTGCGCGGGGAGTCGGCCGCCGCCCGGGAGCGCTGGCTGGAGCTCAAGGAGGCCCGGCTCCGCGGCATCGCCGCCGAGCTCGCCGAGGCGCTGGTGGCGGGCGAGGCATGCGCCGTCTGCGGATCCCCGGAGCATCCCGCTCCGGCCCGCCCGGCCCCGGGCCACGTCGACCGGGCCGCCGAGGACTCCGCCCACGCCCGCTTCGAGCAGGCCGAGCAGGCCAAGGCCGCCGTCGAGCGCCGGCTGGCCGCCGACGAGCAGGCCCGCGCCGAGGCGGCGACCGCCGCCGGCGACGCCACCACCGCCGAACTCCTCGCCCTGACCGCGGACCTGAGCTCACGGCACGCCGCCGCGCACGCCGCGGCCGCCGGCCTGCACGCGGCCCGCGAACGCCTCGCCCGCGCCGAGCGGGAGCACGCGGTGCGCAGCGCCGACCGGCTCGACGCCGAACGCCGGGCCGCCGCCCGGGCCTCCCACCGCGAGCAGCTCGACCGGGAGCAGGCCGCGCTGGAGGCGCAGCTCGCCCTGGTGCGGGCCGACGCGCCGACCGTCGCGGCCCGCGTCCGGATCCTGGAGGACCGGGTGCGCATGGTCTCGGGCGCGGCATCCGCGCTGCGCCGGGCCGAGACCACCGCCGCCCGGCTGAAGGAGGCCGACGACCAGCTCGCCGACGCCGCCTTCAAGGCCGGCTTCGACACCGTCGAGGAGGCCGCCGACGCAGTGCTGCCCGAATACGAACGCACCGCGCTCCAGCGCCGGATGGACGCCTGGCAGGCGGAGGAAGCCATGCTGGCGGACCGCCTCGGCGAAACCGACACGGCCGCGGCGGCAGCCCTGCCCCCGGCCGCACCGGAGCAGGCCGAGGCGTACGCCGCCCAGGCCGCGGCGAAGCTTCGTACCGCCGGGTCCGCCTTCGACGCCGCCCGGGTCCGCTGCGCGGAGCTGGACCGGCTGTCCCGCCAGGCCGAACAGGAACTGCGCGCCCTGGGTCCGCTGCGCGAGGCCTACGAACGGGTGGCCCGGCTGGCCGGGCTCACCGCCGGCACCTCCGCCGACAACGAGCGCAGGATGCGGCTGGAGGCGTACGTCCTGGCCGCCCGCCTGGAGCAGGTCGCCGCCGCCGCGACGGTACGGCTGCTGCGCATGTCCGGCGGCCGCTACACCCTGGTCCACTCCGACGCGCGGACGGGCGGACGGGGCCGCTCCGGTCTCGGACTGCACGTGGTCGACGCCTGGACCGGCAGCGAACGCGACACCGCGACCCTCTCGGGCGGTGAGACCTTCTTCGCCTCCCTGGCCCTCGCGCTGGGCCTGGCCGACGTGGTCACCGACGAGACGGGCGGCATGCGCCTGGACACCCTCTTCATCGACGAGGGGTTCGGCAGCCTCGACGACCAGGCGCTGGACGAGGTGCTCGACGTGCTGGACTCGCTGCGCGAACGGGACCGCAGCGTCGGCATCGTCAGCCACGTGGCCGATCTGCGCACCCGGGTGCAGGCCCAGCTGGAGATCGTCAAGCAGCGCGGCGGCTCGGTGGTGCGCCACCGCACCCCGGCGCTCAGGGACTGAGCGGCCTGCGGGGGAGCGGCGAGGAGTACACGATGCTGGTGGTCACCGCGCCCAGGCCGGAGATCCGGCCGGTGACCTCCTCCAGGTGCCCCATCGAGCGGGCGGCGACCTTGAGCACGAAGCAGTCGTCACCGGTGACGTGATGGGCCTCCAGGATCTCCGGGGTCGCGTCGAGGAAGTCGTGGAACGGCTTGTAGTTGCCGTGCGGATACCGCAGCCGCACCAGGGCGAGGATCGCCTTGCCGAGCTTCTCCGGGTCCACCACGGCGGTGTAGCCGGTGATCACGCCCGACTCCTCGAGGCGGCGGACCCGCTCGGTGACGGCGCTCGCGGACATCGACACGGAGCGGGCGAGCTCGGTGAAGCTCGCCCGGCCGTCCCGCTGGAGGGCTTCGAGGATCCGCCAGTCGGTGGCGTCGGGGGAATGATCGGTCATATCGCAGAAGTAGCAGGGTATTCCCCGGCGGCGCAAGGAGAAGGCCGGGGAAACTCACTTCCACGGGCCTTCGACGGATCGTAGATTTCCAGCCATGACGACGACACGGAACACCCCGACCGCGACCGCCGCCAACCCTGTCCTGCGGGTGGCCCCCGCCTCCCCGGCCGCGGCCGCCGCCTACTTCGCGGCGAGCCTCGCCTTCCACGCCGATGTGTCGGACGTCGCCGCCGCGTTCAAGGCCCACCGTGAGCAGGGCGCCGAGCTCGGGTTCCAGCTGGTCGACTCCCGTTCCACGCCCTCCTGGGACCAGGCGCACGTCCCCGGCGCCGTCCACCTGCCCACCGCCCTCATCCCCGACCAGGCCGAGCTGCTCCTCGACAGGAACGTCCCCGTGGTCACCTACTGCTGGGGCCCGGGCTGCAACGGGGGCGCCCGCTCCGCACTGGCGCTCGCCGAACTCGGCTTCCGGGTCAAGGAGATGCTGGGCGGCATCGAGTACTGGATCCGGGAGGGCTTCGAGGTCGAGACCTGGCAGGGCGGTCAGCGGCGCGCCGAGGCCGACCCGCTGACCGCCCCCACCGACTCGGACGACTGCGGCTGCTGAACCGTCCCCGATGCGGAAGCGGGCCGCACTCCCCGGAGGAGTACGGCCCGCTGGTGCCGGGCGGGTGCGGCCCGGGGCGGTCAGAGCCTGGAGAGCTCGTCCACCAGGTCGTCCAGCCCCAGCGAACCCTGCGACAGGGCCGCCATGTGCCAGGCCTTCAGGTCGAAGGAATCACCGTGCGCCGCCCGGGCGTTGTCCCGGCCCAGCAGCCAGGCGCGCTCGCCGAGCTTGTACCCGATCGCCTGCCCCGGCATCGACAGGTAGCGGGTCAACTCGCTCTCGACGAAGTCCGCCGGCCGACCGCTGTGCAGGCCGAAGAACTCCTGCGCGAGGTCCGGGGTCCACCTCTCGCCCGGGCGGAACGGCGAGTCGGCCGGGATCTCCAGGCCGAGGTGCATGCCGATGTCCACGATCACCCGCGCCGCGCGCATCATCTGGCAGTCCAGGTACCCCAGGCGCTGCTCGGCGTCCTTGAGGTAGCCCAGTTCGTCCATCAGGCGCTCCGCGTACAGCGCCCAGCCCTCGGCGTTGGCGCTGACGATGCCGACGGTCGCCTGGTAGCGCGAAAGCTGGTCCGCCACGTGCGTCCACTGCGCGAGCTGCAGGTGGTGGCCCGGCACGCCCTCGTGGTACCAGGTGGAGACCAGGTCGTACACGGGGAACCGGGTCTGGCCCATGGTGGGCAGCCAGGTGCGGCCGGGACGGGAGAAGTCCTCCGACGGGGAGGTGTAGTACGGCGCCGCGGCGCCCCCCGGCGGGGCGATCCGCGACTCCACCCTCCGCACCCGCTCGGCGAGTTCGAAGTGGGTGCCGTCCAGGTTCTCGATCGCCTCGTCCATGAGCCCCTGGAGCCAGGCACGCACCTCGTCCACGCCTTCGATGTGCGTGCCGTGCTCGTCGAGGTGGCGCAGCGCGTCCCAGGGACCGGCGCCGGGCAGGATCTTGGCCGCCTCGGTCTTCATCTCGGCGAGCAGCCGGTGGTACTCCGACCAGCCGTAGGCGTACGCCTCGTCCAGGTCCAGGTCGGTACCGTTGAAGTACCGGGACCAGCGCGCGTACCGCTCGCGGCCGACGGTGTCCGGCTTGTCCTCGACGGCCGGTGCGTACACCGACGCCATCCAGTCGCGCAGGTCGGCCACGGAGGCGGTCGCGGCGGCCGCCGCCCCGTCCAGCTCGGTGCGCAGGGCGTCGGGGCCGGCGGAGGCGAACTCCTCGAAGAAGGCGGGCTCGTTGCCGTCCTGGCCGGCCCAGGAGGTGAGCTGGCCGATCATGGTCGCGGTGGCGCGCGGGCCGCCGTACAGCCCGCGCCGCAGGCCCAGCTCCAGGCTCTCGCGGTAGCCGGCGAGCGCGGCCGGTACGGCGCGCAGCCGCTCGGCGATGGCCGCCCAGTCCGCGTCGGTGTCGGCCGGGGTCAGGGTGAAGACCTCGCGGACGGCGTGCACGGGGCTGTGGATGTTGCTGACCGCGCACAGGTCCTCGTCGGCCTCGTGGACGGCGAGTTCGGCGGTGAGGCGCTCGCGCAGCAGACGGGCGCAACGGCGCTCGGCGTCGCTGTCCGCGCCGGGGAGCCGCTCGGCCGCGTCCAGGCGGGCGAGGGTGGTGCGCGAGAGCTCGGCGACGGCCGCGCGGCCGGCCGGCGAGAAGTCCGGGAGCCTGCCCGAGCTCGCGGCGACACCGAGGTAGGTACCGGTGATCGGGTCGAGGGCGATCAGGTCGTCGACGTACGCGTCGGCCACCTGGCGGGGCAGCCTGGTGTCGCTGCCGTGGTGGAGGGTCTCTGACATGGGGACATCTTCGTATGCGCGACCGCGTCGCGTCATCACCGTTTGACGCCAGCCTGCTGACGGGAACGGCGGATCAGCGCGCCGGCGGGGCGGTGCGGGTGGGCTGGTCCGCGCTGGTCTGCGCTGGTCCGCGTGCCTGGTTCGCGTCACCCGGTGCGGGCGACGCGGACCAGGGCCGGTCGGCGTGAGGCGTCTGCTCAGGTGCAGGTGCAGGTGCAGGTGCAGGTGCCAGGAGTCGAACGTCAGGCGTGTGGCGTCAGTGCCAGGGGTGCGGGTTCTGCTGTGTACGCGGGAGTTCGGACCGGACGGCGTACGAGGACCGGGAGTCCGCCGGGGCGGCGTCCAGTCGGGCGGTGATCACCAGCGTGCCCTCCTCGATCTGGTAGTCGAGGGGCAGGCCGAGCCCGCGCATGGCGGCGACCATGCCCGTGTTGGAGGCCCGGGTCACGGCGTACACGCTGTCGCAACCGGCCTCGACGGCCAGGGCGATGAGCCGGCGCAGCAGCTCGGAGCCGATGCCGCGGCGCTGCCATTCGTCCTCGATCAGCAGTGCGACCTCGGTCTCGTCCCCGTCCCACAACAGGTGGCCGAGGGCGACGAGCTTGCCGGAGGCGGTGGTCGCGGCGAGGGTGCGGCCGAAGCGGGGGCTCAGCAGGTGGCCGAGGTAGGCGTCGGCGTCGGCGACGGGGCCGTGGTAGCGCAGGCCGAGCGTGCGCTCGGAGCAGCGGTCGTGCATCGCGCGTGCGGCACCCTGGTCGGCGGCGTCGGCGCGGCGCACGGTGATCTCGTTGCCCTCGGGCAGGGTCAGGACGTCCTGGCTGCGGGGCACGCGGGGGCCGAGGCGGGCGTCGAGCTCGACCAGGGCGCGGGCGCGGGCGAACTCGGTCGGGGTGAACGGCAGGTAGGGCCGCTCCACCGTGATCGCGCCGCCCGAGGGGTCGCGCAGCCGCATGACCGTCGCCTCCAGGACCCCTTCGACCGGGGCGTCGGCGGCGGAGTTGGGGCGGCCGGACAGGGTGGTCGGGGGGATGGAGTGGATGGTGCAGCGGCCCAGCAGTTGGCGCAGCGCGAGCGGCAGCTCGGCGGCGTCGAGGGCGGTCCGGGTGGCCAGGCCCAGGACGCGGGCCGGGGTGTCGACCAGGTCGTGGGTGTCGGCGCGCTCGATCCACGTGCTGTGGCCGCCGGCCCGGGCGACCGCCCGGGTGAGGTCGCCGGAGGGCAGCAGTTGCGGGGCGCGCAGCAGGAACTCGTCCACGGTGCCGCCCTCGGGCAGCGGGTGCGTCTGGAGGGTGAGGATGTCGACGCCGCTGCGGGCGAGGGCGGTGCACACCGCGGCCAGCGAGCCGGGCTCGTCGCGGACGGTGGTGCGCATCCGCCACAGGGCGGAGGTGGCTGCGGCAGCGCCGGGGGCGGAGTCCCGGGACACGGTCGGATCGCCGGGGGCTGTGGCGTCCGGCGGCGGCGCATGGCTGTGGCGCCTGGCCCACCAGGTGTGGAAGGCAGCCGTGACCAGCAGCGCGACGGCCGAGGCGACCAGCAGCACCGGTCCGCGCGGGCCGTGCACGACGAGATTGGCGATGGCGTCGGCGACCGCGACGGCGCAGAAGAGCGCGGCGAGCTCGACGAGATCGCGGCGCCAGTGGTGGCGGTGGGGACGCTGGGCTGAGGTAACACGACGGTCCGTCATACCGACCACTGTGGCGCAGGGGTGTTGCGTGATCACGAACGGTCTGTGACCGACTGGTTAAGTGTCCATCTGGCTGATTTCATCCGGTTTTCCGGGCCGCGGCGGGGGCTGTGGAGGCGGGCGGGTGGGGCAGTGGGTGGGGAGCGTGGGTCGTGCGGGCAGGTGGGCGGGTGGATGGGTTGGGTGGATGGGTTGAGGTGGCGGCGGGCGTGGTCCGGCGGTCGCCGGCCACGTGGCCGGGCCGCGGCGTCCTGGCGGACAGGGCCGCGCGGCCCGGCCGGGTTGCCCACGCCGACGGCGACTCAGGCGGGTGTGCGTGCCGCCGCGCTGCGGGCCGTGTCCAGGACGACCCGGGCGACCAGTGCGGGATCGTCGCTCATCGGCACGTGGCCGCAGCCCGGCAGCCGTACCAGCCGGGCACCGGGAAGGGTGTGCTTGGCGCGCACCCCCTGGCGGCGCAGGAGCAGCCGGTCGCGGGTGCCCCAGGCGATGGTGACCGGCAGGCCGGGCACGTCCTCGGTGAACCGTACGGAACCCCCTGCGGCCAGCGTCTTCTCGAAGCCGGTGGCGTGGCGCAGGGCCAGCGTCTCGGCGACCACGGCGTCCGGTGAACGGCGCGCCGGGCGGGCGTAGATGGTGCCGGTGAGGGCGGCCCGGCCCGCCGGGGCCTGCGAGAGCCGGTCCAGCAGGGGGCGGGGGAGCACCTTGGCTCCGGCGCGCATCGCGAGGAGGGTGGCGAACGCGTACCGGCGCTCCCCTTCGGTCCAGAAGCCGGCGGGGGAGAGGGCCGTGACCGAGCGGGCCAGACCGATCCGGCCCATTTCGAGCGCCAGCAGGCCGCCGAGGGAGTTGCCCGCGACGTGCGGGCGCTCGACGCCGAGCGCCGTGCACAGCGCTCCGAGGGCGGGGGCGACAGTGTCCAGGTCGTACGGGGTCCCCTCGGGCAGCGGCTGCGAAACACCGAAGCCGGGCAGGTCGACGGCGATCACGTCGTGTTCGGCGGCCAGGATGTCGGCAACCGGGTGCCAGGCCTGGAGGTGGTGGCCGATGCCGTGCAGGAGGAGGAGCGGCTCGCCCGTCCCCTTGCGTTCGTAGGCGACGGTCACGGTGCGGGGGCCGAGCGGCGAATCGATGGTGAACGAGACCGTGGCGGTCATGCTGCTCCTCGTCGGTGGACGCGTACGAGACAGACTGTCAGTAGTACCCACCGCCATGATTACCGCCCAGTAGCCCTTGACTACAAGCCTTCGGCGCTGCCCGTGTGCACGAGAACATCCCGTGAACGGCGTGGTGCCGAGGCTCGGTCTGCCCGGCGAAGGGCCGAGCATTGGTCTTGACCAAGGGGGTGCGCCGTCCTATCGTCGCTGGATAGTGCAGGAACCTTTAATAAACAAGGGCGCGGAACTGCCGCTGGAACACAACGTGAGTGCGGCGATGGCAGGAGGATTCAGGGTGGGGACCACGCAGCTCGAAACGGTGCCGGAGCCGAAGTACTGGCACCTCAAGACCGTCCTCAGCGAAGCGCTCGACCAGGACTTCGCCGTCGGCGAGGTGCTGCCCAACGAACGTGAGCTGGCCGCCCGTTTCGGAGTCGCGCGCGCGACCCTGCGTCAGGCGCTGGAGCAGCTCGAGCTCGAAGGCCGTCTGCAGCGGCGCCGTGGTGTCGGTACCACGGTGGCCCCGCCGCGCGTCGGTGTCGCCGTGGGCAATGCGCGGCACGGCTGGCCCGGCGAGGAGGTCGACGGCTGGGAGCCGGTCGACGCGGCCGAGGGGCTGCCGTCGGCCGCCGTCCTCAAGCTGCTCGGTGCGGGCGGTGCGGGCGGTGCGGGCGGTGCCCTCGATGCCGACCAGCCCGTCCACACGGTCCGCCGGACGCGCGTCACCCACGGCCAGGTCGTCGCCGCCGAGCTGCTCTACGTCCCGGCCGCCTCCGTACCGGGACTCCCCGCCATCGAGGCCCCGAGCGGACCCGCCCGTGCCCGCGCCGTCCTGCGTGAACTGCAGCGGCTGGCGCTGGACGGCCAGGACCGCTCGGTGGAGCTCGGCTCCGCCCGGGCCGACGACGCCAAGGAGCTCGACCGTCTGCCGGGCGCCCCGGTCCTGCTGGTCACCACGCGCTACTTCACCGCGGCGGGCACAGCCGCGGTCTCGGTGGCCACCTACCGCGCCGACACCTGCCGCCTGACCTTCGGGGACTCGGGCGACGTCGAGATCACCCACGAACCGCGCGTCGCGTCCTGAAGCCCCGCCGTCGTCACCGGCCCGGCCCCGAAAGAAAGGGGCCGGTCCGGTCACGTGCGTCCGGACAGTCTTCCGGGCGCCCGCCGCGGACCGGCTCCGACCGCCCGGCGGGGCGTCAGCGGCGGCGGGTCGTGACCGTCTTCTCCACCGCGAACAGCTCTTCCTCGACGTGGTCCAGAGCGAACCGCAGCGCACCCGTGGCCACCGCGGCCTCGCCCAGCATGGACAGCGCCACCCGCGGTGGACGCAGGCAGTAGCGCTGAAGCTCCTGGCGCAAGGGGTCCAGCACCCCGTCCAGGCCGGCCGCCCAGCCGCCGACGACGACGAGCTCCGGATCCATCGCCAGGACCAGCGCCGCCACGTCGTGGACCAGTCGCTGGATGAACCGCTGTACGGCGGCGACCGCATGCTCGTCGCCCCGCCGGGCCATCGCGAAGACCTCGGCGACCGCGGGCTCGTCCAGCGGGTGCAGCGGCTCGCCGGTGGTGGAGAGCAGCTTCTCGGGGGTGACCTCCCGGCCCAGCAGGTGCAGGGCGCCGATCTCACCCGCCGCTCCGCCGAAGCCGCGGTGCAGTCGGCCGCCGATGAGCGAACCGGCGCCGGGGCTGAGACCCGCCATCACGAACACCATGTCGTCGGTGTCCCGCGCGGCGCCCTTCCAGTGTTCGGCGACCGCCGCCGCATTGGCGTCGTTCTCCACCTGCACCGGGCAACGGAAGGAGCGCCGGAGCCGGTCACCGAGCGGCAGGCCGGTCCAGCCGGGCAGCGCCGTGCCGAGCCGGACGGTGCCGTCCGCCTCCACGATCCCCGGACTGCCCACGCCGACCGCCCGCAGCGAGTCACGCGGCACTCCCGCCCGGCGCAGCAGATCCGCGACTGCCGCCCGGACCCGGTCCAGCCGTTCGTCGGCCGAGGCCCCCTCGGCGACATCCTTGGTGCCGGCGCCGATGACGCGCCCGTCCAACCCGGACAGCAGGACCGCGACCCGGTGGGAGCCGATCTCGATGCCCAGCAGGTGGCCGGCCTCAGCCCGGAACCGGAACCTCCGTGCGGGGCGCCCCTGCCGTCGCGCGCCTTCCTCCGCATCGGCCTCAACGACGAGCCCGGTCCCGATCAGCCCTTCGACGACTCCCTCGACGGTCGGCCGGGAAAGCCCGGTGACCCGGGTGAGGTCGGTGAGGGTCGGCGACTGCGCCGCGCGCAGTGCCCGAAGCACCACGGCGGAGTTGATCCGCCGGAGCAGGGAGGGGTCCCCGCCGGTCAGCTGCCCCAACGTGTGTCCTCCCAGCAAGCGAGCCTGTCAGCCGGATCGTACTGCGCACCCCTCACAGCCGCGAGAAGCGGCCCCCATCAGCGCGAACGTGGTACCTCCTCTCAGGCCGGGGCGACGAAGCCCGACTCGTACGCCGCGATCACCGCCTGGGTCCGGTCCCGTGCGCCCAGCTTGGCCAGGATCGCGCTCACATGGGACTTCACCGTCTCCGCACCGATGATCAACTCGCCCGCGATCTCCACATTGGTCAGGCCCCGCGCCATGAGCCGCAACACCGACTCTTCCCGCTCGGTCAGCGCCGCCCGCTCCAGCACGGCCCTGGCCTGCCGGTTGCCGTACTCCGCGGCGAGCGCCCGCACGGCGGCCGGGAAGAGCAGCGTCTCGCCCTCCGCCACCAGCCGAACGGCGTGCACGATCTCCGAAGGCCGCGCCCGCTTGAGCAGGAACCCGTCCGCGCCGGCCCGCAGCGCCTGGTAGACGTACTCGTCGTTCTCGAAGGTCGTCACGACGAGGATCTTCGGCGGCGAGTCCACCGTCCGCAGGACCACCCGGGTCGCCTCGATCCCGTCCAGCAGCGGCATCCGCACATCCATGGCCACCACATCGGGCCGCAGTTGCCGGACGAGTGGCACGACCGACGCGCCGTCGGCCGCCTCACCCACCACCTCGATGTCGGGCTGGGCTTCCAGCACGGCGCGCAGACCCGCGCGCACCAGGGGTTCGTCGTCGACGAGCAGTACGGTAACCGGCATCCGGTCAGCGTATTCGCTCCAGCGGAAGCCGGGCGCGCACTCTCCAGTTGCCCTCGTGCGGACCGGTCTCGGCCTCCCCTCCCAGCAGTGCGGCACGCTCCCGCATCCCGCGCAGACCGCCGCCCCTCCCCGTCACCAGCACCGGACCGTCCGGCAGCGGGTTGAGCACCTCCAGATCCAGCCGCCCGACCGCCGCCTCGATCCGCACCCGGACCGGTACCGGACCGCAGTGCCGCAGCACATTGGTCAGTGCCTCCTGAAGGATCCGGTACCCCTCACGGGTGACAGGCCCCGGCAACTGCTCCAGCGGACCGAACAGTTCGGCGTCCACCGCGGAGCCGGAGGCGCGCGCCGACTCCAGCAACCGGTCGGCGTCGGCCAGGGTCGGCCGTTGCGAGGGCGGTTGCGCGGACTCCCGGAGCACCAGCAGCACCCGCTCCAGGTCCTCCATCGCGGCCCGGCCGGTCTCCTCGATCGCGCACAGGGCCCGCTCGGTGAATTCCGGATCCCCGGCAGCACGGGCGGCCCCCGCCTGGACGACCGCCACCGTCAGCGCGTGGCCGATCGAGTCGTGCAACTCGCGTGCGATCCGCGCCCGCTCCAGCAGCTGTTCGGTACGCGCCTCGAGCGCGCTGAGCCGCTCGGCGGCCGAAGGCCCCAGGAGGCGGGCGGCGATGGCGGTGACAGCATCACCCAGCAGGACCACCACGACCAGCAGCAGGGCCACCGGCACCGGCACGAGCAGGACGGCCGCCCAGCGGGGTGGAACGAACGGCAGGATCACATCGTCCCCGCCCAGCGGCCGCCCTGCCCCGATGAGGGCGAGCTCCAACGTCATCATCGGCAGCCACACGGTGGCCAGGATCGCCCCGCCCGCCAGCAGGAGACGTATCTCCAGCCACGCGACCGTCCGCCAGCGGTCCCCCCACCGGGCCGACGGCGCCGTGCTGATGGAGCCGTCGTGACCGCCGCGCTCGTGCGGGGTCAGCAGGAACTGCGCCTGCAGCCCTTCGGCCACCCGGACCCACGGGATGAGCCCGAAGGGCGCGACGATCAGGGCAGGCATCCACGGCCACGCCGGCTCTATGAACATCCATATGGACACGATGAGGATGGGCACGAGCAGGTGCAGCCAGCGGGTGTACGTGATCCCGCGGAGGGGAGCACGGAGCAGTCGGTACATGTCCTCATCGTGGCAGCCGGCCCTCGGGTGGCGGCTCCCCCGTGCGGGGGAGACGATCCCCCCGTGCGGGGGAGGGCAGGGGGTGGGGGCGGCGGCGAATCTTGAGGCATGAACACGATCGAGATCCGAGAACTCACCAAGGAGTTCGGCGCGCACCGTGCGGTCGACCGCCTCACCTTCGATGTCCTGCCGGGACGGGTCACGGGATTCCTCGGCCCCAACGGCGCCGGCAAGTCCACCACGATGCGCCTGTTGCTGGGCCTCGACCGCGCCACATCCGGCACGGCCACGATCGGCGGCCGGAGTTACCCGGACTTGCCCGACCCGCTGCACCGGGTCGGGGCGCTGCTGGACGCGCAAGCCGCGCACGGCGGTCGCACCGCGCGGGACCACCTGCGCTTCCTCGCCGCCGCGGGCGGGGTGCCGCTGCGCCGGGTGGAGGCGGTTCTGGAGCAGGCCGGCATAGCCGCCGTCGCCAAGCGGCGGATCAAGTCCTTCTCACTCGGCATGCGCCAGCGCCTCGGCATAGCTGCCGCACTGCTGGGCGATCCCGGGGTGCTGCTGCTGGACGAGCCGACCAACGGCCTCGACCCCGAGGGCATCATCTGGATCCGCGAGCTGCTGCGCAGTTTCGCCGCCGAGGGGCGAACCGTCCTGGTCTCGAGCCACCTGATGTCGGAGACTTCGGCGCTCGCCGACCATCTGATCGTCCTCGGCAACGGCAAGCTGCTCGCGGACACCTCGATGCCCGAGTTCATCGACGCCCGCAGCACCCGGAGGGTGCGCCTGCGCACCTCCGACCCCGTCCGCCTGCGGGCCGTCCTGGCCCGGGACGGCTTCGAGTTGGTGGCCGCCGACGACGGGCGGTGGACCGTCGAAGGACTGCGCGCCGAACAGCTTGGCGGCCTCGCCGCCCGTGAGGGCATCCCGATGCTGGAACTCGCCGACGAGCGCGCCTCACTGGAGCAGGCCTACCTCCACCTCACAGCCGACCACGCCCGGTTCACCGCAACCCGCTGACCCTTCCCCTCTCACCCCTCCCAGGAGGCATCACCATGCGCGCCGCTCTGCCCACCGCCCCCGTCCTGCACTCGGAATGGATCAAGATACGGTCCCTGCGCGGCTCCTTGGGGGCACTGATAGCCGTCTTCCTGGCCACCGCGGGCATCCAGGTGATCACTGCCGCGGCGATAGGCAGGGCGGAAGCCGGCAGCATGGGGGAGGACCCGCTCTACGCGGCCTACTACGGGCTGCTGTTCGGCCAGATCGCCGCCATGGCCTTCGGCGCCGGCGCCCTGTCCAGCGAGTTCCACAACGGCGCTCTGCGCACCTCGCTGTCCGTGGTGCCGAACCGCACGCGGTTCTACCTGTCGAAGATGGCGATGGTGGGCGGATTGGCCCTGCTCGTCGGTCAGATCACCGGCTTGGTCACCTTCCTGGCCGGCCAGGCGTTCATGGGGCCGTACGCCCTCGGGCTCGGAGACCCGGGCACCTACCGTGCGATCGTCGGCAGCGGGCTCTACCTGGCGCTGATGGCCCTGTTCTCGGCCGGACTGACCGCCGTGCTGCGGAGCGGAACGGCCGTGCTGAGCATGCTCATACCCTTCGTCCTGCTGGTGTCGTTCATCGTCGGTGAGGCCTCGGGCGGCGTGGCCCGCTTCCTCCCGGACCGCGCCGGGCAGATGGTGATGCACTCATCGGGGCAGGAGGGCCTCGGCCCCTGGACGGGCCTCGGGGTCATGGCGCTGTGGGCGGGAGCCGCGGTGTTCGGCGGCTGGCTGGCGGTTCGGCGCAGGGACGCGTGACTCAGGGCCAGTTGTCAGTGGCGGTCGCAATACTGACGGTATGACCACGGCAGAGCATCTCGACACGATCGACCGGCTCCTGGTGCGGGACTTCCCCACCGAGCCGGTCTGGTCCGGCGGGCAGAGCAGCGGCCCGGGTTACCACCTCGTCCCGGTCGGGCGGACCGCGGACTTCTGGGAGGACGGCGGTGCGGGCAGGGCCGAGGCGGCGGACCAGATCAGCGCCGAGTACGGGGCACTCACCCAGGCCCTCACCGACCGGTGGGGCGACCCGCAGGTGTTCAGCCTGCGATCCCTGCGGGACCGGGGGTTCGACGGCGAGGAGATAGCGGAGCCGTGGGACGAGGTGGGCAACAGCACCGACCACGTGCACCTGTGGCGGGCGGGGGAGCGCTGGCTGGTGGCTTACGTGGCCCAGTGGGACGAGGGCGACCCCTACCTGCTGATGGCAGGGGTCACCGTGATCGACCCGCCCTAGGCTCCGGGGAGCTCGGGGGCTTCGGCGGCGGCGCGGAGGCGGGCGTACTCCTGGGCCATCGACTCTGCCGTCCAGTGGGCGTTGAGGCCGCTGGGGTTGGGGAGCGCCCAGATGCGGGTGGAACCGATGGTCCGCTCCTGGGGGCCGATCTGAGCCTTCCGCTCGCCGAAGGCGGTGCGGTAGGCGGTGACGCCGACCACGGCGAGCCACTGGGGGCGCAGCAGCTCCACCTTGGCCGTCAGGATGCGGCCGCCCTCGCGGAACTCGTCGGCGGTCAGTTCGTCGGCGCGGGCCGTTGCCCTGGCCACGACGTTGGTGATGCCCAGGCGGTAAGTCAGCAGTTCTTCCTGCTCCGAAGGGTGCAGGCGGCGAGGGGTGAAACCCGACAGGTGCAGGACGGGCCAGAAGCGGTTGCCCGGGCGGGCGAAGTGGTGGCCCGTCGCGGCGGAGAGGAGACCGGGGTTGATGCCACAGAAGAGCACGCGCAGACCGCCCGCGACCACGTCCGGGATGACGCGGTCACGGGCGGCGTTCAGCTCGTCGGGGGTCAGAGGATCGACCCCGGCGCGTATCCGGCGGCCTCCGGGTGCTGCTTGGCGATGGCCTCGATGCGGGATACCACCGCCGCCACCTGGTCGCCCGCCGCGCCGGTGAAGGACAGCTTGTCGGCCATCAAGGCGTCGAGCTGGGCGCGGTCCAGCGGCATGCGGTCGTCGGCGGCCAGCTTGTCCAGCAGCTCGTTGCGCTCGGCGCCCTGCTCACGCATGGCGAGCGCGGAGGCGACCGCGTGCTCCTTGATGACCTCGTGGGCGGCCTCGCGGCCGACACCCGCCCGCACCGCGCCCATCAGGACCTTGGTGGTCGCGAGGAACGGCAGGTAGCGGTCCAGCTCGCGGGCGACGACCGCCGGGAAGGCACCGAACTCGTCCAGGACCGTCAGGAAGGTCTCCAGCAGACCGTCGAAGGCGAAGAACGCGTCCGGCAGGGCCACGCGGCGGACCACGGAGCAGGAGACGTCGCCCTCGTTCCACTGGTCGCCGGCCAGTTCGCCGGTCATCGAGGCGTAGCCGCGCAGGATGACCATCAGGCCGTTCACACGCTCGCAGGAGCGGGTGTTCATCTTGTGCGGCATCGCGGAGGAGCCGACCTGACCCGGCTTGAAGCCCTCCGTGACCAGCTCGTGGCCGGCCATCAGGCGGATCGTCTTGGCGATCGACGACGGGGCGGCGGCCAGCTGCACCAGGGCCGTGACGACGTCGTAGTCGAGGGAGCGCGGGTAGACCTGGCCGACCGAGGTGAAGGCCTGGGCGAAGCCGAGGTGGGTGGCGATGCGCTGCTCCAGGCCGGCGAGCTTGGCAGCGTCGCCGCCGAGCAGGTCGAGCATGTCCTGGGCGGTGCCCACCGGGCCCTTGATCCCGCGCAGCGGGTAGCGCTCCAGGAGGTTCTCCAGGCGGTCGTAGGCGACCAGCAGCTCATCGGCGGCCGTCGCGAAGCGCTTGCCCAGGGTGGTCGCCTGCGCGGCGACGTTGTGCGAGCGGCCCGCCATGACGAGTTCCGCGTGCTCGCCGGCCAGCTTGCCCAGGCGGGCCAGCACGGCGACCGTGCGGTCGCGGGCCAGCTCCAGCGACAGCCGGATCTGGAGCTGCTCGACGTTCTCGGTGAGGTCGCGGGAGGTCATGCCCTTGTGGACGTGCTCGTGACCGGCGAGGGCGTTGAACTCCTCGATGCGGGCCTTCACGTCGTGCCGGGTGACCTTCTCGCGCTCGGCGATGGAGGCGAGGTCGACGGTCTCCAGGACGCGCTCGTAGTCGGCGAGGGCCGCGTCGGGGACCTCGATGCCGAGGTCCTTCTGGGCGCGCAGCACGGCGAGCCACAGCCGCCGCTCCAGCGTCACCTTGTACTCGGGGGACCACAGGACGGCGAGCTCCGCGGAGGCGTAGCGGCCGGCCAGGACATTGGGGATGCGGGGCTTGGCAGTCACGTAGAGGGATTCTACTTGGGCCGCCGCTGTGTGTTTACGCAGGTAGGGACCCCGCCTCGGATTGTGGCTTGCTACGAGGGGGGATCCGGCGCGGCGGGCTCGTACGGGAGGAGTTCCGGGCGCTTGGCGGGGCGGCCGTCCCCCGACGAGCGGCCCGTGAGGCGGCGACCGACCCAGGGCAGGAGGTGCTGCCGGGCGAAGCTCAGGTCCTGGGAGCGGCGTACCACCCAGCCCGGCGGCATCGTCGCGGGCAGTTCCGTCCGCCAGTCGTGTTCCTCCGGCAGGCCGAGGGCCTGCCAGACGGCCTCGGCCACCCGGCGGTGGCCCTCGGCCGTCAGGTGGAGCCGGTCCACGTCCCACATGCGGGGGTCGCCGAGGGCGCCAGCACCGTACAGGTCGACCACCAGGGCGCCGTGCCGTGCCGCGAGCTCCTCAATGATGGCGAAGAGCTCCTGCATGCGCGGCCGGAACCGCTCCATGACCGGGCCGTTGCGCCCCGGGGAGCGCATCAGGACCAGGTGCTTGCAGGAGGGGGCGAGCAGTTCCACGGCCGCCTCCAGGTGGCCCCGGACCCGCCCCATGTCCACCTTGGGGCGCAGGGCGTCGTTCAGGCCGCCGACCAGCGTGACGACGTCGGCGCCCATCGCCGCCGCGACCGGGGCCTGCTCCTCGGCGATCTGCCCGATCAGCTTCCCGCGGACGGCGAGGTTCGCATAGCGGAAACCCGGCTCGCGGGCCGCGAGACGGGCGGCCAGCAGGTCGGCCCAGCCCCGGTAGGAGCCGTCGGGCAGCAGGTCGGACATGCCCTCGGTGAAGGAGTCGCCGATCGCGACAAAACTGGTGTAAGACGCATTCATCTCCATGGCGGGAGTGATGCTACCGCGCGGTACCCCGGCCCCGCGGGGCCGGGGACCGCGGCCGTCAGGCGGAGGCCGGCCTGCCGAACAGCTCGCGCAGCACGTCCTCCATGGTCACCAGGCCCGTCATGGTGCCGCCCGGCCCCAGGACGGCAGCCAGGTGGGTACGGCTGCGCCGCATGGCGGTCAGCACGTCGTCCAGCGGGGTCTCCGCGCGGATCTGGGCGATCGGCCGCAGCGCCTGCACCGGGAAGGGCTCCTCGCGTGCGTCCGGCTCCGCGTCCAGGGCGTCCTTGACGTGCAGGTAGCCCAGGATCCGCTGCTGGGCGTCGATCACCGGGAAGCGGGAGTAGCCGGTCTGCGCCGACATCCGCTCCAGGCCCGCTGGGGTGATGCCCTGCCGGGCCGAATCCACCCGGTGCGCCGGCAGCACCACGTCGGTGACCGGCCGCCGGCCCAGTTCCAGGGCGTCGTGCAGGCGCTCGCTCGCACGGTCGTCCAGGAGGCCCGCATTGCTGGAGTCCTTGACCATCCGCGCCAGCTCGTCGTCCGTGAAGGTCGCCGAGACCTCGTCCTTCACCTCCACCCGCAGCAGTCGCAGCAGGGCGTTGGCGAAGGCGTTGATCGCGAAGATCACCGGCCGCAGCCCCCTGGTGAGGGCCACCAGCGGCGGCCCCAGCAGCAGCGCCGTGCGCACCGGTTCGGCCAGCGCCACGTTCTTCGGCACCATCTCGCCGAACAGCATGTGCAGGTACGTGGCGAGCGTCAGCGCCACGGCGAAGGAGACCGCGTGGGCCAGGGCGGACGGCACACCGACCGCGTCGAACAGCGGCGTGAGCAGGTGGGCGATGGCCGGCTCCGCGACCACGCCCAGCACCAGGGTGCACAGGGTGATGCCGAGCTGGGCCGCCGCCATCATGGCCGACACGTGCTCCAGGCCCCACACCACCGCGCGGGCGCGGCGGTCGCCCTGCTCGGCGTACGGATCGATCTGGCTGCGCCGGACCGAGATCAGCGCGAACTCCGCGCCGACGAAGAAGGCGTTGACGACCAGGGTCGCCAAGCCGATCAGCAGCTGGATCGCGGTCATCGGCCCTTCTCCCCGTCCTTCGAAGCGTTCGTGTCGGGTTCGCCCGGGGGTGCGGTCGGCACGTGCAGCAGCACGCGCGCGGCTCGGCGTCCGCCGGCGTCCACCACGTCCAGGTGCCAGCCGTCCAGCTCGAGGCTGTCGCCGACGGACGGGATCCGGCCCAGTTCGGTCGCTATCAGCCCGGCCAGGGTCTCGTACGGACCCTCCGGAACGCGCAGGCCGATGCGCTGGAGCTGGTCGGTGCGGACCGCGCCGTCGGCGGAGTAGACGCGGCGGCCCTCCGCGTCCGTGCCGGCCGGGGCCAGATCCGCCGTCTCGTGCGGGTCGTGCTCGTCGCGGACCTCGCCGACGACCTCCTCGACGATGTCCTCCAGCGTCGCCACACCGGCCGTGCCGCCGTACTCGTCGATGACCACGGCCATCGTCTGCTTGCCGGACAACCGGTCCAGCAGCCGGTCCACGGTCAGCGACTCCGGCACCAGGAGGGGCGCGCGCAGCAGCTGCGACACCGGGCGCCGGTGGCGTTCCTCGGAGGGCAGGGCCAGCACGTCCTTGATGTGGACGGTGCCGACGACCGTGTCCAGGCTGCCCCGGTAGACGGGGAAGCGGGACAGGCCGGTGGCCAGCGTCGCGTTCGCCACGTCCTCGGCCGTCGCCTGCACCTCCAGGGCGGTGACCTGCACGCGCGGGGTCATCACGTTCTCCGCGGTCAGGTCGGCGAGGTTCAAGGTCCGCACGAAGAGTTCCGCGGTGTCCTTCTCCAGAGCGCCCGCCCGGGCGGAGTGGCGCGCCAGGGCGACCAACTCCTGCGGCGTGCGGGCGGAGGCCAGCTCCTCGGCCGGCTCCAGCCCGAGGCGGCGCACCATGTGGTTCGCGGTGGTGTTGAGGTGGCTGATCAGGGGCCGGAAGGCCCGGCTGAACACCCGCTGCAGCGTCGCCACGCGCTTGGCGATCGCCAGCGGGGAGGAGATCGCCCAGTTCTTGGGGACCAGCTCGCCGACGACCATCAGGACGACGGTCGACACGACCGTGCTGAGGACAAGGGCGGTGGAGGAGGCGGCGCCGCCCGACAGCCCCATGGCCTCGAACGGGCCTTGGAGCAGGGTGGCGATCGACGGCTTGGAGATCATGCCGATGACCAGGCCGGTCACGGTGATGCCGAGCTGGGCGCCGGAGAGCTGGAACGTCAGCGTCCGGACAGCGGCCAGCGCGCTGTCTGCTCCGCGCTCACCTCGCTCGGCGGCGTCTTCGAGTTCACCGCGCTCGACGGTCGTCAGGGAGAACTCGGCCGCGACGAAGACCCCGCAGGCAAGGCAGAGCAGCAGTGCCACGACGAGCAGCAGCACTTCGGTCATCGCTCGATCACCTCCGTTCCATGATCGGCCAGGAGGCGGGGTGCCGCGCGATGTCGTGCACGGGGGAAGCGGAAGTCTCGGGGACTGGGAGGCTCGCCCATGGGCGGACGCTCACACCTTTCACTCGGGTCTCACTCGTAAGGATCTTCGCCCTATGGTAAAGGACAGGCAAAGAGGTCGGGCCGTTCTTTGGCGGAGCCGTCCGGGTAGTGGGATCCGCACACGGGCGATCTTCACATCGCTCCTGCCCTGGCGGCCGATTTCGACGCCTCACCGGACTTCTGGAAGTCCGCCGCCGAGGGGACGAGTATCGGCGACGATCTCATGGGGGTCGAGCTGCTCCGCGCACGCGACCCGCGCGCGCCGCTGCTCGCCCCGCGCGGGGCGCGATGGTGCTCGATCGCAACCGGTCCGCCCACCGGGCATGGGGCCCGGCCTGGCACCGGCCCGAGGAGCAGTGACCCGCTGGGTCAAGCCACTCGGCGGGCCGAACCGATGACGCAGTAGGACGTGGGGAGCGCCGGGCCGCGCTCGGGCACGCGGAAGCTGCGCTGCGAGACGATCCGGAAGCCCGCCGCCTCCACCGCGGCGAGCGGGTCGCGGGAGGTGTGGCAGCCGCCGAAGAGGAACGGCCAGACGGTGCGGTCGAGGGCGCGCTGGACGGAGGCCATGCCCGGGCCGGGCGCCAGGCCGTGCTCGAAGAAGCGGAGCTCGGCGTCGGGGCGGAGCACGCGGTGCAGTTCGGCGAGGGAGCGGGGCAGGTCCCGTACGGAGCACAGCACCAGCGAGGCGACGGCGGCGTCGAACGCCTCGCTCTTGACCGGGAGGGCCTCGGCGGCGGCGGGCACGACGTCCACCGGGACCTCGACGCGCAGGGCCGCCTGGGTGGCGAGGCGGCGCAGGGTGCGGTCCGGCTCGACCGCGACCACCTCGGAGACGGCGCGGGGGTAGTGCGGGAAGTTCAGGCCGTTCCCGGCGCCGATCTCGATCACACGGCCGGTCACTCCGTGCAGGAGCTCGCGGCGGAGGGCGGCGATGCCGGCGCGGCTCTCCGCGGAGGTGCTGGCGCGGGCGTAGAAGCGGGCGAAGAGCGGGTGGTGGACCGGGTCGTGGCGCGGCGGCATGGCGGACCTCCGGGGGTGGTGTGCGGCGCGGGTGGCCGCGCCTTTCAGCCTGCCCTTGTCGGCGGGGCCTCATCCCTGGGGGACAGCGGGGCTCCGCCCCGGGCCCCGCGCCTCAAGCGCCGGCGGGGCTGGAGATGGCCTCGGCGGGGCTGGAGGTGGCGTCGGCGGAACGGGAGGTGGTGCCGGCGGGGCTAGAGGTGGTTCCCGCGGCACTGGAGGAAGTGGCTGCGGTGCTGGGGGTGGTGCCGGGGGTGGAAGTGGCGTTGGCGGGGGGAGGGGTCCACCTCTGCAGGAAGCCGGTGGGGGTCCAGGTGCCCGAAAGGGGTGGGGCCAGCCAGGTCGGGGATTCGGTGCGGAAGCGGGAGACGGGGAGGGCGGCCGCGCCTTGGGGGACGGCGCCCAGGAGGGGGGCGTCCGCCGACTTCGGGAGGTCCGCGAGGTTGCAGCGCGAGGCCAGGTCCGGCGACGCGGGCCAGCTGCCCACGACCACGCCCAGCGCCGTCAGGCCACGCGCCCGCAGTGCCTCCGCCGTCAGGGCGGTGGAGTTCAGGGTGCCCAGGCCCGCCGCGACCACCACCAGGACCGGGGCGCCCAGCAGCACGGCGGCGTCGGCCAGCGTGTGGCCCGCCTCGTCGAAGCGGACCAGCAGCCCGCCCGCGCCCTCCACCAGGACCAGGTCGTGGTCGAGCGACAGCCGGCGGGCCGCCTCGGCGATGTCCGACGGGGCGAGCGTCGGGAGCCCGGCACGGCGGGCCGCCGTGTCCGGGGCCAGCGGCTCCGGGTAGCGGGCCAGCTCCACCGCGGTGACCGCGGGTCCGGCCAGCCGGACCGCCTCGGCCGCGTCACCCGGTTCGTCCGGGCCGACACCCGTCTGGGCGGGCTTGAGCACCGCCACCGAGCGGCCCGCGGCCACCGCGGCGGCCGCCACCGCCGAGGTGACCACGGTCTTGCCGATCTCCGTGCCCGTACCGGACACGAACAGAATGGACATCTCAGCCTTCCCTCGCCACCGCGCACACCGCTCGGCAGATCCGGGCGACATCGGTGTCGCCCGTGACGAACGGCGGCATCGTGTAGATCAGGTCGCGGAACGGGCGCAGCCAGACGCCCTCCCGGACCGCGGCCGCGGTGGCGGCCGCCATGTCGACCTCGTGGTCCAGCTGGACCACGCCGATCGCCCCCAGGACCCGTACGTCCCGGACGCCCGGCAGGTCCGACGCGGCCGCCAGGCCCTCGCGCAGCCCCGCCTCGATCCGCTTGACCTCGCTCGCCCAGTCCTGGCCGAGCAGCAGCTCGATCGAGGCGAGCGCGACGGCCGTCGCCAGCGGGTTGCCCATGAAGGTCGGGCCGTGTGCGAGCACCGGGACCTGGCCCCGGGAGATCCCGTCCGCCACCCGCTCCGTGCACAGCGTCGCCGCGAGTGTGAGGTAACCGCCCGTCAGGGACTTGCCCAGACACATCACGTCCGGTGTGATCCCCGCGTGGTCCGCGGCGAACAGGGCGCCGGTGCGGCCGAAGCCCGTGGCGATCTCGTCCAGGACGAGCAGCACGCCGTACTCGTCGCACAGCGCGCGCAGGACCCGCAGGTGGTCGGGGTGGTGGAAGCGCATGCCGCCCGCGCCCTGCACCACCGGCTCCACGATCACCGCGGCCAGTTCGTCCGCGTGGGCGGCGATCAGGGAACGCAGGTGGTCGGCGTACGCCGGGTCCACGGGGGTGTCGAAGTCCCCGGGCGGCGCATCCGCGAAGACCTGGCGCGGCAGGTGGCCCTGCCACAGGTCGTGCATGCCGCCGTCGGGGTCGCAGACGGCCATCGGCTGCCAGGTGTCCCCGTGGTAGCCGCCGCGCCACGTCAGGAGCCGGGTCTTGCCCGTGCGGCCCAGCGAACGCCAGTACTGCAGGCACATCTTGACCGCGACCTCGACCGACACCGAGCCGGAGTCGCAGAGGAAGACGTGCTCCAGCCCCCGGGGGGTGATCTCGACGAGCTTGGCGGCGAGCCGGACGGCGGGCTCATGGGTGAGCCCGCCGAACATCACGTGCGACATCCGACCCAGCTGGGTGGTCGCCGCCTCGTTCAGCACCGGGTGGTTGTAGCCGTGGATGGCCGACCACCAGGAGGACATGCCGTCGACCAGCTCCTCGCGGCCGTGTCCCTGCGACGGGTCGGCGAGCCGCAGCCGCACTCCGGAGGCGGAGGCGACGACCAGCGGCTCCTGCCGCCCGGGCATGGGGCCGTACGGGTGCCAGACGTGCTGCCGGTCCAGGGCGAGCAGTTCCGGCCCGGACAACGGCAGATCGAGCGGATCAGGCATTGGGGGCGAGGTCCGTTCCCGCGCCGCGACGGCGGACCGCCACAAGGTCCGGGCGGACCCCGCCGGCATCCGCCTGAGCCGGGGCGGGCGCCGCTTCCGCGTGTCCGGAGCAGCCGCCGCAGGCCGAGCCGCAGCCCGCACCGGAGTCCGTCCCGCCATCGGCGGAACCCGCCGGCCCGCAGAGGGAGGCGCCGCCGCCGTGCGAGCCGCAGCCGCCGCCGGCGGCCGCCTGCGCCACATCGGCCCGGTGCGCCGGGAGGGTGCTCGTACCGGCGCCCTCCACCCCGAACCCGGCGTCCGCGATCATGTCGAGGTCCGCCTGGCCGGCCTGACCCTCGCTGGTCAGGTAGTCACCCAGGAAGATCGAGTTCACCAGGTGCAGGGCCAGCGGCTGCATGGAGCGCAGGTGCACCTCGCGCCCGCCCGCGAGCCGTACCTCGACGTCCGGGCAGACGAAGCGCACCATCGCGAGGATCCGCAGGGCGCGCTGGGGGGTGAGGTTCCACTCCTTGGCCAGCGGGGTGCCCTCGAAGGGGATCAGGAAGTTGACCGGAACGGAGTCCGGGTCCAGTTCGCGCAGTGAGTAGACGACGTCGACGAGGTCCTCGTCGCTCTCGCCCATGCCCGCGATCAGACCCGAGCAGGCCGACAGGCCGGCGGCGTGCGCCTTCTGCACCGTGTCGACCCGGTCCGCGTAGGTGTGGGTCTTGGTGATCTGACCGTACGTCGCCTCGGAGGTGTTGAGGTTGTGGTTGTAGGCGTCCGCACCCGCGTCCCGCAGCCGCTCGGCCTGGCCGTCGGAGAGCAGGCCCAGGCAGGCGCACACCTCGACGCCCTCGTTCTGCTCCTTGATCGCGGCGATCGTCTTGCCGACCCGCTCCACGTCCCGGTCCGTCGGACCGCGGCCGCTCGCCACCAGGCAGACGCGCTTGGCGCCGCCCGCGACACCGGCCGCCGCGGCCTGCGAGGCCTCCTCCGGCTTCAGCCAGGTGTACTTGAGGATCTCGGCCTTGGAGCCGAGGCGCTGCGAGCAGTAGGAGCAGTCCTCCGGGCAGAGGCCCGACTTCAGGTTGACCAGGTAGTTGAGCTTGACCCGGCGGCCGAACCACTGGCGGCGCACCTTGCCGGCCGCGGCCACCACGTCGAGCAGTTCGTCGTCGGAAGTCGCCAGTACGGCGAGCGCCTCTTCGCGGGTCGGCAGCTCGCGCCGCAGCCCCTTGTCCACCAGGGTGTTCAGCAGGTCCATGAGGCCGATCCTGGACCACACCACCACTCCCGGCCAAGGAGAGATCGCACAACATGGCCGGATGGGAGTGTGTGTATCGCCACACCTGGCACTCAGGTCACGGCCGCTAGGGTCGGGTCAGGTCTGTGGACTGCCGACAAAACGCGAGGATCCGCCGATGCCCCAGCACACCCCCGGTCCGGTGGACGTCTTCGCCTGGATCGATGCCGCCGAACGTGCCCGGGAGGAGGCGGGGCTCGTCCGTACGCTGCGGCCGCGGCCGGCCCGCTCCCCGCTGCTGGACCTCGCGAGCAACGACTACCTCGGGCTGTCGCGGCATCCGGAGACCGTCCGCGGCGCACGGGAGGCGGCCGAGCTGTGGGGCGGCGGGGCCACCGGTTCGCGTCTGGTGACGGGCACGACCGAACTGCACGCGGAGCTCGAGCGGGAGCTGGCCGCCTTCTGCGGGTTCGAGGCCGCGCTGGTCCTGTCCTCCGGTTACGCGGCCAACCTCGCCGCCGTCACGGCGTTGAGCGACCGGGGCACGCTGGTGGTGTCCGACGCGGGCAACCACGCCTCGATCGTCGACGGCTGCCGACTCTCGCGCGCCGAGACCGCCGTGATCGCGCACGCCGACCCCGACGCCGCGCGCAAGACCCTGGCCGGGCACGGGGGCCGGGCGCTGCTGGTCACCGACTCGGTGTTCTCCGTCGACGGGGACGCGGCCCCGCTCGCCGGCTACGCGGCGGCCTGCCGTGACGAGGGCGCCGCCCTGCTCGTGGACGACGCGCACGGCCTGGGCGTGCTGGGGGAGGGCGGCCGCGGCGCGCTGCACGCCGCCGAACTCGCGGGCCACCCGGGGGTGGTGGCCACGCTCACCCTGTCGAAGTCGCTGGGCAGTCAGGGCGGGGCCGTGCTGGGTCCGGCGAAGGTCATCCGGCACCTGGTCAACACCGCGCGCACCTTCATCTTCGACACCGGGCTGGCCCCGGCCGCCGCGGGTGCGGCGCTGGCGAGCCTGCGCCTGCTCCGCCGGGAACCGGAGCGTGCCGCGCGCGCCCGCGAGGTGGCCGGCCGGCTGTACGGGCGGCTCACCGCGTCCGGCCTGACCGCGGCCCGGCCGGACGCGGCCGTGGTGTCGGTGCGGGCCCCTTCGGCCCCGGCGGCACTGCGCTGGGCCGCCGACTGCCGTGAGGCGGGACTGTCCGTGGGGTGCTTCCGGCCGCCGTCGGTGCCGGACGGCATCTCCAGGCTGCGGCTGACCGCCCGGGCCGATCTCACGGGGGACGAGATCGATCAAGCCGTCGCGACGATCCTGCTGACCGCACCGGCCGGAGCCACGGACCGCTAGTGCTGTGACCGGGACGTCAGGCGGGCCCGTTCGTTCGTACGCTCGCGAGGAAGCCGGTCCAGGCCGGCCCGGTGAAGAGCACGGCCGGGCCGTCCGTCCGCTTGGAGTCGCGTACGGCCAGCAGGCCGCCGCCGAGGACGGCCGCTTCCACGCAGTTGTTCATTCCGGTGCTGCGGCTGCTGCGCCGCCACCGCGCGCTGATCAGAAGCCCGCTGCTGGATAAGGGGGTTGCGGACACGGGGAGTGCCTCCTTACGCGTCGTCAGCGAGTGCGCTGATCAGATCCGACGAGTCCTGGGGCGGGAGGGCGTGCGCCTGGATGGTGCGGAACGCGGCGCTGTACGCCTCAAGGTCTTCCTTCCGCTCCAGATAGAGGCTACTCGTCAAATGGTCGAGTACGACCACATCCAGATCGGCGATGTTCGGAAATGAGAAAATCACGAACGGTCCGGTGAGGCCGAGATGGCCCCCCACGCTGAACGGCAGCACCTGCAGACGGACGTGCGGCAGCCGTCCCACCTCCACCAGGTGCCTCAACTGCCCCGCCAGCACACCGGGCCCCCCGATCTGGCGGCGCAGCACCGCCTCGTCCAGTACGGCACTCAACTCCAGCGGCGGATCGGCCCGCAGCACCTTCTGGCGCGCCAGCCGGACCTCCACCAGCGCGTCCACCTTCGGCTCCGGCAGCCCGCCGAGGGCGGCCCGGGTGACCGCCCGGGCGTACCCGGCGGTCTGCAGCAGCCCGGGGACCACCGACAGCTCCACCGTGCGCGCCGACCGCGCACCCGCCTCCAGGCTGATGAAGTCGCGGTACTCCTGGGGCAGCAGCCCGCGGTAGTCGTGCCACCACTGGCGGCCCCGACCGGCGTCACCTTCCGGGTTGGGGCCGGCCGCGGAGGCCGACAGCGCCTCCAGCAGCGCCCGCTGTTCGGGGCTCACGATCTCCCCGTAGACGTCGAGCAGCAGGCGGATGTCCTCCGGCTTGACCCCGCTGCGCCCCGTCTCGATGCGGCTGATCTTCGACTGGTGCCATCCCGCGAGCCGGGCCGCCTCACCACTGGTGAGACCCGACCTGTCGCGCAGGGCACGCAGTTCCTCGCCGAGCTTGCGCCGGCGCACCGCGGGACCATGCTGCACACCCGCCTCCTTCCACCGGCACGGCTCGCACCAGTCTGCCGTCCAAATACGCTCTTCCGTAGCAGAGTTCACCGCATCGAGCGACAGATATATGCAGATCTTGGGGGAACGGCAACAACGGCGGGACGCGGGGTGGCAGTCTGGCGTCCAGCACAGATCCGGGGTTCCTCGGCCCCGGTGGGAAAGGGACCGCGCCATGGCAGATCACCAGGAAGCATCCGTCACTCTGCCGAGCGATCCCGTCTCGGTCGCCGCGGCCCGCCGCTACGTCGCGCAGGTCCTGGGCGCTTGGGGACTGCCCGCCGACGCCACCACCGCGGACAGCGTCCGGCTGATCGTCTCGGAGCTCGCCACCAACGCGGTGCAGCACACCCTCGGCCAGTCACCCACCTTCACGGTCGACATCCGGCTGGAGCGCGAGGAGTGCCTGCGCATCGGAGTGACCGACAGCCACCCCCGCTGGCCCAAGCGGCTTCCGGCCGCCGTGCAGCAGGACAACGGCCGGGGCATGGTCATCATCCGCTGGCTCACCGCGGAAGCGGGCGGCCGGCTCTCGGTCAGCCCCACCGAGGACGGCGGCAAGACGGTCTGGATCGCGCTGCCCTGGACGGCCGGCGCGCCGGCGACGACCGCCACCGGCTGCTGACCGCCGTGGCACCGGCTGCCGAACGCCGTGCCGGCGGCCGTATACGGACGGCCGGTCCGAGGCCGCGCAAGGTTCCCTGAGGCGAACCGGGTGTCTCCCCGAAACCTGGGTTAACGCGCTGGAAAAGCGCGGCGCCTAGCGTGGCTCCACGTTCCCGCGCCAAGGACCCTCCATGATCCGGTAAAGCGGCGGTGATCGGGACGGAAAGTCTTGGCCCTGCGTTGGACAAGACGTGCTTGGCTTGGATATCCGCAGGTCAACGGAGTGTTGGCGGCCGATAGGGTCACCGCGGCGCGACGTTGATCTTGTCCCGGAAGCTTGGTGATACCCGTGCAACTGACTCCGCACGAGCAGGAGAGACTGCTCGTCCACGTGGCCGCCGACGTGGCCGCGAAGCGCCGGGCCCGCGGGGTGCTCCTCAATCACCCGGAAGCGATCGCGCTGATCACCTCGCACCTCCTCGAAGGGGCACGCGACGGGCGGACCGTGGCCGAGCTGATGGCCTCCGGCCGTACCGTACTGGGCCGCGCGGAGGTCATGGAGGGGGTCCCCGAGATGATCCACGACGTCCAGGTCGAGGCCACCTTCCCGGACGGCACCAAACTCGTCACCGTCCACGACCCGATCGTCTGAGGGGGCACCAGCCGTGATCCCCGGGGAAATCGTCCACGGGGACGGTCCGGTGCGCCTCAACGAGGGCCGCCCCGTCACCCGTCTCACCGTGCTCAACGCCGCCGACCGGCCCGTCCAGGTCGGCTCCCACTACCACTTCGCCGAGGCCAACCCCGGTCTCGACTTCGACCGCGCCGCCGCACGCGGGCTCCGGCTCGACATCCCCGCCGGCACCGCCGTCCGCTTCGAGCCGGGCATCCCGGTCGCGGTGGAACTCGTACCGCTGGCCGGACTGCGCACCGTACCCGGACTGCGCGGGGAGACCGGAGGGCCGCTCGATGGCTGAGATCTCCCGCGAGGTGTACGCCGACCTCTTCGGGCCAACGGCCGGTGACCGGATCCGGCTGGCCGACACCGACCTCTTCGTCGAGATCGAGGAGGACCTCAGCGGCGGTCCCGGCCGGGCCGGCGACGAGGCCGTCTTCGGCGGCGGCAAGGTCATCCGCGAGTCCATGGGGCAGGCCCGCACCACCCGGGCCGAGGGCGCGCCCGACACCGTGATCACCGGCGTCGTCATCCTCGACCACTGGGGCATCGTCAAGGCCGACCTCGGCATCCGCGACGGCCGCATCAGCGGCATCGGCAAGGCCGGCAACCCCGACACCATGGACGGGGTCCACCCCGCGCTCGTCATCGGTCCCGAAACCGAGATCGTCTCCGGCAACGGGAAGATCGTCACCGCCGGGGCCGTCGACGCCCATGTGCACTTCATCTCCCCGACCGTGATCGAGACGGCCCTCGCCTCCGGCATCACCACGCTCGTCGGCGGCGGCACCGGCCCGGCCGAGGGCAGCAAGGCCACCACCGTCACCCCCGGGCCGTGGCACCTGGCCCGGATGTTCGCGGCCCTGGAGGCGTACCCCGTCAACATCGGCCTGCTCGGCAAGGGCAACACCATGTCCACCGAGGCCATGCACTCCCAGCTGCGCGGCGGGGCGCTCGGCTTCAAGATCCACGAGGACTGGGGGGCGACCCCCGCCGTGATCGACGCCTGCCTGGGCGTCTGCGAGGAGACCGGGGCCCAGGTCGCCATCCACACGGACACGCTCAACGAGGCCGGATTCGTCGCCGACACCCTCGCGGCCATCGCCGGGCGGACCATCCACTCGTACCACACCGAAGGTGCGGGCGGCGGGCACGCCCCCGACATCATCACCGTGGTCTGCGAACCCAACGTGCTGCCCAGCTCCACCAACCCGACCCGGCCGCTCACCGTCAACACCGTCGAGGAGCACCTCGACATGCTGATGGTCTGCCACCACCTCAACCCGGCCGTCCCCGAGGACCTCGCCTTCGCCGAATCCCGGATCAGGCCCTCGACCATCGCCGCCGAGGACGTCCTGCACGACCTCGGGGCCATCTCCATCATCTCCTCCGACTCCCAGGCCATGGGCCGGGTCGGCGAGGTCGTCCTGCGCACCTGGCAGACCGCCCACGTGATGAAGAAGCGCCGCGGGTTCCTCCCCGGCGACGGGCCCGCCGACAACCAGCGCGCCCGCCGCTACGTCGCCAAGTACACGATCAACCCCGCCGTCGCCCAGGGACTGGCCCGCGAGATCGGCTCGGTCGAGACCGGCAAACTCGCCGACCTCGTCCTGTGGAACCCCGCCTTCTTCGGGGTCAAGCCCGAACTGGTCATCAAGGGCGGCCAGATCGCCTACGCGCAGATGGGCGACGCCAACGCCTCCATCCCCACCCCGCAGCCCGTGCTTCCCCGGCCGATGTTCGGCGGCCGGGGGCGGGCACCCGCCCTGAACTCGCTGAACTTCACCGCCCAGGCCGCCCTGGACGACGGACTGCCCGACCGGCTCGGACTCGGCAAGACGTTCACGGCCATCGAGAGCACCCGCAAGGTCGGCAAGGCGGACATGCGCAACAACGACGCCGTGCCCAGGGTCGAGGTCGACGCCGACACCTTCACCGTCACCATCGACGGGGAGGCCGTGGAGCCGGCGCCCGCCGCGCAGCTGCCCATGGCGCAGCGATACTTCCTGTTCTGATGAGCCGCGCCGCGCTGCTGATCCTCGCCGACGGGCGCTTCCCCGCCGGAGGCCACGCCCACTCCGGCGGGGCGGAGGCCGCCTGCAAGGCGGGCCGGATTCACGACGCCGCCACCCTGGAGGAGTTCTGCCGGGGCCGCCTGCACACCGCCGGGCTGACGGCCGCCGCCCTCGCGGCGGCGGCCGCGCTCGGCCTCGACGCGGCGGAGCTCGACGCCGCCGCCGACGCCCGCACCCCTTCACCCGCCCTGCGCACCGCCGCCCGCCGCCTGGGCCGCCAGCTCCTGCGGGCCGCCCGGGCCACCTGGCCCGACGCCGAACTCGACGCGCTGGCGGCCGCGTTCCCGCGCGGCGCCCACCAGCCCGTCGTACTCGGCCGCACCGCCCGGGCGGCCCGGCTGGGGCCGCTCGATGCCGCGCACGTGGCGGCGTACGAGAGCATCGGCGGGCCCGCGACCGCGACCGTACGGCTGCTGGGCCTGGACCCCTTCGAGGCGAGCGGGGTCCTGGCCCGGCTGGCTCCCGCGCTCGACGCCGTCGCGGATCGGGCCGCCGAGGCGGCGCACCGCGCCCGCACCCACGGCGTCCAGGACCTCCCCGCGGCCTCCTCGCCCCTGCTGGAGATCACGGCGGAGGTCCATGCCGACTGGCCGGTCCGCCTCTTCGCTTCCTGACCATCCCAAGGAGACCCCCATGCACCTCGACCACGCGGTGGCCTACCCCGCTCGCCACACGCACGGCGCCGCGCCGCTCCGCGCCGACGGGACCCGGCGCGCCCTGCGCATCGGGCTCGGCGGACCCGTCGGCTCCGGCAAGACCGCCACCGTCGCCGCCCTGTGCCGCGCCCTGCGCGCCGAACTGTCCATGGCCGTCGTCACGAACGACATCTACACCCGCGAGGACGCCGAGTTCCTGCTCCGCGAAGCCGTCCTGCCGCCCGAGCGGATCGCCGCCGTGGAGACCGGGGCCTGTCCGCACACGGCCATCCGCGACGACATCTCCGCCAACCTGGAGGCCGTCGAGGAACTGGAGGAGACCTTCCGGCAGAGCGGCCCGCTCGACCTGATCCTCGTCGAGTCCGGCGGGGACAACCTCACCGCCACCTTCTCCCGGGGGCTCGTGGACGCGCAGATCTTCGTCATCGACGTGGCCGGCGGAGACGACATCCCGCGCAAGGGCGGTCCCGGCGTCACCACCGCCGACCTCCTCGTCGTCAACAAGACCGACCTCGCCCCGTACGTCGGCTCCGACCTCGACCGGATGGCCCGTGACGCCGCCGAGCAGCGCGGTGAACTGCCCGTGGCCTTCCAGTCCCTGCGCGGCCCGCAGGGGGTGGCGCCGGTGGCCGCCTGGGTGCGCGAGCGGATCGCCGCCTGGGCCGCACGGTGACCGGCGCGGCCGCGCTCGCCCCCGCCGCCCTGCGCGCCACCGCCCGCATCCACGCCGTCGCCGACGGACGGGGCGGAACCGCCCTGCCCGTCCTGGCCGGGGAAGGGCCGCTCGCACTGCGCCGCACCCGGGCGACCTCCGGGGAGGCAGGAGTCATGCTGGTGGGCGCCATGAGCGCGCCGCTCGGCGGCGACCACCTCACCCTGGAGGCCACCGCGGGTCCCGGTGCGCGCCTGGCCCTCGCCTCGGCGGCGGCCACCCTGGCCCTGCCCGGCCGGGACGGCGAGCCCGCGCGCTACGACGTCCGCCTGACCGTGGACGACGGGGCCGCGGTGCGCTGGCTTCCCGAGCCCCTGGTCTCCGTCCGCGGCAGCGACCTGCGGGCCCGCACCCTGGTCCGGCTGGCCCCCGCGGCCCGGTTGCTGCTGCGGGAGGAACAGGTGCTCGGCCGGCACGGCGAGGCCCCCGGTCTGCTGCGCAGCCGGCTCACCGCGACGCTCGGGGGCCGCCCGCTGCTGGACCAGGAGCTGACCTGCGGTCCCGGCGCACCGGGCGGCTGGGACGGTCCCGCGGGGCTGGCGGGCCACCGGGCCGGTGTGACCGCGGCGAACTCGCCCAGCAGCCCTGCCGAGGGCGGCGCCTGCGCGAAGACCGGGTCGACGACGAGGAGTTGACCGAGGGGCCCACCGCCACCGCTCAGCGGTACTCCCCTCTCCGGTTATCGGGTTGGCAAAGAACCGGTGCCCGCTCTGTCGCCGGGTCGCGGTCAGGCGCAAGGATCCCCTTGCACCTCGACCGATTCGACGCAGGGGGAACGACCACGTGATACGCAACGCGGCGCTGGGGAGCGCCGCCACACTGATCACCGGCACGCTGGCGGCGGGCCTGATGCTCGCACCGCCGGCCGCCGCGGCCCCGGCCGGCCGCGACAACGGGGCCGCGCAGGCGGCGGGCGTCCGGATCGCCGCCGCCCGCGCCGCCCGCACCGGCATCGACTGGAAGGACTGCCCGGCCGACTGGGGCCTGGACAAGCCCATCCAGTGCGGCTGGGTGAAGGTTCCGCTCGACTACAGCAAGCCGTTCGGCAAGACGATCGACATCGCCGTCGACCGCATCGGCAACACGGGCACCAAGGAGGAGCGCCAGGGCGCCCTCGTCTACAACCCCGGCGGGCCCGGCGGCTCCGGCATGCGCTTCCCGCGCCGGGTCACCACCAAGAGCCCGCTGTGGGTCAACGCCTCCAAGGCGTACGACTTCGTGGGCTTCGACCCCCGCGGCGTCGGCCACTCCGCGCCCATCTCCTGCGTCGACCCGCAGGAGTTCGTCAAGGCGCCCAAGGCCGACCCGGTCCCCTCCAGCGAGGCCGACAAGCGCGCCCAGCGCAAGCTCGCCGCCGAGTACGCGGACGGCTGCAAGGAGCGCAGCGGCGAGATGCTGCCGCACATGACCACGCCGAACACCGCGCGCGACCTCGACGTGATCCGCGCCGCCCTCGGCGAGCGGAAGCTGAACTTCCTCGGCGTCTCCTACGGCACCTACCTCGGCGGGGTCTACGCGACCCTGTTCCCGACCCACGTGCGCCGCATGATCGTCGACAGCGTGGTGGACCCGGACACGGACAACATCTGGTACCAGGCCAACCTCGGCCAGAACGTGGCCTTCCAGACGCGCTGGAACGACTGGCAGGACTGGGTCGCCAAGAACGACGCGGTCTTCCACCTCGGCGACACCCGCGCCGCGGTCGAGGCCAGGTACCAGCAACTGCGCGCCAAGGCCAAGGCCCAGCCGATCGGCGGGCTCGTCGGCCCGGCGGAGCTCATCGGCTTCTTCCAGGGCGCCCCGTACTACGACTCCTCCTGGGTGCCCGTCGCCCAGACCTGGGCCGCGTACGAGGCGGGGGACGAGCAGGCGCTCGTGGACGCCATCGCCCCGGACATGTCGGACACCGCGGGCAACGCGGCGTCGGAGAACGGCAACGCCGTCTACACCGCCGTGGAGTGCGCCGACGCCAAGTGGCCCACGAGCTGGTCCACATGGGACCGCGACAACACCCGGCTGCACGAGAAGTACCCGTTCCTGACCTGGTCGAACGCGTGGATGAACCTGCCCTGCGCGACCTGGAGGTCCAAGCAGAGCACGCCGATCGAGGTCGGTGCGAACCGCGGTCTGCCGCCGGTGCTGATCGTGCAGTCCGAGCGGGACGCGGCCACGCCCTACAAGGGTGCGGTCGAGCTGCACCGGCGCCTCGCCGGCTCGCGGCTGATCACCGAGCAGAACGCCGGCTCGCACGGCGTGACCAGCCTGGCGAACCCGTGCATCAACACGCGGGTCGACGCCTACCTGCTGACCGGCGCGGTCGACGCCAAGGACGTGACGTGCGCCCCGCACGCCACTCCGGTCCCGCCGGCGCCGGCTGCCGCACGGTCGCTCGACCACGGTGCGGACGCCGCCTGGCCGGCGCGTGAGGAGCTGCCGGCCGTCCGCTAGCCCGGATCGTCGCCGTACGGGAGGAGGCTCAGCGCGTTCGGCGCCGGGCCTTCTTCCGTTGCTCTTCCTCCTCCGCCTTGACGTCGCCCGCGTACCGGTCGACGTACTCCTGGCCGGACAGTTCCAGGATGGCGTACATGATCTCGTCGGTCACGGCGCGCAGGACGGTCCGCTCGCCCTCCAGCCCGGCGTAGCGGGAGAAGTCCATCGGCTCGCCGAAGCGGATCGTCACCCGCCGGATCTTCGGGAGCTTCTGCCCGGGAGGCTGGATCTCGAAGGTGCCGACCATCGCGCACGGCACGACCGGCACCCCGGCACCCAGTGCCATCGCGGCCACGCCCACCTTGCCCTTGTACAGGCGCCCGTCGTGCGAGCGGGTGCCCTCCGGGTAGATGCCCAGCAGCTCGTCCTTGGCCAGTACCCCCAGCCCCTCCCGCAGCGCCGCCTGGCCGGCCTCCTTGCCGGAGCGGTCCACGGGGATCTGCCCGGCGCTGCGGAAGAAGGCGGCGGTGAGGCGTCCCTTGACGCCGGGGCCCGTGAAGTACTCGGCCTTCGCGAGGAAGGTGATCCGACGCTTGAGGATGGCGGGCATCAGGAAGTGGTCCGAGAACGACAGGTGGTTGCCCGCGATGATCGCGGCTCCTTCGGCCGGGATGTTCTCCAGACCCTCGATCCGCGGCCTGAACAGCAGCCGCAGCAGCGGACCGAGCAGGACGTGCTTGAGCAAGTGGTAGAACACCAGGCCCCTTCCGATCCTTGCGGCGGCGCAGCACGGGCCGCCGGACATGGCGAAAGGAAGCCAGTCTAGGTGCGCTCCCACGCACCGTCACGACCTGGCACGCACAGTCGGGCCCGCGCAGGGCCCGCACCGGGGCCGGGACGGGGATCTGGGCCGGGCCGTGGGGGCCCCGGAAGGGCCTCAGGCGCTGCCCGAGGCGGCCATCCCGGCGGTCAGGAGTCCGAGGATCACCCAGCCGAACCACAGCCAGCCGTTGCTGCCGAGGGCCACGGAATAGGTGGCCACGGCCACCAGGGCGGCGAAGGTCATGACTGCCATCGCCTTAACGGATCCGGTCATGCTCCATGGTGGCGCGCGAAGGCGGTAATCCGCTACCGGCCACGCGCCTGGAGCGAGGCCAGATACGAGTTGTACGCCTCCAGCTCCTGGTCGCCGTCCCGGTCCGCCGCCCGGTCGGAGCGCTTCGCGGCCCGCTGCTCGGAGTGGTACCACTGGTAGACCAGTGCGATCAGCACCAGCACCGAGGGGATCTCGCTGAAGGCCCACGCGATGCCGCCGCCCCACTGCTGGTCCAGCAGCGCGTCGACGCGCAGGGAGGCCGGCGGATCCGCGTACGTCTTGATCATCGGCTCGCCGGCCATCATCAGGGCGATCCCGAAGAAGGCGTGGAACGGCATCCCCGCGAAGAGCTCCAGCATGCGCATCACGTAGCCGGGGCGGTGCGGCCCGGGATCGATGCCCATGATCGGCCAGAAGAAGATCAGGCCGACCGCGAGGAAGTGCACCATCATCGCGATGTGCCCCGGCCTAGACTCCATCAGGAAGTCGAAGAGCGGGGTGAAGTACAGCCCGTAGAGGCTGGCGATGAACACGGGGATGGTGAAGGCCGGGTGGGTGACGATCCGCATGTAGCGGCTGTGCAGCAGCATCAGCAGCAGCTCGCGCGGACCCTTGCTGCCGCGCGGCGCGGGCGGCAGCGCCCGCAGGGCCAGCGTCACCGGAGCGCCCAGCAGCACCAGGATGGGGGTGATCATGCTGATCACCATGTGCTGGACCATGTGGACGCTAAACATGACCATGCCGTAGTCGTTCAGCTTGGTGCACATCACCAGCACCACGGTCAGCACGCCGACGGTGAAGGCGGCGGTCCGGCCCGGCGACCAGGCGTCCCCGCGCCGGCGCAGCCGCAGCACGCCCCAGCCGTACAGCGCGAGCGCCAGCAGGGACCCGAAGAGGAAGAAGGCGTCGAAGGAGAACTCCAGCCCCCGCCCGAGGGTGAAGGGCGGCAGGTCCATCTGCATGTCCATGCCGTGCCCGCTGTGGTCCATCTCTTCACTCCCTTGACTGTGGCGCCCCACCACAGTAGTGCCGCCCCCGTGCGCGGGTGCGCGCGGGGGCGGCCTTAACGGGCATACGGTCACAGAACCGTCTGGGCCTCGTCGTAGCGCTCGGCCGGGACCGTCTTGAGGGTGGAGGTCGCCTCCGCGAGCGGGACCATCTCGATGTCCGTGCCGCGCAGCGCCGTCAGCATGCCGAACTCTCCCCGGTGGGCGGCCTCCACCGCGTGCCAGCCGAACCGGGTCGCCAGGACGCGGTCGTAGGCGGTGGGCGTCCCGCCGCGCTGGACGTGGCCCAGGATCACCGGCCGGGCCTCCTTGCCCAGGCGGTGCTCCAGCTCCACCGCGAGTCGGTTGCCGATGCCGGCGAACCGCTCGTGGCCGTACATGTCGACGCCGCCCTCCTCCAGGTCCATCGACCCGGGCCGCGGCTTGGCGCCCTCGGCGACGACGACGATCGCGAACCGCTTGCCCGCCGAGAACCGCTCGCCGACGATCGCCGTCAGCTCCTCGATGTCGAAGGGGCGTTCCGGTACGACGATCGCGTGCGCACCGGCCGCCATCCCCGAGTGCAGGGCGATCCAGCCGGTGTGCCGGCCCATGACCTCGACGACCATCACCCGCTGGTGGGACTCGGCGGTGGTCTTCAGCCGGTCCAGCGCCTCGGTGGCGACCCCGACGGCGGTGTCGAAGCCGAAGGTGACGTCGGTGGAGGCGATGTCGTTGTCGATGGTCTTGGGCACGCCGACGATCGGCAGACCCGCCTGCGAGAGCAGGTTCGCGGCCTTCAGCGTGCCCTCGCCGCCGATGGGGATGATCGCGTCGAGGCCGAGGTCCGCGACGTGTCCGCGGGCGCGCTCCACACCGTCGCGCAGGTGCGCGGGCTGGACCCGGGAGGAGCCGAGGATGGTGCCGCCGCGGGCGAGGATGCCTGCCACGGCGTCGAGGTCGAGCTTGCGGTAGTCCGCCTCCAGCAGGCCCTTCCAGCCGTCGAGGAAGCCGATCACCTCATCGCCGTGGTCCACCACGGCGCGGTGCACGACGGAGCGGATGACGGCGTTCAGGCCGGGGCAGTCGCCACCGGAAGTGAGCACACCAATGCGCATGGCAGGACATGACCTTTGCAACGTGGGCCGACGACCGGACCACGTCGTCCGGTTGGAACTACGGCCACCCTACAAGCGGTGGAGCGGTGGACTGAACCATCCTCCACATGCTGGTCGCACACCTCGTACGAACCGACGTCGGCCCGGTTCCCCCTAGGGAGAACCGGGCCGAACACATGATGGCGGGGCCGCCCCGATGAGCGGCCGACAGGGCGCTACGCGGGCTGCGTCGCCGTGGCGATGCGTTCCGCGCGCAGCGCCTCGTACCACCGGTCGTCTATGGCCGGCAGCGCGTTCACGTCGAGGGCCAGCTTCAGCAGCAGGTCCGCGATCTGCGGGTTGCGGGCCATCACGGGACCGTGCATGTAGGTGCCGAACACCGTCTCGTTGTAGGCGCCTTCGGTGCCGTCCCCGGTGCCGTTGCCGCGCCCCATCGTCACACGGGCGAACGGCCGCGCCGTCGGCCCGAGGTGGGTGACGCCCTGGTGGTTCTCGAAGCCGGTGAGCTGGGGCAGGCCGAGCCGCGGGTCGATGTCGGCGAGGACGTCGCCGACGCACCGCTCGCCCTCACCGCGGAGCGTGACCACGTCCAGCAGGCCGAGGCCCTCCTGGCGCTGCCCCTGGTCGTTGACGAACTCCTTGCCGAGGATCTGGTACCCGGCGCAGACGGAGAAGACGATCGCCCCGTTCGAGACGGCCCGCTCCAGACCGCCGTCGCGCAGCAGGCGCTCGGCGGCCAGCCGCTGCGGCCGGTCCTCGCCGCCGCCGATCAGGTAGATGTCACCCGAGGTCGGGATCGGCTGGTCGCTGCGCACGTCCACGCGCTGCACGTCGAGGCCGCGCTGGCGTGCGCGGCGCTCCACCACGAGGGCGTTGCCCTGGTCTCCGTACGTGCTGAGCAGGTCGGGGTAGACCCACACCAGACGCAGGCTGTTGTCGCTCATGCTCTTGTCCTCTGCGGTTCTGAGGGGCTCTAGTTGCCGACGCGGCGGCGCACGTCCTGGAAGGCGGTGTAGTTGGCGATCAGCTCGATCTGCCCGGGCGGCGCCAGCTGCACGGCCTCGTCGAGGGTCTCGCACACCCGGAAGTCCAGGCCCGCGACCTCGAGGCGGACCGCGAGGTCCAGCTTGCGGTCGCCGATCACGAAGATCGGGTGGCCGGCCAGGCGCGGGTAGTCCACGTCCCACAGCCAGGAGGTGTCGGTGCCGTCGGCGCCGCGCGCGTTCACCGAGAGGATCACGGGGGTGGGCGGCGGATCGATCAGCGAGAAGGTCTCGAGCCAGCCCGCCGGGTTCTTCGCGAGCAGCAGCCGCAGCTCGCGGCCCTGGAAGTTCACCACGTCGTAGCGCCCGGCCACGGCCTGCACCTGGTACATCCGCTCCAGCGCGACCTGCGGCGGGACGCCGAAGACGGCGGCGACGGCGGCCGAGGTGGCGGCGTTGGCCTTGTTGGCGCGGCCCGGGAGCTGGAGGTGGATGGGCCAGGCCGAACCGTGCGGGTCCAGGACGTGGTCCCCGGAGAGCACCCAGGTCGGCGTGGGGCGGCGGAAGCCGCACTCGCCGCAGAACCAGTCGTCGCCCGGGCGCTGCATGACGCCGCCGCAGGAGGGGCACGACCAGGCGTCGTCCTTCCACTCCTGGCCGGCCGCGACCCACACCACGTTCTGGGAGGAGGAGGCGGACCAGACGATCAGCGGGTCGTCGCAGTTCGCGACGATGACGGCCTTGGAGCCGGACAGGCCCTCGCGCCACTTCTCCGCGAGCATGCGGGTCTCGGCTGCGCGGTCCAGCTGGTCGCGGGAGAGGTTCAGCAGGGCGATCACCTTGGGGGTGACGTCCCGGGCGACCCCGGCCAGGTACTTCTCGTCCACCTCGATGACGCCGTACTTGGCGTCCGAGCCGCCGGCCAGGGCGGAGGTGATGCCGGCCGGCATGTTCGCGCCGAGGGCGTTGGAGACGACCGGGCCGCTGGCCCGCAGCGCCTCGGCGATCAGACGGGTCGTGGTGGTCTTGCCGTTCGTCGCGGAGACCAGGACGACGTCGAGATGCTGCGCCAGCGCGCCCAGGAGATCGGGGTCGAGCCTGAGTGCGACCTTGCCGCCGATCACCGATCCGCTTCCGCGTCCCGCGGCCCGCGACACCGCCGCCGCGGCCTTGCCCGCCGTCACGGCCAGCTTGGCCCGCGGCGAAAGCGGCTCCGTGTTGCCTGCCATCGTCCCTTGTCCTCCTTGCGTCGGTCGGCCCCAGCCTATCCAGTAGCGGCCGGGGCCTTGACCGCGGCGCCCCCGCACCACGGCAGATCTCCTCATATAGTCGCCCGTCGTACGCTTACCGCCATGCGACAGCGCCCCATCCCCGGCACCACCGGCATCGTCCGCACCATGAGCCTCCTGGGCGATCCGGTGCTCCGTTCCGCTTGCGCGGAGGTCACCGAGTTCGGGCCCGGCCTCGACCGGCTCGTCGAGGACATGTTCGCGACGATGTACGCGGCGCGGGGCGTCGGCCTCGCCGCGAACCAGATCGGGGTCGCCCAACGGGTCTTCGTCTACGACTGCCCCGACGACGAGGACGTCCGCCATGTCGGACACGTCGTCAACCCGCGGCTGACGGCCGCCGACGGGGGCGAGTTCCTCGGCCCGGAGGGCTGCCTGTCGCTGCCGGGCCTGGAGGCGGGGACCGCGCGGTTCGACCGTGCCGTCGTCGAGGGGGTCACCTCGGACGGGGCTGCGGTGCGGATCGAGGGGAGCGGGTTCTTCGCACGGTGCCTGCAGCACGAGTGCGACCACCTCGACGGCGTGGTGTACGCGGACCGGGTGACCGGGCTGCGGGCCCGTCGCCTGCGGCGGGCCGTGGCGAAGGCCCCGTGGGGCGCCGGGGCGCCGCGCTAGCGCGGTCCGCGGCGCCGTCGGGCTCCGCGGCGCCGTCGGGCTCCGGTGCGTCAGAAGCCGGGGCCGTCCGCGCGGTTCCCGGCGGTGGCGAGGCGGCCCCAGAGGAGGTCGGTGAGCCCGGCCACCAGGTCCGCCCGCTCGCAGGGGCGTTCGCCGAGCCACCAGTCGCCCGCCGCGTGCATCATGCCGACGATGCCGTGGCCCCAGACGCGGGCGAGGCGCTCGCCGCCCGGGCCGAGGTCCACCCGCTCGCCGATCACCTGCGCCAGCTCCTCGCCGAGGCGGCGCAGCAGCGGGGCCGAGTGCAGGCCCACGTCGAAGCCGCGCTCGGAGCTCTGGGAGTCCTCGGCCGGGTGCATCAGGAAGCGGTAGACCTGCGGGCGCGCCTCGATGGCGGCGAGGTAGGTGTCGAGGGTGGCCTCCACCCGGCGGCGGCGCTCCGCCGGGGCGTCGAGCGCCGCCCGCAGGGAGTCGAGCAGCGCGTCCGTGTGCCGCACGGCGAGGGCCTGGTAGAGGCCCGCCTTGTCGCCGAAGTGCCGGTAGAGGATCGGCTTGGTGATGCCCGCTTCGGCCGCGATGGCGTTCATGGAGGCCTTGGGGCCGTCCCTGAGCACCACCCGGTCGGCGGCTTCGAGCAGCTCCCGGCGCCGGCGCTCGCCGGCTCCCGGCTCGCCTGCCTGCTGCGTGGTCTCCATGATGTGTTCGTCTCCCCGCCCTTGCGATGTGCCTGACGCCCACGCAACGTAACACCCCGGGCACCCGCCCGTTCGAATCGGCGACGGTCCCGGCCGGCACGGACCGTCAGTGCTTGACACTGCTTACCGGCCGGTAACAGACTGTGTCCACGCGTGGGTTACCGCTAGTAACACACCAGGTACGAGTACAGACAGGTGGAGGGGACATGGCGGAGTTCACCATGGAGCTCAACGACGACCAGAAGCAGGTGCGGGACTGGATCCACGGCTTCGCCGCCGATGTGATCCGCCCCGCGGCCGCGGAATGGGACGAGCGCGAAGAGACTCCCTGGCCCGTCATCCAGGAAGCCGCCAAGGTCGGCATCTACTCGCTGGACTTCTACGCCCAGCAGTTCTTCGACCCCACGGGCCTCGGCATCCCGATGGCCATGGAGGAGCTCTTCTGGGGTGACGCGGGCATCGCCCTGTCCATCGTGGGCACGGGCCTGGCGGCCATCGGCGTCGTCGCCAACGGCACCGAGGAGCAGATCGGCACCTGGATCCCGCAGATGTACGGCACGCCCGACGACGTCAAGGTCGCCGCCTTCTGCTCCTCCGAGCCGGACGCCGGCTCCGACGTCGGCTCCATGCGCACCCGGGCCGTCTACGACCAGGCCAAGGACGAGTGGGTGCTGAACGGCACCAAGACCTGGGCGACGAACGGCGGCATCGCCAACGTCCACATCGTCGTCGCCGTCGTCGACCCGGAGCTGGGCACGAAGGGGCACGCCTCCTTCATCGTGCCGCCGAGCACGCCGGGCCTGTCCCAGGGCCAGAAGTTCAAGAAGCACGGCATCCGCGCCTCGCACACCGCCGAGGTGGTGCTGGAGGACGTCCGGATCCCCGGCTCCTGCCTGCTGGGCGGCAAGGAGAAGCTCGACGAGCGCCTCGCCCGCGCCCGCGAGCGGGCCCGCAGCGGCGGGGGCGAGCGCGTGAAGAACGCGGCCATGGCCACCTTCGAGGCATCCCGCCCGGCGGTCGGCGCCATGGCCGTCGGAACGGCGCGCGCCGCCTACGAGGTCGCCCTGGAGTACGCGAAGACGCGCACCCAGTTCGGCCGGCCGATCATCGACAACCAGGGCGTGGCCTTCCAGCTCGCCGACATGCGCACGCAGATCGACGCGGCCCGGCTGCTGGTGTGGCGGGCCTCCTGGATGGCGGTCGCGGGCCGGCCGTTCACCTCGGCGGAGGGCTCCATGTCGAAGCTCTTCGCGAGCGAGGTCGCCCAGAAGGTGACCGCCCAGGCGGTCCAGATCCTCGGCGGCAACGGCTTCACCCGCGAGTACCCGGTGGAGCGGATGCACCGCGACAGCGCCATTTACACCATCTTCGAGGGGACCAGCGAGATCCAGCGGCTGGTGATCGCCCGCACCATCTCGGACATGCCGATCCGCTGATCGCGCGGACCGCTCAGCGCACCGGCAGCGGCCGCAGGCAGGAGGAGGCCGGGCCGTCCGGGCGCTCCCGGAGGTGGGTGATGTACTCGCCGTCCGCGCAGCGCGCGCCCGGGTGGTCCAGGTGCCCGGTGACCTCGTACTGGGCGAAGCCCGCCGCGCAGTCCGTGACGATCAGGGCCTGGTGCTTCCAGTCGCCCTCGTTGCGCACGCACTGGCCCACCTGCAGGACCGTCTCGTCCTCGTCCCCGTCGAACGCGGAGACGAGGATGAGGGTCGGGAGGGCGAGGACCACGAGGAGCAGCGGTATCCAGACGGCCAGCGCGGGCGGCCGCAGCCACAGCGACCTGCCCGGGTTCAGCGGGGCCATGACCCCACCCGCCGGGGGGCCGAGCCTGCACAGCCTTCCCCACGGCGCCAGGTTCGCCAGCAGGGTGATCGGCGTGATGACCAGGGACAGCGGGCTCCACCAGCCCTGCCACAGCGTCCTGGCCGACATCTCCCGGACGGTGGCCACCCCGCAGTCGCGGCAGAACGGCCCCTTGCGGCTGCGGAACCGCATCAGCACGACCAGGCCCTGGTGGCCGTACACCGTCGTGTCCGCGACCGGCAGCGACCCGCAGACGCGGCAGCCGTAGGCCCCCTGCTCCGGCGTGAGGCCGTAGGGGCCCTGCGGGGCGTGCCCCGGGTACGGGCCCGCCGGCTGGTGCGGGTACGGCGGCGGGGTGGCCACGGGGATCCCCCTCGGTTCGGCGTGGTGATCACCGGTCGGTGACGGAGGAACCCTAACGGCGCAACAGGCCGCGCACGACACGCGCGAAGAGCAGCCGGCCGGCCAGCGCCAACGCGGGATCCAGTGCGCGGGGAAGGCCGCGCACGCGCAGCTCCTCGCGCCACCGGACCTCGCTGCCACCGCCCGGCAGGCCGCGGACCTCGATCTCCGCCCAGCCCGTCACCGTGCGGCCGCGTTTCACCAACCGGACGAACCCGTCCCCGCCCTCCGCGGGGGGTTGCCACTCCACGACCTCCATCGGGTCGTCGCACGTGATCCCGGCCACGGCCGTCCGCGCCGTGAAGACCGTTCCGGCCCCTGTCGGGGGCGCCGTCTCCAGGATCGTCCGGGTGAGCGGGACGCGGTCGCCGTGGCGTTCCCAGTCCGTCAGCCGGGACCAGGCGGCCGACGGATCGAGGGAGGTGCGGTGAACGATCCGGATAGCGGGCATGAGCGCATGGTAATCGGGCATACACACCGTGAACTGGACCTCGAATATGGGTTCCGCCCGGGGGTGGCGATCGGCAATACTCACCGCCACTGTGGATCGCGGATTCGACCGGGTGACCACCGGCCCTCCCGCCCCACTCTGCGAGGAGGTGCGCCATGTGCTCCCACCAGCCCCCCTGCCCGCCCGCCGACAGCGCCGACCACGACGCCGCCCGCACGGTGGCCTCCCACCCCGAACAGGGCTGGAGCCTGCTGTGCAACGGGGTCATGGTCTTCGACGACACCGGTGAACTGCTCCCCGACGGCCAGACGGTGGGACCCCGCCGCCCGGCCCTGGTCTGAGCCAGGAGGCAGCATGCGCCAGCAGCTGATCCGCAAGCCCGTCCCCAAGCCCGCTCCCCGAGACCTGGACCTGCGCACACCGTCGGGCAGAGCCCTCCCGTACTGACGGGAGCACCGACCGCGCCAGGCCATCCGCCCGGCCGTCCACCGGCACTCGATCAGCCGGTGGGCGCCGCCGCCGCGCCGCCCCGGAACGCCGCCTCGTAGGCGGCGTCCCCGATCGACGCCCTCGCCTGCCGCTCACCCTGGTCCCGAAGGGCTGTGAGCGAGGGGGAGCCTCCCATCTGCGGCCGGCCGACCGTGCGCCACCAGGCGTGCCCGGTGCCCAGCAACCGCGCCGCCAGCTCGCCGTCACCCAGCCCCGCCACCGCCGCGGCCAGCAGGTCGAGCCCGAGCGCGATGCCGAAGCGGTCGCCGAGCAACCGCTTGCCCGACAGCATGGCCCGCACGTGCCGGGCCGCCTCCCCGTGGTCGCCCAGGCCCTGCGCGGCCATCGCGAGGATGTAGTCGGCGTACGCCCGCAGCCACCGCTCGCCCAGCTCCGTGCAGGCATCCCGCAGCGACAGCGCTTCCCGCGCCGCCTCGTCGAAGCGCCCGAGGTCGCAGAGGGCATAACCCGTCGCCAGTTTGCACAGCAGCCAGCCGGCGCCGCTGGTCCGCCCGCCGTGCCCGGCCCGCGCCCTCGGACCGGCCAGCGACAGGGCCCGTACGGGGTCGCCCGGCATCAGCAGCGACACCGCGTGCAGATAGGCCGCGCGCAGCTCCCGTTCCGGGTCCGCGAGACGGGCCGCGCCCTTCGCGCACTCCGCCCCGATCCGCTGGGCGGTCTCCAGGTCGCCCTGGAGCAGGGCGGTCAGCCCGAGGGCCCACAGGGCCTGGTTGTAGGCGGCGCCGGCGGGCAGGGTGGACGCCAGGGCCCGCTCCAGGAAGGCCCGCCCCTCGTGCACGTGCCCGCACGCGAACCAGTGGAACCACAGCGCCCCCGCCATCTCCAGCGCCGCCACCGGGTCGGAGCCGAGCAGGTGCTCCAGCGCCGTGCGCAGCTGCGCGTGCTCGGCGGTCATCCTGCGGCACCAGTCCACCTGGCCCCGGCCCAGCCAGCCGCGGTCGGCGGCCTGGGAGAGCGCCGCGTACCAGTGGGCGTGCCGGTCGGCGGTGATCCGCGCCTCGCCGAGCTCGCGGAGCCAGTCGCGGCCGTACTCGCGGATGGTGTCCAGCATGCGGTACCGGGCCCCGGCGCCCCGCTCCTCGCTGCGCCGGACCACCGACTTGGCGACCAGGCCCGCCAGGGTCCGCTCCACCCGGGCGGCGGGCAGCGGGCCGCCGGCGCAGACGGCGCGGGCCGCGGCGATGTCGAAGTCGCCCGTGAAGACCGAGAGGCGGGCCCACAGCAGCCGCTCCAGCGGCTCGCACAGCTCGTGGCTCCAGCCGATCGCCGTCCTCATCGTCCGGTGCCTGGGGGCGAGGGCGGCCCGTCCGCCGGCGAGCACGTCGAAGCGCCGGCCGATCCGCTCGGCCATCTGCTCCAGCGTCCACAGCCGCATCCGGGCGCCGGCCAGTTCCAGGGCGAGCGGGATTCCGTCGAGGCGGCGGCACAGCTCGGCGGCGAGCGCGTTCCGGCCGGGATCCGCGAAGGCGGCCGCCGCCTCCGCGGTCGCGGCGAGGGAGCGGGCGCGAAAGAGGGCGAGGGCGTCGCTGTCGGGCCCCGCGCAGGGCAGCGGCCGGATCTCGAGGACCTCCTCGCCGGGGGAGCCGAGCGGTTCCCGGGAGGTCGCCAGGACCGTCAGCCCCGGGGCGGACTGCAGGAGTTCGGCCACCAGGCGGCGGCAGGTGGGCACCAGGTGCTCGCAGCTGTCGAGGACGAGGAGGAGCTCCTTGTCGGCCATCCACGCGCACAGCTCCTCGTCGAGAGGCTGCGGCGAACGGTCGGCGAGACCGAGGGCGTGGGCGACGGTCGCGGTGAGCAGTGCGGGGTCGCGCAGCGGTGACAGCTCCACCCACCAGACGCCGTCGCGCCGGCGGCCCGCCCGGGCGGCCGCGGCGGCGGCCCGCAGGGCGAGCCGGGACTTGCCCACGCCACCCACACCGGTGAGGGAGATCAGCCTTCCCTCGCTCAGCAGGCGGTCCAGGAGCCCCAGTTCGGACACCCGGCCGACGAAGCTCGCCGATTCCGGCGGCAGGTTTCCCGGCACGGCGACCGAGTCTGGCTCAGGGCCGCCGCCCGTGGAACCCGCCTGGCTGTTGTTGACCGAGTACTCACCGAACACGGATGTATTGTGCGTGATCTTCTTTCACGGCAGTGCCGTTCGGCCAGGATCGCTGTCCGGTTCTCACGCGAGGGTGACGGTCCGCTCCGCCGAGAAGGCACCCCAGTTCCCGTCCGGGAGCCGGGCGCGCAGCTTCACGGTCCACACCGTACCGGCCGGCTCGGTCACCGTGATCCGGTGTTCCGCCCGTCCGCTGGGCACGGCGCCCTTGCCGAACTGCAGGACGGTGGTGGGACGTCCGTTGACGTACAGCTCGTACTCGTCGGTCTCCCGGCCGGTGTCCGGCGGGGTCCAGCCGAGGGTGACCGTCCCGGGCGAGGCGCTCGCGGTGAAGGCGTCGGGTGCGGTGCCCGGTCCGCCGCCCGAGGCGGGCGGGGTGGTCACGTCCACCGCGGGGGAGTCGGGGGAGGAGTTGTCCGCACCGTCCCGCGCCCGCACCGTGAAGGTGTACACCGTGTCGGGTTGGAGGCCGCCCAGTGCGGTGCCGCTCTCACCGGGCCCCGCGGTGTGGATCCGGACCCCGCCCTGGTAGACGTCGTACGCCGTCACGCCCGTGTCGTCCGTGGCGGCCGACCAGGACACCCAGGCGGCGCGGGGTCCGGTGGCCCGGGCGGTGGCCGCCGCCGGGGCGGTCGGGGCCCGGAGGTCCTCGGCCCGGGCCGCCGGTGTGGTCGCGCGGACCTCCGGGCCCGGCCCCGAGAGGTTCCCGGCCGCGTCCCTGGCGCGGACCGTGAAGGCGTAGCCGGTCTGCGGGGCGAGGCCGGTCACGTCCACCATGGTCTTGCCGGCGGGGAGTTCGCGGACCATGCGGCCGCCCTCGAAGACCTGGTAGGCGCGCACCCCGTCGCCCTCCGCGGCCGCCTCCCACATCACGTGCACGGTGCTGGAGCTGGAGGCCCGGGCCGTGAGCCCGGCGGGCGCGGGCGGCGGCTCGGTGTCGGACGCGGTGCAGCCGGCGCACACGGTCAGGCCGCCGAGCGAGAGGCCGAGCACGAGCAGGTGGGTGGTGCGTCGCACGGGAATGCCTTCCTCCGCTTCCGCGTAAAGGTCTAGACATATATGGCATGCGCGGCGCCGACCGGGCAAGACCCCTGCGCCCGCGGCCGCCCACCCGACCCGGTTCGTCGGCCTCGGCTACCGTCTGGCACTATTGCGAGCGCTTTGCAATTACGATGAATGGCGAACAGGGATGTGCACCGCATGACGGCCCGGACGGTACGGGGAATGGCCACGGCGACGCTGGCCGCCGCACTCATCACGGGCCTCGCGGCCTGCGCGAACCCCGCCGGGGGCGCCGCCGGAACGGGAGGCGCCGACTCCGCCGTCGTCGGCATCGCGACGGAGCCGGAGAGCCTGAGCCCGCTGCTCGGCTACGGCAAGGACGGCAACTCCAAGATCTTCGACGGGCTCCTCGCGCATGACGCCGACATGCGCCTGAAGCCGGCGCTCGCCGAAGCCCTGCCCGAGATCTCCGCGGACGGGCTCACCTACACCTACCGGCTGCGTCGGGGCGTGCAGTTCAGCGACGGGGCGCCCTTCTCCGCCAAGGACGTCGTCTTCACCTACCGCACCATCCTCGACCCGAAGACGAACAACGCCTGCAAGACCGAACTGGACGCCATCGCGGGCGTCGAGGCGCGAGGCGAGGACACGGTGGTCTTCTCGCTGAAGTACCCCTACGCGCCGTTCGCCGAGCGCACCGTGCTGCCGATCGCCCCCGAGCACATCGCGGGCGCCCAGGACGTCAACAGCGGCGACTTCACCACCCACCCCGTCGGCACCGGGCCGTACGTGCTGACGGCCTGGTCCAAGGGCGAGAAGCTCGGCTTCAAGGCCAACCCCCGCTACTGGGGCGGTGAACCGGCGGTCAAGAAGTTCACCATGGCCGTCATCAAGGACGACGACGTCCGCGCCACCCGGCTGCGCTCCGGCGAGCTGGACGGGGCGGTCCTGCCGCCGAACCTCGCCCAGGGCTTCGCCGGGGACAAGACGCGCACGACGTACGCGGCCAAGACCTTCGACTACCGCACCGTGACCCTGCCGACGCACCACAAGGTCACCGGCGACCCCGCCGTCCGCCGGGCGCTGGACATCGCCGTCGACCGCGAGGCCATGGTCGGCCGGCTCCTGGACGGCGCGGGCAAGGCCGCCTACGGCCCCGTCCCGGTCGGCAGCCCCTGGTTCACCGCCGGGACCGAGCGCGCCCACGACCTCGACCGGGCGAAGCAGCTCCTCGACGACGCCGGCTGGCGGGCCGGCGCGGACGGGATCCGCGTCAAGGACGGGGTCCGCGCCGCCTTCCCGCTCTGGTACACCTCCGGCGACAAGATCCGCCAGGACCACGCCCTGGCCTTCGCCTCCGACGCCAGGAAGGCCGGCGTCGAGATCACGACCCGGGCCGGCACCTGGGAGGTGATCGAGCCGCGGATGAAGACCGAGGCCGTCCTCGCCGGCGGCGGCTCGCCGGCCGACCCCGACTTCGACCAGTACCAGCTGCTGACCTCCTCGCTCGGCGGCGACGGCTTCAACAACATGGCGCGCTATGACAACCCGGCCGTGGACGCCGCCCTCCTCGACGGGCGCCGCAGCGGCGACCCCGCCGCGCGCAAGGCCGCGTACGACACCGTCCAGCGCGAGCTCGTGAAGGACCCGGGCTACGTCTTCCTCACCCACATCGACCACCTGTACGTCGTCAACGCGAAGTGGGAGGGGCTGACCACGCAGGTCGAACCCCACGACCACGGCCTCGGCTCCGGCCCCTGGTGGAACGTCGAGAGCTGGAAGCCGAAGCAGAAGTGAGCCGCACCCCGTGACCCCCCGCTCCGCCCGCCTCCCCTGGGGGCCGATGGCGCGCATGGCCGGACGGCGGACCCTGTCCGCCGTCCCCGTCCTGCTCGTCGTCACCTTCGGGGTCTTCGCCATCGCCGCGATGTCCCCCTTCGACCCCGTGAAGGCCTACGCCGGCACCGCCGGCCTCACCGCCTCGCAGGAGCAGCTCGACCAGCTGGGAGCCAATCTCGGCGTCGACCAGCCGCTCGCCGCCCGCTGGTGGGACTGGCTCACCTCCGCCCTCACCGGCGACCTCGGGACCTCCACCGTGATGCGCCAGCCCGTCGCCGACGTCATCGCCGAACGGGTCGGCTGGTCGGCGCTGCTCGCCGGCTGCGCCTTCGCCGTCGCGGTCCTGGCCGGCACGGCGCTCGGGGTGCTCGCCGCCCGCCGCCAGGGCGGCCCGCTGGACCGTTGCGCCTCTTCGCTCGCCTACACCCTGGAAGCAGCCCCCGCCTTCTGGCTCGGGCTGCTGGCCATCTGGTTCTTCTCCGTACGGCTCGGGGTGCTGCCCTCGGGCGGCCTGACGGACGCGGGCAGCGACACGGTCACCCCCGGCCAGGTCGCCACCCACCTGGTGCTCCCCGCGCTGGTGCTGGGGGTCTCCCAGCTCCCCTGGTTCTTCCTCTACGTCCGCCAGGGCGTGGCCGACGCGCTGGCGGAGGACCCCGTACGCGGCGCCCGCGCCCGGGGGCTCGCACCGCGGACCGTCCTGATCGGGCACGGACTGCGCTCGGGCATGCTGCCGATGCTGACGCTGGTCGGCTCCCGGGTACCGGAACTGATCACCGGCGCGCTGCTGGTGGAGACCGTCTTCAGCTGGCCGGGCGTCGCGGCGGCCACCGTCCGGGCCGCCACCTCGGTGGACTTCCCGCTGCTGGCCGCGTTGACGGTGCTGGCCACGGCCGCCGTACTGGCGGGGAACCTGCTGTCCGACCTGCTGTACGGGCTGGCGGACCCGAGGGTGGGCTTCGATGGCTGAGGCGATCCGGCACCCGCGGGGGCGGGCCCGGCGCTCGACGCGCACCCTGCGCGTCCGCGCCTCGGCGGTGACCGCGGCCGTGATCGTGCTGGCCGTGCTGCTCGTCCCGGTGCTCGTCCCACTGGACCAGCAGGCGGTCGACTTGTCGGCAAAACTCCTGCCGCCGTCCTGGGCCCATCCCTTCGGCACCGACGACGTCGGGCGGGACCTGCTGCTGCGCTGCGTGTACGGCCTGCGGGTCTCCCTGCTGGTCGGCCTGGTCGCGGCGCTCGTGGCCACCGTCATCGGCACGGCCGTCGGCGCGGCCGCGGGGTCGCTCGGCGGCTGGGTGGACCGCGTCGCCATGCGGGCCGTGGACACGCTGTCCGCCATCCCGCACCTGCTGCTGGGGATCTTCATCGTCGCGATGTTCCGCCCGGGGGTCTGGCCCGTTGTGGTCTCCGTCGCCGTGACCCACTGGCTGTCCACCGCACGCATCGTCCGGGCGGAGGTGCTCTCGCTGCGCGGCCGCCCCTTCGTGGACGCCGCCGTGTCGGGCGGCGCCTCGCGGTGGCGGGTCGCCGTACGCCACCTGGTGCCGGGCGTCCTGCCGCAGGCGGGCCTCGCCGCGGTGCTCATGGTCCCGCACGCGATGTGGCACGAGTCGGCCCTGTCCTTCCTGGGCCTGGGCCTGCCGTCCCACCAGGCCAGCCTCGGCAACCTGGTGCAGACGGCGCGCGGCTCGCTGCTCGCCGGCGACTGGTGGCCCACGGCCTTCCCCGGCCTCCTCCTCATCATCCCGACGCTGGCGATCGCCGGGCTCGCGGGCGCCTGGCGCGACCGCCTGAACCCCCGGCGCCGCTCGGAGCTGACCCTGTGACCCCACCGCCCGTGCTCCGCGTCGAGCACCTCTCCGTCCGGTTCGCGATGCCCGGCGGCCGCTTCGTCGAAGCCGTCACCGACGCGAGTTTCGACCTCCGCCCCGGCCAGTGCCTCGCCCTCGTCGGCGAGAGCGGCTGCGGCAAGTCCGTGCTGGCCTCCGCGCTGCTCGGGCTGCTCCCCGGCAACGCCGAGACCTCCGGGTCCGCGCGGCTCGCCGGCGGTCCGGACGTGCTCGCCGCGGACGAGCGGACCCTGGCCCGGGCGGTACGGGGCCGCCGCATCGGCCTGGTCCCGCAGAGCCCCGCCGCACACCTCACCCCCGTCCGCACGATCCGGGCCCAGCTGGAGGAGACCGTCCGGGAACTGGCCCCGGTCCCGAAGGCGGCGCTGCGCGGGGCCGCGGAGACGGCCGCGGCACGGGCCGCCTTCCCCGCGAGCCACCTCGACCACCACCCCCACCAGCTCTCCGGCGGACTCGCCCAGCGGGCGGCCACCGCCCTCGCCCTGGTCGGCGACGCACCCCTGCTCCTGGCGGACGAACCGACCACCGGACTGGACCGGGAGCTCGTCCACCGCACCGTCGACGAACTGCGCTCCCACACCCGCGGCACCGGCCGGGCCCTGCTGCTGATCACACACGACCTCGCGGCAGCCGAGCGCATCGCCGACACCGTCGCCGTCATGTACGCCGGACGGATCGTGGAACTCGCCCCGGCCACACCCTTCTTCGGCGCACCCGGACCCCGTCACCCCTACGCCCGCGGCCTGCTCGACGCCCTCCCCGAACGCGCCTTCACACCGATCCCCGGCACCCCGCCCGAGCTCGGCGCGCTGCCGCCGGGCTGCGCCTTCGCCGCCCGCTGCCCCTCCGCCGACCGGGACTGCCGCGCACGGCTCCCCCTGCTCACCGAAGGGGTGGCCTGCCACCATGCTTGAACTCGACGCCGTCACCGCGGGCTACGACCGCCGCGCCCCCGTCGTCCGCGGAGCTCACCTGACCCTGCGCCCCGGCGAATCCCTCGGCCTGCTGGGCCCGAGCGGCTGCGGCAAGTCGACCCTCGCCCGGGTCGCCGCCCTGCTGCACCGCCCCGACCGGGGGACGGTGTCCCTCGACGGCCGCCCGGTGACGGGCTTCCGCCACCGGGCCCCGCGCTCCCTGCGGATCGCCGTGGGTGTCGTCTTCCAGCAGCCCCGGCTCTCCGCGGACCCCCGGCTGCGGCTCGCCGACCTCATCGCCGAGCCCCTCCGGGCCACCGGACGCCGTGGGGAAGTGCTCGAACGCGTCGCCGAGTTGACGCGGCGTGTCGGTCTCGGTCCCGATCTGCTGGCGCGCCGCCCCCACGAGGTCAGTGACGGCCAGCTGCAACGCGCCTGCCTGGCCCGGGCCCTGGTGCTCCGGCCGCGCTGGCTGGTCTGCGACGAGATGACCGCGATGCTGGACGCCTCCACCACGGCCGCCCTGGTCGGAGTGGTCGAGGAGTACCGCGCCGAGACCGGGGCGGGCCTCCTCGCCGTGGGCCACGACCCGGTCCTGCTGGAGCGCTGGTGCGACCGCACCACCCACTGGAGCGAGATCGTCAAGGACTGACCGCCCGTCACGGACGGTCAACACCCGTACGGCCGACACGTCTTTCGCCCGACCGCACCCCTCCCTGCGCCACCATGCGGCGAGTAAGGAGGTTTCGATGGTGATTTCGCTCTCCGTGGTCGTCCTGCTCCTCATCCTCGCCTGGATCTTCCTGCGCGGCGGCGGCCTGAAGTTCTCGCACGCCGTCGTCTGCGTGCTGCTCGGCTTCTACCTCGCGAGCAGCAGCATGGCGGCGACCATCCACGACGGTCTGACGGCCACCGCGAACCTGGTCTCCGGCCTGAAGCCCTGAGCCACTGTTGCGCGTTCGTGAATCATCCGGCTCCCGCATGGACTCCTCGGGCACCGCGATCTAGCGTCCGGCCGCGGCGCGACATCAGACGCAACGTCAGCAGTGCCGAGGAGACGTGGAGGCAGCCCGGATGTTCCGAAGAGCCCTGAACTGCGCCGTGGCGCCGGTCGTCGCCGTGTTCACGGTGATGTACGGGGTCACGCCCGCCCAGGCCGAGGAGATACCCAAGACCCCCGGCCACCGCCTGGTCAGCCAGTACGACGGGGCCGCCGCGGTCCCCGCTCCGCTGCCCGGCCAAGCTCCGCCCCAGCACCCCTTCCTGGCCCCGGGCGGCCGCAGCGGCACGCACTCCGATGCCGCCGGCAGCGCCACCTCCCCGTGGTCCGGGCCACTTGGCGACGCCCCCCGGGTGACCAGCCGGAAGATCGCCGCACTCGGCGGTGAGTGCGCCACCGCCACCTTCGACTCCGGCGGCCGGTCTCCGACCACGCGCTCTACAGCTTCCGCGCCGCCGCCGACGGCACCCCCGAAATCCTGTGGCGCCAGACCTACGACCGCGGTACCGGCGCCAAGCCCGGCTCCGTGAACCAGGGTTCGGGCACCACCCTCGACCTCTTCGGCGACGGCTACGTCGCCATCACCGACAACGCCGACGACCGGATGAACGTCCTGGTCTACCGGCGCGGCGCGGACGTCCCGGCCGACCGGCGGCTCGTGTGCAAGGTGCCGGTGTTCGGCTCCGGCGCCTCCACCACCGACAACTCCCTGATCACCTGGGGCAACAGCATCGTCGTCGAGAACAACTACGGCTACGAGAACGTCACCACCCTGCTGCTCGGCAAGTCCGTCGTCGGCGGCGCGGCCCGCATCGACGTGCGCGCCGACGGCAGCGGCTGCGACACGGTCTGGCGGAGCCCCGTCCGCGCACCTTCCGTCGTCCCCAAGCTCTCACCGCCAACGGCCTCCTCTACTTCTACGAGAAGGAGCCCCACTCCTGGGGCATCGACGCCTGGTACCTCACCGCGGTGGACTTCCGCACCGGTGAACGGCGCTGGCGGCAGCTCACCGGCACCGGCCCGCTCTACGACAACAACTGGGCGCCGATCACCCTCGGGCCCGACGGGCGACGGCGGTTCCTGAAGGCCCGCCCCGCGTCCGGGCCGCGCGGGGCGGATCAGCGGCCGGGTCCGCATCCCCGGCCGGGGGAGAGCCGGCAGATCTCCGCCAGCCGGGCCCCGGGGTCCACGCTCCACAGCCGTACGGTGCCGTCGGTGCTGCTGCTCGCCACCGTGCGGCGGTCGGGGGAGAAGGCCACCCCCCACACCGCGCTGGTGTGCCCGGACAGCGCGGCCACCGGACGCCGGCCGGCCACGTCCCACAGCCGCACCGTGCGGTCGTTGCCGCTGCTCGCCAGGGTCAGCCCGTCGGGCGAGAAGGCGATGCCCCGCGCCGAGCCGGTGTGGCCGGACAGCGCCGCCTCGAAACGGCGCCGGCGGGCGTCCCACAACCGGACCGTCCCGTCGTTGCCGCTGCTGGCCAGGGTCCGGCCGTCCGGGCTGAAGGCCACCCCCCGCACCGCCCCGGTGTGGCCGGTGAGCGCGGCCAGCTGCCGGTGCCCGGCCACGTCCCACACCCGTACCGTCAGATCGTCGCCGGCGCTCGCCAGGGTGCGCCCGTCGGGGCTGAACGCCACGTCGTTGGCGAAGTCCGTGTGCCCGGACAGCACGGCGAGTGCGCTGCGCGCCGCCACGTCCCACAGCCGCACCGTGCCGTCCGAACCGGCCGAGGCGAGGGTGCGCCCGTCGGGGGAGAAGGCGACGGAGAAGAGGGTGCCTCCCTGGCCGGTGAGGGTGCCGGCGGGCCCGCGCGCGGCGAGGTCCCACAGCCGGATCGTGCCGTCGGAGCCGGCCGAGGCCAGGGTCCGCCCGTCGGGCGCGAACGCCACCGAGAACACGGTCTCGGTGTGCCCGGTGAACACGGCCACCACCCGCTGCCCCGGCACGTCCCACAGCCGCACCGCGTGATCCGCCTCGGCGGTGGCCAGCAGTCCTCCGTCGGGGCTGTACGCGGCGTGCCACACCTCGCTGAACGGCCGCGACGTCAGCACCTGTCCGCGCAGGTCCCACAGCACCACCGACTGGTCGAAGCCGGCCGTGGCCAGCAGCGTCCCGGCCGGGTCCACGGCCGCGCCGAGCACGTAGTCGGTGTGCCCGGCCAAGGTCGCCGTCAGCCGTCCGGCGCGCACGTCCCACAGCCGGGTCGTGCCGTCGCCGCCCGCGCTGACCACCGTCGTCCCGTCGGGCGTGTACGCCACTCCGTTGACGTCGTCGCTGTGCCCCGACAGCATCGCGGTCGTCCGGCGCCCCGCCACGTCCCACAGCCGCACGGTCCGGTCGACGCCCCCCGTGGCGACGCTCTGCCCGTCCGGCGCGAACGCCGCCCCCAGCACCTCGTCCGTGTGCCCGTCGAGGACGGCCGGCGGGCGGACCCCCGCCGGATCCCACAGGCGCACGGTCCGGTCGGCCCCGGCCGAGACGAGCGTGCGGCCGTCCGGTGCGAAGGCCAGCGCGTTGACCCGCCCCGTGTGGCCTTCCAAGGAGGTCACCGACCGGTACTCACCCGAGGTCTCCCACAGCCGGACGGTGCCCTCGGGAGAGGCGACGGCCAGGGTCCGCCCGTCCGGGGCGAAGGCCACCGCCCGGGCGCCGGTGGTCTGCGGCCCCAGGACCGCCGCCGTCCGCCGGCCGGCCACGTCCCACAGCCGGGCGGGACCGTCCGTGGAAGTGGCCGCGAGGATGCGGCCGTCGGGGCTGAAACCGACCGCCCGCACCCGCCCGGGCAGCGTGAACGAAGCCGTCGTGCGGTGGTCCGCCACCCGCCGCAAGGTGACCGTGCCGTCCGAACTGGCCGTCGCCAGCTCGCCGCCCACCGGGGCGAAGGCCACCGCGTTCACCGGACCGCCGTGCCCGCCGAGCCGGGCGACGAACGGCTGCGCCTGGGTGCTCAGCAGCGCCCCGCGGGCCTCGGTGGTCGGCGAGGTCCGGTAGGCCTCCGCGGCGAGCCGCATCGACCGCTCGGGCTGGCCCGCCGCCAGCGAGGCGGACTGCAGGGCGAGCGCCCGCGAGCGGGCGACGCGCTCCTGGCCGAGCGCGCCCGCCCGCTGCTCGTACGCCAGCCCGCCTGCGCCCACGGCCAGCACCAGCAGCACCACGAGCGTGGCCAGCAGCCGCTGCCGCAACCGCACCTGCCGCCTGGCCTGCCGCTCGCGGGCCTCCTGCGCGGCCTGCCCGGCCCGCAGGAAGTCCTCCTCGAGCGGGCCGAGCCGGCTCCTGCCGTCGAGGTCCTCCGCCCAGGCCCGGGCGTTCTCCAGCCGTGCCCCGCGGTAGAGGGCGGAGGGATCGCGGTCCTCGCGGTCCCATTCCGCGGCGGCGTGCGCCAACTGCTGGTGGACCAGCAGGCCGGCCCGGTCGGCGTGGATCCAGCCGCGCAGCCGCGGCCACGCGTGCAGCAGGGCCTCGTGGGTGATCTCGACGGTGTCGAGGTCCACCGTGAGCAGCCGGGCCCGGACGAAGGTGTCGAGCGCCGCCGCGGCCCGGAGCGGATCGGACGACCGCTCCAGCAGCTCCGTACGGTCCATCCGGCGGCGGGTCGCCCCCGCGCCGTCGGCGACGTGGACCAGCCGGACCAGGATCCGGCGGACGGCGCGCTGCTCGGCCGGGTACAGCCGGGCGAAGACGGTCTCGGCGGTCCGCGCGATCGCCCCCTGGATGCCGCCGGTCCGCTCGTACCCGGCGACCGTCAGGGTCGACCCGGTGCGCTGCTGCCAGGTGGCCATCAGGGCGTGGGAGACCAGCGGCAGCACGCCGGAGGGCGTGTGGCCGGGGGTGTCCTCGCGCAGGCCGGCGTCGCGCAGCAGCAGGGGCACCAGGCCCGGCTCGAGGGCGACGCCGGCGAGCTCCGCCGGACGCGTGATGGACTCCCGCAGCTCCGCCAGGGACATCGGCGGCAGGACGAAGAGCCCGGAGGCGAAGGCCGAGGCCAGGTCCGGCAGGTCCAGGCAGCTGCCGGTGAAGTCCGCCCGTACGCCGAGCACCACGACGGCCGGAGCGGGCCCGTCCGCGCCGCCGGGCCGGGCCGTGGACAGCGCCGTCAGCGTCCGGGCGAAGGCGTGCCGCTCCTCCTCGTCGGTGCAGAGGGTGAACAGCTCCTCGAACTGGTCGACGATCAGCACGGGTCGGACGGGTGGGGGCTCCCGGTCCCCGTCCGGCACCCGGTCCCCGTCCGGCACCCGGTCCGTCTCCGGTACCCGGTCCGTCTCCGCGCCGTGGTCCCGTTCCCCGCCGTGGCCCCGCTCCCGCTCCGGATCCTTTCGCCCCCCGGGGCCCGGGCCGGGGTGGGCGTCCGACAGCCGGCGTACGGCTTCCAGGAGCGCCGCCGGACGCTCGCGCAACTCCCGGGCCGACAGGCCGAGATCGCGCCCGAGCACCTTCGCGGTGCACACCAGCAGCTCGTCGAGGGGATGCGCCGTGGGAGTGAAGCGCACCACCGGCCAGGTGTCCGCGCCCGGCATCGGAAAGCCGCCCGCCCGCCGGAGCGCCGGCACCAGGCCCGCGTTCAGCAGCGAGGACTTGCCCGCGCCGGAGGGTGCGACCAGCAGCAGCGGGCCGTTGCCGATCCGCTCGAAGACCCGCTCGACCAGCTCGCCCGTGGCCCGTTCCCGGCCGAAGTACCACTGCGCGTCCTGTGCGGCGAAGGCCGGCAGACCGCGGTACGGGGACGGGTCCGCCTGCTGTCCGGCCTCGCCCGGCCCGAGAGCGGCCGGCGTGGCCTCCCGCACCCCGCGCAGCAGTTCGCCGTCGGCCCGGAGCACCTCGTCGCAGCGCCGGGCGACGTCCACGGTCGCGCGCTTGGCCCCCGTCTCGATCTTGCTCAGGTAGCCCTTGCTGTAGTGCGTGCGCCGGGCCAGGTCCGCCAGGGACATGCCGCGTTGCATCCGCAGACGTCTCAGCCGGGCGGGAAACGGCAGGCTGCCGGCGTCGTCGGACACGTGGCTCTGACCGGCCTGCGGCCGGTCGTCCGAATCCCCCAAGACTTCCCCCATGGCCGTGCGCGCCCAGGCACCGGAGCGGTGGGTTTCCAGGCTACAACCGGTGTCGGACAGGCGGCCGGCCCTTCGGTTTCGTATGACGAGAACAGGAATGACCGGCCCTCCGCGGCCCTCCGCTGCGGCCGCCAAGGCGACGCGCGGGCAGCCACCCGTCCGGACCTGGAAATGGGCCCGTTTGCCAGCGGTGGGTATCCATCCGCTCAGCCGGTGTGGCGGGCGGACCTGATCCCCCATAACTTCACCATCGTGACGAATCGACAGCTCATGGTCCTCGCATGCATCTCAGTCGTCATGGCCACAGGCCTCGGCGCGGCGTCGCCTTCGGCCGCCGCGGCCCGACGCACGGTGCATTCGGGAGAATCGATCCAGGAAGCGGTGGACGCCGCACGGCCGGGAGACACCATCGTCGTGCTCCCCGGCACCTACCACGAGAGCGTGCAGATCACGAAGCCCCTCACCCTGCGGGGTTCCGGGCCCACCACCGTGATCATGCCTCCGGTCGCGACGCTGCCCGCGCGCGCCGAGAGCCCCTGCGCACAGACCGGCAACGGCATCTGCGTCATAGGAGCCGCGGAGAAGACCGTCGACCGGGTGACCATCCGGTCGCTGACGTTGAAGGGCTTCAGGAAGAGCGGCATCTGGGCCTCCAGGACCGACCGGATGACCGTCGAGCGGGTGACCGCCGAGAAGAACGGCACCTGGGGCATCGCCCAGGAGCGGTCCACCCGGGGCGTGTTCCGCGCCAACACCGCCCGCGACAACGCCGAGTCCGGCATCTTCGTCGCCAACACCATCGACCGCGAGGGAGGCGCCACCGACACCCTCGGCGCCGTCGTCCGAAACAACACGCTCACCGGGAACCGCATCGGAGTCACCGTCCGGCGCGTGCGCAACCTGTCCGTCGACGGCAACGTCCTGACCGGGAACTGCGGCGGGATCTTCGTCGTCGGCGACGAGGGCGAACCCGGCGCCGGGGACATGACCATCCGGAACAACCGCATCCACCGGAACAACAAGTTCTGCCGCGGCAACAGCCGCCTCCCCGACATCCAGGGCGCCGGCATCGTCCTCACCGGTGCCGAGGAGACGACCATCCGGTCGAACTCGATCCGCGACAACGTGGGCGCCTCCCCGCTGTCCGGCGGAATCCTGCTCTTCAAGAGCTTCGTGGGCGCCACGAACACCGACAACGTGATCAGGGACAACGAGGTGAGGGGCAACAAGCCGGCGGACCTGGCCAACCAGGGGACGGGATCCGGCAACACGTTCCTCGGCAACCGGTGCGAGACCTCGCAGCCCGCGGGGATGTGCTGACCGGTGTTCCCGCTGATCAGGAGAATCGAGGCCGCATGACCACGGTAAGCCCCACTCCGCACCCGACCCCGAGGGCCCCCGCCGCCCCTGCCCCGGCCGTCCACATCACCACGCCCGTCGACGCCGCCGGTCCCCAGCCGGCGATGCGGCTGCGCGAGCTCGTCTTCGGCGCGGCGGTCGCCGCCGCCGTTCGGGCCGCCGCCCGCCTCGGTGTCGCCGACGCCCTCGCGGAGTCGCCCGCCACCGCCGAGGACCTCGCGGCGGCGGTGGGTGCCGCGCCCCGGCCGGTGCACCGGCTGCTGCGTGCCCTCTCCTGCCACGGGATCTTCGCGGAGACCCCGGAGGGCGCCTTCGTCCACACCGAGATGTCCCGCCTGCTGCGCGAGGACGATCCGCACAGCCTTCGGGCCATCTCCCTGTGGTGTACCGAACCCTGGACCTGGCAGGCGTGGCCCCGTCTCGACGACGCGGTGCGGTCCGGCGGCAGCGTGTTCCAGGACCTGTACGGCAAGGGTTTCTTCGACTACCTGCACCAGGACGCGCACGAATCCGCCCAGGTGTTCAACCAGGCGATGACCACCTCCAGCACCCAGTCGGCCCGGGACATCGCGGAACTCCTCGACCTCACGGGAGTCGGCGTGGTCGCGGACATCGGGGGCGGCCAGGGCCACGTACTGGCCGGCCTGCTGGAGAAGCACCCGGCCGTACGGGGCGTCCTGCTCGACCTGCCGGGCGTCGTGGCGAAGGCCGACCGCCGGCTGCGCGACGGCGGACCGCTCGCCGGGCGGACCGACATCATCCCCGGCGACTGCCGCCACTCCATCCCGGTCGCCGCGGACCTCTACCTCATCAAGAACATCCTGGAGTGGGACGACGACAGCACCCGCAGGACCCTGCGCAACGTGATCGAGGCGGCCCGCCCCGGCGCCAGGGTCGTCGTCATCGAGAACCTGGTGGACGACACCCCGTCGATGAAGTTCACCACCGCGATGGATCTGATGCTGCTGCTCAACGTGGGCGGCGCCAAGCACACCGAGGGCAGCCTGCTCGGCCGCATCCGGGAAGCCGGTCTGGAGGTCGGCGAGATCCGCCCGGTCAACGCGTACCTGCACGCCTTCGAGTGCACCGTCCCCGCCCGCGGGTGACGGGGGACCCCCGGACGCCACGGCGCCCCGGGACCGGCACGGAGGGAGGTCCTTGGGGGGGGGGGGTTCGGGGGGGGTCGGGGGGGGGGGTGCCAGGTGACAGTTTGGAG